>CAWJLH010000001.1:0-9736 GCA_963843665.1 uncultured Caryophanaceae bacterium
CTAAACATGCAGAATGCAATAGGTACCATTCAGCCTCTTTGAAATCTCATCTTATCCCCCCTTCAACTATCCGTATTCCAATCATTTGCTTGAACTTTCCCCGAAGTCTGATTTCATGATGTACAATGAAAGTATTATCGGATATTTTTCACAAAGCCTACTTTGTCACTTTTATTTTTGGTTTGTATATGGAGGGCGGTTGGCCAATTTACAAGCAGGCTATTCCGTACTCGCCGCCCTTGTTATTTGCAGGGATGCGTGCCTTAATCGGCGGGTTTCTGTTCTCCGCTGTACTTTTCCCGGTTGCCTATGTCATTTATTATTCCCTCGTCAATGCGGGTGAGGCGAGCAAGGTCGGCGCTTACACAGTTGTAAACTATAACAGTAACAAAGAAAACGCTTTCTAATTTTATAGCAATAAAATCAAAGTGAAATCTAAGAAGGAGTTCCTATGACAAATAAAAACAAAACGGTTGTCCGTTCATTAGATATTTTAAATTTATTTATCGACCATGCAGAGCTGACCTTCCAAGAGATCATTGATTTGTCGGGCATTCCAAAGACTTCTGTTTACCGGATGCTGATGTCCATCGAAGAAATGGGTTTTATCGAAAAAGGAGCCGATTCAAAATATCGGTTAGGTCTGCTTTTCTTGAAATACGGTGATCTCGTATCAAAAAGGTTGGACATTCGGCAAGTTGCCTATCCTATTATGAAAGACTTGCATAATGACGTCAAAGAAGCCATCAACTTGATTATGAGACAAGACGACGAAGCCATCTATATTGAGAAAATCGATACATATCAAAAAGTTCGGTTGTATACTGCAGTCGGCCGAAGAAGTCCCTTATATGCAGGGGCTTGTTCCCGTGTCATTTTGTCGCATTTGTCGGATGAAGAGATTGCTAAATATCTTGCATCCACTGAGCTAAAACCTTTTGCGGACGGGACGATAACGAATAAAGAGCACTTAATCAAAACGATTCATCAAGCCCAGGAGGATGGATACACACTGAGTCATTCCGAATTGGAAAATCATACATCCGCCATCGCCGCCCCTATTTTCAATCATCATGGCAAGGTCATTGCTGGAATTAGTATTGCCGGGATCGAAGCCAATTATCAAAACGCCCGCATTCCGGAACTTGCGGAAAAGGTAATCACGGCTGCCCAAGAAATTTCGAACCAATTAGGCTACTAGTGTCGATTTTTTAAAAAACAACATCCTCCATTCACGGTTTTTTATACGCGAATGGAGGATGTTGTTTTTTAAGCATGTAATTGTTGTAACTCTACTCCTTATAGCAATCCATGTGGAGCTTGCCCCATTTCCTTAGGACCTCTCCCCTTGATTCACCGTTCCTTTTAAATTGATCGCCATTTTTATTTCTTGAATGATCCGTTCATTTCTCAATAATGCTTTTTCGGCTTGTTCAAGCGACACTTCCTTGAACTGGATCGTTGCTCCCGGTCTCAACTGGGCCAAACTTGGTAAATCAGCGGTGATCACTTGACCGATTTTCGGGTAGCCGCCTGTTGTTTGACGATCTGCCATTAAAATAATCGGTTGACCATTGGGTGGGATTTGGATCGTTCCGTACGTAACCCCTTCAGAAAGCAGTTCAAATTCCTCACTCAATGACAGGACAGGGCCTTCCAGTCGCGAACCCATCCGGTCGGAATTCGTCGTCAGTGTATAAGAAGCATCAAATAGCATTTGCTGACTTTTTTCATCAAAACGATCAAATTCGGTCCCTTTCAAAACACGGATTGTCTGCGTCTGCTCTAAATGAAGAAGCGAATTATAATTGACAGCCCAAGTCAACTGATCCTGCATCTCCTCCAATTCACGGACAAGTGATCGGCTACGCTCCTCCATTTCCCCGCAACGGAATACGTCCCCTTTTTGCAATGCCCTTCCATAGAACCCGCCAATCCCCGCACGTATATACGTACTTTTACTGCCCATCACTGCTGGTACATCGATGCCGCCTGCAAAAGCCACATATGCCCTGCATCCATGAACTGCATAGTTGAATTTCAAGACGGACCCTTTCGCGACAACAATCGGTCGCCACATCGGTGCACGTTCCCCGTCAATCGTGACATGCAAATCTCCGCCCGTAATGGCAATTAACCGATCCTGCTGAAACGCCAAGGAAGTCCCGAATAATGTGATTTCAAGTACACCTTCGCTTTGTTCGTTTCCGACCAGTAAATTGGCGATTCGAAGGGAATAATAATCCATCGCACCGCTGACAACGACCCCATATTGTTGTGAACCGAATCTCCCCAAATCTTGAATCGTTGTCATTAGACCTGGATGAAGTACTTTGACGGTCATTCCATCATCTCCTCAACGCTTCGATATTCTTCAAGGGAGATCGGAACAAATCTGATCTTGTCCCCGGATTGCAATAATGTAGGCGGTGACATATTAGGAAGAAATAGCTTCTTTGGCGTGCTTCCGATAATTTGCCACCCACCGGGAGTTTCCAATGGATACACGCCCGTTTGTTTTCCGGCAATCCCGACCGAACCCGGGGCAATCGATAACCGCGGTGATTCTTTTCGCGGGGTGGCAATGGCTTCGTTCATGCCCCCCATGAATGGAAAACCGGGTGCAAAGCCGATCATATAGACTAAATATTCATTTTCAGAGTGGATTCGTATCACTTCCTCGTTGGACAAACCGTGATACGTCGCTACATATTCCAAATCCGGGCCAAACTCTCCCCCATAATATACAGGAATCGTAATGGTTCTTTCTTCAAAAGTCTGCTTCCTTCCGATTTGTTGAACTAATTCACTCATGAAAGCGCTCACTTTTTGAAACGGAGTGAACCCTTCTTCACCGATTTGGGAAAGATAGACTGCATATGGATTGTAATAGATGGTGACGTTATTGTAGGCAGGTACGGACTCGATAAATCCTTCAAATGGTTGCTCATCCAATAATACCGATAAATTCTTGACCTTTTCATGAATCGAAGGATCCATTCCATCCCCGAGTTGAACCATGAGTGCGGAATCCCCTAACGGTTTCATCGTCACTACCGTATGTTGTATTGTCATGTGAACAGCTCCTAAAGTTCCGAAATTCGGGAATCTAATTCTATTAAACGGATTATATACTCATTATAAAGAGGGAAAAATAAAAGACAAGTATGAAATCTCGTTAGTTGAAATATTTTAACTCATACAAAATTATGTTGTTTTCAACAAAATTAATCTGTGCTAGAATAAACTATCGTTTCAAAACTTAAGTTCCGTATTTCGGAACCCATTATCTTGTAATCGCTTACTTACGTTTTCATACAAAACTGGAGGGATAGGGAATGTATCAAGTAGATTTAAATTGTGATTTGGGCGAAAGTTTTGGCCGCTATCAACTCGGCGAACAAAAAGAAATCTTAAAATATGTCACATCGGCAAACATTGCATGTGGATTTCATGCGGGCGACCCAACAGTCATGAGGGATACCGTCAAGCTTGCCATCGAGCATGGTGTGAAAATTGGCGCTCACCCCGGTTTACCTGATCTAAACGGATTCGGCCGACGCAATATGAATATCACACCACAAGAAGGTTATGATATGGTCGTCTACCAAATCGGTGCGCTTCAAGCATTCTTGACCATCCACAAGGAAACGATGCAACATGTTAAACCTCATGGGGCCTTATACCAGATGGCATCCAAAGATAGAGAATTGGCAATAGCGATTGCTCAAGCGGTTTATGATGTCTCGCCTTCCCTCGTCCTATTCGGACTATCCGGCAGCGAATTGACAAAAGCGGGAGAAAAATTGGGTCTTCGCACAGCGCACGAAGTATTTGCCGATCGTACCTATCAATCGGATGGGTCATTGACATCACGTTCTCAAGCGGATGCCTTAATAACCGATCAAGAGCACTCCGTTTCACAAGTAATCAAAATGGTGACAGAAGGAAGAGTCACTTCCCAACAGCAGACGGAAGTTCCCTTAAAAGCCGATACAGTTTGTATTCATGGTGACGGAGAACACGCACTTGATTTTGCGAAATATATTCATGAGACACTAACAAACAATAAAATTGCTGTAACAGCATTTCACAGCTAAGAGGGAGTTTTCTAAATGGGTGAGCATAAATTAGGCGTGTCTGAAGTGAAACAGAAGACGACGAAGAGTGTCTTACTTGGTGCGGCATTCCTCATGGCCACTTCTTCAATCGGTCCAGGGTTTTTAACACAAACAACTGTATTCACACAACAATTGGCCGCAAGTTTTGGATTTGTTATTTTGATTTCACTGATTTTGGATATTTTTGCCCAAGTAAATGTGTGGCGAATTATCGCCGTTTCCGGATTGCGCGGACAAGAAATTGCCAACAAAGTATTGCCTGGATTAGGTGTTGTCCTCGCCATTTTGATCGTTATGGGTGGGTTGGCCTTCAATATCGGGAACGTTGCAGGAGCGGGACTCGGTTTAAACGCCATGTTCGGGATGGACCCGATTACAGGTGCCATTATTAGTGCACTATTTGCCATCTTTATTTTCGTCGTAAAAGAAGCTGGGAAAGCAATGGACCGGGTAGCTCAAATTGCTGGTTTGGTCATGATGCTATTGATGATGTATGTCGCCATCAGCACTTCTCCACCTGTTGGAGAAGCGATCGTCAATACATTTAAACCGGAACAGATCAGTATCTTTGCCATTGTGACACTCGTCGGTGGAACCGTTGGCGGCTATATTACGTTTGCCGGTGGTCATCGGTTGCTTGACGCAGGGGTAAAAGGCGTCGAATCATTACCGGAAGTCACCAAAAGTTCGATAACAGGCATTTTAGTGACAGGCATTATGCGAGTGGCTTTATTCTTAGCGGTTCTTGGTGTTGTTACACAGGGTCTTGCAATCGATCCGGATAATCCACCTGCGTCCGTATTTCAACTTGCTGCTGGCGATATCGGATATAGAATGTTTGGCGTCATCATGTGGGCAGCTGCCATTACATCCGTTGTAGGAGCTGCTTATACGTCCGTTTCTTTCATACGTTCATTTAGTCCAGTCATCGAAAAATATCATAACTGGATCATTATCCTATTTATCGTCATCTCAACGTTGACATTTGCATTTGTTGGACGCCCTGTGACTGTACTTCTTCTTGTAGGCGCGTTAAATGCACTGATTTTGCCACTCGCGCTAGGAACACTGTTGATTGCTGCTTATAAGAAAAGTATCGTCGGAGATTATAAGCATCCAATCTGGTTAACCATTGGAGGCGGAATCGTCACACTTGTCATGGGGGTTTTAGGGATCATTACACTGATTGAACAAATTCCATTGCTGTTTAAATAACATGAGATAAATTGCAAAGGAGCGGGTTAAATTATGAAAGATTATGCTATGATTTCCCCGACGGAGATCAGGGAACTGATAAGTAAACAAGAAATTACAGGACCGACTGCAGGGATGTCCAAAGGGTTCACGCAGGCGAATCTAGTGATTTTAAAAAAAGAGCATGCTTTTGATTTTCTTTTATTTTGCCAGCGAAATCCAAAGCCTTGCCCTTTGCTCGATGTCACTGAGCCGGGCTCTTTCCATCCAAGTAAAATAGCAAAAGATGCGGACATCCGCCGGGATATTCCGAAATACCGAATTTACAAAGATGGTGTCTATACGAACGAAGTGACGGATATCACGGAATACTGGGAAGATGATATGGTCGGTTTCTTGCTCGGTTGCAGTTTCACCTTTGAAACGCCATTACTGGAAAACGGTATTCCGATTCGGCATATCGAGGAAAACCGCAACGTCCCAATGTATAAAACGAATATCCAATGTGAAAAAGCAGGGATGTTCGAAGGACCAACCGTAGTCAGCATGCGTCCAATGTCGCCTGAAGATGCCATCCGGGCCATCCAAATTACGACGAATTTACCTGGCGTCCACGGTGCGCCCATCCATATCGGAGACCCAAGTCAGATTGGGATTCAGGACATTTCGAAGCCTGATTTTGGAGATTCCGTAACGATTAAAGAAGGCGAAACCCCCGTATTTTGGGCCTGTGGTGTAACTCCTCAAGCGGTTGCGATGGAAAGTAAACCTGCCATCATGATTACGCATGCACCGGGTCATATGTTTATCAGTGATTTAAAAGATCGAGAATTAAGTATATTATAAGAAGAAAAAAGTGTTCGCTTTCCAAACGACTCACAATTTTTTGATCTACTGGAGAATGAATTGATGTAAGAAAATGAACATGTTTGAAAATGCCTTGTCCAGGACATTAATGCGGATAAGGCATTTTTTATTTAGTTTAACTAAAAACGAGCCTAAAGTTGTTCTTCAACAAGAGGATTAAAATAGTACCCGAATTCCGACTAATAAAACTCTTTCTAAATTCATTGACAATTAGGTATGAAAGCTTATACTAAACAAGTGTTTAATCCAAAAACAATTATCTAAAAATAATGAAACATTCCCTATTCTTTGCACGGGAGGCTACTATCGAGCGGAACTTTGATAAGCCTAGACTGTCTAGTAATTGTTTTTAGGTAAAGAATGTAAACGCTGCCACAAAAGGAGGATTCACTTGAACATTCTTTTCTTACTCACAGGAATTTTACTCGTTTTTAGTATCGCTTTTCTAGTTAGTAATGATCGCAAAAAAATAAAATATAAACGTATTCTACTCATGTTAGCTATACAAATCGTATTGGTGTACGCCATGACAAATACGGATATAGGTCTCATTGTGATTACCAAAGTAGGCGCGTTTTTCGAAGCATTATTGGCGATCGCTGATACAGGCATTCAATTTGTATTTGGTGGTATGGTCAATGAAGGGGCAACAACGTTTTTCTTTGTAGCGCTACTACCCCTTGTGTTCATGGCTGTTTTAATCGGCATAATGAACTACATAAAAGTACTTCCATTCATCATTAAATATTTGGGTTTATTGCTAAGTAAATTAACAGGTATGGGGAAACTGGAAAGCTATTTTGCCGTCTCTACGTCTGTTCTTGGACAACCCGAAGTATTCTTAACGATCGTCAAACAAATACCACTTTTATCTCAAAAAAGACTTTACACCATTTGTACGTCAGCTATGAGCGCAATCAGTTTGGCAATGGCTGGGGCTTACATGACGATGATTGAGCCAAAATTTGTTGTAACGGCCGTTGTGCTCAATGTATTTAGTGCACTAATCGTCGCGAATATTATTAACCCGTATGATTTAGACGAAAAAGAGGATCTCATGCAAATCGAAGAAACGAAACGAGTTCCATTCTTCCAAATGATTGGCGATAGCGTCATGGATGGCTTTAAAATTGTCATTGTCGTCGCTGCGATGCTCTTAGGCTTCATAGCCTTGATGGAATTGGTGAATGTGATGTTCGAAGGCGTATTCCACATTTCCTTCCAAACAATGATTGGTTATATTTTTGCACCAATCGCCTTCTTAATGGGGGTCCCGTGGGCAGAGGCTGTACAAGCTGGCGGCATTATGGCTACAAAACTGATTACGAACGAATTTGTGGCGATGTTGAATTTCGGCGAAATATCAGGCAATCTCTCCGATAAAACAGTTGCGATAGTCTCCGTATACTTAGTGAGTTTTGCAAACTTTGGAACCGTAGGGATTGTCTCAGGGTCCATCAAATCCATTAGTGAAAAACAAGGAAATTATGTTTCAAAATTCGCGTTAAAACTATTATTAGGAGCAACACTTGCCTCTGTCATTTCAGGGACGATGATTGGGCTTATTATGTAATTTACAACTAGGAGGAATTATGATGACTACTCGAAAAATTATTATGGATTGTGATCCAGGACACGATGACGCAATTGCGATCATTTTAGCAGCAGTACAACCGAGTTTGGAAATTTTGGCAATTACAACAGTTTCAGGAAATGCTGAAATCGAAAAGACGACGGATAATGCATTGAAAATTTGTGATTTGGTTTCATTAACGGATGTAACGGTTTCTAAAGGAGCTAGTGAGCCATTGGTTCGAATAAGGGAAACGGCACCTGGGATTCATGGGGATTCAGGTCTGGACGGTCCGGAATTGCCTGCACCATCTCGTAGCTGGAGTGAGGAGCACGGGGCGGATACGATCATTCGATTGGTGAAAGAGTCAACAGAACCTGTGACCATCCTTCCAACAGGACCGTTAACAAATATTGCGTTAGCGCTAACGAAAGCACCTGAAATTAAGGAGAATATTGAAGAGATTGTCCTGATGGGTGGCGGAACATTCGGCAACTGGACGCCTACTGCCGAATTTAATATTTGGGCTGATCCGGAAGCCGCCAGAAAGGTTTTCGAGAGTGGCATTCCAACTGTCGTAATGGGACTGGATATCACGCATCAGGCTTTAGCGACAAAAGAAGTGATCGAGCAAGTGAATCAAATTGATAATCATGTCTCTAACATTGTCGGTGAACTGTTAGTATTTTTCGCATCGACCTATAAAGAGATGTTCGACTTTGACGGGGCTCCGGTTCATGATGTCCTCACAGTAGCCTACTTAGTCGCACCTGAATTGTTTACGATGAAAGATGTCAACATTGTCGTGGAAACGAAGGCTGAGTTTACTGCTGGTACTACGTTAATTGATCTGCACGGGGTCACGGGTAGAGAAGTGAATGCGAAGTTTGGCGTAGAACTCGATGTAGAAGGTTTTTGGAAACTCATGATTGATGCGCTTAAAAAGTACTAAAGTCAATTCCACGAAATAGTATATTCCTTTAAGTGAGGTGATCTTGTGATTACTGTAATCGGAAGCATCAATATAGATCTGGTTGTTGAAACAAATCGCGTACCCGCAAAAGGGGAAACGACATTAGGAAACGCTTTTGCAACTTTTTTTGGTGGAAAAGGTGCAAACCAAGTCGTATCCATTGCGCGATTAGGGAAGGCAGCCCAAATAATCGGCGCTTGCGGCACTGACGAATATGGCAAGATGGCATTGGCCTCCTTACAACAAGAAAACGTAAAAACAGATCACTTGTTTTTAGTTCCCGATGAAACGACAGGCATCGCTTCCATCATTGTTTCAGATGCCGATAATCGGATTATCGTCGTTCCCGGTGCCAATAACCGTTTGACACCTGCTAAACTCGAGCAGGTTAAACATGAAATCATAAACAGTGAACTGGTCGTCATCCAGTTGGAAATACCGACAGAGACCGTCCATGCGGCACTAGAAATCTGTCAGGAACATCACATTCCTGTTGTATTAAATCCGGCACCTGTCGATCATTTCAAACAGGAATTCATCGATTTGGCCACTTATATTACACCGAACGAGTCTGAATGTATGAGCATCTTTGGTGAACAAATCGAGCAATCATTAGAACGTTATTCGAATAAGCTAATCGTGACCTTGGGTGATAAAGGTGCACGTTTTTACGACGGCGAAAAGCATCGATTCATCAAAGGATTTCAAACGAATCCTATCGATACAACCGGCGCTGGCGATACGTTTAACGGAAGCTTCGCTGTTGCAATCGCAGAAGGAAAAAGTATTGAAGAAGCAGTAAAATTCGCCAATGCAAGTGCTTCCCTATCCGTTGAGAGAAAAGGCGCCCAAAGTGGTATGCCTTCATTGGAAAGCGTATTAGAACGGTTGGATTTAGAAGGATCATGAATATAATTTGAGGCACCTGGTTCTAATACAATTCCGAATTGTATTAGATCCAGGTGCCTTTTATTATTCAATACTCAAACGGTACCTAGCACTTTTTTT
>CAWJLH010000002.1:0-288937 GCA_963843665.1 uncultured Caryophanaceae bacterium
CAAAATCATATGAAGGATTAACCTGAGCATAAAATACAGGTATTATCTCGCATGAACAACCGTAAAATTAGCCATTGAAACAGCCGATAAAACACCTCGAAACCGCATTCTATCAACTTATTTCTTCTTGCTAGATTTTTCGCTCGCTTTGTTCATTTGTGCCATCATTTGATTGATCTTCTTTTGTGAAGGTTTTTGTCCCATTTGCATCATCATCATTCGTAGCATGTCCTCATTGATTGGCGGGTTATCTTTCAAATATTTCATCATATATTGACGTGCAATGAAAAATCCGAGGGCCACTCCCCCAATTAAAGCGACGATGACGATTAGGATCCACCAAATCGTATCCATACGTTAAACCTCCTTCACTCCAGTAATTCGAGTTTACTCTACCATGAAGGATTATACAACATAGCGGCAGTGAATAGCAACGGAGGGCTGGAAAATAATTGCGTTATTCATAAATCATTGGACAAACTAAATAGAGACTCCGCAAAAGATACGTGAGCCTCTACTTAGTTTTTGATTATTCCGTCAAAGAAGGACAGATTCTTCCCTCATCCGTAGGTCTGCATACTTGACGGGCTTCAGCCAACCCCATTCCCCTTGTCCGTCCATAACGGCGAAGAAACGGTCGTCCGAACTGGATAAAGCGACGAACAGGTCGAGATCCAACATGCGGGATCCATCGCAGATGACATTGAGTGAATAGGATGATTGTGAAATGACAATGGATCCTTTCACCGGATGCGTCAGTTTGTATTCATTGTCCCCAGATGCAACCGACGGAAATCCTTTTCCAAGATTCATGATGATTGCTTCATCAATCATTTTTTCTTCTAATTTGTCACATAAGTAATGGACCTCAGGCATATCATCACTATGATGGCCATCTTCTTTTAATAAGTCATACAACAGCCTTTCACGGCCAATGATGAAGGGCTGGTACATCTCTTTCACTTTATAAATTGCATATGCTCGCATTTCCGCCACCTCCTATGCATATAGCCTACAGCTTTTGCACTAAAAAGGCTGTCAGATTACGGAATGGAACCACACTATTATTGTCGTAAAAGAGAGATAACTGAAAATTTAGAAAAGAAAAATGTTCCATTGCCTTATTAAAGCACAATGGAACATTCGCCAAGTTCTATTTAGCTGTTGATGATTGTTTTTACATGTTCAACGACATTTTCTTCTGTGAAGCCGAATTCTTGCATGACTCGATCGCCAGGTGCACTTGCCCCAAATGTATCGATGGAGATGACTGCACCTTCGTCACCGACGTATTTATGCCAGCCAAGAGATGTACCCATTTCGATTGCCAGGCGTTTTTTAACCTCTTTTGGCAGAACGCTACGCTTATAAGCCTCGTCTTGTTTTTCGAACAGATCCCATGATGGCATGGAAACGACAGCGACGTCGATTCCTTCAGTCAATAGTTTCGCCTGAGCGGAAACAGCCAGACTGACTTCAGAACCCGTTGCGAGTAAAATTGCGTCCGCCTGCTCTTTTGTCGCAGGTGAAACCGTGTAAGCACCTTTTTTGACGCCTTCCATTGCGAGTTCAGCCGATTTTGGCAACACAGGCAAGTTTTGGCGTGAAAGGACAAGTACTGTCGGTGTATTTTCAGATGTTACTGCCGTATGCCATGCAGCGGATGTTTCGTTGGCATCTGCCGGACGGATGACCGATAGACCTGGCATTGCGCGCAGGGAAGCCAAATGTTCAACCGGCTCATGCGTAGGGCCGTCTTCGCCGACTGCTACACTGTCATGTGTGAAGACGTATGTGACTGGTACACCCATGAGAGATGAAAGTCTGATTGCCGGGCGTACATAGTCGCTGAACACGAAGAACGTGCCACCGAATACTTGCACACCACCATGAAGTGCCATACCGTTCAGTGCCGTCCCCATTGCAAATTCACGAACGCCGAACCAGATGTTGCGGCCGGAATAATTCGCAGGTAGGAAATCACCTGCTCCTTTGATAGTCGTCTTGTTGGAGCCGGCAAGGTCTGCACTCCCACCGAAGAATGCTGGGACTATTTTAGCAATCGCATTGATGGCGTCACCAGATGCAGAGCGTGTCGCATGCGATGTACCCGCCTCGTATACTGGCAAGGATTTTTCAAATCCTTCTGGGAGCTTACGGTCGATTGCATCTTGCAACTGTTGTGCGAGTTCCCCATGTGTAGCTTGGTAGCTTGTAAAGAGTTCGTTCCATTCCTTTTCTTTTTGAGCGCCCAATTTCTCTGCGGATTCTTGGAATGTTTCATAGACTCCTTCAGGTACATGGAAATCCTCTTCAAACGTCCACTTGTAGTACTCTTTCGTCAATTTCATTTCATCTTCTCCAAGTGGTGCACCGTGTGCGTCCGCTTTACCGGATTTATTCGGCGAACCATAGCCAATCACGGTTTTCACTTCGATGATTGTAGGGCCGCCGCTGTTCCCTTTTGCTTCTTCAATTGCGCTTGAAACTAGTCCGGTATTATTACCGTCTTCTACGCGGATATAATTCCATCCGTAAGATTCGAAACGCTTGCGGATATTTTCAGTGAAAGACATATCTAATTCCCCATCAAGGGAAATGTCATTGCTGTCGTAAAGGACGATTAGTTTGTTCAACTGCAAGTGACCTGCAAGTGAAATCGCTTCTGCAGCGACACCTTCCATTAGATCGCCGTCGCCACACAGTGCATACGTATGGTGGTCGATGACATCAAAGCCAGGCTTATTGTATGTCGCAGCGAGATGTCTCTCGGCCATCGCCATACCGACCGCCATTCCAATTCCTTGTCCAAGCGGGCCTGTCGTTGCCTCGACGCCTACTGTATGGCCATATTCAGGATGACCAGGTGTTTTTGAATCCCATTGTCTGAAATTCTTGATTTCCTCCATTGGAAGACCATAGCCCCCCAAGTGCAACAAGCTATAAAGGAGCATCGAACCGTGCCCTGCGGAGAGGACGAAGCGGTCGCGGTTGAACCACTGTGGATTCGAAGGATTGTGGTGCATATGTTTTGTCCAAAGTGTGTATGCCATCGGTGCCGCACCCATCGGTAATCCCGGATGCCCGGAATTGGCTTTTTCAATTGCATCGATGGAAAGTGTACGGATTGTGTTAATCGCAAGTTGATCGATTTGTTGAGTCATTGTTGTCATCCTTTCGCATTCTGAATCTAGTTTAGTTTGTCCATCTCCTAGTGTAGACAATCAGAGGATTGAATGCAAAGGTCAGTTTAAGTATTTGCTGCCCCGTGCCTGTTTCACTTTTTCAGGTGTCACGTCATTGCCATCCGGATCGACCACTTTGACATGCTCGATTGTGTCACGCATGGACGAGCGGAAGGTTTCGAGGTATTCTTTGCGCAATTGTGTCTGTTCCTTTGCTTCTTCGATAGTGAGACCTGTTGATTTCGATTTTTTTGATAGTTCATTAATACGCTTGATTTTATTTTCTGAAAGCATTATGGTTTCCTCCATTTAACTAAAAGATACTTAGAACGTATACAAAAAGAGCAGAAAGTGCAACCAATCAGCCTTCCTGCTCCATTTCATATTCTTTATAGCGACGATGGACGGTCGCCTTGCTAATATCATGTCCAAGGCCTTTCAGAACGCCTGTAATCTCTTCATAAGTCAGTCCTTTATCCCTCAGCGCAACAATCTCGCTGATGGGAACCTCAATCCGTTCACGGCCTTCCGCGTTGCCCCTGTTCTTCAAGTTCCGCTCTGGTCGGTACCCCTCCCTCACCGCACGCTTCATGCCGCGCTTAATCTTCGCATTATGTACCTTACGCTGATATTCTTCGACGATCGCTAAAATTTCTAGCAGCATCGTATCCATCTCATTGAGTGCAATCGGTCCGCTGTCATTATGGGAATATATCGCCGTATTGGTTTTCGCCAATAGATGCAAAACCGCCATCCGTGCATTTCCGCGTCCCAGTCTGGTCTCGTCCTGAATCAGAACCGCATCCACATCCTCATCGCGGATAAAATCGAGAAGACTAAGTAATCCATCGCGTTCAATGTCATAGCCGCTATGCTTGTCCACGAAAACGCCTGCGATTTCAAGATTCAGTTCCACCGCCAGTTCATTCAGTTCTTCCTCCTGCCTCTTTAAGGACATCTCCTGGGTATTTTTCTCAGTGCTCACCCGGCAATAGAGGACGCATCGTTTCTCTACATTCTTCATTCGACAGCCTCCGCGATTTGATTGCCGAAATGGTGGTCATTCACGGTATGCATCGTCGGTAGCCGCAGCTCGGTACCTATTTGAATGGTAGCGGTCGACAAATCATTCAGTTTCATAACTTCTTCAATCCATTCGTTCACCGGTCGATTTTCGGCATTATGATGATGGGCGAGCGCCCATAGTGAATCGCCTTCGGAAACCGTTATCTCCATATATGCTTGCTCTTTTGTCAATTTGTTCACTCCAATAATTGTAAAGCTAACACAGATTATAAAAAAAAGGATAATATAGCTGTTGTTTTTAAGGTATGTCATAAAAATCCCCTCCACGAATGTTTGTTCGGAATAGATGTTCTTAGTATAAAAAAGAATATTTTAATTGTCAACACCCATTTAGAACTTGTGTTTGCCATTTTTCATGACGGCTGATATACTCAATATATGCAAACATTCGGTTGTTAGAAGTCTCAATTATGACTCCTAGAAAAACTAGACTACAAGTTGAGAGGTGAATGGATTGAAGAAAATCTCGAAAAGACAGGAAGACATTTTGACTTTCATCAAAGAAGAAGTGAAGAAAAAAGGGTATCCGCCATCCGTCAGAGAAATTGGAGAAGCAGTCGGACTGGCTTCAAGTTCAACAGTTCACGGGCATCTTGCTCGTCTTGAAAGCAAAGGGTTCATCAGACGCGACCCAACGAAACCGAGAGCCATCGAAATACTCGACCCGGAAGGATTGGAAGCATTGAAACCGGGTGTCCTCCACGTTCCCCTCGTAGGGAAAGTGACTGCCGGATTGCCGATCACTGCAATCGAAAATATCGAAGAGTACTTTCCGCTCCCGGAATCATTCGGTACGTCAGAGGACAACCTGTTCATGCTTGAAATCGTCGGTAACAGTATGATTGAGGCAGGTATCCTGAATGGCGACCATGTCGTCGTCAAACAACAAACTACCGCCCGCAACGGCGAAATCGTCGTTGCCATGACCGAAGAAGACGAGGCGACCGTGAAACGTTTCTTCAAGGAGAAGGATTATTTCCGTCTGCAACCAGAAAACACATCGATGGATCCAATCATTGTCGATAACGTATCGATTCTCGGCAAAGTCGTCGGTGTCTATCGGATGATTCATTAATTATAGAAATTGAAAAGAGCTATTCCCTATGCTATAGCACTGGGAATAGCTCTTTTTATCGGGATTAGCGGGATATGATTGTCCCCACATCAATTCCCAATCAGTTTGTCCTTGACCAGTTTACCTATGGATGACAGTACCGCCGCCTTAACATGCTCATAGGTCAGTCCACCTTGGACGTAGGCGGTGTATGGCGGTCGAATCGGTCCGTCCGCTGTCAGTTCGATACTCGAGCCTTGGATGAATGTTCCGGCTGCCATAATGACATCGTCCGTATAGCCTGGCATATAGGACGGCTCAGGTGCGTAGTGGGCGTTGATCGGCGAGTTTGCTTGGATGGTCTGACAAAAGGCGATCATTTGGTCTGCATTGGCAAAAGAGACGGCTTGAATGAGATCCGTTCTTTTTTCTGTGTAATGCGGCGATGTCGTTAGACCGAAATCTTCCAGCAGAGCCGCCGTGAATAAAGCTCCTTTGACTGCTTGGCTGACGACATGCGGTGCCAGAAAGAAACCTTGGTACATTTCCAGCAATGTATCAAGCGATGCACCGGCTTCCGCACCTAGTCCCGGTGAGGTCATTCGGTATGCACATTTTTCAACGAGATCGGCCCGCCCTGCGATATAACCGCCCGTCCGCACAAGTCCTCCGCCCGGATTTTTAATGAGTGAACCTGCCATCAAATCGGCACCCACTTCTGTCGGCTCTTGCTCTTCAACAAATTCTCCGTAACAATTATCCACAAAAACTACGAGTTCGGGATTGATGGCTTTCACTTTTTGGATCATTTCGGCAATCTCATCCACCATGAACGACGGACGATCAGAGTAGCCTTTTGAACGCTGGATACCAATCATCTTTGTTTGACCGTGAATGTTTTTCGCCACTTCCTCGAAATCGACCGTGCCATCGTCTTTCAAGTCTATATGTTTATACGTGATGCCATAGTCCGCCAAGGATCCGGTGTCCTTCCCTTTACCGGATACGATGGATTCCAACGTATCGTATGGTTTCCCCGTGATATAGAGCAGTTCATCATTTGGACGGAGAATGCCAAATAGACTGATTGATATCGCATGCGTCCCTGAAATGATCTGGTTACGCACTAAACATGCTTCCGCTCCGAAAACGTCAGCATAGACTTGTTCCAACGTATCCCTTCCGCTGTCATCATATCCATAGCCAGTCGACCCAGATAAATGGAAATCGCTGACCTTATTTTTACGGAACGCTGCAAGCACTTTCCGTTGATTGTAAAAAGCAGTTTTCTCGACGCCTTTGAAAAACGGCGCAAGTTTTTCTTCGATGGCTTCCGCCTTGTCCATAAGGAGTTCGTCTTGTTCCATAAATCCCATCGTTATTCCTCATTCCATTTAAATAGTCACTACATTATCTTATCAGTCTGGACGGATAGGTCAACGGTTAGGGATAATTACTTTGATTACATAGGCAGTCTGCTAAATTCATGATGATTGATTGAAAGCTGGACTGTAAAAAGCGGAACAGGCATCTTACACCCTGTTCCGCTTTTGTTGTCGCCCCTAATCAGGCGCCCTGCGCTTTTGTTTACTCTTCTTCTTTTAAAATGACTGGCTTGGATGGGACATAAGTGGAAATTGCATGCTTATAAATAAGTTGCTGCTTTCCATCTGATTCAAGTAGGACAGTATAATTATCATATGATTTAATAAGTCCTTTCAACTGAAACCCATTCGTTAAAAATACCGTTACAAAAGTACTATTCTTTCGTAACGAGTTTAAAAAAACGTCTTGCATGTTTCTTTGTGACATACGCGGAATCCTCCTGTTGGTCGCTTCTATTTCTCCTGCTCCACATAACTTATTCGCTTTGAATTTTCATAATCCTTCAAATTAGTCAAAACTTTTTGCACAATTTGTGAAGTTCCACATTCTGTGTCAAACCAAGTGACGTCCAGTTTGTTCCGAAAATAGGTCATTTGCCGTTTCGCATAATGGCGCGTATTTTTTTTGATCAAGTCCACCGCATCCTCTAGCGCTAGCGTGCCTTCGATGTATTGGTGAAGCTCCTTGTAGCCGATTGCCTGGACAGATTGGACGCCGCGGATGCCGTCATCCCACAACTGTTGCGCTTCTTCCAGCAGCCCCTTTTCCATCATGAGCTCGACACGCCGGTTGATGCGTTCGTATAGTACATCTCGGTCCGTTTGCAGGCCGACGAGCAGGTGATCGTAAAGGGGTGCGTGTCCGGCATCCTTTTCCTGTTCGTCTTTCGTTAGTCCCGTCACTTCGAGGATTTCTAATGCGCGGACAAGTCGACGATGGTTGTTCGGATGGATCTTTTCGGCACTTTTCGGATCAAGACGCATCAGCTTTTCATACAGCTGTTCGGCTCCATTTTCCGCCAATTCCTTTTCCAGACGTTCCCTTACTTCGAGGTCCGCCGCTTCCTCCGTAAACCGGAAATCGTATAGTACAGCTTGGACGTAAAGACCGGTTCCCCCCGCGATAATCGGCGTTTTCCCACGCTCTTGGATGTCTGTTATCCAATGCCGGACCGCCTTTTGATAGGCTGCAACGGAAAACGGTTCGTCCGGTTCCATCACATCAAACAAATGATGTGGCACGCCACTCATTTCCTCTTCCGTAATCTTCGCGGTTCCGATGTCAAGTCTCTTATAGACCTGCATGGCATCGCCGTTAATCACTTCGCCGCCGATCACCTTTGCAAGCTCGACACTTAACGCCGTCTTGCCAGATGCGGTCGGACCGACGATAGCAATCACTTCTGGTGTATGTTTCATGTTTTTTCAATCCAGTCATAAACGGTTTCAAAGACAGATAGACGATTTATTTCATGCAGCATTTCATGTCTGCCCCCATCGAATAATAAAACCGTCACCTGTTCGATCCCCGCGTTTTCGTATTGTTTTGCGACCCGCCAAACTCCTTTTCCATTGGCTCCTACAGGGTCTTCGTTGCCTGAGAACAGGAGGATTGGCAACTGTTTAGGGATTTTCCTTATTTCATCGGGTGCATGGATTTTTCCAAGCCCTTCAAAGAGATCGGAGAAAAGTTTTGTAGTCGGGATGATACCGCATGACGGATCAACTAAGTATTCCTCTACCGCTTTGGGATTTCTGGAAAGCCAGTCGAACGGCGTTTTCGGTCGGTCCACCGATTTATTGAACCTGCCGAAGACGAGTTTGTTCAAACTGCTGTCCGGTTGATCGAATCCGTTGCGTTTGCCATTGAAATAAGCGGCTGCCTGCCCAACTGACCCCATGACACCGGGATCCGCGCCTGTACCGGACAAGAGGGCCACATCCACTTCCGAACCGTACAATTGGATATACCTGCGGGCCACGAACGATCCCATGCTATGGCCAAATAACAGAAAGCGGGGAGATGGCTGTTTTTTCCGTAGATGCGTAACGACTTCATACGCATCCTGAACAATACGGTCAAAACCATCTTCATCGGCAAGATGACCTTTGATGCCGTTGAGTTCAGCCGTTTTACCGTGACCGCGATGATCATGTCCTGTCACGAGATATCCTTTTCCTGCGAGGTATTGCGCAAATTCCGCGTACCGGGCAATGTGTTCAGCCATACCATGTAGCAGATGGATATGCCCTTTCGGATTACCTTCCGGAAGCCATGTAACAGCATGGACCAAAAAGCCGTCATTCATTTCAATAGTCAATTCCCTCACCGACGCATACCTCCCTTTGCGATATACTGCAAATCAATGAGCATTACTGATAAGCCCAGTTTACATAACCCGCTTAAACATTTTCTCAAGTTCGTACGTTGTGAAATGAATGAGCACTGGCCGGCCATGCGGACAAGTGAACGGATTGCCGCATGCGGATAAATCGTTCAGCAACCTTTCCATATCCGCAGTCGTCAGATGGTGATTCGCTTTGATAGATCGCTTGCAGCTCATCATGATGGCCGCTTCTTCCCGTAATTTGCCGATATCGATTTTACGCTTCGTCATTACTTGTTCAATCATCTCTTCGATGATGACCGTCTCTTCTCCTGCCGGGAACCATGATGGGTATTCTTTGACAGCGTATGAGGAGGGACCGAACTCCTCCAAATAGATGCCGACGTTTTCCAACAGCATCCGATTTTCCTCAATCTTCGTTTTTTCATCTGCCGAATAATGGAACATGAGCGGTATCAGTAGTAATTGACGCTCGGCATGATCTGGTTCACTTAATTTATCTCTGAAAAACTCGTATTTTATACGTTCCTGTGCAGCATGCTGGTCAATCATGAAAAAACCGTCCTCGTTTTGCGCAACGATATACGTGCCGTGGACTTGTCCGACGGGCGCAAGTGCAGGAAAGGTTTTTTCAGGTTCGTGCTGGACGGTATCCTCCAGCACTTCCACCGTTTCATTGACGACCCATGGCTCTTCCGGCACTTGTTGCATCTCGTTCGTCGGATACGGCTGCTGTGCTTCCTGTTCTGGTTTGGGAGCTAAATGATCTTCCACCGGGACAGTCCGCACCGGTTCCGGAGCTGGATTGTCCGGTATCGAAACGGTCCTTTCCGGTCGCAGTTGCCCCCACATATTCACTTGCTCCGACTGGATTTTTTTTGCCGGTTCCTTTTTAATGGCATCCGGAACGATGATGCTTTTTCGAATCGCTTTCTGGACGGCTTCTTTGATGAGCGTCAATAATTCGCCCTCTTTACTCATCCGGATCTGCTGTTTAGCAGGATGCACATTGACATCGGTCAAATAGGGATCCCCTTCGACATTGATGACTGCAATCGGGGATCTGCCGATTGGTAAATACGTATGGAATGCATCGAGTACCGCATGATTCACCGCGTGGCTCTTTACCCATCGGCCATTGACGATGAGCGTCATATAGTTTCTTGACGCCCGTGTCATTTCCGGTAATGTGACATACCCATCCACTTTATAATCCGCGTTCTCTCCCGAAAACGGAACCATTTTACGCGCGACTGCTATACCGTATATATCGGACAGGACACGACGCTGATCTCCGCTCCCTGCTGTCTGTAACAGCTGTTGGCTGTAATGGGTCAGTTTGAACGCAATTTTCGGATGGCTAAGTGCAAGGCGGTTGACCAAGTCAATCGTATGCCCGAGCTCCGTTTGGATTGTTTTCATATATTTTAATCGGGCAGGCGTATTGAAAAACAGCTGGGAAATGGTAATGTCCGTCCCTTTGCGGAATGCGGCATTGCCGTGTTTTATCAGCTGGCCTCCGTCAATGTGAACTTCCGTGCCATCTGTTTCCCCATCGGACGTCCACATCGTGATTTTAGAGACGGACGCAATACTCGCAAGTGCCTCCCCACGGAAACCGAGTGTCCGGATCCGAAACAGGTCATGTTCGTTCATCAGCTTGCTCGTTGCGTGCCTTTCAAACGCCTGGATAGCATCGCGTTTTGACATCCCTTTCCCGTTATCCGTCACGCGAATCGAGAGGAGCCCGGCTTCTTCCAATGCAATTTCAATAACGGTACTGTCCGCATCAATTGCATTTTCAACGAGTTCTTTCACGATGGAAGCGGGACGTTCAACAACTTCTCCCGCCGCGATTTTATTGGACAACGAATCATCCATCACTTTGATGATGTCCATCCAATTCACCCTTTCCCTGAGATGAGCTTTTCTTTCAATTCATGGACGTATTGCAATGCCTGAAGCGGCGTCATATTCAGAACATCAGCACCATCAAGGTCTTGCAGTACCTCCTGTTGTTCTTTTGAATGTACGGGTCCTTCCTGCTCCTCCTGCGGAAGGTCAAAGAATGTCAATTGCTGTGGTTCCTCTTCCCGCACCAACAGTTTATCCTTGCTTTCAAATGATGTCAGCAACAGTTTTGCGCGATCCAGCAGTGATGATGGAAGACCCGCCAAATCTGCAACGTAAATCCCGTAGCTCTTGTCTGCCGCGCCTGCCATCACCTTATGGAGGAACACCACTTTGCCGTCCTGTTCCATTGCGGCAACATGGACATTTTCAAGCCTGGACAATTCGTTATCCAAATTGGTCAGTTCATGATAGTGGGTGGAAAACAATGTGTTCGCACCGATTTCGTTGTGAATATGCTCCATCATCGCCTGTGCCAGCGCCATGCCGTCATACGTTGACGTGCCGCGTCCGATTTCATCAAACAGCAGCAGGCTCTGTCCAGTTGCATTGGCAATGGCATGCTGTGATTCCATCATTTCCATCATGAATGTGCTTTGTCCCGACGCAAGATCATCTGCTGCACCGATTCTTGTAAAAATCTGATCTGTGACCGGGAGTAGCGCCTGGTCGCAAGGGACGTAACAGCCGATTTGTGCCATGACGACGGTCAGGGCCACTTGTCGCATGTACGTACTTTTCCCGGACATATTCGGTCCCGTAATGAGCAGCATATTGGCCTCTTCCGTCAATTTACAGTTGTTCGGTACGTAGAGAGAATGATCCATCATCTTTTCAACAACCGGGTGACGTCCGTTTTTGATTTCTAGCGCTTTGCCGTCATGGAAAACCGGTTTAACGTAATTCCTCTTTTCCGTCACTGTGGAAAATGAAAGGAGGACATCCAGCTCACTCAGTACACTTGCCAACTGTTGAATTCGTCTAATATGTGTTTTCATCGAATCGCGGACTGCGCTGAATAGTCGGTACTCCAGTTCCTGTCCATCCGCTTCGGCATTCAGGATCAGGTCCTCCTTTTCCTTCAATTCCGGAGTTATGTACCGTTCTGCATTCGCTAGCGTTTGTTTGCGTTCATAGCGCTCCAGATCGGCAAGGTGGATATTGGATTTCGTAATTTCGATGAAGTAGCCGAAAACCCGGTTATACCCGATTTTCAATGTTTTAATGCCCGTCCGTTCGCGTTCTTCGCGTTCAAGTTCTGCAAGCCATGCCTTACCATTTTTGGACGCATCCCGGTATTGATCCAATTTTGCATCGTATCCGTCTTTGATGATACCGCCTTCTTTCACCGATAACGGCGGATTTTCAGCGATGGCGGATTCAAGGATTTTTAGGGCGTCCTCGCACGTATCGATGCGGTCCGCAAATTGGCTGAGTAAAGGCTGATTCGACTCTTGCAGCGCTGCTTGAATGGCGGGTACACGACGCAGCGAATTGCGCAGTTGGGCTAGATCTCGTCCACTTGCACTACCCATGGAAATCCTTCCGGCAAGGCGCTCCAAATCATAGACTTCTTTTAAACTAGTCTGTAATTCATCGCGTAGAAAATAGGATTCGATGAGTTCCGATACGGTATTCAACCGATTTTCAATCATGCTTTTTTCTGCGAGTGGCTGGTGGATCCACATCTTCAGTTTCCGTGCTCCCATTGCCGTCACCGTTTCATCGAGAAGCCAGTATAAGGTTCCTTCCTTTGTGCCATTGCGGATTGACTGGACAAGTTCCAGATTGCGCATGGAGTTGGCATCGATGGATAATTTCGCTTGTTTCTGGATAAATTCAAATGGCCGGATATGATCCAGCGCTGTTTTCTGGGTCCGTTCCAAATAGGTGATCAGCGTCGCGCAGGCATTCTTCACGGTGGAGGGTATCGTGCTGAAAAGGTTCGCACCGTCAACCCTATTTTCCCCATATTCAATGGACAACACGATGCCTCGTTTTGCCATGCTATCACTTAGCGTAAGATGCAGCCTTTCATCGACGACGACTTCTTTCATGCCAAGCGCTTCGATTTCAGCGATCAGCGTCCGTTCATCCCCCTCGACACGTTCCACTTTCCCTTCACCTGTCGCCAGGTCCAGATAGGCAAGTGCATATACATCACCTTCGAGACTATCCACAGCGCCTATGAAATGGTTGGTATTGGCGTCAATGGTCTTCCCTTCAGTCATTGTACCGGGTGTAATAATTTTGACGACTTCCCGTTTGACAATCCCTTTCACGGCTTTCGGGTCTTCTGTTTGCTCGCAAATGGCAACCTTATGCCCTTTCCGGACAAGTGTTTCAATATAGCCCGCTGCGGAATGGTATGGTACGCCACACATCGGGATCCGATCCCGGCTACCCGAATCACGGCTCGTCAATGTGATTTCAAGGATTTGAGAAGCTTCTGTCGCATCCTTGAAAAACAACTCGTAAAAATCCCCTAATCTAAAAAACAGGAAAGCATCCTCATGCTCCGCTTTCACTTTTAAATACTGTTGAATCATTGGTGTATGTCCAGTCATTAGTCAACCTCACTACATTTATTGTTGGTCATATTATAACATGAATTGTTTAGGTACCTCTGTACGCAAACATTTCGGAAAAAGAAAAGCGCAGAACGCCGCTAGGATGCGACGTGGCACTTTGAGCCACATGAAACGCAGTCTAAAGTCGCCGCGACCTGAAAGTGCCTTAATCCCCGCAAAGAAAGCGGAAATACGGCAAATCGAACCCTTCGCTGTTCGATTGGCAACGACTGCATGACCTATCTCCTGTAGGCTCAAGAGGCGTTTTTTGCTCCGTAGTCATGCCAATAGAAAAAAGCCGGTAGTAATCTCCGGCTTTAAAATGGCGATGTATCTTTCCCTTTTGGATGATCGTGGCCTGGTCCTTGACCTTTTGCTTCTTCCCGTTCGCGCCCATGACCGCCACCGTGTCCATGTGACGATGATTCGTTATTGAAAGACCATTCTTCCTCAAAATCTTGGGCATGGATTGTAACGCAGACTTTCGTTTCGCCAACGACTTCAGCAAGCAATTCACGTTCGATTGTAATTTGAAATTTCTCACCGCATTCCGAAATGATTGCTTCTGTACAATTCGGATGTTGAATGACTTCCACAAGCACCTCTTCATGGCCTGATGTCGGTTCGTCACGGTAATGCAGTCGGATTCGGTCTTTGTACGGAACTGATTCCGTAAAGACGGACGTTTTCGAATGATCATGATGGGAATACCAAACATTTACATCGAATTTCCCAGTGACCTCGATGAATTTACCATTCTTTTTCGCCTGATGCGTATGGTTGATGACCCAGCAGCCTAGAATGCTCGTTGGACTATTCGGCGGCTTCAGATTTACAGTGGACTCCGTCCGCTTCTTCCCTTTGGCAATAACCGTCTTCGTCACAATCTGTCGTAAATTCTTCAGTTTGATTCCTCCTCCATTCGCTTCAATCCATCTTATGCAGGAGGTGCCCAGTTCGTGAAAAAAATCGGCAGGAAATTTAATCCCGCCGATCCATGGTTCCGATTATAGTTTGTCGTACGTCGTATTTTTTACATAAGACCCTGTTTCACCGCGTCTTACGTCGCCGCCTGTCGCTTTGACGACCTCATCTGTCACGCTGTTGGCAATGGTATTCGATACAAGTTGTAGCAGATCATTCACTTCAAACTGCGATTGCTTAAATTCTTGGACGATTGGCACTTCATCGATTTCATTTTGGATTTTATCGATTTTACTCTCAATGATATTCAATGCCTTTTCTTTTCCGTACTGTTGGAAATTGACGGCTTGCTTTTGCAATGATTTCAAGCTCGCGATACTTTCACGGATTTTCTGATTTTCGTTGATTTGCGCTTCTGCACGTTTGAAGAATTCGACTTGCTCTGTATTGGCGATCATGACCGCAATTTCACGTGCTTTCGCAATGATTTCGTCTTTCGTATATAGCTTTTCCATTACAACATCACCTTTTCCTTTTCCACGACGCCTATAAATTCACCGTCGAGCGACCATGTTTTGGCCTCTATAATTTTCACTTCGACAATTTTACCGATGACCGATTGGGGTGCTTTGAAATTGACAAGCTTATTTTTCTCGGTGTAGCCGGCAAGCACGTCCGGATTTTTCTTACTTTCCCCTTCGACGAGCACTTCCACGATTTTCCCTTTGTATGGCTTCATCGCTTCTGCCGACATGTCATTGACAAGCTTGTTTAACCGCTGCAGCCGTTCTTTTTTCACTTCCATCGGGATATTATCCACCATTTTGGCAGCAGGTGTACCTTCACGCGGAGAGTAGATATACGTATAGGCAATATCAAAACCGACTTCTTTGTATAACGACATCGTTTCCTCGAACTGTTCGTCCGTTTCATTCGGGAATCCGACAATAATATCCGTCGTTAACGTGACATTCGGAATGGCTTCTTTTATCTTCCGGACAAGTTCAAGGTAATGTTCGCGTGTATATTTCCGTGCCATGATTTTCAGAATATCGCTGGAGCCCGATTGGACAGGCAAATGGATATGGTCAACCAGATTGCCGCCTTTGGCAAGCACTTCGATGAGATGATCGTCAAAATCACGGGGATGACTTGTCGTGAAACGGATTCTCGGAATATCAATTTTACGTAAATCGTCCATCAAGTCACCCAAACGATAATCAAGATCCTCAAAATCTTTTCCGTAGGCGTTGACATTCTGACCGAGCAGCGTGATTTCCTGATAACCTTGGGAAGCCAGATGGCGTACCTCTTGAATGATATCTTCCGGCCGTCTGCTACGCTCTTTCCCACGTGTATAAGGGACGATGCAATACGTGCAGAATTTATCACAGCCATACATGATGTTCACCCAAGCTTTAATATTGCCGTGCCGCACTTTTGGAAGGTTTTCAATGATATCCCCTTCCTTCGACCAAACTTCGATGACCATTTCTTTCGATAGGTACGCTTCATGTAGGATGTTTGGCAACCGATGGATGTTATGCGTCCCGAAGATCATATCGACTTGGTCATACGTTTTCAGGATTTTATTGACCACGGATTCTTCCTGCGACATACAGCCGCAGACCCCAATCAGAATATCAGGATTCCGTTGCTTTAACGGTTTCAGATGACCGAGCTCACCAAATACCTTGTTTTCGGCATTTTCACGGATTGCGCATGTATTCAACAAAATGACATTCGCATCTTCCACAGTGTCGGTCGGTTCATACCCCAAATTCGTGAAGATGCCTGCCATGACTTCCGTGTCATGCTCGTTCATCTGGCAACCGTATGTCCGTATGTAGAATTTTCGGCCCGCCCCCATGTTGCGGAACATCTCATCAATATTAAAATCATCGTGGTAGGCGATTTCCTCTTTCCCACGTTTTTTCGCTTCTTTTAATGAAGGTGGTGTATAGACGGATTGAAAATATTGGCCATAGTCTTTCTCCACCGGTTTTGTCAAAGTTGGTTTCACAAGCCCTTCCTTCAGGCGTTGTTCTTCATTCATAAAAAAAAGTCCCCTTTCCTACAACCTTGCGGGATTTGAATAGAAATACATATACATACCATTATACTTAAAATCGGTGACACTGTACAAGGAGACGCTGCTTTGTCGGATGTTTGTCACAGATACCCTGTGAATATTTCTATCCGCGACAAAAACCACGGTAATTTTTTACAATCCCCGTGGTTTTGATTATACATGAAAGCGCTGGTTATCGCTGGCGCTTTTCGACGAGCAATTTTAAAGCCGTACGTCCTTCACCGTTAATTTCAATGTCTGTGAATGCGGGCGCACAGACGAGGTCTCCACCGCTTGGAGCGACGAATCCCCGTGCAATGGCAACTGCTTTCACCGCCTGATTCAATGCACCGGCACCTACTGCTTGCATTTCAGCATAGCCTTGATCCCGAATAACTGCGACAAGTGCGCCGGCAACAGAATTCGGATTCGAGCGGGATGATACTTTCAATGGATTCAACATAACTCCTCCTTATTTTCCGATGTCTATGGAACGGCTTTCTCCATAGACCATCCTATGAAACGGAGGTGGCGTTTAGACGCGAATCATCCTTTGAACGGACGATCTTCGTTGATGGCTACACGTTCGACATGAAGCGCTTTGCCTGTTTTATCATCCAGTTCTACGTAAAGACCGTTTAGTTGCGCCCGGCCATTTTTCGGCACTTCAAAACGGACAGGTAAATTCGTCCGGAAGCGATAGATAACATCTTCTTTTTTCATGCCCAGTATTTCGTCATACGGCCCCGTCATACCGGCGTCCGTTAAATAGGCAGTTCCCCCTGGCAAAATACGATCATCGGCTGTCTGGACATGGGTGTGCGTTCCTACGACTACGGAAGCCTTGCCATCAAGATGCCAACCCATCGCTATCTTTTCACTCGTCGCTTCCGCGTGGAAATCAACGAACACCAACGGAGAAATTTCTTTCGCCTCAGCTATGAGCTCATCCGCCTTAACAAATGGATCTCCGTGCGGCGGTAAAAATGTCCGTCCGTGCAAGTTGATGACGGATAGCGTGATACCGTTTTTCGAAATTGTGGTCATTCCTTTTCCTGGCGCCTCGTCTGAGAAATTCGCAGGGCGGATGAGGTAATCTGTATCATCGATAAAATCATAAATCTCTTTTTGATCCCATGTATGATTC
This sequence comes from uncultured Caryophanaceae bacterium, assembly GCA_963843665.1. Lineage (GTDB taxonomy): Bacteria > Bacillota > Bacilli > Bacillales_A > Planococcaceae > Sporosarcina. Next base: position 17,682 of record CAWJLH010000002.1, read on the forward strand.
CCCATCGTGACAACGTCCACCCCTGCCCGGAGCAAGTCATCAAAAATTGCTTTCGTAATTCCTCGGCCCGATGCTGCATTTTCCCCGTTCGCAATCACGACATCAGGACTGTATTTCCTTTTCAGCCGCGGCAAATAATCAAAGACCATATCCCGTCCCGGAGAACCGACGATATCGCCTATAAATAGTACTTTCATATGACAACCTCTTTCAATAGAAAAGGAGCTTCCGGACCAAAGTTCACGGAAGCCCCCTTTTTTCTTTTTAGCTTCAGCGCCTAGACGATCTGCGCTTTTGTTATTTATTTTGCGTATTCTACCGCTCGCGTTTCGCGGATGACCGTCACTTTGATATGTCCCGGATAATCGAGTTCTTCTTCAATTCGCTTCCGGATATCTCTTGCCAGTCGATGCGCTGTAATGTCATCAATCTGATCAGGACGTACAATAATCCGGACTTCACGGCCCGCTTGGATGGCAAATGATTTCTCAACACCATCGTACGACTCCGAAATTTCTTCCAATTTCTGCAGTCTGCGAATGTAGTTTTCAAGTGTTTCACTGCGCGCTCCAGGTCTTGCAGCAGATAATGCATCTGCGGCTGCTACGAGTACGGCAATGACCGATGTCGCTTCCGTATCCCCATGATGGGATGCGATACTGTTGATGACAACCGGATGTTCTTTGTATTTCGTTGCGAGTTCCACGCCGATTTCGACGTGACTGCCTTCCACTTCATGATCGATTGCTTTTCCGATATCATGAAGAAGTCCCGCACGTCTTGCCAATGTGACGTCTTCACCGAGTTCAGCCGCCAATAGACCGGCCAAGTAAGCCACTTCGGTTGAATGCTTCAAGACGTTCTGACCATAACTTGTACGGAAACGTAATCGGCCCAGAATTTTGATAAGGTCTGGATGAAGGTTGTGTACACCGATATCAAATGTCGTCTGTTCGCCTGTTTCACGAATCAGCTCATCCACTTCACGTCTAGACTTATCAACCATTTCTTCGATGCGCGCCGGGTGGATCCGTCCATCCTGCACGAGTTTTTCCAATGCAAGTCGGGCTGTTTCCCGACGAACCGGATCAAAGCCCGAAAGAATTACTGCCTCCGGTGTATCATCGATGATCAGGTCAATACCTGTCAGCGTTTCCAGCGTACGGATGTTTCTTCCTTCGCGCCCAATGATACGGCCTTTCATTTCGTCATTCGGTAAGTTTACAACCGACACGGTTGTCTCGGCAACATGGTCTGCTGCGAAACGCTGTAATGCAAGGGAAAGGATTTCACGTGATTTCTTATCCGATTCCTCTTTCGCGCGTTGTTCCGATTCTTTCGTCATAACGGCAATATCTGTCGCAAGTTCTTTCTCCACTTCACTAAGAATAAGATTTCTTGCCTCATCCCGTGTCATGGAAGATACTCTTTCTAGTTCCGTCTGTTGCACGGTAACCAGGTCTTCCGCCTTGCGTTCCATCTGTTCAATATGCTGTTGTCTTCCGGAAAGCGCTTCTTCTTTGCGCTCCAGACCCGCTTCTCTTTTGTTGAGAGCATCATCCTTGCGGTCATGATTTTCTTCCCGTTGCAAAAGACGGCTTTCCTGCTTCTGCAGTTCAGCCCTTCTTTCACGGATCTCTGACTCCGCTTCAATTCTCAGTTTGTGAGTTTCATCCTTCGCTTCCAGTAGTGCCTCTTTTTTCAAAGCCTCCGCTTCACGCTTCGCCTCTTCGACGATTTGTTCTGCCGAGTGTTTGGCACCCGTCACTTTTGAATCGTTCACTTTCTTACAATAGAAATAGATAACAACGGCACCGACGATCAGACCGAGCAAAGCGGAGATGATATTTTCTGGCATCCAGGTCACCTCCTCCTGCTATTCTTTTCATTTTCAGTCGGCTCGTATATCAAGGTACAACATACTGCCAAAATCAATTTAATGGTGTGGAATTATACACTTCTAATTGTATCCATGTCAAAATGACATGTCAAGGATTCACAAGTCATAAGTATACATTGAAACAGGAAAATTTTTCATTTTCACTGGACAAAAAAATAGAATTAATGGAATTTTATGAGGCATCCATGTGCCTAGACACTAGTTACTACATAACTTAGGCCAAATCTTATTCTTTCTTCAAAAAAATGCCAGCCCAACCTCAGATTAGGATGAACTGGCATTTGAAAATCTTATTCTTTGTCAAGGAGTAACTCTAACTCTTCTTCGTCTTCGTCATCTGAATCGTGAGCTGCAATGATATAGTTTGCGCTCGCAAGCCCGTATGAATCACGGATTTTGTTGGCGATTTCTGCACGGATATTCGGATTCTCTATAAGGAATTGTTTCGAATTCTCCCGTCCCTGTCCAAGTCGTTCCCCTTCATATGAAAACCATGAACCACTTTTTTGAACGACTTCGACTTCAACACCAAGATCGATGATTTCTCCTTCTCTAGAAATTCCTTCTCCATACATAATATCGACTTCTGCTGTACGGAACGGTGGTGCCACTTTGTTTTTCACTACACGGATACGCGTTTTGTTTCCAACGATATCAGTGCCTTGCTTGATCGCTTCACCGCGTCGCACTTCCAAACGGACGGAAGAGTAGAACTTCAATGCACGTCCACCGGGCGTCACTTCAGGATTCCCGAACATCACACCGACTTTTTCACGAATCTGGTTAATGAATACGGCAAGTGTGTTTGACTTATTAATGACACCGGAAAGTTTGCGCAATGCTTGTGACATAAGACGGGCTTGTAATCCAATATGCGAATCGCCCATCTCTCCTTCAATTTCTGCTTTCGGCACTAACGCGGCCACTGAGTCGACGACAACAATATCAATTGCTCCACTTCGTACAAGTGCTTCAGCAATTTCAAGTGCCTGCTCTCCCGTATCCGGCTGAGATAGAAGAAGTTCATCAATATTAACGCCCAATTTCTGCGCATATATCGGGTCGAGCGCATGCTCAGCATCGATAAATGCCGCTTGTCCGCCAGCTGCCTGCACTTCTGCGATGGCATGAAGGGCAACTGTTGTTTTACCTGAACTTTCAGGTCCATAGATTTCAATGACACGCCCGCGTGGGTATCCGCCAACACCGAGTGCTGCATCAAGTGCAAGAGACCCAGTTGGTGTTGTTGAAATTTCCAGGTTTGTCTTTTCACCAAGTTTCATGACAGACCCTTTACCGAATTGCTTTTCAATTTGTTTTAACGCCATATCTAATGCAGCTTTACGATCGCTCAAATTATTTCCTCCCTAGAATGCTGTTTTCTTAATTGACTACCTTCTGGGCGTCTAGCAGGCGCCCTACGTTTTTCTTACTATCTCTACTATACTTCATTTTTGAGAAATACACAATCAAAAAGCGAACGCTTATTCGTTCAGTTTCACATATTTAAACTTTAAATGAGAATAAGGGGGGATATTTGATTTTCAAATGAGAAAAGAGCCAAAATATTAGTTTTGGCTCTCTTTTTCAGTCAATTGTTTGATGAGATAATACATGGCAAATCTCGCTGCCCGGCGGCGATTGGCGTTTCTAGATCCTGATAAAAACAACTTAAACGTTACCGGATCCTCTTTCTGAAAAGTGATACCGATCCAGACAGTGCCCGCCGGCTTGCCATCGTGGGGATCAGGACCGGCTGCACCAGTGAGACCGACACCGATATCCGCACCAAACTTCTGTTGGACATGTTGCGCGAGAGACGCCGCACATTCGGCGCTGACCACACCGTACTCCTCAAGCAATTCAGGCTCCAAACCAAGCTGTTCAAGCTTTGCTTTCTCATTATAGACAATCATGCCGCCTTCAAGCGAAGCACTGATTCCCGGTTCATTAGCCAATTCCGACATGAACAAACCCGCTGTTAAACTTTCCGCTGCCGCGAGCGTCCAACCATTGCGAATGAGTAGCTCCGCCGCTTTCGATGACAATGTATCCTCATCCGTACCGAAGATATATTCCCCGACGATGGAACGGATTTCCACTTCCACGGGCTCAATGAGTTGCAATGCTTCTACCGGCGAGCCGGCTTTTGCGGTAAGGCGCAATGTGACGGCATCCGCCGTCGCTAGCGGGGCGACTGTCGGATTCGTCTGCTCCTCCAAAATCGACTGGATACGATTCTCGAGCTCTGCCTCCCCGATGCCGTAAAACTTCAGCACCCGAGATGTGATGACTTCCTTTTTTCCAGTTGCACCAAGCAAGTAAGGAATCGCTTCATCTGTAAACATCGGTTCCATTTCGTGCGGAGGGCCCGGCAGTAAAATGTATTGGACGCCGTCTTTTTCAACCGCCATCCCCGGAGCCATCCCATTCCGATTCGGCAGAACTGTCGCACCTTTAAAGACCAGTGCCTGTTTCTTATTATTGTCCGTCATCACCCGGCCGCTTCGTTCAAAATAATTCTGGATGTAGTGGAGGGCTTCGTCATCACTGACGAGCGTTGTGCCGATATGCTTCACGATCGTCTCTTTTGTCATATCATCTTTCGTCGGACCTAGACCCCCTGTAAAGATTAGGACATCCGCCCGTTTTCTTGCAATTTCCAGCACTTCCTCCAATCGCGTCGGATTGTCACCGACAACCGTCTGGTAGTGGACATCGATACCGATTTCCGCCAATTTGGATGAAATGAATTTGGCATTCGTATTCGTGATCTGACCAAGTAATAATTCGGATCCGACTGCAATGATTTCGGCTTTCATACCAACACATCCCTTACATAGAATCGAGCAAGACACGTCTGTTTTTATAGAAATAATCGAACCCTGACCAAATAGTGAAAATGAGTGCGATATACAGCATAATCATGCCAAACGGTACACCAATCGCTTCGAAGAAGATATTGTTCAATAAGAGAGAAGTGATCGCAAGGATTTGGGCTGTTGTCTTAATTTTCCCCAACTGGTTCGCTGCCACAACTTCCCCACCGCCCGCAAGGATGAGCCGCAGCCCCGTAACGGCGAACTCACGGCTGATAATGACGATTACAATCCATGATGGCGCTGTACCCAGTTCAACTAATATGATCAACGCAGCGGAGACAAGGAGCTTATCCGCCAATGGATCCAGGAATTTCCCCATATTCGTTACAAGTCCATACTTCCTTGCAATATAACCGTCAAGCCAATCGGTGATAGACGCGATGATAAAGATAAGTCCGCCAATGAAATGTTCTACACGAATCTCAGTACCGGCCACATTCACAAGCCCCATTCCAAAGTCAACAAGCATGAAAACCATGAACACTGGGATGAGCAGGACACGGGATACCGTGATTTTATTTGGTAAATTCATAATCTAAACCTCTCCTTTCAAAGAAAATAGTCATCTTTGATAGATGACTATTGCTGTTTTCTGTATTCAATCAAAATGTTTTGCGGTACCGTATCCTGCGGTGGTACACCATATTCAAGCAGTTCGCCGTTTACATAGATTTCAGTGGACTTCGGACGACCTACACGAATTCGGACAGATTCCGTTTCCGTAACGTCATATTCAATCACATCGCCACTGTTCATAATACGTGCCGGTGTCATCCATTCTTTTCCGGTGTTGTCCCTGATGCCAATCCACGAGCCGCCGGTTAAGCGTATCTCAAGCTTGAATTCCTCTGCATCAGTAAGCCCATACGTAGACGTTTCCCCGCTTGCACTTTCAAATGCGAGGGTTTGTTGAGGTTCTTCCGGCTCTTCTTTTTCTTCTTCTCCGACCGGTTCTTCCAATTCCTCTTCATCAGGTTCGCCTTGCCCGACTTTATCGGGATCCGGTTTACTGTTTTCCATCGTGATCGGCGTCTCTTCCGTGCCGACATCTGTAATCGGATTTTTCGACGCCTGTTGCTGGGAAAGATACCAGACTACCACAATAATCACAATGATAAATAAGGCAACGATGATTTTCGGCATCATTTCATTCAACTGGTTGTTGCCTTTCAAACCCGTTCTCCGCGTCAAGGTCGGTGAAGAGATTTGACCTTCCTCTTCTTCAGGCATCGCAGAAGAAGGAGTGTCTTTATATAATGCTAGCATTTCGTCAGGATCTAGTCCGACGGCCTCTGCATATTGCTTGATGAAGGCACGTACGTAGAACGAACCCGGCATCATGCTGTAGTCTTCGTTTTCGATACCGGAAAGGTACCGTTTCTGTATTTTCGTTATTGACTGTAAATCATCCAAAGTAAATCCTTTACCCGTTCTCGCCTCTCTGAGACGATCACCTAATCCGGTCACCAAAAACACCTGCCTATCAAAAGTTGAATAAGCCCGATCCACCCATTGTCCCCCGGTCGGACATCATATGGTTTTTTTCCATCATATCATATGTAATTTCTTGGTCTGGATCGGTTCTTAGTTCAATAATGTAATCAAAATCATCAATGTTATATTCGGAATGCTGAACGAACATGTCCGGATGCTCCACCACTTTAATGGATGGCATGCTCATCATTTCCCTTACAAGCTGCATATGCCGTTCATCCTCCGCCCGGCGTGTGACGATACCATCCAGGATGAAAATATTGCCTTCAGAAAACTCATCGCCCATCAAATTGCTCCGTACCGTCTGCTTAATCATAGTCGATGAGAGAAAAATCCATTTCTTATTCGCACAGACACTGGCTGCAACGACCGATTCCGTCTTCCCGACTCGGGGCATGCCTCGAATGCCAATCAGCTTATGACCTTCCTGTTTGAAAATCTCTGCCATGAAATCGACAAGGATTCCAAGATCACTCCGCAGGAAACGGAATGTCTTCCTTTCATCGGCATCACGTTGGATATAACGTCCATGCCTCACTGCTAGGATATCCCGCAGATTCGGCTCGCGAATTTTCTTGACCTGAATAGTATCCATCGTCTTGGCAATCTGTTCAAAACGTTTAATCTGATCATCGTCTTCAGCCCGTAAGAGCATGCCGCGATGGCCACCATCGACGCCATTGATTGTAACAATATTAACCCGCAGCATTCCAAGCAATGAGGAAATATCGCCAAGAAGGCCTGGACGGTTCACCTGGATTTCGTATTCAAGATACCATTCACCCATCTGACACACCCCTTTGTTTCAATGTTAGCAGGAAAACCTAGTATACTTTCACTGCTCGATTCTAATATCCTCTACATAAGACGTACGAGATGCAACTTAGTTCTATAATAGCGGATAATAGTTACGAAGAAAAGAAAAAGTAAAAAGGGGATACGTTTCTCTCCCCATTCGGTCAAATATACCATCCGCCGTTCAGATTCACTATTTCCCCTGTCATATAGTCCGCATTGCCACTCACTAGGAAATTGACGGCTTCTGAGACATCTTCCGGTCTACCCGTCGCCATCAATGGAATTTCATCAATAACCATTTGGCGTTCATCCACCGGAATCACGTCATTCATGCGCGTTTCAATCCATCCGGGCGCAATGGCATTGACTCGAATCCCCGAATAGGCCGCCTCTTTCGCATAAGCTTTTACGAACGCATGCTGGGCGCCCTTCACCGCGGAATACATTACTTCTCCAGCAGCACCCGTATTGCCCCAAATGGAACCGATCAGCACGACGTAGGACTTTTCAAACTTGCGGAGTTGGGGCGAAATAAGTCCGATGAACCGCGCTGGATTTTGCATATGGACTTTCCATAATGCGTCCATATCCGCGGCAGTGGTCTCTGTCAATAATTTGTACAGCGACTGACCATTTGCACCGATAACCGCACCGACATGACGGACTTGCTGCGCAAGCTTTTCTGCACCATCCGTACTGTTGAAATCAGCATGTACAGACCGGAACTCCGATTGGGGATATGCTTCCATCAGTTCCGATTGCAAGTCTTCCACTTCTTCATTGTTTACGTTGTAATGCAAGTACAGCGACCAGCCGGAAGCTGCGAGCCTCCGGCAAATGGCTTTCCCGATGCCGCCGGACGCGCCAAGAACGACGCAAAAACGCCGTTCCGTCATTGCGCAGGTTCTGCCGGCATAATTGTATAGACTGTGGCACCATCGTCATCCGAAAATGTTGCGAATGCATCTTGCAGATTTCCGACCGTCAGTTTCTCAAGGGTAGGAACAACATCGAACAAGTTCATCTTGTTAAACGCATAGCGCGTAAACTGATTCGCGATGAATTCCGGGGAATTCAACGAACGCATGAATTGCCCAATTTTCTTCTTGCGCATACGATCCAATTCCACATCCGTGATCGACCAATTTTCCACCGCATCTCGAAGCGTCTTTCGGATTGCCGTCTCGAGCTTATCAGGTTGCTCCGTATCCGAACCGACCATGGCAAACCCGAAACCTTGTTCCATCGTGAAGTCATAGGAGAAAGATTCGTCGATGAGTCCTTCGTTGTAAGCCTTTGTATAAAAATCGGACGATCTGCCGAACAGGATATCGAGCACAAGCCCTGATGATAATTCCTGAATCAGCATTTCTTCACCTTCAATATCCGTCTTCTTGCATTTCAGACCGATATTAAATTTCGGCTTTGATACATCCATTGCAAGCGTCCGTTCACTTTGCGCAACCGTGTCTTTTTCGACCGGGAATTTGCGAATGATTTCAGCCGGTTCCTTAAAGGTTTTTGCATCCTGATTTTTCTTGATGAAATCCATCATCTCAGCGGGTTCGACTGCGCCTACAACGAACAGCGCCATATTAGATGGATGGTAAAACGTTTCATAGCATTCATACAGATGCTCTGCCGTAATATCCTGAATCGATTCAACTGTGCCCGCGATATCGATTTTCACCGGATGTTCATGGTATAAGTTCTCGATTGTACCGAAATAGAGGCGCCAATCAGGTAGATCGTCATACATTGTAATCTCCTGTGCGATGATCCCTTTTTCCTTATCAACCGTTTTTTCAGTGAAATAAGGTTCCTGAACAAAGTCGAGTAGTACTTCCGTGTTGTCATATAGTTTATCCGTGGCGGAGAACAAATATGCCGTCCGAGTGAATGATGTAAACGCATTCGCAGAGGCACCGAGCACGCTGAATTTTTGGAAGACATCGCCATCTTTCTTTTCGAACAATTTATGTTCAAGGAAATGGGCGATGCCATCTGGAACCGTCACTTCTTGCTCGCTTCCACGCGGGATGAATGTACGATCAATGGATCCATAATTCGTCGTAAATGTGACAAATGTTTTTGAATATCCACGTTTCGGTAAAATGTAAACTTGCAAGCCGTTAGCCATTGTTTCCTTATATAATGTTTCCTGTAAATGATCGAAATGTACTTTTTCCAACTTAGACAGCCTCCTTGCCAGATAACAGATAGACAATTTCCAATGAGATTTCGGCAGCCATCTTTTGGACGTCCTCTTTCGTTACAGCTTCCCAGACGGCAATCATTTTTTCTGCCGTGAACTGTTCATCCAGCTCTTTGAATTGATCGAACACTTCAATCTGGCCCCTTGCCGAGTCAAATGCGCTTTTTATGCCATTGTTCAGAAGCGCTTTTGTCTGTTCCATCTCAAGATCTGTAATTTCCCCTTGCTGGAGCGCATGCAATTGCTCTTTGATCAGATTGACTGCCTTCTCTTCCAGTTCGGCGTCAATTCCTGCCATAACATAGAGCAGCCCATAATGAGAAGCATAAGAACTGGATGCGTAGTACGCCATGCTCTCCTTTTCACGGACATTCATAAATAATTTACTATGCGCAAATCCGCCAAAAACGCCATTTGTAATTTGCATCTTCGGATAATCGGGGTGTTTGAAAGTGACCGGTGTACTGAATCCAAGATGCAGCTTCCCTTGTTTCATCTCTTGTTTTTCGCGTTTACGAACCTCATCCTTTTGCGTAGCAGTGAATTGCTCATACGGCTTGCGCTCTAATGCCGGTCTGTCCTTGAAAGCACTAAGTGATCGAATTTTTTCTTCCATCGCTTTTTCGTCGACGTCTCCGACAATGTAGATCGAAACTTCATCTTCCTGTAACATACGTTGATAAGCATCTAGCAAATCCTCGGCAGTCAGTGCATCGACCAATTCTTCCGTGCCGTATGCGGAGGAGGACGCTGCACTTGCAGGTCGCAATAGCTCTAACATACGCTTTTGTGCATACCTTGTTTTATCATCATATAACGAACGGATCCGCTCTTTGACAGAACGTTTTTCCCGATTGACGATTGTTTTGTCAAATTGGCCATCCACCAAGTTCGGTTCGAAGATTGTCGTCTGAAGGAGTCCCAGCACATCATCCAGCACGCCGCCCTCGGACAAATATTCTTCGTTCACACATTCCGCGTAAAGGGAAACAATATGGGTTTCACCGCGTTTGGCGGCATCAGTATAGAGAACAGTGCCATACAATTCATCCAATTTGTTCCTGAATTCCGTTTGTGTCGGGTAACGACCGTTCGAATCTTGCAAGATATTCGCCAAAACCGCACGCTGTGCCGCTTTCTTCTCATCAAGCACCGTTTTCCATTTCACGGAGAAATTGACCGTTTTGAACTGTTCAGTCTTACGGATATATAATGTGACGCCCTCTTGAAGTACAATTTTTTTAAACATGCAAACACCTCTGTTTTCGTTAATATGCGGATTCCTCACTTCACTATACATTCCGTCTGTCGATAGATGCAAATAAACAGACGAAAGTCACGCAAATTCATTAGAAAACGGCAGGCGTGTGGGATAAAAAGCTGCCTGCTATCCCATTTCGAGGACGTACAAGGCAGCTTCAATGTATTATCGATTTCCTTTAATATATGGTTGACCGCTCGCTTTTGGTGCAGTCGCCCTGCCGATAAATCCTGCCAGCGCCAGTATCGTCAATACGTACGGCAAAATATGCAGGTAAACAGTCGGAACGTTAGCAAGGAACGGTATGGCAGGCGCACTGATGGCAAGCGCCTGTGCAAATCCGAAGAACAACGCAGCACCCATCGCACCGATTGGATGCCATTTTCCGAAAATCATCGCGGCCAGGGCCATGAATCCTTGTCCATTGATTGTTGCGTGCCCGAAATCGTTCGTCATCGTCTGTGAATAGATGGCGCCACCGATACCGGCTAGCCCACCAGAAATGATGACTCCGATGTAGCGGATTTTAACGACATTGATCCCCATCGTATCTGCCGCCATCGGGTGTTCCCCTACAGAACGAAGACGAAGTCCGAATGGCGTTTTGTAAATGATGTACCAAGCAAGAATGGCCACACCGATTGCCAATAGGGAAGAGCCATAGATCCCTTTGAAAAACAGAGGTCCGATAAACGGAATTTCATGCAGTACAGGAAAGTTGAAGCGCGGAATGCTCTGTTGGATAAAATCCGTCTGCCCTTTCCCATATATCATTTTTACCGTAAACAAGGCAATTGCAATCCCGAGCATATTAATAGCTACACCTGAAACGGTTTGATCTGCACGAAATGTGATGGTAGCTACCGCGTGCATGATTGAGAACAGCGCTGAAACAACCATCGCCGCTAGCAATGCGAGCCAAGGCGTCCAAGCACCGAATGTGTCGACGTAGAAAAGATTGAACAGAATACCGATGAAAGCACCCATGACCATGAGCCCTTCCAAACCGATGTTGACGACACCCGAACGTTCAGAAAACACGCCACCGATTGCCGTGAAAATAAGAGGTGCAGCATAAGCGATTGAAATCGGAACGATAAAATAAAGTAAAGCCAGCATTTCATTAAAACTCATATCACTTTGCCTCCTTTTTCTTAGACATCCGGCTTAGAACGACACGAATGATATAGCCGGATGCAACAAAGAAAATGATGAGTGCAATTACAATGGAAACAATTTCAATCGGAACTCCAGCCGCATTCGGCATATTGCCTGCACCATATTTCAATGACCCGAACAATGAAGCCCCGAATATGACGCCAAGCGGTGTATTCGCGCCTAACAGCGCAACCGCAATTCCGTCAAAGCCAATCCCTGTAAAGCCACCACGGGATGCCATATAACCGAATGTCCCAAGAGCCTCCATCGCACCGCCAAGACCGGCGAATACACCCGAAATGACCATTGAAAGCACTATATTCTTGCTAACATTCATCCCGGCATATTGAGACGCATGGGCGTTGAAACCGACCGCTTTCAACTCATAACCCGTTTTTGTCTTTTCAAGGATAAACCACATCACAACAACCATCGCAAGTGCAACGAGAATTCCGTAGTGGAGCGTTGAAAAATCCGTTAAATTAGATAGGAATTCGGACCGTAACGAAGCTGTTGGATGAATCGATTCCGTTTTATAACCGCCGTCCGAGACGGTTTTAATCAGTGCATTCACTACATGAAGCGCAATGTAGTTCATCATAATTGTTACGATAACTTCATGCACATGCAACTTCGCTTTCAAGATTCCTGGGATAAATCCCCAGATAGCCCCAGCGGCAGCGGCAGCGAGCAACGCAAGCGGCAAGTGAATGATTTTCGGTAGTTCCACTGCCACCCCTACATAGGCAGCCGCGAACCAACCGACAATCAGTTGCCCTTCCACCCCAATATTGAATAGTCCAGTACGGAAAGCGAACGCTACCGCAAGACCAGCCAAAATGTACGGACTGATTTGCCTGATTGTTTCACCAATCGCATAGGCATCTCCAAAAACACCTTCCCATAAAGCGATATATCCTTGAATTGGATCATGTCCGCTAAATAACATGACGACCGCCCCGACGAGCAAGCCGAGAATAATGGAAATAATGGGTACCAGGAGATTGACAACTCTATTCGACATCGAGATCATCTCCTTCTTTCACTACAAGTTTGTCTTCAACTGTTGCTATTTCTTCTTTCGACTGGCCAGCCATAAGCAATCCGAGTTCCTGTTCAGTCGTTTCCTCCGGGATGACCGTATCTACAATTGTGCCATCATAAATAACCGCAACCCGGTCGGAGACGTTCATGACCTCATCCAACTCAAAGGAAATAAGTAAAACTGCTTTTCCGTTATCACGCTGTTCAATCAGTCTTTTATGGATGAATTCAATCGCACCTACATCGAGTCCACGCGTAGGCAGCGCAGCGATCAAGAGATCCGGATTCCGCTCAACCTCACGCCCTATAATGAGCTTCTGTTGATTTCCCCCGGAGAGCGCTCTTGCTGGGACATGCTCACCTGGCGTCCGGACATCGTAAGCTTCAATGATTTCTTTCGCTTTTTCCGACACCACTTTGTATTGCATGATGCCCGTTTTGGAAAATGGCTCATGATAATACGATTGTAGGGCAGCGTTATAGCCGACTGAAAAATCCAACACCAGACCATGCTTATGACGGTCCTGTGGTATATGGCCGAGTCCAGATTCGGTGATTTCCCGTGGTTTCTTACCCGTGATATCTTTGGAGTTGATGGTGATTTTCCCACTCTTGACTTTACGTAGTCCCGTAATCGCCTCGATGAGTTCCGTTTGGCCATTGCCGTCAATCCCGGCGATTCCGACAATCTCCCCTTTCCTGACGGAGAGGTTCAAGCCCTTCACTTTTGCAACACCTCGGTAATCTTCCACGACCAGGTTTTCGATATGCAATACTTCGTCCTTCGGATAAGACGGGCCTTTCTCCGTCTTGAATGTCACCTGACGACCGACCATCAATGTCGCCAATTGTTCTGGTTCAGTTTCAGCAGTGATGATCGTCCCAATCCCTTGTCCCTTCCGGATGACTGTCACACGGTCGGACACATCCATGATTTCCTGAAGCTTGTGCGTAATGATAATAATCGATTTACCTTCATGGATGAGCTTTTTCATGATTGAAATCAATTCATCAATTTCCTGCGGTGTCAAAGATGCTGTCGGTTCGTCGAAAATAAGAATTTCCGCACCACGGTAAAGTGTTTTCAAAATTTCCACACGTTGCTGCATCCCGACTGAAATATCTTCTATTTTTGCGTATGGGTCAACATCTAGACCGTATAGTTTTGAAATTTCCGCAACCTTTTTCGCCGCTGCTTTGATGTTGATGGTACCCATTTTTTTCGGTTCATTGCCTAATATTATATTTTCAGTGACTGTCAGATTTTCAACGAGCATGAAATGCTGATGCACCATGCCGATACCAAGACCATTTGCTACATTCGGATCGGTGATGTTGACCTTTTGGCCGCGCACACGAATCTCTCCGCCATCCGGTTGATACAAGCCGAATAAGACGTTCATCAACGTCGACTTGCCAGCCCCGTTCTCACCTAGTAGCGCATGAATCTCCCCTTTTTCCAACTGAAGCGTAATATTATCATTCGCAACAAAATTACCGAATTCCTTGCGAATATTCAGCATTTCAATTACATATCCCACTGGGTTCACTTCCTCGCAATTAGGTTTAATATTGACACAAGAAAAGATTCCATATATTAAATATGGAAACTTTTCGTCCATCAATTTTAAACTGTTTTCATTTCTTTTCCGAAAATAAGGAAGGCCGGACAGAACCGGCCTCTCTTATTGTTTGCTTACGCCATTATTTAGCTGGGAATTCGGGTACTTCGATTTCACCTGCAGCAATTTTTTTCGCATATTCATCGACTTGTGCAAGGACATCTTCCGAAATTGCACCGCGTGAATCCGCAAGTGCGATACCATCGTCCGCAAGACCGTATGTGGTCGTCTCTCCACCAGGGAATTTACCATCACGTGCAAGTTCAGCAACGTTGTTTACAGCAACATCTACACGTTTAAGCATGGAAGTCAATGTGATGTTGTCATCGCCTACTTGCCCTTCGTCATACTGGTCAGAGTCTACACCAATCACCCACACATATGCATCTTTATCAGCAGTTTTTCGTTCTTTCGCTTCTGAGAATACGCCATTTCCTGTAGCACCCGCAGCGTGGAAAATGATGTCTACGCCTGAAGAATACATGCGGTTCGCTTGTGCTTTACCAAGTTCAGCTTTGTCAAATGCACCTGTATATTGTACGTCAACTTTAATAGCAGGATTGACCGCTGCGACACCCGCTACGAAACCGGCCTCGAAACGCTCAATTACCGGTATTTCCATTCCGCCAACAAAACCGATTTGATCCGATTTTGTCATCAATGCAGCTGCAACACCCGCTAAGAAAGAACCTTCCTGTTCTTTGAACATGATACTTGCCACGTTCGGACGGTCTGAAATTTCATCAACGAGACCGAACATCGTATCCGGATGCTGGTCAGCAACTGTTTCAATCGCATCTTTCAATAGAAAACCGATTCCGTAAACAAGGTCGAAATCACGGCGGACAAGTCGATTCAAGTTCGGTTCATAATCAGCGTCACTCTTAGACTCCAGATAATCAAAGCCACCGTCGCCCTTTTCAAGATTATTGCCTTCACCGAATTCCTGAATACCCACCCAAGCGGATTGGTTGAAAGACTTATCATCCACCCCACCTGTGTCCGTGATCATTGCAATCGAGAAGTTATCTTCTTGCCCTCCGCCTTCGGATGAACTTCCTGCGCTTTCTTTTTCTTTCGCATTGTCTGTTCCGCATGCACCCAGTAATGTACCTGCTGCAAGAACTAAAGACATCGCAAGACCAAATTTACGTTTACTCATTTGTGGAACCCCCCATTATTTATATTAGTAGGACGCGTTAACGTCTTATACCCTTTTCCAATCAACTTGAAAGTTGAAAAGTACTAATAAATCAACATCCACGAACAAGCAGTTGAATACCTCTTGAGCATTCAACACCTCATTAGCCCATTTACACACAAATGATACGACAAACGGTTTCTATATGAAAAATTCATGAAGGCTGGCTAACGCTAACGTTAACGCAGCCTCCATGAATCCTTGGAACTATTCTTATTTTGCCGGAAATTCCGGTACTTCGATTTCACCATTAGCGATTTTTTCCTTAAACGCATCGATTTGCGCACTTACATCTTCCGGTATCGCACCGCGTGAATCCGTAAGGCTCATTCCATCCTCTGCCAGACCATATGTCTTCACTTCACCGCCTGGGAATTTACCGTCACGTGCAAGTTCCGCAATATCTTTTACGGCTATGTCGACACGCTTAAGTAAAGAAGTCAATGTGACATTTTCATCACCGACTTGGCCTTCTTCATACTGGTCGGAATCCACTCCAATGACCCAAATGTTAGCGTCTGGATTAGCCGATTTACGTTCTTTTGCTTCTGAGAACACACCATTACCCGTGGCACCCGCAGCGTGGAAAATGATATCTACACCAGAAGAATACATACGGTTCGCTTGGGCTTTACCAAGTTCTGCTTTGCCGAATGAGCCTGTATACTGTACGTCAACTGTAATATCAGGGTTCACTGCTTCAACACCTGCCAAAAAGCCGGCATGGAAGCGTTCAATAACCGGTATTTCCATTCCGCCTACAAAACCGATCTTATTCGATTTTGTCATCAGTGCAGCTGTCGCACCTGCAAGGAAAGCACCTTCTTGTTCTTTGAACATGATGCTCACCACGTTCGGGCGATCGGCAATTTCATCGACAAGACCGAACATCTTATCCGGCTGTTGATCTGCAATTGTTTCCATCGCATCTTTCAAAAGGTAACCGATTCCGTAAACAAGGTCGAAGTCACGGCGCACTAGTCTGTTCAAGTTCGGCTCAAAATCCGCGTCACTCTTGGATTCCAGATAGTCGAAGCCGCCATCACCTTTTTCAAGGTTGTTTTCTTTTCCGTAATCTTGAATCCCTTTCCAAGCGGACTGGTTAAACGATTTATCGTCAACACCGTTTACGTCCGTAATCATTGCAATTGAAAAATTGTCTTCTTTAGAACCTGCACCTTCGTTGTTCTTTTCTTCTTTGTCTGTTCCGCATGCCCCAAGTAGTGTACCGGCAGCAAGAACTACTGACATCGCTAGTCCAAATTTACGTTTACTCAATGATGAAACCTCCTGTTTTTTGTAAAATAAGTGAAGTGAGTAATTGTCTTATACCCGTTTTCGTACAACATGAAAACTGAATTTGTCAGCTCTGAAATAATTTTTTGAATAGAGGACCATTTCGCCTTCCTCACTGTAATGCTGCTGGAGGAGGACAAGGAGTGGTACATCGACACCACATCGTAGAATCGATGAAACGTCATCGTCATAGCCTACCGGTTCGATATTCGCCACAGCTTGTACAATACGGATTCTACCCGATTTTTCAATCGTATCAAAAATGGATTCAGTCAAAAGCGTTTCCGTTCCAGATGGTAGATTTTTCGACAGGACATGATCTATGCAATAGACAACCGGTTCGCCATCCGCGGTCCGTACTCTTTTGATTGTAACAAGACGATCATCCTCATTGCAATTGAACCTCGCAATACTGTCATCGCACGTTTCCGTTTCAGTAACGTCCATGAAAATCGTACCCGGCTCCATCCCTGCATCCTTAATCATAGTGGAAACACTGGACAGTTCCTCTATACCTGATGAGAACAATGGCCTTGGATTGACAAATGTACCGACACCGTGTTTTCGAATGATGACCTTATCTTCTTCCAGCACACGAAGCGCTTCACGCAGTGTAGCACGACTGACACCTAAAGTCCGGGCTAATTCGAATTCCGATGGGAAACGCTCATTTTCTTTAAAAATGCCTGTTTCAATGTCTTTTTTTAAGCGTTCAATTACCTGTACGTATAGATGCCTTTGGTCCGTCTTTACCATCATATTATCTCCCCCTCAAAGAGGTCAGACCTCTGATGTTTAACATCATTACTAATCATCCATACTATATCACTTTTATCCTGCAAAATAAACAATTCATTTTAAAAAAATCAGGAATAAGTTACCCTACTGTGTAATCGTGTTCTACTTATTCAACTTTCCCCAACAAAAGTCATCCAGTTCTATCAGTTGTTGGCTGAGCGAAAGCGACCATCCAATCCAGTCTTAGCTCAAACCCAGGCTGAATCGGATGATGTCTACGTCGGAATTTGCCTATCAATAGATATCGGCTTCGTCCTTGGCTACGAGTACTTGACGCGGTTTACTTCCTTCAGGCGGCCCGACGACCCCACGCATTTCCATCTGATCGACGATGCGCGCCGCCCTTGAATAGCCGACTCGGAAACGGCGCTGCAGCATGGAAACGGAAGCTGTCTGCATTTCCGTCACAAGCTGAACCGCATCGTCATATAACTCGTCCGTCTCTTCATGCGGAGCGACCACCTCGATTTCTGTCGGGATCATCTCTTCCTGGTATTGGGCCTTTTGCTGCTCAATGACAAAATCGACAACCGCCTCGACTTCACTATCCGAGACAAACGCACCTTGAATCCGGACAGGCTTTGATTTACCTGCCGGCAGGAACAGCATATCCCCTCTGCCCAACAATTTTTCCGCCCCACCGCTATCCAGAATTGTCCGGGAGTCGATGGCGGACGAAACAGCGAATGCAATCCGTGATGGGATATTCGCTTTAATGATACCTGTAATGACATCGACACTCGGGCGCTGTGTAGCGATGATTAGATGGATTCCTGCGGCACGTGCCATCTGCGCAAGCCTTGTGATTGAATCTTCTACATCACTCGAAGCTACCATCATCAGGTCCGCAAGCTCATCGACGATGACAACAATATATGGCATGCGTGGATGCTTTTCGTCGTTCTCTTCATTCCACACATCTATGTGCTCATTATACCCTTCAATGTTTCTGGTACCCGTATGTGAGAACAATTCGTAACGCCTTTCCATCTCGGACACGACTTTTTGCAGCGCCTGCGATGCTTTCCGCGGATCCGTGACAACCGGAGCCAAGAGATGAGGAACGCCATTATAGACATTCAGTTCCACCATCTTCGGGTCAATCATCATCATTTTCACTTCATGCGGTTTAGCCCGCATTAAAATGCTGACGATGATGCCGTTAATGCAAACACTTTTTCCGCTTCCCGTCGAGCCGGCAATCAATACATGCGGCATTTTATTCAACTCGGCAAGCATTGCTTGCCCCGTCACATCTCGGCCAAGTGAAATCATCAATTTGGACTCCGGACGACTATTTTCGTTCGATTCGACCACTTCGCGGAGACTGACAACCGAGACGGAACTATTAGGTACTTCAATTCCGACAGCCGATTTACCCGGAATCGGCGCTTCGATCCGAATGCCGCTGGCTGCCAGCGCAAGTGCTATATCATCAGCGAGGCTGACGATCCGGCTTACTTTGACACCGGTGTCCGGCAATACTTCATACTTCGTGACTGCCGGGCCGAGATGCACTTGCGTCACTTTCGCCTTCACGCCGAAGCTCAAGAATGTCCGTTCCAATTTTTGGGCATTTGCCTGAATGGAATCGAATTCCCCTGATTGGTCATTATACGGCGTCTGTTTCAAAAGGTTGGTCGGCGGTAGGATATACGATTCGTTCTCTTCTTCCCCTGTCACGCCAGTATAGGGCGGCACCGCCTCGTCCACCATTTCCAGCGCTTCGTCTTCCGGTTGTTGCTTTGGAGTCGGAGCTTCTGCCATTGCCACCTGTTCGTCGCGTATAGGTTGATCGATTCGTTCAGTAAACGCGGAAATAATTGGTGGCGAAACGACTTCCTCTACGTGCGGCTCTACTATCGGCGTCTCGACTTCCGATTCTTCTTTACTGGCTTTCCCTCTACTCTTCGTCCGTGCAGCCCTTGTTTTCGGGTTCGTTTTCTGGGCCGTTTGCGTTTTTTTCTTTTCTTTCTCCGCAAAAGCCCCTTTGATAGTTTTCAAGTATTGCGGAAAATGTTCGGCTACATAGGGTACGAGGGCTTTGCCGGTCAATAAGATGGTTCCGATGAGAAATAGCAGCACACCCGCTACCATCGCCCCTGCCGAATCAAACAGCGAATGGAACATTGCAAACAGAATCGCTCCCGCCATACCGCCCCCCAGCGCTCCACTCCTCGACGAAATGCCATCATTCGTCACCAATACTTTCCATGTCTCTTTCAATGCGGAATCCGACATCAGGACACGGCTTTCATACAATTCCTGAAATAAATAGACATGACTAAACAGAACAAGACTCGCCAAGATGAATAAGCAGCCGCCGACAACCCGATTTTTCCAGCCCCCCATCTTCCGTTTGATCATTAACATCAAAGCCTGGATGATGAGCAGGAGCGGGATTGCCGCATGCCAATTCCCGAAAATGAACCGGGATAGTGAAGAGAGCCCCCTTCCGACAACTCCAAATTCAAATATGAGAATGATTGCCAAACCGATTATCGCCAATCCGGCGACTTCATACACCAACAGATTTTTTTCAGGCGACTTCCTGCTCTGACCGGCTGTCTTCTTTTTCTTTTTTTTCGATTTACCAGCCATACTCCTACAGCTCCTTTCTCTAAGAAAAGTCTAAGGCGCCATCCCCTAAATTACCGAAAAAGGATTTCCGGCCGTTCAGACGGCAAGGAAATCCTTCGAATCGGTACTATGAATCAAAACCTATACTAGATTGAGTTAATATTCCATGATAATCGGGATGATCATCGGTCTTCTTTTCGTCTGCTGGTATAGATACGAGCTGAGCGTATCGCGAATCTCTTGTTTAATGTTTGTCCATTCGAATGTCTCTTTATTCACATACTTTTCGACAATCGTTCTGACGAGCTTCGTCGATTCCTCAAGCAACTCTTCGGATTCACGTACATAGACAAATCCGCGTGATACGACTTCAGGTCCTGCGGCGATGCGTTTCTGCTTCCGGTTCAGAGTGACGACAACTGTGAAGATGCCATCCTGTGAAAGAAGTTTACGGTCACGGAGGACGATATTGCCGACATCCCCGACGCCGATTCCGTCAATAAGGATATTCCCCGCCTGGACGCGTCCACTCATGCGCATCTTATTATTCTTGTATTCAACGATGTCACCTTTATCGGCAATGAAGACTTGTGATTTCTGTAGTCCTGTTTCTTGGGCCAATTTGGAGTGCGCAATCAGCATCCGGTATTCGCCTTGGATCGGGACGAAGTACTTCGGTCGCATCAAATTGAGCATCATTTTCAAATCTTCCTGGCTACCATGCCCCGACACGTGGACATTTTTGCTCGATGTCAGAACATTGGCTCCTGCTTTTGCCAGATCATTCATCGTATGGTGCATAGATACTTCCATGCCCGGTGAAGGCGTGAATGTGATCAGGACGGTATCCGTTTCTTTGATGCGCACATCGCGATGATGTTTACGGACAATGCGTTCCAGCGCATCAAGCGGTTCACCTTTGTTGCCTGTTACGATGATAACAACTTCGCTATCATCATATTTCTCGATTTCCTTCACAGGAATGACAATATCATCTTGGATGGTCAAGTAGCCTAGTTTCATGCCAACTTCAAAATAACTTTCCAAGCTTTTCCCGACAACCGCCACTTTTTTACCTGTTTCGAACGCTTTGTCGAATACTTGCTGGATCCGAATGAAATTTGACGCATACAGTGCGACGAGTATCCGGCCTTCCGCGCCATGAAACGTTTTGGACAGACTTGTCTCGATAACGGATTCGGAAGTCGTATAGCCCGGTCTTTCCGCTTCAGATGAATCGGACATGAGGATGAAGACACCTTCTTCGCCAAGTGCCGCCATCTTCGCAATATCCGGCCGGTATTTCCCTTTGGCGGATTGGTCGAATTTGAATTCGCCCGTATGGACAATCGCTCCTTCACTTGTATGGAAAACGATGCCCAGAGAATCTGGAATACTATGCGTCGTATGGAAAAACGTTACATGCGTAGATTTGAAATTCATCCGGCTTTTGTTAGTCACTTCGAAAAATTTGACGCTTGAAGGTGCCGGCATCTCTTTTAAGTGTTCTTTCGCTAACGCAATCGTCAATTTCGAGCCATAAACGGGCGCCTGTACTTTTTGCAATAGATATGTGATTGAGCCGATTGCATCTTCATGACCATGTGTCAGGAAAATCCCTTTGACCCGTTCCTTATTCTCTTCGATGTACGCCATATCTGGGATGACGATGTCAATGCCGAGCATTTCCCCTTCTGGGAACATAAGTCCTGCGTCAACGATGAACAATTCTTCATCGATTTCAACAACGTACATCGCTTTACCAATTTCCCCGACTCCACCGAGAGGGATAATTCTAATTAATTCGTTCTTAGTTTTCACCACATTACTTCCTCCTAAAATATCTGTTCAAAATAGAGAACATCAAGTGCCCCAGCCAACGTATGGAGGCAACCTGGGTTGACCAAGGCGGCAGACAGGACGACAGCGTGACAGCTCCTACTTGCCAGTCAACGGTCACATGACTGCATCCTGAAGGCTTGACTATTTCACCCGACTTTTTGAACTTTCCTTTTTCTATTTTCCCGTCCATCACGACTAAGTCTCATTATACGGGACATGTCCCATCTGTACAAACAAAAAAAGCCGGTATTCGATACCGGCTTCGCTCAATTGTAAATATGAAGGTTTTCCCTGTAGCTTTTCCATACTTTATCAAACGTATCGTCATTGCCATCAAAACCGGTCAAAGGCAAGCGTACGCCGCCTGTTTCGACACCGACTTTCCTCAACGCATATTTCACCATGACGGGATTCGGTGCGGAAAATAACGCCCGGAATAAAGGGAGCAGCGAACGGTGCATAGCAGCCGCCTTTTCCGTCTTCCCCTCTTTAAATGCGGCAATCATCCGCTGCATTTCGTTCCCTGCGACATGCGAAGCGACCGAAACGATCCCTTTCCCGCCGATTGCAAGGGTCGGTAGTGTCAGTGCATCGTCTCCACTATAAAGTGAAAATCCATCATCCGTACCCGAAATGATTTCTGCCATCTGTTCAAGGCTACCGCTAGCCTCTTTGACTGCCCGGATATTCTTGATTTTCGATAATTCAATGAGCGTTTCGGGCGACATATTGACAGCCGAACGCCCCGGAATATTATACAGCATGATTGGCAAGTCCGTTTCGGCTGCCACATGCTTAAAATGTGCATACATCCCTTTTTGATCGGGCTTATTGTAGTAAGGTGCCACAAGCATGATCCCATCCGCCCCTGCTTGATCAGCCATACGGGTCAGCTTGACCGTTTCCAACGTGGAAAACGTCCCTGTTCCCGCAATAACCGGAATCCGCTTATTGACGGTTTCAACCGAAAATTTAAACAGTTTTCCCTTTTCCTCTGCGGACAGCGTAGGGGATTCTCCAGTCGTACCACAAACGACCAGTGAATCACTCCCATTCGCAATTAAATGTTCGATCAGATTTGCAATTCTCTCAAAATCTAGATCCCCTGTTTGTGAAAATGGGGTGACCATTGCAGTCGACACACGTCCCAGTTCCATTCTTTTCAGCCCTTTTCTGTGTATTATTGTTGAATCAGACTTTCTGCGATTTGCACGGAGTTGAGTGCAGCTCCCTTCAGCAGATTATCCGATACGATCCACAGATGGTAGCCTGCTGGGTGTTCCCGATCTTTCCGGATGCGACCGACAAATACTTCGTCTTTCCCTTCCGCAAATAATGGCATTGGGTAAGACTGTGTTGAAGGGTCATCCTGCAACACAACACCTGGCACGCCTTTTAGCAGTGCCTGAAGCTCTTCAACAGTGACGCCTTCTTTTCCGATTTCGATATAAACGGATTCGGAATGACCTGTCACAACCGGTAGTCTGACGCAAGTCGCGGAGACGGACAATTGTTGGTCTCCGAATATCTTTTTCGTTTCATTCATCATTTTAAGCTCTTCCAGTGTATAGCCCGATGGATCGAATGCATCGATTTGAGGAATGGCATTAAATGCAATCGGGTAATGTTTCTCCGCTGACGCTGACGGCAGAATAGCCGCCTCCGTTTCGGAACGGGTTTTAAACTGAGCACTTTGGCTTTCCAGCTCTTCAATCGCTTCGGCACCTGCTCCCGAAACCGCCTGGTATGTTGAAACGATAATCCGTTTCAGACCGAACTTCTCACGGATTGGTTGAAGCGCTGCGACCATTTGAATCGTCGAACAGTTCGGATTGGCAATAATGCCTGAGTGACTGCTTAATGCTTCCGGATTCACCTCCGGAACGACGAGTGGTATATTTTCCTGCATACGGAACGCGCTTGTGTTATCGATGACAATTGCGCCTCTGTTAACCGCTTCCTGTGCAAACTTCTCCGAAATGGATCCGCCAGCACTGAAAAACGCATAGTCAACGCCTTCAAATGATTCTGGTACAGTTTCTTCGACAATATAGGTATGACCGCCCGCTGTAATTTCTGTTCCGGCAGATCGTTTAGAAGCGAGTAGCTTGATGGATTCGGCAGGAAAATCCCGTTCGATCAATTTCTCAAGTATTTTTGTTCCCACGGCCCCAGTGGCACCAACGATTGCAACATTCACTTTATTCATCTCTATCTCCCTTTCAGCTTTTACGGTTATCCAATGAGTCAGGAATTGCGTAAGTAACGCGAATTTCTAATGTTTCGACAAAAAAGGCGAAATTAATAGAATTCCTTTTATCCTTAACACCGTTAGCAGTTCATTGGAGGAATTATAACATATCTACGAATATTCTGTAGTGTATTTTTATATTTTATCGTGAATAATTAATAGAGGTTGGAGTTGTTTCTTTTCAAGAGCTGCCGCAGCTGCTGGCACCATCAAAGAAAAATCGGAGATTAGCGAGTTCGGTTTTTTGAAAGGATCATCCTGGCCGAAAGGGATGAAAAAGACGTTTTTCATGTTGAGCAATTTCATAATATTGCCGCCGTTCAGTCCAAGCGCATCATTCGTCGAAATGCCGATTAGTACGGGACTGTTGTTTCGCAATGTAGCTTTCGCCGCCATCAGGACCGGCGAATCCGTCGCCGCATTGGCAAATTTGCTGATAGAATTCCCCGTCATCGGAGCAATAATCATACAATCCACTGGTGTTTTGGGACCGAACGGCTCTGCCCCGACGATGGTAGAAATCACTTTTTCACCTGTTGCTGTTTCAATTCGCTCAATCCATTCTTCACCTGTTCCAAAACGAGTCGCGGCGGTTAAAACTGAATGGGTGATAATCGGCACAACTGTCGCGCCAGCTTCTTTCAGTGACTCAATAACCGGGACGAGGACATCGTACGTACAATGCGACGCTGTTATTCCAAGGCCTATCCGTTTTCCTTGTAACATTACGTTCCCCTTTCATCTGCTATATACATCCTCTCGAGCGTATCCGCCAAAGCGGTCGCCGCATCCACGGGAAAATGCTTACCCGGCAATCCGAGGAGTATTATATAGTATTCAGAAACCGGGACTTCCTTTAGGCAGCCCGGTGCTGAGGCCAAATCGAATATGTGCAAATCAGGGGTTCCAGAAAAAGAAAGCCATTTTGCGGGAATCGTATTGATTAGATTCCCTTCTGTTATCTTCCAGTCGTCCGTCAACCGTTCCGTAGGATAGCCCAAAACAGCCGCCTCGCCGAGTTGACTGTCAGACCGAGCAACAATTGTCACTTTCGCCCCGAGCGATGCCAGGGCATGCGCAGCCGTTTTCCCTACTCTTCCGAAACCTGCCACGTGAAATTGTTTCTCCGCAATGCTCCGGCCCGCGTAGGCATAATACTCACGGATGAATCCCTCAGCCGTCAATCTTGCATTCTGCCAGATGAACGGTTCGTCTTTCAAATATCGCCGGATGGTAAAGCCTTCCTCTTTGAACGGCGCCAGCCACTCTTCCGATGCTACTCCCGTATAGAGTACCGTGTCTTTATGCAGCGCAGTGACAGGAAATGTCCCCTTCAATTGCAAAACGGGAAAAACGATATGCTGGGGTGCAATTTCCCTCAAGCATTGTTCAAGTTGTGCTGAACAGTGGTCGGTTGCGATATGATGACTGTCGAAACCTTTCTTCGCCATGATCTTACTACATGCGGCCATTCTGTCATCCGTCCCGATAAAAACCCATTTCTGCTCATTCATGCAAATTCAACTCCGCCATACTATGGGTTTTCCCGAACAAAATACGATGCTCCCCGATCAATACAATTTCTGACCAAGGTATGAATTCATCTGCCGTTTCCTGACCTTTTTTGAATGAAAACCGACCCGACTTCCTCTTCACTTCGAATCCGATAATTTCCCCTGTCTTCCCATCGAAAAGAAGGTCGGTATCCGCTAAAAAACCGTAGCGGACCCCGTCCTCGACTTGAATAAGCTCCTTTTGTGCAAGTTCTGAAAGCAGCATCGTCATTCTCCTTTCCTTCGTCTCCATCCATCATATGAATGAAACCCGGGAATGCTGACTCGGATTGTCTCTCAATTTTCGATGCTGTTTAAAACTTGTGCTGGGGCAATGATTGACGTCGCGCGTTTTTTCGTCAGCAGTTCGTTAGCCAACCGGTATACATCTCGGGCTTTGACGTCGTCAATGAGCGCTACAACTTCATCCATCGTTCTATGCACCCCTAGAATGAGCTCATTTTTCCCGTTGCGGTGCATCCTAGATTCCGAACTTTCCAGACCTAGCAAAAATCCGCCTTTCAATTGCTCTTTGGCGTTATGGAGTTCGTTTTCAGTGATGCCTTCATCCAAAATCGATGCAATGACGCCATCAATCGTCTCAGTCAACTCATTAATATTGTCCGGCGAAGTCCCTCCGTAAATCATGAAAGTCCCCGTCGTCAAGTAAGACGAATAATAGGAATAGATCGAGTACGCCAAACCACGTTCTTCTCGCACTTCCTGGAATAGTCTAGATGACATCGTTCCACCTATGATGCTATCCAAGATAATGAGATCGTGGATGCGTGAATCCGTAACTGAAAGTCCCGGGTATCCGATGCAATAATGCGCCTGTTCAATGTCTTTCGCCTTGATTGTTGTACCACTATGAAAAACAGGTGATTGCACAGCTACTTGCGTCGACGAATGCTGTTGATCGCGTTTAAACGATCCGAATTGTACCTCGATGAGCTTGATGAGCCTTTCATCAAAATTCCCTGCAATTGAAATGACGAGCCGTTCCGGCGTATACATCCGGTCCATGAATTTTCGAATGGTAGCGCGTTCGAATGTATTGATGGTCTTTTCATTGCCGAGAACCGGCTTGCCGATTGCTTGCTCGGGATACATCACGCCCCATAATCTTTCGTCTACATCATCATCAGGAGTATCTTCAACAGCCGCAATCTCATCGAGTATAATTGACTTCTCTTTCGCTATTTCCGCTTCGTCAAATGCAGAGTTGAAAAACATATCTGCGAAAATTGACAGCGCACGGGGGGCATGATTGCCAAGTACAGTCGTGTAATAACATGTCATTTCTTTCGAGGTAAATGCATTGGCGTCTCCACCAATCCGGTCAAACTCTTCCGCAATGTTACGTGCGCTTCTCGTCGTCGTCCCCTTAAACAGCATATGTTCAATGAAATGCGCAATGCCAGCTTCAGATTCCTTCTCATCTGCCGACCCTGCCTCGACCCAGATTCCGATGGCGACAGAGCGCACATGCGGCATTTTCTCATGGACAATTCGAACCCCGTTTGGACATACATGTTTTTCGATCATTGAACAATTCCCCCTTTTTATACTTTTTTATGAACAAAAAGCCTCCTTCTTCACATTGAAGAGGGGCTTTCAGTTCGTTTGCTGCGTGCTGCTTTAGTTATTCTCTTTTTCAGCCGCTTCTTTTTCTTCTTTTAGTACGATTTTTCGGGACAGGTTTACGCGTCCTTGATTATCGATTTCAATAACTTTGACGAACATTTCATCGCCCAATTTCAGTACGTCCTCAACCGCTTTCGTCCGTTCTTCTGCGATTTCAGAAATGTGAAGGAGGCCGTCTTTACCTGGGAACAGCTCAAGGAATGCACCGAATTTTTCAATGCGTTTCACTTTCGCTAGATAATATTCGCCGACTTTTGCTTCGCGGACGATATTTTCAATCATCGACTTCGCTTTATTGTTCATTTCATTGTTTGGTGAGGAGATGTAAATCGTACCGTCTTGCTCCGTATCGATTTTAACATCTGTCTCTTCAATGATTTTGTTAATCACTTTACCACCTGGTCCGATTACATCACGAATCTTATCTGGATTGATTTTGATCATGATGATTTTCGGTGCAAATTCTGACAGCTCAGTACGTGGTGAGCTGATTGCTGTCATCATATGATTCAAGATTTTCAAGCGTCCCACTTTTGCTTGTGTTAATGCTTCTTCGAGAATTTGGCGGGAAAGACCCTCGATTTTAATGTCCATTTGAAGGGCGGTGATTCCATTTTCAGTACCCGCCACTTTAAAGTCCATATCGCCGAGATGATCTTCCATTCCCTGAATATCTGAAAGAACGGAGTAGTTGTCCCCTTTTTTCACAAGCCCCATCGCAATCCCTGCAACCGGTGCTTTCAAAGGTACACCTGCATCCATCATCGCCATCGTAGATGCACAAATCGACGCCTGGGAAGATGAACCGTTCGATTCAAGTACTTCCGCTACAAGACGGATTGTGTATGGGAATTTCGTATCATCCGGAATAACCGCTTCAAGTGCGCGTTCTCCAAGTGCACCGTGACCGATTTCACGACGGCCTGGTCCACGGATTGGACCTGTTTCCCCAACACTGAAGTTCGGGAAGTTATAATGGTGCATGAAGCGCTTCGTTTCTTCCAGTCCAAGACCATCGATGATTTGGACTTCACCAAGTGCTCCAAGCGTACAAACGCTAAGCGCTTGTGTTTGCCCACGCGTAAAGAGACCCGAACCGTGCGTACGTGGCAAAATGCCGACTTCGGAAGCAAGTGGGCGGATTTCTTCAAGTCCACGGCCATCCGGACGGACTTTTTCATCCGTAATGAGGCGGCGCACTTCTTCTTTCACAAGATGATCCAATACGGCTTTCACTTGTTTCATCGTCGCTTCGTCTGCTTCGTTTTCCGTGTAACGTTCAATCACAGCATTTTTCACTGCATTGATGGCGTCCTCACGTGCATGCTTTTCCTCAGTTTGGATTGCATTATTAAGGTCTGATTCAGAACTATTTTTAATATCCGCTAAGATGGTTTCATCTAATTGGAACAATTCGATTTCCATTTTCGCTTTGCCGACTTCGGCAACGATTTTCTCTTGGAATTCAATCAGCTTGATGATTTCCCCATGTCCGAACATAATCGCTTCAAGTATGATATCTTCAGGAATTTCCTGCGCGCCCGCTTCAACCATGTTAATGGCATCTTTCGTTCCCGCTACGACCAAGTCAAGGTCGCTTTTTTCCAATTGTGCAGACGTTGGGTTGACGATGAATTGCCCATCGATTCGTCCAATCTGGACACCGGCGATTGGTCCTTCAAATGGAATATCGGATACCGACAATGCCAATGAAGAACCAAGCATTGCAGCCATTTCGGATGTACAGTCCTGGTCGACTGACATCACAAGCGAAATAACTTGTACATCATTACGGAAACCATCCGCAAATAGTGGACGGATCGGACGGTCAATCAATCGGCTCGTCAACACCGCTTTTTCCGATGGACGTCCTTCACGTTTAATGAAGCCACCTGGGATTTTTCCAACCGCGTACATCCGCTCTTCATAGTTCACCGTAAGCGGGAAGAAATCTAGCCCCCGTGGCGTTTTTGAAGCTGTTGCCGTTGAAAGTATCGTTGTATCTCCGTAACGAACGAGCACCGCTCCATTCGCCTGTTTTGCAAGTTGACCCGTTTCAATCGTTAACGGTCGTCCTGCCCAATCAAGTGTGTACACTTTTTTTAGTTCTGTCATTATAGAACTCCTCTCCATATTTCAGCCTGAACTGTATACGTTGTATGTATAGCATTAGTGTAAGTGATAGCGCTCTGTGAATACAAGTTTTTATCATCATTAACCGTCAGCATGGCACATTTGTATAGTATACCACTTTATTGTGGTTTCTAAAATAGAATGGGGGAAATAGTTCCACATTTTAGCTATCCACTTTAAAGCACATAAAAAAAGCAGGCACAAGGCCTGCTTTCATAGTCATCTTATTAACGGCGTAGGCCGAGTTTAGCAATAAGATCACGGTAACGCTGAACTTCGTTTTCACGTAGATACTTCAAAAGTCTTTTACGTGTTCCGATCATTTTGTAAAGACCGCGACGTGAGTGGTGGTCTTTCTTATGAGTACGGAAATGCTCAGTTAGGTTATTGATCTCTTCAGTAAGGATAGCAACCTGCACATCTGCAGATCCGGTATCGTTTTCATGAATTTTATATTCGCTGATCAATTCATTTTTACGCTCTTGTGTAATAGCCATCCTTTTCACCTCCAATAAGTAAGATATCCCCGGTTCCCTAGCAAACGTTGGTGATTCGCTTTGCCAAGGAATGGTTCGTGCTTATCAGCACTTATTTATAGTACCATGCTTATTTTCGTTTTGCAACAATCATCGTTTTGTTAATGAATTGCGCATGCGCAATTCAATTCCTTCAAAATTTGTGACATCCGCCGGAGGCTTAACAAGGAAGAATTGAACTTTAATCCTCCTCAATCAGAAGGGGCTTGGCCTCACTAAATTATACGTCTTTCTCTACTTATTCCAACACTTGTATAAGTTAGGACTTCTTCTGATTCAAGTTAGGATCTCTCTTGCCTGTTGTGCGTCGTTATTCAACTGTTCGATCAACGCATCCACCGAACCGAATTTCACTTCAGCGCGTATACGTCCAATCCAGTCAACGGCAACTTCTTTATCGTACAAATCACCGTCGAAGTCAAGGACATGTACTTCAATAACAGGTGCTCCGTGTGTGTCATGGAAGGTCGGCTTCACACCTACGTTGCAGACTCCATCAAGCGTCTGGCCATCCACTGTAAAACGGACGGCATATACGCCCTTGGCAGGAATGACAGGATCGTTATCAGGTAAGACGTTCGCTGTCGGAAAACCGAGCAGACGCCCACGTTTTTCACCATGAACAACCGTTCCGATTGTCCGGAATGATCTGCCCAGGAGCGTCGCCGTCTCCTCGACATTCCCCTCTGCAAGCAATTCCCTTATAAGGGAAGAAGATATCTTCTCTTCACCGTCTGTCACTTTAGCAACTACTGTCGTCCCATAGGCCCCGCCCGATAAAGCAGTCATTTGATCCATCGTGCCGACTCCTTTTGAACCAAACGTGAAATCAAATCCGGCAGTGACGTGTTTGATGCCTAGTCTTTTTATAAAAGTATCAACAAATTGTTCAGGTGAAAGCGATGCAAGCGCCCAATCGAATGTGACAACGAACAACGTATCGACGCCCATTGAACGCAGCAATCGGACCTTCTCCTGATAATGTGTAATATACCCGACTTTGTTCGAGCCATCGCCGAAAAGATGGGATGGGTGCGGATCGAATGTCATTACGGCCGAGCGGATTCCAAGCTCCTCTGCTTTCTTTTGAGCTTCTCCAATTACTTTTTGATGTCCTTTATGCAAGCCGTCGAAAAATCCGATAGCAAGTGAGTATTGCTCGTCCTGACCGATAACGACTTTCTCTGGATAATGTAATTTATGGATCTCCATTGCCATACCCTCCTTACTTATTCAACGGAAACATCTTTTCAGGCTTCATCAGACCTGGCTTCGAAGGATGTTTTTTATAGACTGCAACTGCTCTGCCCTCTTTCGCAAAAACAATCGGGCTGTCCTCTGCCAGTAGTGAATGTTCAGGTAAAACTTGTCCATTCAGCACTTTTTCATACAAGTCCTCACTGATCTCCACTGTGAGATAATCACTTAATGCATCTTCAAGGGGATGCAGAATCGTTGCAATCTGTCCCTCTTCTTGAAGTGCTCTTACCTCATCTAGTGTCCGGCAGTCGCTTTTTTCGTATGTTCCTGAAGCAGTACGGACAAGTGCAGCCATATGGGCTGGATAGCCAAGCAATTCCCCGATTTGAACGGCAAGTGTCCGGATATAGGTCCCTTTACCGCAAGCGACTCGGATGCGGAACTCGACGTTCTCCCCTTCGTATAGATCTACGGGATCGAGCAATTCGATTGCATGGATCTGGACTTTCCGTTCCGGCCTTTCTACTTCAATCCCTTTTCGTGCATATTCATAGAGCTTGCGACCGTTCACTTTCACTGCGGAATACATCGGCGGGATTTGCGTGATTTCACCAGTCAATCGGGCAAGTGCTTCCTCGATTTGGCTACGTGTCAGACGTTTCGGCGATAAATCGGAATCGATGATTGCCCCGTCAGCATCTTCTGTTTCCGTTGCAGTACCAATGGATACTACCGCGACATATTCCTTCCCGGAATCCGTTATATATTCAGCTACTTTTGTCGCTTGTCCGATACAAATCGGCAATACGCCTTCTACATTCGGATCAAGCGTGCCAGTATGCCCCACTTTTTTCGTACCTAGGATTTTCCGCAATTTGAAAATGCAATCATGCGAAGTCATCCCTTTTTCTTTCCATAATGGCAAAATTCCGTCCATACTTTAGCCCCTTTTTAGAGGAAGTCCAAGCATTTGCGTTGGACTTTCTTTTCTATGTAAAGGAAATGGAGGAAGCCGGAAAGTCCTTGTGGACACCGACTTCCTCCATTTCAACATTTTCTAATTGTCTAGACCCGAGCGCCAAGGGGCTTGGATAATAAGCAACACGGAAAATTTACCGTTCCGTTGCCCCTAAACAGGCGCCCTCCGTTTTACTTAATCTTCCTGACCCGATTTCACTTGTCTCAGTAACGAGTCGATCCGATTTCCGTATGCGACGGACTCGTCGAATTCGAAATTGATCTCCGGTGTGATCCGAAGCCTGATTCGCTGGCCAATTTCAGTACGAATGAAACCTTTCGCCTTATTGAGCCCTTTCAGCGTATCTTCTTTTTCCGACTCACTCCCAAGAACAGAGATGAAGATAGTCGCTTGTTGAAGATCGCCGGTCACTTCTACATCGGTTACAGTTACGAAGCCGATTCGTGGATCTTTCAGTTTTTGACCGATGATACCGCCAAGTTCTTTTTTCATCTGTTCTGCGACACGGTTAGCACGCATTGACATGGATGGTCACCCCGATTCCGTATCAGTAATAGTCGAGCGTGGATTCGGACATTTCCCATTCCGGATTAGATTCCAGAAAGCGGATTGCACGCCTTACCTCACGCTCAGCCGCATCTTTCGATGAAGCCGTGGCAACGAGCGCAATTGTCGTACGTTGCCAAAGGTCTTGATGATCCACTTCTGCGATTGAGACGTTGTAGGCATTTTTCACCCTATCTATCATTCGCTTCAGCACGGACCGCTTCTGTTTTAAAGAAGCCGCCTCCGGAATGAAGAAAGAGCATTCCGCATAGACAATCATACCCGTTTAATCTCTTCCATTACGTATGCCTCGATGATATCACCTTCGTGGATATCATTGAAGTTTTTAATGGTAATCCCACATTCGTAGCCTTTCGCAACTTCTTTTGCATCATCTTTAAAACGTTTCAATGTATCCAGTTCGCCTTCAAAAATGACAATATTATCGCGAACGATACGAACGCTTGAATCACGAGTGATTTTACCATCTGTTACATAGCTTCCCGCAATCGTCCCGATTTTAGACACTTTAAACGTTTCACGTACTTCAACTTGGCCAATAACTTTTTCCTCGTATTCAGGATCAAGCATGCCTTTCATCGCGGATTCGATTTCTTCAATCACCTTATAGATGACACGGTGTTGTCTGATATCAACACCTTCTTCTTCCGCTGCCCGTTTAGCATTGACGTCAGGACGTACGTTGAAGCCGATAACAATCGCATTTGATGCTGCTGCGAGTGAAATATCCGACTCATTGATAGCCCCAGCGCCTGTATGGATGATTTTGACGTTGACACCCTCAACCTCAATTTTCATGAGAGAAGCTGCCATCGCTTCAACGGTACCTTGTACATCCGCTTTCACAATGAGATTCAGTTCTTTCATTTCGCCTTGTTTCATCTGATCGAATAAGTTATCAAGTGTTACGCGTGTTTTTTCAACACGTTGCTCCACCAATGCTTCGCCTGCTCTTGTTTCACCGATTTGGCGTGCTTTTTTCTCATCTTCGAAGACAACAAAACGATCACCCGCTTGTGGTACATCGCTTAACCCTGTAATTTCTACCGGCGTTGATGGTCCAGCCTCTTTTACTCGACGGCCGACATCATTGATCATTGCACGAACGCGTCCATAAGTGTTCCCGACAACAATCGGATCACCTACATGAAGTGTCCCATCTTGAACGAGAAGTGTTGCGACAGAACCACGGCCACGGTCCAGTTGTGCTTCGATGACAGTTCCTCGTGCACGAATTGCTGGATTCGCCTTTAACTCACCGACTTCTGCAACAAGCAGAACCATCTCAAGTAATTGGTCGATGCCTTCGCCCTTTAACGCGGAGATCGGTACGAATATCGCATCGCCTCCCCATGCTTCGGCGACAAGTCCGTGTTCTGTCAATTCCTGCATGACGCGATCCGGATTGGCCGTCGGTTTATCCATCTTGTTCACTGCGACGATGATTGGAACTTCCGCCGCTTTCGCATGGTTGATCGCTTCAACTGTTTGAGGCATTACACCATCGTCAGCTGCAACGACGAGAATCGTAAGATCCGTCACTTTCGCTCCGCGTGCACGCATCGTTGTGAACGCCGCGTGACCCGGTGTATCAAGGAACGTCATTTTCTTGCCATGCTCCTCGATTTGATAAGCACCGATATGCTGAGTGATTCCGCCCGCTTCGCCTTGCGTCACTTTCGTGTTCCGGATCGAGTCCAATAATGTTGTTTTACCATGGTCGACGTGCCCCATGATAGTGATAACCGGTGGACGCTCTGTTTGTCCCGCTTCGGTTTCTTCAGACTCTTCGAAGTAAATTTCAAGATCGGTGACGTCGATGCGGATTTCCTCTTCCACTTCTACGCCATAATCAGCACAAATCAGTTCGATTGCATCTTGGTCAAGCTCTTGGTTGATTGTCGCCATGACACCAAGCATGAATAGTTTCTTAATGATTTCAGAAGGTTCACGATGCAATTTCTGAGCCAGTTCTGCTACAGATAATGATTCGTAGAACGTAATTTTTTCCGGTAATGGCAATTCCACTTTCGGCTGTGGAGCCGGACGGTATTTCCGTCGACCTTGGTTGATGCCGCGTGCTGGTGGACGGCCGCCTCTACCGCCGCCTCCTGGACGACTCGGACCCCCGCCGCTTGGACGGTTTTGTCCGCCTTGTGCTGGACGGTTAGCGCCTTGACCACTTTGTGCCGGTCGGTTTTGTCCGCCTTGTGCTGGACGGTTAACGCCTTGACCACTTTGTGCCGGTCGGTTTTGTCCGCCTTGTGCTGGACGGTTGCCGCCTTGACCACTTTGTGCCGGTCGGTTTTGTCCGCCTTGTGCTGGACGGTTGCCGCCTTGACCACTTTGTGCCGGTCGGCTTTGTCCGCCTTGCGCTGGACGGTTAGCCGCCTTGACCACTTTGTGCCGGTCGGCTTTGTCCGCCTTGCGCTGGACGGTTGCCGCCTTGACCACTTTGTGCCGGTCGGTTGGTATTTTGCGGGCGTTGTGTAGAGCGCTGTTGAGTGCCTTGTTGGTTATTTGTTTGTCCATTGCT
This sequence comes from uncultured Caryophanaceae bacterium, assembly GCA_963843665.1. GTDB lineage: Bacteria > Bacillota > Bacilli > Bacillales_A > Planococcaceae > Sporosarcina. The sequence goes on from CAWJLH010000002.1 coordinate 53,175, forward strand.
CGGCTTGCTAGTGCTAGCAGCAGGTGCTGTTTGGCCGGTTTTTTGGCCGCCAAATTTACGATCGAGCTTCGAAATCGATTCTGTGTCAAGTGTTGCCATATGATTGCTAACACTTACATTATTTTTTTCGAGCTCATCGATTACTTCTTTACTCGTCCGATTCACTTTTTTCGCGTATTCGTGTACACGTATTTTCGTCATTAGCCCACCCCCGGTAATATTCGTTGAGGAGCCCGGACAGTTTGCCGGCAAAGCCGGCGTCCGTTAGCGCTAGAACTACTCGCGACTCTTTTCCGATTGCATGTCCGAGGTCTTCACGACTCCCGAATACATGCTTCTCAACGTTGTATGATATACATTTATCAGTTAACTTTTTCATGGTATTTTTAGATGCATCTTCGGCGACAATGACCAAATGCGCATTGCCGGAACGCACTTCCCGAACAACCAACTCTTCACCAGTAATGATCAATCTTGCACGAGCAGCCAAACCAAGCATTTGATAGATCCGTTTCGTATCTGTCATTTTAAAGCCTCACGGCGGATTGCATGAAGTAGATCCTCATACACCTGTTCAGGAACAGCCGAACTGAGTTGGCTTTCGATTGATCGATTTCGGCGTGCTGCTTCAACTGCCTCTTCGGATTTTGACACATATGTCCCACGACCGGATTTCTTGCCTGTGAGATCAACTGAAACTTCGCCTTCTTTCGTGCGGACAATGCGAATCATTTCCTTTTTCGGAAACATTTCGCCCGTTGCGGCACATTTGCGTAAAGGGATTTTTTTCATGTTAGCCATGTGCGGTCATCCTCCTCAGTCTTCGTCGTCCGTGTACAAATCGATTTTTTCGTCTTCGATGTTGTTTACCACTTCATCTTCCACGAAATAAGGATCGTTCGTAACTTCACTCGCTCCGAATTCCTCTTCCTCCGCTTCGATGGATGCTGGCGGATAGATGCCAAGTTCACGGGCATCCGTTTCACTCTTAATATCGATTTTCCAGCCTGTCAGCTTAGCAGCCAGTCTGGCATTTTGTCCACGTTTACCGATTGCGAGTGACAATTGATAATCCGGAACGACGACCGTTGTCGATCGATCCTCTTCACTCACTTGGACATCGATCACTTTTGAAGGGCTCAGTGCATTTGCAACGAACACGACCGGATCTTCGGACCATTCGACGATGTCGACTTTCTCGCCATTCAGTTCGTTGGAGATTGCCTGAACACGGGCTCCTCGAGCACCCACACATGAACCGACCGGATCCACTTCTTCGTTCGTCGTGTGAACAGAAATTTTCGAACGGTCGCCGGCTTCGCGCGCAATCGATTTGATTTCGACGATACCCTCAAAGATCTCTGGCACTTCGACTTCAAACAGTCTGCGCAGAAGTCCCGGATGCGTTCTGGAAACGAATACTTGGGGACCGCGTGATGTGCGTTCCACTTTCGTAATATACACTTTGATACGGTCATGGGGTTGATAGGTTTCCGTTGTAATCTGTTCACCTGCCGGCAATACGGCTTCCACTTTACCGAGACCTACATATAGGTTTCGTGCGTCCAGCCGTTCGACGATTCCGTTGACGATATCATCTTCCCGGTCGACGTATTCCTCATAAATCAGACCACGCTCGGCTTCACGTACGCGCTGTGTGACAACCTGCTTTGCTGTCTGTGCTGCGATACGGCCAAAATCACGAGGAGTCACTTCTTCCTCGACAATGTCTTCCAGTTCATATGCCGGATTGATCTTTATTGCGTCTTCAAGGGAGATTTGTAAACGATCATCCTCCACCTCTTCAACAACATCTTTACGGGAATAGACTTTCATCGTTCCTTTGTCAAGATTCAGATCAACCCGCACGTTTTGTGCTTGATTGAAATTGCGTTTATATGCAGTCACAAGCGCCGCTTCAATTGCATCTACTAATACGTCCCGAGATATGCCTTTCTGCTTTTCAAGGGCAGTCAATGCATCGAGTAGATCACTACTCATTGTTCCTCACTCCTCTATTCAATTATGCGGAAAAGTCAATGGCCAATCGGGCAAGAGCGATTTTTTCCTTGTCAATGACTACTGTCACTTTCCGCGTTTTGATGCGAATTTCAACTTCCGCTGCTTCCGGACCGTACGTCAGCAAATAGCCTTCGAATTCCTTCATCCCGTCAATCGGCTCGTACGTTTTGATGAAAACATATTGTCCGATTGCTTTTTGGAAATCCTCTTCCTTCTTCAACGGGCGCTCTGCCCCCGGTGAAGAGACTTCAAGAAAATAGTTTTCTGGAATCGGATCTGTACGGTCAAGTTCTTCGCTCAGCTTTTCGCTTACTTGCGCACATTGGTCGATATCGATGTTCCCTTCAGGCGTATCGATATAGACACGCAAGAACCAATCTCTACCTTCCTTCACGTACTCGACGTCAACTAGCTCCAGTTTAAGGTCTTCTACGATCGGACCGACGAGTTTTTCGACCGCTTCCGTAATTTTACTCATCTTATCCCTCCCGAAATTTGTGAAGTGCGTGTTGTATACCCTTTTCAAAAAACGATACTGAACAACAGAAAAGAGCGGGATAACCCACTCTTTTTGCGCAAAACTATTACAAAAGTTGTTTCCATCATATCATACGTTAACTTGCCATGCAAACAAACTGAGAAACGAACCAAGCAACGAAGGGCTCGGTTCATATAATTTCTGCGTCCCTTGCAGAAATTATACGATGAATACCCAAGCGAAACACATGTGGTTACTCAATTTTCTTAAAACAATGACAGCTGATTCGCTTCTGGCATCCCTTCGAGACAGCCGAGCGTGTCCATATACTCAATAACCGTCTTCGAAACGCGCCCGCGTTGTTGGAGGTCCTCTTTGGACAAGAACTCCCCATCTTTCCTCGCCTCGACAATCGTTTTTGCAACGTTCGTCCCGAGAGATGGAATCGAATTGAAAGGCGGGATGAGCGAATTGCCATCAATCAGAAATGTTGTGGCATCGGATTTGTACAAGTCCGGCTTCGCAAATGAAAAGCCGCGTTCGCACATTTCCAGTGCAATTTCCAACACCGTCATTAAACTTTTCTCTTTCGGCGAGGCATCTAACCCTTTAGCATTTATTTCTTTAATCTGTGCCCGCATCGGCGTGGAGCCTTTCGTCATGGTCAGTAAATCATAATCGGTGGCCCGCACAGTGAAATACGCTGCATAATACAAAATCGGGTGATGTACTTTGAAATAGGCGATACGAAGTGCCATCAATACATAAGCGGCAGCATGTGCCTTCGGGAACATGTATTTAATCTTTTTACAGGATTCGATGTACCAATTCGGCACGCCTTGCGCTTTCATTTCCGCTTCGAATTCCGGTGTCAAACCGCGGCCTTTCCGAACAAATTCCATAATTTGAAAAGCCATGGATGGTTCTAACCCCTGGTAAATTAGATACACCATGATATCGTCCCGACAACCAATTACATCGGATAATTCACAGGTCTTATTCTGAATCAATTCTTGCGCATTCCCTAGCCAAACGTCCGTCCCGTGGGACAATCCCGAAATCTGAATTAGCTCCGAAAACGTCGATGGCTTTGTTTCCTCGAGCATTTGACGGACGAATCGCGTCCCAAACTCTGGAACACCAAGCGTCCCGGTCTTACAGCCGATCTGCTCTTCTGTGACACCAAGTGACGATGTCCCACTGAACAGTTCCATGACCCCTTTATCATCCGGTGGAATGGTTAGGGGATCGATACCCGAGAGGTCCTGTAGCATTTTGATCATTGTTGGATCATCGTGACCCAGAATATCGAGTTTCAACAAGTTGTTATCAATGGAATGGAAGTCGAAATGCGTTGTCTTCCAACTTGAATCCACATCATCCGCTGGAAACTGGATAGGCGTGAAATCATATATTTCCATATTATCCGGCACAACTATAATCCCGCCGGGGTGTTGTCCGGTATTCCGCTTAACGCCCGAGCACCCTTGGACAAGCCGGTCAATTTCAGCCCCGCGGAAAGTTAGATTATTATCATTCATATAACCGCGGACATAACCGTATGCCGTCTTTTCAGCGACTGTTCCTATCGTCCCTGCACGGTAAACATAATCTTCTCCGAACAGTTCCTTTGTATAGTTATGCGCATGCGCCTGGTAATCTCCACTGAAGTTGAGGTCAATATCCGGGACTTTGTCTCCGTTAAAACCAAGGAATGTCTCAAACGGTATATCTTGTCCGTCTTTTTTAAATGCCGTACCGCATGCTGGACAGTTTTTGTCGGGCAAGTCATACCCCGAACTGACGGATCCATCATCGAAAAACTCGGACACCTTACAGGAAGGACACACATAATGAGGCGGCATCGGATTCACTTCTGTGATTTCCATCATCGTAGCGACAAGGGAAGACCCGACAGATCCACGAGAACCGACCAGGTAACCGTCATCCAAAGACTTTTTCACCAGTTTGTGGGAAATTAGATAGATCACCGCAAAACCATGACCGATAATGGACTTCAATTCCTTTTCGATCCGCGCTTCGATGTTTTCCGGCAATTCATCGCCATAAATACGATGCGCCATCGAATAGGTCAACTCCCGCACTTCTTCGTCCGCACCTTCAATGGTCGGTGTATAGAGATCATCTTTAATCGGTTTAACATCACCGATTCTTTCCAAAATCGCATGGGGATTATCAATGACAATTTCCTCCGCAACTTGCTCACCGAGGAATGCAAACTCCTTCAGCATTTCATCCGTCGTCCGGAAGTGTACAGCTGGTAGCCCATGCCGATTCATCGGATTGGCTCCGCCTTGTGACCGGACAAGCACTTGACGGAATGTCGCATCTGTTTCATCGATATAGTGGACGTTGCCCGTCGCACAAACAGGAAGTCCGACCTTTTTGCCGAGCTTAATCATCTTCCGCATAATGTCTTCCATATTCCATTCATCTCGAATTAATTCAAGTTCTATGAGATGTGAATAGACCGGTTTTGGATGTATTTCAAGGTAATCGTAGAATTTCGCGATTTCCTCCACTTCATCCAAAGACTTTTGCATCAGTCCTTCGAATACTTCCCCTTTGTCACAACCGGAACCGACAAGTAGCCCTTTCCGATGCTTGACAAGTAGAGAACGGGGTATTCTCGGCACCCGATAAAAATAATTCATATGGGAGTAGGAGACGAGTTTGAATAAGTTTTTCAACCCCTCATCATCCGTTGCCAATAGCGTACAATGTGATGGACGTGATCGCTTATAAGCATCCCCTTCACCAATATGGCGATTGAAATCATCCAAATAGATGATTCCTTTCTCTTCTGCTTCTTTCATCAACTTCAAGAAGAGATGAGCCGTCGCTTCCGTATCGTATATAGCCCGGTGATGCTGAGTCAATTCAATATTGTATTTTTTCGCTAGCGTATTCAAACGATGATTTCTCATTTCGGGGTGGATAAAACGGGCAAGTTCGAGCGTATCAATGACCGGGTAAGCGACAGCCGGTAAGCCAGCCTTTTTAGACGCCTCATAAAAGAAGCCCATGTCAAACTTTGCATTATGGGCGACAAGAATTGAATCGCCGATGAACTCACTGAAGTCTTTGACGACATCAGCGACTTCCGGAGCGTCTTTCACCATGTCATCGGTGATGCCCGTCAGCTCGGTCGTCGTTGATGATAACGGATGATGCGGATTCGCAAACCGCTCGAATGTCTCGACGATCTCACCGTTTTTCAACCTGACCGCAGCGAGCTCGATAATCGTGTCATACACCGCTGAAAGACCGGTCGTCTCCACGTCAAACACGACGTACGAATCGTCTTCTAGTTTACGATGCTGCTCATCGTAGACAATCGGTACACCGTCGTCCACTAAGTTCGCTTCCAAACCGAAAATAACTTTTACGCCGTTTTTCTTGCCTGCGTTGTAGGCTTCAGGAAACGATTGGACGTTTGCATGGTCAGTGATCGCAATGGCCGGATGCCCCCATTTCGCCGCTTGTCCGACCAGTGCAGTTGCCGAGACGACAGCATCCATTTGACTCATTGTTGTATGGGCATGCAATTCAATCCGTTTCCGGTCATCCGGCGCTTTGTCCTTACGGATAACTGGAGCGACTTCCATAATATCTTGCGCCATCATGATGAGGTCTCGAACGAATGTATCATTTTGTATACCACCGCGTGCCCGTACCCATGCCCCTTTTTTCAACGTCTTCATCATTTCCGCGTCTTCATTGTCACGGGAGAACATTTTCACGAGAATTGAATCGGTATAATCCGTCACTTTTAGTGTCAGCAGAGAACGCCCGCTTCGTAGTTCACGGACTTCCGTGTCAAAGACATAACCTTCGATTGTGACGCGGCGTTCTTCGTCTTGGATTTGTTGAATGTCCATAATCGGTTCATCCTGCTTGATTTGAGTACCGAGTCGGAATGGTCCCGATACAGTACCGCCACTCTCTTTTTTGGACGTTTCACGTTGCTTCATATCCGCGAGTGCTTTTTGGCCAAGCGCTTCCTCTTCCGCTTCCCGCTGCGCAAAAAATGCCGCACGAGCGATTTCCTCCCCGTTATCTTCTTCCGTCAATTTAAAATCGACGACAGGTCGGGAAAATCCGAATGAAGTGTAAGCATCCGAAATGAGATTTACATATTTACTTTTCATCGTTTGGAGTTCCATGTCATTCGTACAGTAAAGCGTCATTTTCCCGCCTGTCATGACAGGCCTCTGACCGGTAAGCCGTTCCCTGATTGGCGGAGACATGACACTCATTTCCTCGATGACGAATGGCCAGTAGTCCGTCAACAGTCGTTCATCCATTTCTGGATTTGCGGACGTGATGTGTAACTTGACCGTGGCGATTGCCGCAAAGGCTTCGTTCACACGTTGAGAAAATATCGTGTATACATTCGCAGGCAATGGTTTTGTCAAGGTTAAATTGAATTGCCACACCCTCGACTTCCGGTGAATATTGACGCGATTCAGTTCCGCATGCTCAAAGTGGATGACATATTGATCATCCGTCATACCGATTTGTTGTAGTAGCATAAACAGTTTATTTTTGGCGTCCATATGACTCCCCTTCCACTACTAGTGAAAAAGAAAGGAAGTACCGACTGCATGTCGGCCTTCCTTCCTTTTAATTATTCTGCTGAGAAAAAGCCTTGTAGCTTTTCAGTGATTTCTTCTTTTTGCCATTCTGCAGTTTCACCGGTTTGTCTAAATTTCACTTCGACAATACCTTCCGAAGCTTTTTTACCGATTGTTAGACGTACAGGTAAGCCGATCAGATCTGAATCGGCGAATTTTACACCGGCTCGTTCTGGTCGATCATCATAGAGTACTTCGTATCGATATGATTTCAAAACACTATACAATTCATTCGCCAATTCAGTTTGGCTTTCATCTTTAACATTGACCGCGATGAGGTGAACATCATATGGAGCAAGTTTCTTTGGCCATTTCAAACCGTTCTCATCATTGAATTGCTCCGCTACAGCAGCTAAAATTCGTGATACACCTATGCCGTAACAGCCCATAATATAAGGCTTCGCCTTGCCGTTTTCATCAAGGAATGTGCCTTCCATCGATTCGCTGTATGAAGTACCCAACTTGAAAATATGCCCTAATTCAATGCCCTTGGCAAACTTGATGATTCCATTGCCGTCCGGTGAAACATCTCCTTCACGGATGAAGCGCAAATCTTCATATCGATCCACTGCAAAATCACGTTCAGGATTGACATTTGTCAAATGGAAGCCGTTTTCGTTTGCTCCGCATACGCCATTGACGACCGATGCAACCGCATGATCCGCAATCACTTTGAGGCCAACAGGTAATTTAACCGGACCGATTGAGCCAACTTCACAAGAAAGAAGTTCGAAAACATCACCTTCAAAGGCAAACTCAACTTCTGACGCACCAAGTGCATTTTTCAGCTTGATATCGTTGATTTCATGATCGCCGCGGCAAAGCACAGCAATCAGTTCATCATCTGCTTTGAAAATCAGGGTCTTAATAAGTCGGTCAGCCTCAACCTCAAGGAAAGAAGCGACCTCACCAATTGTCCGCTGGTCAGGTGTCGCGACTTTTTCCACATCTCTCAATGGCTCGTCCCGTTTTTCATACGTACTATTAACTTCCGCCATTTCAATATTAGCGGCATATGAAGAAGAATCGCTATATGCAATCGTATCCTCACCGATATCTGACAGAGCCATGAATTCATGCGTCCCTGTCCCGCCGATAGACCCGCCGTCTGCAATGACTGGACGGAAATCAAGTCCGAGACGTGTGAAGATGTTCGTATACGCCTGCATCATTTCAAGATACTTTTCATCTAGGCTTTCTTCAGTCGCATGGAAGGAGTAGGCGTCTTTCATGATAAACTCACGTCCGCGTAGCAATCCGAAGCGTGGGCGTTGCTCATCCCGGAACTTCGTCTGGATCTGATAAAGCGTAAGCGGTAATTTTTTATAGGACTTCACTTCATCCCGAACGAGTGATGTGATGACTTCCTCATGGGTCGCGCCAAGCGCAAACTCCCGGTCATGCCGGTCTGTTAAGCGGAATAATTCAGGTCCGTATGAATACCATCTGCCAGTTTCCTGCCATAATTCCGCTTGTTGTAAAGCCGGAAGGAACACCTCGACCGCATCGATCGCTTCCATCTCTTCCCGGATGACAGTTTCAATTTTTTGTAGCACTTTCTTGCCAAGCGGCAGGAAGGAGTATACACCGCTCGTATTTTGACGAATGAACCCTGCGCGAAGAAGCAACTGATGTGAAATGATATCCGCATCAGAAGGAACTTGACGCATAGTAGGTATGAATGTCCGAGATTGTTTCATTTATGTTCCCACCCCAAGTAAATTTTCAATTTTTTCTACGTACTAAGCACTGTCACATTCACTATTACTAGAAGAAGAAGCGTTGGATGTCGTTCCAGGTCACGACGAGCATCAGAAGCATGAGGAGTACAATCCCTACGAAATGGACCATGCCTTCTTTTTGCTTGTCAATCGGTTTCCCTCGAATGGCTTCAAACAGGAAGAACAGTAATCTTCCACCGTCCAGTGCAGGCAAAGGCAGTAAATTCATGATACCTAGATTTATGCTTAATATGGCGGCCCAATTCATTAAACTGTAAATGCCGAACTTCGCCACTTCTTCTGTCGATTTGTAAATGCCAACAGGACCGGATAAAGCGTCAATGGTGAATTGGCCGGTGACCAACATACCAAGCAATTCAATTATCCTTTGGATCCAGACAACGGTTTGTTCTGCACCGTACGCCACTGCCTTTATCGGATTCTTTTCCATCGGTCTCATTACGCCAATCTGGCCGTATTCTTGATCCTTTTCTTTTATCGTTGAAGGAGTAATGGCAAGTGTCTCCAACGTCCCATCACGTTCCACTACAAGTTGCAAGGGAATACCTGGACTATTTTGGATGATTCCTACAAACTCTTCCCAATTACTGATGGGCTTGCCGTCAACCTCTTTGACCAGATCACCTTCGTGCATGCCCCCTGCTGCTGCAGAACCATCACTCATCACATTTGCTACATAAGGTTCATCCACTGGAACCCCTTGCAAAAGTCCAATCGTAAGAAAGATGAAAAACGCAAGGATGAAGTTGAACAAAGGACCGGCAAAAATCGCCATCGCCCGTTTGCCAACTGACTTCGATTCAAACTGTCTATCGTATGGCGCAATAAGGGTTTCCTGCCCTTTTTCAAAAATGACCGCTTTACGAGAGACGTTATAACGGACAAGTTGTCCTTCATCATCATAACCTTTGATGAACATCTCCTTTTCAAGGTCAGACGTTTCCGTCTCCATGAAAAGCACATCAGGATTAGCAACATTGCGGTTCAAGTAAATCTTTTCCACTTCGTTCGTTTTTCCGATAATAAGCCCTACACGATATCCGGGCTGTAGTTCGATCGTATCGAAATCTTCTCCAGCCATTCTGACATAACCACCGAGCGGAAGTAGGCGGATCGTATAAAGCGTTTCTCCTTTTCTGATTCCGATAATTTTAGGGCCGAATCCAATTGCAAATTCGCGCACCATGATCCCGGCTCTTTTCGCAAACAGGAAGTGTCCCAATTCATGAAAAGTGACAAGAGAACCGAATATGACTATAAACGCAATTACGGTTTCCATGAAAAACCACCTTCGCTGACCTTAAGGTCGATTCTAAAAAAACTCATTCTACCATAGCATACACCATTTTTCGAGTATGCGAATCCGTTTCTAAAATCGCATCTAAATTGGGTGTTTGAATGGTCTGGTGCGCATCCATGACACGCTCGACAATATCCTCGATTTGTACGAACGGGATCCGCCCGTTCATAAACAGGCTGACCGCAATTTCATTTGCCGCATTCATCACTGTCGGCATCGTACCGCCTTCCCGACCAGCTGCATAAGCCAAAGCCAAAGCCTTGTAACGGACGAGATCCACCTTTTCGAAATGCAGCTTACCAATGTCTTCAAGACGAAGCGGTTTGGCATTTTGCATCGGGATGCGATCCGGATACGTCAGTGCATACTGTATCGGTACCCGCATATCAGGCGAGCCCAGTTGTGCCATAACACTCGTATCTTCAAACTCGACCATCGAATGGATGATGCTTTCCTTATGGAGCAAGCAATCGATCTTATCGTAAGGCATCCCGAAAAGATGATGCGCTTCAATGACTTCAAGCCCTTTGTTCATCATCGTTGCCGAGTCGATTGTCAATTTATTGCCCATGGACCAGTTCGGATGGGCCAATGCTTGGTCAAGCGTAACATCCACGAGTTCTTCACGGGACAGATCACGGAAACTTCCACCTGAAGCGGTTAAGATGAGCCGGGAAATCCGTTTCGGATTCTCACCATTCAAAGATTGAAACAATGCTGAGTGTTCACTGTCAACAGGTAATAAAGGAACACCGTATTTACGGGCTTCCTCCATAACGATTTCCCCTGCGGCGACAAGCGTCTCTTTATTGGAGATGGCAATCGTAATGCCTGCGCGGATTGCTTCCAATGTCGGTTTCAGACCAACACTGCCTATAACGGCATTGACCAGGATGTCGGCTCCGGTGCGGGAAGCGATTTCAATCAGCCCTTCTTCTCCATGCATAAATACGACGGAAGGAAATTCCTCTTGCAACGCTTGTGCATCCTCCTGCCTGATGACCGATACGAGTTGCGGGTGAAATGCGGATACAATTTCCCTCACCTTATCGATATTCATCCCGGCCGAAAAAGATACGAGTTTAAATTTATCAGGATTCGACCCGATTATATCCAATGTTTGAATTCCGATGGAGCCCGTCGCTCCAAGCAGACTGATTTTCTTTGTCATACAGACACCCTTTCCAAACTTTCCGTTCCATTAGCCTACAAAATGCAGGAAATGAAGCAACGGCAATACAAATAGGAGACTATCGAATCTATCAAGAATCCCTCCATGACCCGGCAACAGTTTTCCCGAATCCTTTACAGCATAATGTCTCTTTAATGCCGATTCGACAAGGTCCCCCAATTGTCCAACAATCGAAGCTACAATCGTTACTGCAATCAGAACTACGTAAGTAGAAGCGATCGCATAGAAATACTGAAAAATGCACGCAAAGACAATGGCTGAGACTATTCCGCCGACAAAACCTTCGACTGTTTTATTCGGGGAGATTTCTGGCCACAGTTTCCGTTTCCCTATTTTCCGACCGATAAAGTATGCTCCGGAATCCGTCATCCAAATTACCATCAGCGCGTATACTACGTATTCAATGCCAGAAAGCCGTGTTTCGATTAAATAATAAAACCCGATGCCGACATATAACGCAGCCAGGACGGAAAATGCAGCATGATCGAACGTGTACCGGTTTTTCACAATCACCGTATATATCAATAATATAAGTATGATGGCAAACGTCATTTCTATTTTTGTATAACCGACCGCGTTATAGACAGCATTCCCCCAGGCAGCTGGTATCAACAGCACGGCAAGCGCAATCCATGTCAGAATGCCTTCCACCGAAAGAAGTTGAATTCCCCGCATCCTCAACAATTCATAAAGACCAACTGTAGCGATAATATAAACTGCTATCGTGAAGGGGGTTCCTCCGATAACGATTAGCGGAACGAATAGGACAAGCGCAATGATTGCCGTGATAATTCTTTGTTTCAAACGTTCCCCTCTCCTTCCACGCTTCCAAAACGCCGATTGCGCAATTGAAATTCTTCAATCGCATTGACCATGCATAGTTCATCAAAGTCCGGCCATAACACATCGGTAAATGAAAACTCGGCATAAGCCAACTGCCAAAGCATGAAATTAGAAAGCCTCACTTCTCCGCTCGTACGTATGAGTAAATCGGGTTCGGGCAAATGTGCGGTCATCAAATGCGCACTGACAAGCGACTCGTCGATGTCTTCTGCACGTATTGAACCATCCGCGACAAGTGAAGCGATTTCCTTCATAGCACTCACAATTTCAAGTCTGCTTCCATAATTCATGGCAAAGTTTAACGTCATGCCATCATTGTCTTTCGTTTGTTCCATCGCTTTTCCGATGGCTTTTTTTGTATGTTCCGGTAGCATGTCAAAGTTGCCAATCATTTCAACTTTCACATTTTTCTCAATCAGCTCGGGAAGATATGTGCTTAGGAACTCTCCAGGCAGCTTCATTAGAAAATCGATTTCAAGCTTCGGCCGTTTCCAATTTTCCGTGGAGAAAGCGTAAAGTGTCAGCACTTCAATGCCTAGATCATTTGCGATACGCGTTATTTTCCGGACCGTTTTCATCCCTTCATGATGGCCGGCGACTCTTGGTAAATTGCGCTGTTTTGCCCATCTGCCGTTCCCATCCATGATGATTGCTACATGAGCGGGTATTTTTCTACTCTTCACATCCGCAATCTGGTCCGATAACGAGCTATCAGGCAGAACAGTTTTTTTTCGCATGAGTTTTTCCAGCATGTCATTTCCTCCACTCGACTACTTTTCAGAGCAAGTACATACTCTATCGTATCAAATTAGACGACCAATTTCATTTTTTTCAGCTATGTAAAGAAAAAGACGTCCTGAAATTAGGACGTCCCGGAATATAGAAAGTTCTTCTATCAGATTTCCATGATTTCATTTTCTTTTTCTTTTGCGATGCTATCGATTTTTTCAATATGTGTGTCCGTCATTTTTTGGATTTCCTCACCATTGCGGCGCAGGTCGTCTTCAGTGATGTCACCACTTTTTTCAAGTTTCTTGAAATCTTCGTTCGCATCACGGCGGACGTTGCGAATTGCAACTTTTGCATCTTCCGCTTCTCGCTTCACTTGTTTGACAAGATCTTTACGACGCTCTTCCGTTAACGCGGGTATTGCTAGACGGATGACAGAGCCATCATTTGTTGGTGTGATCCCGATATCCGATTTCATGATTGCTTTTTCAATTTCACCAAGCGTCGTTTTGTCATAAGGTTGGATGACAAGTAGACGGGCTTCAGGAACAGAAATTCCAGCCATCTGGTTTACGGGCGTTAGAGCTCCGTAATACTCGACAGATATTCTGTCCAGCAAAGATGCATTTGCACGTCCCGCACGGATCGATGCAAGTTCCCTCGTATAGGCACCAATCGCTTTTTCCATTCGATCTTTTGCTTGACCCATTACTGTGTTAGGCATTACCTATTCCTCCTGACAACCGTTCCAATCGGCTCTCCTAGAACGGCCCTTTTAATATTTCCGTTATCCATTATCGAGAATACTACGAGCGGGATGTCATTGTCCATACATAGGGTCGAAGCCGTTGAATCCATCACTTCTAGCCCTTGACTAATGACTTCCAAATAAGAAAGCTCTTGATATTTGACGGCAGTTTCATCTTTCAACGGATCCGCAGAGTATACACCGTCCACATTGTTCTTCGCCATGAGAATCACGTCAGCTTCAATTTCCGCAGCACGGAGTGCTGCTGTCGTATCGGTTGAGAAATACGGATTCCCTGTACCTGCTGCAAAGATGACGACCCGTTTTTTCTCCAGATGACGAATCGCTTTTCGGCGTATGTAAGGCTCCGCAACCTGTCTCATCTCGATCGAGGACGATACACGGGTTTCCACTCCAAGTTTTTCAAGTGAATCCTGTAATGCAAGGGAATTCATGACCGTTGCGAGCATGCCCATGTAATCCGCCGTCGCACGATCCATTCCCATTTCACTACCGATTTTACCGCGCCAAATATTACCGCCGCCAACGACGACAGCCACTTCGACGTCAAGTTCGACAACCTCTTTCACTTGTTCGGCAACCGTTTTGATGATTTCAGGGGATAATCCGAAACCTTTATCACCAGCAAGTGCTTCTCCGCTTAACTTCAAGACAATTCTTTTGTATTGTGGAACGCTCATTTGTATCCTCCATCTACTCGATTTTCTCGAAAATGGGGAACACATTCATGTGTTCCCCATTAGATTATTCTATAAAGAACAATTAGTTCCCTTTAACTTGGCTCATTACTTCGTCTGCGAAGTTGTCTTCACGTTTTTCGATTCCTTCACCGACTGCATAACGGATGAATTCCTTCAAAGATCCACCTGTTGCACTCACGAAGTCACGTACTTTTTGATCGGAGTTTTTAACAAACGCCTGATCAAGTACACAAATCTCTTCGAAGTATTTACCGATACGGCCTTCGACCATTTTCGCAACGATGTTTTCCGGTTTACCTTCGTTAAGTGCTTGTTCAGTAAGGATCTTGCGCTCACGCTCAACTTCTTCTGCAGAAACTTGGTCACGTGAAACGTATTTCGGGTTCAAAGCCGCAACGTGCATTGCAACGTCTTTTGCTGCTTCTGTATCTGTAGAACCTTCAAGAATAGTAAGTACGCCGATACGACCGCCCATGTGAAGGTATGGACCAAATGCATCGTTATCTGTTTTTGTGCGAACTTCAAAACGGCGAAGTGTAATTTTCTCACCGATTTTAGCAACAGCGTTAGAAATATGATCGGCAACTGAAAGACCATTAGTCATTTTTGAATCATGTGCTTCTTCAATAGATGCCGGTTTTGTAGAAAGTAGATGCTCAGCAAGTTCTTGTACAAGTGTTTGGAAGCCTTCGTTTTTCGCAACAAAGTCCGTTTCAGCATTCACTTCAAGGATGATTGCTTCGTTTCCGTTAACAAAAATCGATGTAGTTCCATCTGCAGCGATACGATCCGCTTTCTTCGCAGCACTGGAAAGTCCTTTTTCACGAAGGAAGTCGATTGCCGCTTCCATATCACCATTCACTTCTGTAAGTGCTTTTTTGCAGTCCATCATACCTGCACCTGTTTTTTCACGAAGTTCTTTTACCATTTGGGCTGTAATTGCCATTTTCCATTCCTCCTATTTACGTCATCGTTTCTCAAGAAAAGCGCAGTGTGTCTGGAGTCCAGACATTCCTAAAAAAGACGATAAGGGTGTAGGCCGCTTATCGTCTTTTGATTTACTGGATTTACTCTGCAGCTACTGTTTCTTCTTCAGTCGTCTCTTCGTCTTCACCTTGTCTAGATTCGATCAAAGCGTCAGCCATTTTACTTGTCAATAGGCGAACTGCACGAATCGCATCATCATTCGCAGGAATGATATAATCGATTTCGTCCGGATCACAGTTAGTGTCAACGATTCCGACTAGTGGAATGTTCAATTTGATCGCTTCCGCTACCGCAATGCGTTCTTTGCGTGGGTCAACGACGAACATAACATCAGGAAGTGATTTCATATCACGGATTCCGCCAAGGAATTTAACAAGGCGTTCGTGTTCTTTTTTAAGTTGTCCAACTTCTTTTTTAGGAAGTACGTCGAATGTGCCGTCTTCTTCCATACGCTCGATTTGTTTCAAGCGTGCAACACGTTTTTGGATTGTACCGAAGTTTGTAAGCGTTCCACCGAGCCAGCGTTGGTTGATGTAGTACATTCCAGCGCGTTCAGCTTCTTCTTTGATTGCATCTTGAGCTTGTTTTTTCGTACCGACGAATAGGACTTTCCCACCATCAGCACCAACTTGGCGCATGAATGCATAAGCTTCTTCTAGTTTTTTCACCGTTTTTTGAAGATCGATGATGTAGATACCGTTACGTTCCACGAAGATAAATTTCTTCATTTTTGGGTTCCAACGGCGTGTTTGGTGACCGAAGTGCACCCCTGCTTCAAGCAGTTGTTTCATTGAGATTACTGACATTTGTTATTCCTCCTGTTTGGTTTGATTCCTCCGTGCGCTTCATCCGGCAGAGCAACCTTTCGGCACCTTCCCCGTCGTCCGTGCACGTGCGTAGTAATACCATACGATAATATACCATAAGGATTTTCATTTTGCAACTCATTTCATTTAAATTTGAGAATGAGTTCCACTTCCGTTCTCCCTTTACCGAGTTTTTTTGCAATCTCCTCGACGGACACGCCCGAATTATGCATTTGGATAGCACGTGTTCTATCGTCCACCATTTCCGACTCGGTAGCTTGAGCGAAAGCGGTTTCCGTTGCCGCTGTTACGGCATTGTATGATTTCAACGCAAGATTGATGGGTATTTTAGGCGTGTTGACACGCACTTTCGGGTGCTCCTTATCTGCCCCTTCGCCCGATTTCCGCGCTGCCACGACGCCATTACCCCGTTCGACTGCGGACAGATCCGAATCGCGTTCAGCAAGCCGTTGAATGAGCCGCTCATTTTCATCTTTCAACTCTGCTAAGTAGGCACCTAACGAATCATCCATCTCATTCATGATTTTCCGTTGTTTTTTTTCAAAATCATCGAATTTCGAGACTTTCGTGTAAAGCAGTGCGAGAAAATAAAAACTTATTAGTTGTAAAAGAAATAAAATCACAAGAAAACTTATCATCACTATTACCTTGTAAAGTCAACAAATGCACCTTTATAAGGATGCTTTGTCTCCTTTTCCTTCTCGTATTCTGGCTGTGCACCATCCGTCAGCCCGTCTTGCCCACGTTTGCCGCCATCTCCATCCGTTTTCGCATACGCTTCCGTCCCCAGGACAGTCTCCCTCGTTTTCGCCGTCTGCCTTTCAGTGAGCGCATTGGCAAAGTCTTGATTTAACTGTGATTGCTGTTGTTTCTGTTCCGCGATTTTACCGGCATCGAACGTCTTCGGAATCGCGATTTGTAATTCAAGTCCTTTCAGGCTCATAAGATCCCTCCATCAACGATTTCAGATGATAATAGTTTGCGAAGCTTAAAAAGCGCCTTTGAATGGATTTGGGAAATACGAGAAGTGGATAGACTTAATATTTCTCCAATCTCCGTCAACGTCATTTCTTCCGTGTAAAAAAGATTCAACACAAGCTGCTCATTGTTATTCAATTCTTTAATCTTTGCTGCCAAGTCGCCGACTAACTCATTCATCATCGTTTTCTGTTCAGGTGATTTAGTATCCTGATCTTTGATAACGAATGATTTCTGCCCGTCCTCTTCACTATCATTGAGCTTTTCATCGATGGATAGGACGTTCGAAAAATAATGTTCATGAACGGTTTCATATACTTCTTCAACGCTAATCCCTATATGGGTTGCGATTTCTTCCGGCGTCGCATGGCGCAACAATCGCTGTTCAAGTTTCGTGATTTCCTCTTCAAGTTTTTTAGTTTTCTCCCTTGAAGAGCGCGGTAGCCAATCTTCTTTGCGTAAACCATCAATGATGGTCCCCCGGATTCGGAATGAAGCATATGTATCGAATTTCAAATCTCTGCTTGGGTCGAATTTTGTCAACGCATCGAACAGTCCGTGGAGACCGAGGCTCATAATATCGTCCCTGGAAACATTCCGGGGAAGCCCCGCGCTGATCCGCTGTACATGGTACGTGACTAGCGGCGTATACTTTCGGACAAGCTTATCTCCCGCCTCGGGATCACGATTAAGAATCCACAGGTTCCAACACGCCTCTTCTTCCGTTAAATCCCGTTTTGACATCGAATCCCCCACTTTCCAAGATGATTCAGTCATTCGTACGTATAAGTATAGCAACTAACGCACTCAATTACGTCTCGGAGTAATTGCGAATCGAACAGCGAAGGGTTCGATTTGCCATATTTCTGCGTTCTTTGTAGAAATTAAGGTACTTTCAGGAAGACGTAAACTTAGACCGCCTTCCAAAATCTGTTTTATCCGTCGAAGGCTTAGCATGAAAGAATTGAACTTCATTCATCCTTGTTAGAATAGGCGACTGAACGGATCAGCCACCGAATGCACGGTGAAGTTTCTCCCTTACAATCAAATATCTTTGGTTCCCTTATTTACAGTCCGAATGTTGAGGAGCGATGTCGCCGGGTCAAACTCAATCGTCCGGCCACTCGAACCACCTACATCTTCTGCAATGAGAGGAATCGATAGGCGCTGTAATTCCTTTTTAACCGCTTCAACGTTCCGTGGACCGATTCGGATTGTATCGCTTGAACCGAATTGGAACATTTGCGCCCCGCCTGCAATTTTCGCTTTCAACGACATGGGCCGGACGCCTTCCTCTTTCAACCGTTCCATCAGGGCATAAATTCCCGTGTCAGCAAATTTGGCAACATTGAGGCGCCCCAACTTTCCCAATGCGGAATCGGGAAGCATGATATGTATTAATCCCGCAATTTTCTTCGCCTCGTCATATAACACGATACCGACACATGATCCGAGTCCCGACGTCCGGATTGTCATCGGCTCTTTGACAATATTCATATCTGCGATGCCTACCCTGACCACTTCCCGCAACATCGCCATCTTACAGCACTCCCAAAGAACGGAAAATCGTCAGATAAGAGGACGGATCCGGTAGCAGGAAGAAATGGCCATTAATGTTCGACATGCCGTCCACGTCTTCCTCGGTTATTTGCGTATCAATTACAATAACCTCATCACTATGATGTGAAACTTCTATTAAACCGAAACTGACAATCGCACCGACCATGTCTACGCTAAGCGAAGGAACAGTCGGATAGATTTTCAATCCTGTAAAATCCGATAATGCGGATAAATAAGAGCCTGAGAGAATGTTGCCCAACTCCTGCATCGCGGATATGCCGATTTCAGGAATCGTCCTGGAGGTGAAATCGAATGTTTCATCACCGATCAGCCGTTTAATGAAGTGATTGGCGGAATCCAATGGAAGAACGAAAAACATGCTGCCCGATAAGTCTCCTTCAAAGCGAAGGAAGATACCTGCCACAACCGTTTCTGCACCGCCTGCCAAATCGAACATCCCATCAAATGACACAAGTTCGACATTCGGGACGTACATCTCGATTTTACGATCAAGCAGTTGTGACATGGAAGTCGCCGCATGTGCTGCACCGATATTTCCGACTTCTTTCAACACATCAAGGTGCAGATCCGTGATGGCATGATCAGAACTCATCCGATGTCACCCGCTTCACAGGTTCAAGGACTTTTTCCAAGTTCAGCATGACAAGCAACCGTTTTCCGATTTTCGCAACACCCGAGATGAAGTCCGACTCGACTGAACCGACGACCTCGGGTTGCGGTTCAATGGACTCAATAGGAATATCAAGGACATCATTGGCCGCATCGACAATCAGTCCGACTTCGAATTCTTCCAGCGCTACGATTATGATTCTCGTGTTGTCATCCATTTCTTTATTGTTTAAACCGAATCGTTCCCGTAAATCGACAATCGGTGTCACGACACCTCTTAAATTAAGGACCCCTCTAACATAGGACGGCGTCTTTGGAACCCGGGTAATCGACAGCAGTTTCTCGATTGATTGGACGGTATCGACACCAATTGCATATTCTTTATCCATCAATTGAAAGATAATAACTTTCATTTCTTTTTGATTGAGCGTTTCAGTCACGACTTTTCACTCCCGCTTATTTAATCAATGCATTGCAATCGACAATCAGTGCGACTTCCCCATTGCCTAGAATCGTAGCACCGGAAATCGCAAAGACACTTTGCAAATAATTCCCAAGCGATTTCAGTACAATTTCCTGTTGACCGATGAATGAATCAACGACCAACCCCGCCAACTTATCGCCTTTACGAACGATAATAACCGATTGTAAATCTTCTTCCTGACTTGTTACCTCCGACATTTCGAAGATCTCTTTCAAATCGACAAGCGGAACAATATTCCCACGAAAATCAATCACTTTCTGATTATGTGCATGCATGATTTCCGACGTCTGGATAATTGCCGTTTCAATGATTGAAGAGAGCGGAATCGCGTAGGTTTCCTCTTCTAACTTGACGAGCATCACCGAGATGATTGAGAGTGTTAATGGGAGTTGTACTTGGAATAAGGAGCCCTGGCCTTCTTTCGATTCGATTGAAATATGACCGCCAAGTGATTCAATCGTATTTTTCACGACATCTAGGCCGACTCCGCGACCGGAAACGTCTGAGATTTTTTCTGCTGTCGAGAAACCCGATGCGAGAATCAGTTCCGCTACTTGACGATTTGTCAGCGTGTCAGCCATCTCTTCGGAGACAATGCCATTGCTGATTGCCTTTGCAAGGACGCGCTCTCGGTTTACACCGGCACCATCATCTTCCAATTCAATGAAGACATGATTTCCGGAATGATAGGCCCGGAGCGTTACAGTCCCTTCTTCTGGTTTCCCTTTCGCCAAACGTTCTGCCGGGCTCTCGATGCCATGATCCAATGCATTCCGGATCAAGTGGACAAGTGGATCGCCGATTTCATCGATGACTGTACGGTCCAGTTCCGTTTCGGCTCCGACAATTTCCAACGCGATTTTTTTATCCAGATCCCGCGCCAATTGACGAACCATTTTAGGGAAACGGTTGAATACAGTTTCCACCGGTATCATGCGCATATTCAGGATAATCGTCTGCAAATCGCCGGAAACACGCGTCATCCGTTCCACCGTCTCCGTCAATTCAGGGTTATGCAAGTCACTGGCAATCGATTGAAGCCTACCACGGTCGATGACCAGTTCCTCAAATAGATTCATCAGAATATCCAATCTATCAATATTGACACGGATTGTCTTCGTACCGGAATGCGCTCCCGCATTTTTGCGGCCCTTTATTTCCTCTGCCCCTTTTTTTAGTCCTGTTTCCTTTTGAACGACAGATGTGTTACTGGCTTCTCCTGTAACGATTTCTTCCTTGACACGTTTATCCTCGTGCAAGAAGTCGTTTGTAACCGGTTTGACAGACACATTTTCCACTTCGGAAACTTTCATGATTTTAGCGTTCAGGATGTCCCCCGTTTCCTTTGTAAGGAATGCGACAGCGAATGTTTCATCGAAGTCCTCGTTTTCAAGTTGCTCGACTGCCGGGAAGGACTTGATGATTTCCCCATGCTTCTCCAGTATTTCGAAAACCATGAATACCCTGGCCGCTTTCAACAAACAATCTTCACGTAGCTGTACGGTTATTTCATATGCCTGGTATCCTTGTTCGGCCGATTGTCCGATGATTGTCATTTCATAATCATCGAATTGTAGGGTTGATATTGCATTGCTTTTCGTTGCTTCCGGAAGCGCTACAGAAGTTGCTGCAGCCTCAGCCGTTGCTACTACAATGGCCGTACCACCTATTTCAATTCTGTTAAGCGATTCGACGAGTTCACGGACGTCTTTTTTACCCGTACCGCCTGCAGCGATATCCATAACCATCTCTTCAAGATGGTCGGCAGCTTGGAAAACGACGTCTATGATTTCAGTCGTGACACGGATTTTGGCGTTACGAATTGCGTCCAACACATTTTCCATCGTATGTGTTAAATCGGCTATATCCTCATACCCCATTGTGGCTGACATACCTTTTAGCGTATGAGCAGATCGGAATATTTCATTGACGATTGCAAGATCTTGAGGGTTTTTCTCTAGTTCCAATAAATGTTCATTACAAGATTGCAGATGTTCTTTACTCTCTTCAATGAACATCTCCAAATATTGATTTGTATCCATCGTGATGCCCCCTTAGGCCTTTATGATTTTCATAATCGAATCCGGTATGTCCTGTAAATCCACGACCTCGTCCGCAAAACCGGCTTCTTTTATCGCTTTCGGCATCCCATAGACGACGGAAGTCTTTGCGGATTCAGCAATCGTGACCGTCCTACAAGTGCTCCGCAACACGCCCATTCCTTCCTTGCCGTCAGAGCCCATGCCCGTCATAATCACCGTAATAAAATTGACATCTGAATGTTCTGAAGCGGACTCGAGAAGGACATCCACAGAAGGGCGATGTCCCATACGCGGTGGATCGATATCATCCAGCCGAACAGCATAACCCATTCCCGACTTCTGCATTTTCAAATGTTTGCCACCTGGCGCAATATAGGCAGTACCGTTTTCAAGAAACTCCCCATTTACCGCTTCTTTTACCTGGATTGCACAAAGGCTATCCAGCCTGTCGGCAAGGGATTTCGTAAAACCCGGCGGCATATGCTGAACGACGAGAATCGGAACCCCGATTGACACAGGCAATTGCGTCAACACCTCTTGTAGTGCTCGAGGCCCCCCTGTCGATGTACCTATTATAACAAATGTCTTTCTTGCTTTGGAAACCTTATTCTTCGAAGCGCCTGTAATTTGATAACGAAAATTGGAGATGTGTGATGGATCGGTTTGTAGTTGGGGCATTGGTGTACGATTCCGGGGGACGGCCGACTTCATCGGGCGCTGAATTGCAGCTTTGCGCGCCAGTGTCGATAAGTGGACATTAGCAGCCATGATCACTTTTTCGACAATTTCTTCACGAACCTCATGCAAATTGAGAGAAATAGCCCCACCCGGCTTAGCAATAAAATCAACCGCACCGTATTCCATGGCAAGCATCGTATTTTCTGCACCCGCTTTCGTCGTGCTAGACAGCATGACCACGGGAACAGGGCAGTTCGTCATAATTTCTTGCAGGGCTTCAAGGCCATCCATCAGCGGCATCTCGATATCCATTGTTACCACATCAGGTTTCAAAGTCAGTACTTTCTCAATCGCATCCTTGCCATTGCGAGCCGTCCCGATCACTTCAATTGCGGGATGCCCCAACAGAAAATCAGAGATCAATTTACGCATAAACGCTGAATCATCCACTACAAGCACTTTCTTTCGATTGCCTGTATCCAAATCATCCACGCCCTTTCGTAAAAATACTTCGTAACTTACGAAGGAATCCATCCCCACGCCAATCGCCTTCTGCCTGTTCCATACCGATTAACCCGTCCGCAATCGCCAACATCCTTTTTGAAATCGGTGCATGGGGATAAAGAATGAGGAATGGCTTCTGTGCATGAACCGCTTTTTGGACTGCCGGGTCTTCAGGTAAAAAGCCAAGAATCCGTGTTTCCTTGCCTAGAAATTTCCGCATTGCGAACTGTAACCTCGTGACAGCATCATTCCCATCGTCACCTTTGGACACACGGTTGCTGACGATATGGAATGTCTTGTCGGGGTCTTGGAGACAAATGAACTTCATCATCGAGTAGGCATCCGTAATCGATGTCGGTTCAGTTGTCGAAATGACAATGATCTCATCAACAGAAAGGATGAGATCAATCGATCGCTGCGTTGCACCTGCACCCATATCAAAGAGAATAAAGTCATAGTTTTTTTGCAATTGTTCAAATGCTAAAATTAGCCGATTAAACATTGCTGAAGACCATTCCATCACTGTCTCAAGACCCGACCCGCCGGATATGAAATGCAAGCCCTCGGGTGTATCCTGAATTACTTCCTGCAACTCTTCCATACCAGACAAATAATCTTGCAAACTATGACGAGGTGCGATGCCAAGTAGAATATGGATATTCCCCATTCCGATATCCATATCGATAATAAGCACTTTCTTCCCTTTGGTAAGTAGGGAATAAGCAAGATTCGTTGAAAAATTGGATTTCCCTACACCGCCTTTGCCACTTACAACGGCAATCGACCGTGCCAGTTCGCCTTGGGACTTCAGCATCTTGAGCCTAAGTGTCTCTGCCTGATCACGCATCGTTTGTACCTCCTGATAGCAGTGAAATGATTTTCTTACTGTCCGCTTCAGTAAGATCTTCAGGTACTTCCTGACCATCTGTATAGTAGGCCATCCCTATCCCGTAATCTTTCATCACGTTGAACATGGAGCCGATAGTGCCGGTTTCATCCATTTTAGTGAAAATGAATTTCTCGATTGGAAATGCCTTGAATTGCTCAATGATGACCCGCATATCAGTTTCTTTCGATGTCATGGACAAGACAAGATATGATTCCATGTCCAATGAAAAGTCGATGAGCTCTGACAGGTCATCCACGAATTTTGCCTCTTGGTAATTACGGCCGGCTGTATCGATGAAAATCAGGTCACGGTCGGCTAATTTTGCAATCGCCGCTTCAAAATCAGCATAGCTGTATGCAATTTCCACCGGTGCCTGCAAGAGATTCGCGTAGGTACGTAGCTGTTCGATTGCAGCAATCCGGTAAGTGTCGGTTGTGATAAAACCGACCTTCTTCTTTTTCTCGAGAAGGGCCCGTGCAGCAATCTTCGCGATTGTCGTCGTCTTCCCAACCCCAGTCGGTCCGAGGACATTGATGTATTTCTTTTTGAACGATATGCCTCCGAAGGGCAAATGACTTAGTTCCTGTTCAAGAAGCTGTTTGACAACCGCGAATTGTTCACCATAGGTTAAATCTCTTTTCTCCGTTTTCATGCGGCTGGTCAATTCGTCACCCAACAAGGCAATAAATTGTGCCGATAGGGATTGCTTCTCCAGCTCCGCCAGCAACGGTTTTACTTCATCTGGATACTGGGTGAAGGTAGCCGATTGCTGCATGCTTTTCAACATCTTTTTCATCTCAGCCATTTCCATCTTCAATTCCAATGACGCTTTTTCGTCGTTATCGGATTGCAGTGGAAAATCTGCCAGAACCGGTTCAACGTTCCTTTGTACAGGCTCATCAATGCCCGCTACGACTTCTACCGATTTCTTCTTGAAAAAGCCGAAGAACCCTTTTGTTTTAACAACGTTCGAACTGAGAATGATAGCCTCATCGCCGATGTCAGAGCGCACTTTCTTCATCGCGTCCACCATGGTGTCCGCCGTATAACGTTTCATTTTCATTAAAGATCCACCACCCCGACACTTTGGACTTCAATCGATGCTTCAAGTTCGTTATAAGATAAGACTGGTATTTGTGGGAAATAACGTTCAGTTATTTGTCTTAGATACATCCTGATTGCCGGCGAACAAAGAATGACCGGCGACTGATCCATCAGGGCGACACGCTCCACTTCACGGGCGGTCGACTCCAGGATTTCCTGTGAATGCGATGGATCGATGGACAAATAATTCCCCTGTTCCGTCTGTTGGATTGTATCTGCAATCATTTTTTCAACTTTACCCGACACGGTCAATACTTTCAGCGACTGCCCAGCTGCTGCATACTGAGTTGTAATTTGTCTGGCCAACGCTTGTCTGACGTATTCCGTCAAGACGTCGACATCGGATGTATACTTCGAGTAATCCGCCAGCGTTTCAAAAATGATTGGCAAATTGCGAACAGATACATGCTCGCTTAACAGTTTGGCGAGCAC
The DNA here is from genome assembly GCA_963843665.1 of uncultured Caryophanaceae bacterium. GTDB lineage: Bacteria > Bacillota > Bacilli > Bacillales_A > Planococcaceae > Sporosarcina. The sequence goes on from CAWJLH010000002.1 coordinate 78,724, forward strand.
TTTCTGAATTTCCCCGATTGAAAGCGGGGTAGGCGTCAGTTCATCGACAAGGATCGGATAGGTTTCCCGAACATGATCTACGAGCTGTTTCGTTTCCTGACGACCGATCAGATCCGCCGCATTGGCACGGATTACTTCCGTCAAATGGGTTGACACAACACTTGGCGGATCAACAACGGTATACCCGAGGATTTCTGCATCTTCCTTGACGTCTTCCGTTATCCATTTCGCAGGGAGTCCGAATGACGGTTCAATCGTATCAATCCCTTCAATGGAATCGTCTCCGCCTGGGCTCATCGCCAGATAATGGTCAAGGAGAAGTTCACCTCTTGCCAATTCATTTCCCTTAATTTTGATTCTGTACTCATTCGGCTGCAATTGGATATTATCCCGGATCCGGACGACCGGAATGACGAGACCGAGCTCGATGGCCAATTGTCTGCGGATCATAACGACACGATCAAGAAGATCCCCGCCTTGCGTTGCATCGACAAGCGGAATCAGACCGTAACCGAATTCAAATTCGATTGGATCGACATTTAGAAGACTGACGACATTCTCTGGGCTTTTCAACCCTTCCGTTTCAACGTCCTCTTCCATATCAAGCAATTCCTTCGGATCTTCCACTGCTCTACGTGACATAGAATATGCCCCGGCCGCAAGTGCCGCCGCAATGGGAAGTGTCAAAATGTCATTGATTGGTGTCGCGAGTCCAAGAAGGAAAATTGTAGCAGCCCCAACGTAAAGTAATTTCGGTTGTCCAAGCAACTGTTTCGTAATATCCGCTCCCAGATTGCCTTCGGATGTTGCGCGTGTCACGACAATGCCGGTTGCGGTCGAAATGAGCAGTGCCGGTATTTGCGAGACGATCCCGTCTCCGACCGTCAATTGTGAAAAGAGGATGGCCGCTTCGCCAAAAGGGAGTCCCATTTGGGCAACACCGATAATCATCCCGACGAGCAAGTTAAGGATGACGATAATGATGCTCGCAATAGCATCTCCTTTGACGAATTTTGTCGCACCATCCATCGCTCCGTAAAAGTCCGCTTCATTGCTAACTTTTTCTCGTCGTATCCGTGCTTCCGATTCGGAAATCATCCCGGCGTTCAAGTCAGCATCAATACTCATTTGCTTACCAGGCATCGCATCAAGCGTAAAACGGGCTGCCACTTCTGAAACCCGCTCTGCCCCTTTCGTAATAACGAGGAATTGAATAATGACAAGAATAGCAAAGACGACAAGACCGACGACTATATTTCCACCGGTTACGAACGTCCCGAAAGTTTCTACGACGCCCCCTGCATCCCCGTGTGTCAAAATTGCCCGTGTCGTTGAAATGTTCAATCCGACCCGGAACAGGGTCAGAAGTAAAACAATCGTGGGAAAAATGGAAAACTCCAATGCTTCCTTCATGTTCATGGCTGTAAGCAACACCATCAGTCCAAGTGTAATATTAATGATGATTAGGAAGCTCAGTAGCCAAGTCGGTAGCGGGATGACAAGCATCGCGACAATCATGATGACCGCCGCGAGAACTCCTATATCTTTAATCTGCATGTCATCCCTACTTTCTATTTACTAAGATATGCCTCGGCCTATTAGCGTCCGAAGGCGATGGGCCAGCATACTGTCGGCCAGATTAGATTTTCCGTTGAATTCTATAGACATAAGCGAGTATTTCTGCAATTGCTTTGAAAAACTGTTCCGGTATCCGGTCTCCGATGTCCACTTCATCATAGAGTGACCTCGCAAGTGGACGATTTTCAACCATGACAATGTCATTTTCCTGCGCAATCAGTTTAATTTTCTGCGCAACGAAATCGACACCTTTCGCCACAATAACCGGCGCATCCATATTGCCATCATCATACTTGATTGCAATCGCATAATGGGTAGGGTTCGTAATGACAACGTCCGCTTGAGGTACTTCCTGCATCATCCGGCGCGTCGCCATTTCCCGTTGCCGCTGTTTAATCCGGGATTTGATAATTGGATCGCCTTCCGAGTTTTTATGTTCATCCTTAATATCCTGTTTGGACATCCGGAGATTTTTTTCGTAGTCATATTTCTGGTAGAGAAAATCCAATATGGAAATGAACAGTAAGACAAAAGATGCCGTAATCCCCATTAGAACAGTCAATTGTGCAACCGTCGTCAGGGTATCCCATGGCGATTTAAAGGCTAAGCCGAGCACCTTGTCTATATTCATATAAACGATTAGAAAGGTGACAGTGCCGATAAATGAGATTTTCAGAAGTGATTTTAACAATTCAATGATGGCGCGGATTGAAAAAATCCTTTTCAGCCCTTTGATTGGATCAATCTTCTTCAAATCGAATTTCAGCGGCTCCGCAGTGAAAAGCACGCCGAATTGAAACATATTACCGGCGATACCCGCAACGACCGCTACGAGCATGATGGGCAATAGGATGAATGCCATTTGAATGATGATTTCAACATAAATAATCATCGCCTGGTCGATATCCAATGTGGAAAGTGGGACAAATTCCGTGAATGTATGTGAGAAAAACAAGAAAAAGCGGTCCCTTATGAAGCCGGCAGCAAAGAAGAGAAACAGGAACACAGATAGAAGGACAATTGCACTCGTAACGTCTTGACTTTTTAAGACTTGACCTTTTTTACGGGAGTCCTCCCGTTTTTTCGGCGTGGCCTTCTCCGTTTTCTCGCCTGCAAAAAATTGCAAGTCCAGCCGTAACGGCATGTTAGCCACCTCCAAGGATGATCATCAAGTCTCGCATGCCGACAATCATCACTTCAAACAATTTCCGCATCACTTGAATCATGACGCCCATCGTGATCAACAACACGATGAAGCTGACACCAATTTTGATTGGGAAACCGACAACAAATATATTCAACTGCGGGACCGTCCGCGCTGTGATTCCTAGTGCTAAGTCGACTAGAAACAATGTCGCTACCACCGGGATAGACATTTGAAAGGCGATTGCAAAAGAGGTAGCAAACGTACGGATGACAAATTCCACCAGCCGCTCATCCCCGAACGCCGGCCAAAGGTGGTTCACCGGCATGAACTGATAGCTATAAAAAATACCGTCCAGCAACATATGATGGCCATTCAATGCCAATAAGAGCAAAATTGCAAGTGAATTGAAGAATTGGCCGAGAAGCGGAGATTGGGCGCCAGTTTGGGGATCAATGACATTAGCAATCGCAAAACCCATCTGAAAATCGATGAACCCACCAGCAATCTGGATTGCCGACATGACAATGAAAGCGATAATGCCAATAAACAAGCCTATCACCGCTTCTTTCATCACGAGTAATAGATAGGCTCCGTCAATGTCCATATCGGGGACATCGATTGTGTAGACAAGCATCCACGCTAGCAATGCACCGAAAATGATGCGCTGTGTCGCCGGTATTGAACGGTATGAAAACAATGGAACGGTCACAAAAAATGCGGTAATACGCGTTAGAATGAGTAAATAAGCGGTCCATGAAGGTACTAGTTCATCCATCTAATCACCCAATATACCGAATGAGATTATCGAAAATATCCGACGCAAAACTGGTGACTCTCGCTAACATCCATGGACCGAAAAAGATGATTGCAACAAAAACGGCAACAATTTTAGGAACAAACGCCAGCGTCTGTTCCTGAATTTGTGTTGTCGCCTGAAAAATACTGACCGCCAGTCCTGTCACAAGTGCTACGATTAAAAGAGGCCCCGATGCTAGAAGGATGACCCATATCGCACGTTCCGCTATGGCTATGACCGTTTCACCTGTCATTCAAACTCCCCCTAAAAACTTTGCAGTAATGATTTAATGATGAGATACCAACCGTCGACAAGCACGAACAGCAATATTTTAAAAGGCAGTGAAATCATGACAGGCGGTAACATCATCATCCCCATCGACATGAGCACACTCGCTACAATCATATCAATGACAAGGAAAGGGATGAATATCATGAACCCCATTTGAAAAGCAGTTTTAATTTCACTGAGTGCAAAGGCAGGCACGAGCATCGTTAAAGGGATATCTTCTAACGATTCAGGCCTTTCCGCCCCGTTATAACGTAGGAATAGTTCCAAGTCTTTCTGTCTCGTATGTTTACTCATAAACTCTTTGAAGGGGACACTTGCCTGTTCGTAGGCTTCTTCCAGCGTGATTTCTTCCTCGAATAACGGCGTTAGCGCTTGTTCATTCACTTGTTGAAACGTCGGTGCCATGATGAAAAACGTCAAGAATAACGCCAGCCCGACTAGCACTTGGTTCGGCGGCATCGACTGTGTCGCCAGCGCAGTTCTGACAAACGACAGGACGATGATAATCCGCGCAAAAGACGTCATGAGGATGAGAATCGCCGGCGCAATAGACAGAACGGTCAGCAACAACATCATTTTGATGGAAGTGGATACATTTGACGGATCACTGTCCGAAAAAAATTGAACGAAATCATTCATTCCGGTCGCGCTCCTTTTCTGTCAGTCGGTTGACCTGCCTCTTCCGCTCCTCTTTTATCTCATCGAGCCGTGATTGAAATAGTTGGCTGAATTCTGTCTGTTCTTCAGCTTGTCCAGCCTGATCTGCTGCCTGTTTACCAGTCATTTTCAGAAGGAAGCGGTTCAGCATGCCAGTTGCTGTTGCCGTTTCCGTGCTCTCCCCTTCGTAAAATTCGGCCAGTGTCTTGATTTCTTCAGGATCAGTAATCTCTTTTAATAGGCGGATATCATCTCCCACGCCGATAATATAGTAGGTTTCCCCGATGACCACAAGTTGGATCGACTTATGCTGCCCGAGAGAGATGCCACCCATATTTTTCATGAGGCGTGTTTTATCGTACAGTTTATTTTTCCGGTTGATAAATTTCAATAGACCGAACAACAATCCAATTACAAATACGAATGCTATAACGACTCTTATGTAATCCCCCGCTGACGGACCAACAGCCGCCCCGTCCGTCTCGCGGTCAGCAGCTGGAGGTTCCTTGTCCAATTCAATTTCCTTCTTTTCGACGTCGCCCACTTTGTCTTCGTCCAGGAAATCGGCAACAGACTTGTCCGATTCGTCTTCGGCATGGACGGACATTAAAGGCAGTTGGCTTCCTAAAAGGGTCAAGAACAGGACAATTAAAAAAACCTTTTGTACATATGCTAATTTCATGCCCTGATTAACCTAGTGCTTTTTCGATTGCTTCAATCACACGATCTGCTTGAAAAGGTTTTACGATAAAATCTTTTGCACCCGCTTGGATCGCATCGATGACCATCGCTTGTTGCCCCATTGCCGAGCACATGATGACCGTGGCGTTCGGATCTTTTTCTTTAATCGCCTTTAGCGCCGCAATGCCGTCCATTTCAGGCATAGTGATGTCCATCGTCACAAGGTCCGGTTTCAAATCAAAATATTTTTCCACTGCCTGTGCACCATCTGCTGCCTCACCAACAACTTCAAAGTTATTTTTCGTCAATATGTCTTTAATCATCATACGCATGAATGCTGCGTCATCTACTATTAAAATACGTTTACCCATGTCCATTACCTCCTGAAATCTATCGTAAATTATTCAAACGCTCTGTCTTGCTTAAAATGTCTGTAATGCGGACTCCGAAGTTCTCGTCAATGACAACGACTTCCCCCTTTGCGATATGGCGATTATTCACCAAAATATCGACAGGTTCACCGGCCAGTTTGTCGAGTTCTATGATGGAACCACTGGACATTTCCAAAATTTCCTTGACAGAACGTTTCGTCCTTCCTAATTCTACAGTGACCTGCAACGGAATGTCGAGAAGCATATTTAAATTATTCGACTCCGCTTGGTTCAAAGATGGGCTGTCAAAACTTGCAAACTGTGCTTGTTGTACATGTACGGGCGGTTGCTGTGTGCGCATCGGTGTCGGTTGTTCGAATTGCGGCTCGTAAGCAGGCTGTTGCCCCCCTTGTGCCGGGGCTTTTTGCTCGTTCGGCTGCTGTATGGGTTGTTGAATCGGCGCTGGTTGTGTCTGTTCGACAGGCCGTACCATTTCCGTGACTGCCGCCGCTTCATCTTCGCCATCTCCCCCTAACAGGGAGGCTACCAGTTTTTTTCCGAAGCCCAGAGGTAGCAACTGCATAATCTCCGAATCAATCAATGTTCCGACTTTTAATGTGAACGACACTTTTATCAATAAATCATCTTCTGGGATATGTTCGTGCCCCTGATTGGACTGCATATTCATCAGGTCGATTGTAGGTGGCGAAATATCCACTTTTTTGTTAAATAGCGTCGACATGGATGTCGCCGCAGAACCCATCATCTGGTTCATCGCTTCTTGGACTGCACTTAAATGGATTTCACCGAGGTCCATATTCGGTTCTGTTCCATCGCCACCCAGCATGAGGTCAGCGATGATTGCTGCATCCGTTTGCTTGATCACAAGCAAGTTCATCCCACTTAAACCTTCCGTATATTCCACTTTGACGGCCACATACGGATGGATGAATTCCGCTTCCAGAGCCTTTTTATCGACGACGGTAATGGTCGGCGTATTAATATCCACTTTTTGTCCGAGTAATGCGGATAACGCGGTCGCAGAGCTTCCGAATGAAATATTCCCGATTTCTCCTAGTGCATCCCGTTCCATTTCATCCAGATAATCTTCCGTCTTTATGCCAACAGTGGACGTAACACTGGCATCTTCACTTCCCACAGGTTCTCCGCGCAACAACGCTTCGATTTCTTCTTGCGAAAGGATATTATCACTCATCATCTTCATCCCCTCCTATCATTGTTTCGATAATCTGAACAGCCATTTTGTTTTTCAAATGCCCCGGCTGCGCAGTGAATTTCGGGACCTCGCCGATTTTGACGATGAGCGGGTCTTCGATTTTGCGGTCAAGCGAAATGACATCCCCGACTTGTAAGTACAGGAAATCCTCAACTGTCATCTGACCGTTTCCGAGTTCGGCAATAATGGGCAACGGTGCTTTTTTCAACCGTTTTTCCAGCAGGATGCTTTGTTCCGGTGTCGGTTCTTTCTTATTTGACTGCATCCAATACCTGACCGATAAGTTCGGAACGATTGGTTCCAGTACAACGTGTGGTATACAGATATTGATCATTCCACTCGATTCGCCGATCATGATGTTAAACGAGATAACGACAACGGTTTCGTTTGGCGAAATCATCTGAAGGAATTGCGGATTAACTTCCAATTCTTTCAAATAAGGATCGATATCAATAATGCCTGACCACGCTTCACTTAAATTATCAAACGAGCGTTCAAATAGATTCGTCAAGATTTTCGTTTCGATTTCCGTCAAATTATCAACTTTCCCCGGGCTCTCCCCTACGCCCCCCATTAGGCGGTCGAGCATCGAGTAAGCAATGTTCGGATTCACTTCCATCAAAATGTTGCCATCCAATGGAGGAACTTCGAAAATATTGATCAGCGTCATGTTTGGGATTGAACGGATAAATTCCTCAAACGGAATCTGGTCGACCGATGCTACATTAATCTGGACGTAGGTCCGTAGCTGTGCTGAAAAATACGTCGTCATCAATCTTGCAAAGTTTTCGTGAATCCGTGTCAAACTACGGATCTGATCTTTGGAAAACCGGAGGGCACGTTTGAAATCGTACACTTTGACCTTCCGGGTCTGCTCTTCAATCTTCATGTCTTCTGCAGACATTTCCCCTGTCGATAGTGCTGATAATAGTGCGTCTATCTCATTTTGGGACAATATATCCCCGGACATATGGCCACCTCCCGGCATTTGGATTAAAATAAGTTGATATAAAGAATTCCATTAAAGCCGCAGCGGCGCTAGGGGAACACCGCCAGTTTTATGGCTTCGGCAACCTCTTTGAGGCGCGTTACTCAGCTGATACAGATATTCATTTGCTCTACTTAACTGGTATGGTTGAATGCAACCATTATTGGATGATATACGAGACGATATATACTTTTTCAATTTTCCCTTCTTGCATCAAAGGGTTTAACTGTGATTTGAGCGCATCTTCAAAAACCTGTTTACCGACTTTTCCTTCAAGGTCCTTCGACGTCATCTCGGACAGTTCCTGGATGACGATATTTTTCACTTGGAATTCCCGCTTCGCCAGTTCAGCCGCCGCTTTCTTATTTTCTGTCTGGATTTTCAACGAAATGCGGATGAATTGATTGCTTGCAAGATTCGTTGTGATTTCCTCGACATCGACCGAGGATTCGATGATTTCATCGATTGTCGGTTCTTTATCGCTATCCCCGTTGTTCAATTGCATCACAAGAATGAGCGCCACTACGCCAACAAGTGTGATACATACTAGAATGATAAGGGACATCGTCAGCACTTTATTTTTCATTTTCTTCACCCCGGATATGCGGATTTGCCAACAACTGGACCGCCTGATAAAATTCAACAATCCGGCTGTTCACTTCATCAACCGTATCGAGGACAACATATTTTGTGCCTGTTGTAAGCGTAATCGTCGTATCAGGAAACGACTCGACCTTTTCAATGTACAATGCATTCAATGTAAACGCTGCGCCATTAAGGCGTGTAACTTGAATCATATGTAAGGGGCCGGGCATCAAGAGCCGGCCCGACCCTCCTTTGCTGGTGAAACTTATACTAGTTTAGTTGAATGAGATTAGATCATCGTTTTAGGTTGACGAGTTCTTGAAGGATTTCATCGGATGTCGTGATGATTCGTGTGTTCGCCTGGAAACCACGTTGTGCTACAATCATTTCGGTGAATTCTTCAGCAAGGTCGACGTTAGACATTTCTAGGAAGCCGGATTCAATTTTACCGATACCACCTTCGTTGGAACATTTCTCACTGGCACCCCTGAGTTCGCAGATTGCTCGAAATAGTTTCCTCCGACTTTCTCCAGTCCACCTGGAGTTCGGAAATTTCGCCAAAACTAGATGCCCTGCATATCTTAAATCTCCAGCGCCATCAACATAGGTTACTGTTCCATCTTGTCCAATACTCATACTTTGTGCTGTAGTAGGAATTGCCGATTGTACCTTGTGTTGGCGGTGTTCTGACATTCGAAGAATTAATTGTATCATCTCTGAGACGAAGAATAACTATCCCTTCCTCCCGCACCAACCAAATATTTCCCATCACGCATCAACTATATACCCTTCATTATCCATATAAAAATTTCCTGCTCTTGTATATTGAATATTCCTTCATAGTTCTTCCATCTCATCTTCACCTACTTGAAAAAATCCATCTCCTGCAATTGCAAGGTCAAGTGTATTTCCAGTAAACTGTGTAGATCCACCCGTATGAAGTGTATCAATGGCAGCAATTTGTGATCCAAGTCCTACTTGCTTAGGATTAACCCCACCACGTGTATCTCCAGTGTCACCCGAAGCCCCCGCAACCGTCTGTGAAATCAAATCTTTAAAAATAACCCGTCCTTTTTTAAATCCATACGTATTAACATTCGAAATATTATTCCCGATAACATCCAGTTTCGTTTGAAAGTTCCGTAGACCTGAGATTCCTGAGTACATAGAGCGTAACATTTATATATTTCCCCTCTCGGTTTTTAAAAGTGTATCTACCTCAGTCAGTCGGCAGATGAATGGCATCCTGATAAGGTCCTGCCATGATTAGCTGAGCACGATTGTGCCGTCAATGTTTGTAAATAATTGATCTTTCGCTTCCATGCGATCCATCGCTGTGATGACGGTGGCGTTTTTTGCACTGATAATGAGTGCGGCCTGTTCCATCAGTACGAGCGATTCTTTAATTCCCTTCGATTTCGCCTCGTTCACCTTGTCTGTGATATGTGCCCATTCGGTTTCCGATATGTGAATGTTCCGTTCCGCTAATCGCTCGCTTGCGTGCTTGCTGATTTTCAATTCGGCAGGCTGTACGGCTTTGTTCAGATGGTCGCGAAACGACTGTTGCGGGCTTTGTGCGATTTTCGACGGTTGCACTTGGCGTACGAACGGTTGCGATGGAATGCGATGGAGATTTATCTTATCCATGTCCTCGCTCCAATCTATGTTATTGGCTGATCGATGTAAATTTATCGCCGCTTACTCGACTGCCGTCTTCCAAAATATACTGTAGTTTGCCTTCTTTATTGGAAACAGAAATAACTTTACCGGAATTTTCTGCTTCACCGTCTAAATAGCCGACCGTCTTGCCAATCAGCATACTCGCCTCCACAAGGCTGTTCGTATTGCCGCCCCCTGCCTGCACTTCTGAAATATTGCCGGGTGTCAGTTCCTTACCATCTTCCATTGTAAAGAGAGCCGAACCATTGACGAATTTGATGGATTTGATTGTGCCTGCCCCTTCGTTGACAATGGGTTCCCCGTTTTCTCCGGTTTCAGCTGTTATCTCATGCCATTTGACCGTTTTTCCGACAAAGTCATTGTATTGAATGAGCTGTGATTGGTTTTGTGCCTCCGCAAACTTATCAAATGATTTGGCTAAATTCATCGTCTGTTCAAGTGAAGAGAACTGTGCCATCTGTGCGATGAACTCGTTATCTTTCATCGGATTCGTAGGGTCCTGGTTTTGTAGCTGAGTGATGAGCAATTTCATGAAATCATCTTTTCCTAACGTACCATCCCCTGTTTTACGCTCGTCCCGCTTTTTATTGACCAAGTACATCGAATCTGTAATCTTTTGTTGCCCGTCAATCATCATTACACCTCCAGTTCAATCAAATACTCCTGAAATGTCATTTCATCATCAGTGTTTTGCTCGTGTTGTTGTTCCGTTTCCTGCTGTTGTCTGCCGAAATGACCATTATAGGGTTGCTCGCGGTCATTTTTCTCCATATCTTGTAACGATTGTGAGATGTCAATCCGATCGATTTGCAAGTTTTGCTGAACAAATGCTTGGCGAAGCTGATGCAACTGACTATCCAACATCTCTTTACCGAGTGTGGTGGATGCCAGGATTCGCGCTGTCATGATTCCGTTTGTTTGCAAGAGCTCAATCCGTACTTGTCCAAGGTGTTCAGGATATAATTTCACAAGTAGGCGATTCGTTCCGCCTGTCTGTCCGAAGTTTGAACGTTTGAATATGGTTTGCATTTCACGGAGAAGCGCTTGGTTTCGAGCATTGTTGCGATTTTCCAATTCAGTGCTTGTTAGGTGACCATCTATCTTTGTCCCCGTTCCGACTACACTGTTAACGGCTTGTTGCACTATATCTAACTTTTTGTCCGTCGTTCCATCATCCGTCATCGATTGATCCGTGTTTGGTTGTACGACAAATCGTACCGCATTCTTCGTTTCCAATAACTGTATGATGGCAGGTTTAACAGAATCTTTCTCATGCATATTCGTCTCATGACGAACTGCCGCTTTCGCCATGTAACTTTGCAAAGTGAAAACTTGCTGTTCCTGTTTCAAATACAAATCGGTCTTTGGTGCAATGAGTTCGCCCGCTTTCAGCAACGTCAGCAATTCGATTGCCTGCTGTTTTGGAATTTCACCTTTTCCTTCTAGTGCATCAGACAATTCATTGAAAAATTGGGGAGCGACTTTATCGATGGCATGCATGATTGCCCAAAAATCGGGTGTATCCGACAGTTCCGTTTCTCTAAGACCCGCCTTTTCCAGTAACAACGACAACGAATCAAGCAGTTGCGCAAGTTGATCGACACTGTCTAGTATAGGAAAACCGCCTAAAAGATTATTTAACTCCTCCAATCCGCCATCTTCGTCATTTATGATTGCCGTCAACTCTTCCAATGTTGTAGCGTTGAATAAAGTCTTAAGAGATTCATCAGAAACCATTGGGACTGGCTCATCCATTGTCGGCACCTTGACGATCGCATTGTTTGCGGTGATGCTCCCAAAAACCGATCCAAATGTCCCTTTGGACGTTTGCCCACTTTGAACAACGTTCGACGGGATTTTTAGATTCTTACCAACCATTGTCTGTAGTGATGCAATGTTCACTATTCCACCTCCATTCAACACAGGTTGTATAACCTGAAATCATTCCGTTATCATTGTCGTATATTTCGCTGCATCTTCAGGTGTCATTTTCTCGAAAATAGCTGCCAATTTATCGGGTTTCAAGTTAGTCAGAATTTGAATCGCTTCAGCATCGCTCATTTTGGTAATAACAGGTGCTGCAGTTTTTGCAGACATCTGCTCGAATGTGTTGACGATTTCTTTGAATTCAGTTTTCGAATCGTCTTTTCCACGATTCAGCGTGTCAATTTTAGCTAGGAGTTTTTCCTGCTCGACCAACAGCTGCTCTTTTTCACCGGCTGATTTATCTAGCTCATCTTGTAATTTAAAGAGTTGAGCTTCTTTTTCCTGGATTTCGGCTTGAAGGGTGACGACTCGCTCCTCCAGGTTGAGATCCTTCGCCCCATTTCCTTCTTCCTTAGGTCCGATGAACGGCAATTCGACTGCCAGCTCTTTCGCTTTGTCGAAAACGTTTATGTCTGCCACCTTTGCAATGATGAGGAAAACAGCCGCTGCAAATAAGAGCGGTATAATCACCAATACCAATAACGTTTGGAAGAAACTTCTGGATTTCTCTTTTTTCTTTGTTTGTTTCACCACATAATCACCCGTTTTCTCTTCTACGGAACTTCAATGTCGACAATTCATCAAGCTGGATTGCTTCTAGATGTTCCATTTCAGCGCGATGATGTTCGCGATCTTTATCTTTCATCTTTTCAAACTTCTTCACTTCCAGCGATTTTTCCAGTAACTTGTTTTCAAACCAGTTCATTTTAGAGCGGGCTTGCATCACTTCCTGCTGGACAATAGCAATTCTTTTTTCCAAACTGTCTATGTACCGGGCATAATGGTGGATTCCATTCACCGAGAAGCCTGTCTTCATCTTCTCATGCTGTTCTAAGAGAATGTCTTCTTTCTTTTTCAGCAAGTCGTATAATTTTGTTGCGACGGCTTCGAATGCTTGGATGGAATGTTTGAATTCCACTTCGGTTTCGGTCTTTTCCTGTTCACGAAACGTCAGCACTTTTTCAAAACGGTAATGGTATGGCTTCACTGTTTCCCTCCTCCAGTACCGAGAGAAACAAGTTCTTCTATACTATCTTCCATTGAGATATTCGCCTGGAAGCTCTGTTTCAGAAAATTTGTAATAAGTGGCTCATATTCAATCGCCTGGTCGATTTCCTTCGATGTTCCGCGTTTATAAGCCCCGATGTTGATCAGGTCCTCGGATTTGTTGTACGTGTAATACAGTTCACGTAGTTTTTCCGCCGCCTGGACATGTTCGGGTTCTGCAATATGGTTCATAAGACGGCTGACGCTTTTCAATACATTGATAGCCGGATATTGCCCTTTGTTGGCGAGCGTCCTGTCTAAAACGATATGCCCATCCAGTATCCCGCGCACCGTATCGGCGATTGGCTCATTCATGTCATCCCCATCGACAAGCACTGTATAGAAGGCCGTGATGGAGCCATGCTCATTAGTGCCAGTCCGTTCCAGCAGTTTCGGTAAAATTGCAAAGACGGAAGGCGTATAGCCACGTGTCGCGGGCGGTTCACCAACGGCAAGTCCTATTTCACGCTGCGCCATCGCAACCCGCGTAACGGAATCCATCATCAGCATGACGTTCATGCCTTTGTCCCTGAAATATTCGGCAATGGCAGTAGCTGTGAAGGCACCTTTAATCCGCATCAATGCCGGCTGGTCAGATGTCGCCGCAACGACAATCGTCCGACTCAACCCTTCCGGCCCCAGATCCCTTTCGATGAACTCTCGCACTTCCCGTCCTCGTTCACCAATCAGTGCAATGACGTTCAAGTCAGCAGTCGTATTGCGTGCGATCATGCCGAGCAATGTACTTTTCCCTACGCCCGAACCTGCGAAAATACCAACACGTTGGCCATTTCCAACCGTCAACATCCCATCAATCGCTTTGACGCCAACAGCCAATTTTTCATTGATTGGTGGTCGCGTCAGCGCATTCGGCGGATCCTGTTCGGTGCGGACTGTTGTCAACCCTTTCGGCAGAGGAGTTTTATCGATCGGATTGCCCATCGAATCCAGTACTTTACCGATCAGGTTCATGCCCACTTGCACTTCAAGCGGTTTACCAAGGCTTTCAACAAGGCAACCGCTTGAGATATCGCGGATATTGGTATAAGGCATAAGTATGACAATTTCTTCTCTAAAACCGACAACTTCCGCCATTATAATCGAATCATCTTTTCCCGCTTTATTTAAATGAATATGGCACACATCGCCAATCGAACTTTCAGGTCCTTGCGACTCAATCATGAGGCCAACGACACGGGCAACCCGACCATACTTTTTAAATGTTTTTATGCGGGGGATCCATTCCGTTAAGTCTTCCGCTTTCTTCATCGTCACTCACCACTTTCCATGATTTCGACAAGTTTCGACCTCAATTCGTTCAATTGTTCGTCGATGCTGACTACGATTCGTCCATGGTTGGTTTCAATCATACAATCGGTCGAATTGTAATCTTCGTTCACGAAGATGAGAAACGGGACATCCGGCGGGAAGATGGACGCAAGTTCCATACGGTTATCCGAAACGAGTTCAAAATAATCGAGTGAAACGTATAATTTGATTTCTTTCATTTCACGCGCTTCTTTTAATGCCCGTTTGATGAGTGATAGATAACTTTCCTGGTCCTCCAGAAGCGTTTGTCCCATGATCCGTTCTGCCGTGCGGATCGCTAATTCAAGGATGACCCTCTCTTGGCTTTCAAGGTATTTCTGTGCATTCCCATACGATAATCCGGTTACTTCATTGGCGTTACGGATTGAGTCTGCCATTTCGGACAGCACTTTGTTGCGCCCATCTTCATAACCCACTTGAAACCCTTCATCATAGGCTTGTTGTTGAAGTACAGGCTTTTCATCTTGCCATGCGGCTTGCATGGATGCGATATCTTCAGAAGCGATTTGCCGCATCTGCTCGATGGACGCTTTCTCCTGCTCCATCATCAGCTTGGCTTCTTCCAATAACCGGTCCCTTTCCGCAAATACTGCATCCAATGTCAGTTCGTCAGGCGATTCTGCCAGTTCTGGCACCGCTAAACTGCGAATCGTGATTTCTATCTTTTTACCTTCTTCGGTAATGGTATTATTAGCACGGAATATGTTAGACAATAATGTCATCTCCTCCGCCACGTGCGATGATGATCTCTCCTGAATCTTCAAGTCTACGAATAATGCCAACGATGCGCGACTGCGCTTCCTCCACATCTCTCAAACGAACAGGTCCCATGATTTCCATCTCTTCCCGGAACGATTCCGCCATCCGTTCTGACATATTCCGAAATAATACTTCTTTCACTTCTTCGCTTGAGACTTTTAATGCAAGGATCAGATCCTCATTTTCACAATCACGAACAATACGCTGGATGGAGCGGTTATCCAGTGTAACAACATCTTCAAAGACGAACATTCGTTTACGGATTTCTTCAGCCAATTCGGGATCTTGGATTTCAAGCGCATCGAGAATGGTCTTCTCTGTCGATCTGTCAACGCCGTTAAGCACTTCGACCACTGCATCGACGCCTCCGGTTTCCGTATAATCCTGGGTTACCGTGGATGATAGCTTGCGTTCGAGTACCGCCTCGATTTCACTAATGACTTCAGGTGATGTCGAATCCATCGTCGCAATCCTTTTCGCAATATCCGCCTGCATTTCCTGCGGTAAAGAGGATAGGATCATACCGGCCTGTTCCGCTTGTAAATAAGATAGGATAAGTGCAATCGTCTGCGGATGCTCATTCTGTATAAAATTCAAGATTTGTCCCGGATCCGCGCGTCTGGCAAAATCGAATGGCCTCACTTGTAAGGAAGAAGTCAAACGATTAATGATCGCTTGTGCATGATCCTTACCGAGGGCTTTCTCAAGAACCGTTTTGGCATAACCAATCCCGCCTTGTGAAATATAATCTTGGGCAAGTGCGATATTATGAAACTCTTCGATGATTTCCTCTTTGACGGATGATTCGACTTTTTTCACACCTGATATTTCAAGCGTCAGCCGTTCGATTTCCTCTTCGTTCAAATGCTTATAGACAGCTGCAGATACTTCCGGTCCGAGGGAAATGAGCAGAAGTGCCGCCTTTTGTTTGCCGGGCATCCCTTTTTCTTTCTTTACCACCATTCATCCCTCCGTCATTCCTCGGCTATCCATGTACGTAATAGTTTTGCAAACTCTTCCGGCTTTTCTTTTGCCATTTTCTCAAGTTGCTTCCTCCGGATAGTCCCTTCTGTTTCAAGATCCTTGTTAATATCCTCCACATCGAGTGATTCACGTTGCTCTTCAATAATCAGCTCTTCTTCCGTTCCCTGTGCATTTTGCTTATTGCGGATAAACAGGATAACAAGCACTAAGATCATGAGTAAAAGTACCCCGCCCACTACATATACCCACCACGGGATGACCGCCTCTGTTTCTGCAGATCTCAGCTATCTTGCCATTGAAAGGTTGAACGGAGACCGCGATCTTATCATTCAGATCCTCTTCGGTCAGCTCGCCGGCAGCTTCCTTATCGATTGATGTACGGATAATTGTTTCTAAAATCTGCTCCACGTCATTTTGCAGACCCGCTGGCATCGATGCAGGATCATTCGCTTCGGGGGGTTCCACCATGACTTGGATGCCAATATCCCTGATTTTATAAGGACTTTCGACAATTTCTTTACGAATTCGATTGACTTCATTGTTGACTGTTTCTTCAATTCGTTCATAATCTCCGTTTGAGAAGGTCCCTTCCACAAACCCTGTCCGGTTATCGGTCGGATCTTCCGCTTCCGGTGTCCCTCCCGCTACTGGACCGTTGCCTGTAAATGATTCCGTAATCCGTTGGACACTTAGCGCGATTCCTTCCATACTTTCTTCATCGACAGGTGAAACAAGCGACTCTTCCCGATTCTCAAGTTTAAAATCGATGTCGGTCGTGACGGACACAATGACTTTATCCCGTCCCATCATCGTCCCAAGCATCATTTGCACTTGACGTTGCAAGTCACGTTCAATTGTCTTTTTCACCGTCATTTGGTCTGCAATACTCGGGCCATAAGGATTATCGTGGGTGTTTAAATCATAGTACTCGAAGTATTGATTCATGATGGAGATATCTTCTGTCGACAGATTCGGTATGCTCTTAGCTACAAGATGATAAAGTGCATTGATCTGAGGTTCGGTAAATCGATGTCCTGGCTCTGTCTTCAGCATGATTGCAGCACTTGCCTGTTCCGTACTATCACTCAGAAAGACGCTTTGTGTCGGTAAGGTGATCATCACATCCGCGTCTTTCACGCCTTCTACACCTTTGATCAAATTGGCAAGTTCCGTTTGCATCGCAGCCAGTTTGATCATATTGAATTCATTATCCGTCGTTCCGAACCCTGCGTTTTCCGAGAAGAAGGAATAGTCGATTGTCCCTGAATCCGGGTATCCCTCGGCTGCAAGTGATACGAGCAGATCATCTACACGTTCCTTTGGCACCAGTATTGATGTTCCGCCGGGAGCGATTTTACTCGACACACCTTGACTATCCAGCTGCTCTTTAATGCGGCCTATTTCCGCGCGGGACACATCTGAATAGAGCGGTGCGTATTCCGTTCTGGATAGAAAGAATGTCAGGAATGCTGCAAGCGCGATGATTGCTACTGCCGAACCGACATAAGTGGTTTTCTGTTTTTTTGTACGACTTGACCAGAACGACTGAAAATCCGTTCTGATTTTCGTCAATCTTTCATTCATTGTAATCCCCCGGTCAGCTTACATTATTCGAAACGCTTGTCTGTCTGTATCATCAGACAGGCATCCTGATAATCTCTTGGTATGCTTCCACTACCTTATTGCGCACTTCCATAGTCGCATTCAAAGCAACGGACGCTTTTTGTGATGCAATCATGACATCATGCAGTTCTACGTCTCCGCCAAGTGCAAGCTTTTGCGTCATCACATCCGATTCATGTTGCTTCGTATTGACTTGCTGGATTGCATCTTTCAAAAACGCACCAAAGCTTTGCTGCGCTTCGTATGGCGTTGGTTTCACCTGATTTTCCATCTTGAGTAATCCGGCGGCTGGTGCACTGTTAAATATGGATTGTATGGCCATTCTCAAATCATCCCTTCAAATTCATCATTTACCGATTTCAAGAGCTTTCATAAGCATCGATTTATTGGCATTCAACACAGTGACGTTCGCCTCATAAGAGCGTGTAGCAGACATCAGGTCAATCATTTCCCGTAGCGGATCGACATTCGGCATTTCCACATACCCTTCGTCATTCGCATCGGGATGGCTAGGATCGAAGACGAGTTTAAATGGCGTTTCGGTATCTTCTTTAATACTGGAAACCGTAACGCCATAGCCCGCTGATCCTTTAATTTGTTTTCCCATCGCTGTGTTCAGCATAGATGAGAATTGACCTTCCCTTGGTTGGAGGGTCACTGTTTTGCGGCGGTAAGGCTGCCATTCCCCGTCAACCATTTTGCCCCGTGTCGTATCGATGTTGGCCATATTGGATGATATGACATCCATCCGCATCCGTTGTGCCGTCAATGCTGAAGCTGACGTGTTCAGGCTATGGAATATCGACACCGTTAACGCCCTCCTTTAATGACATTTTGTAGCGTATTGAACTTTCCATTGATGCGATCGACAAGTGCATTATAATAAATTTGGTTTGCAGCAAGATCCGCTTGCTCTTTATCCATATCCACTCCATTGCCATCCTGCCGATAGCGCAAATTAGAAGAATTTAAAGCACCTAGATGCGACTTTGCTGGATCGAACGCGATATGACGTGAATCAGTCCGATAAGCCTCTAGGGAATTCGACTGCACATTCGCTAAAATTTCCTTAAAATCGACATTTTTCGCTTTATAGTTCGGCGTATCGACATTGGCGATGTTTTGGGAGATAACCTTCCCTTTTAAAGCTGAAAAACTCAGCCCTCTCTCCAGTAGGGAAATTGTCCCACCAAAAATATTCATATCGTCACCTCTTAAATTTGCTATGATGAAGGTCTTTCAATCTATTTGATAGACTAGTTTTTTCTTATGTAATCATTGTAGCGGATTTTGTTGAATTTTGTCTATCGATTTCTCTTGATTTTCCTTAGTACTAAATCTCCTTTTTTCATAACACAATTTAGTATTTCAATAAGTATAGGCCCTTACTCACACAAAGTATGTATTGCCCAATCCATTCGAACCAATCGATAGAGAATCATTTCAATATGTGCAATCTGAATAAATAAAAAAACACTTCTTCCTACGAACGGAAGAAGTGCCCAATTACCTATTCTAATTATGATTTTTGTTTTTCTAGCTCGCCAAGGAATTTACTGTTAAGCACTTTGATGTATGTTCCTTTCATACCAAGAGAACGGGATTCAATCACTCCCGCACTTTCCAATTTACGCAGTGCATTTACGATGACAGAACGCGTGATACCTACGCGGTCCGCAATTTTAGACGCAACGAGCAACCCTTCGTTACCGTCGAGTTCGTGGAAGATATGTTCAATCGCTTCGTGTTCACTATAAGAAAGGGAATTGATAGCCATTTGAACGACCGCTTTACTACGTGCTTCGATTTCGATTTCTTCCGATTTCTCACGCAAGATTTCCATACCAACAACAGTAGCACCGTATTCAGCAAGGATTAAATCATCTTCTTGGAACTCATCCTTCAATCTCGCCAAAATTAGTGTACCAAGTCGATCCCCGCCTCCGATAATCGGAACAATCGTTGTCAGTCCTTCTTTGAACAACTCACGGTTCTCAATCGGGAATACAGTATGCGCACTGTCTACATCCAAGTTCGGTGATGTTTCGTTCACATCAAAAAGTCTTTTTGTATATTCTTCAGGGAATTTCCGGTCTGCAAACATTTTTTTCATACGTTCATTTTCGATTTGATGATGAATTTCAAGTCCTAATAACTTTCCTTTTCTACTGACGATGAATGCATTACATTCAATTACTTGGCTAAGCTTTTCTGCCATTTCCTTAAAGTTCACCGGTTTTCCTGCTGATTTTTGAAGCATAGCGTTAATTTCACGCGTCCTTGTTAACAATGTCATCTGTTTTTCCTCCTAAAAATAATTACGTTCTATTTGATGAATATTCTAAAGGTTTTCAATCATTAAATAAAGTAAAATGTATCGGTTAAAGTATAAATTGTGACAAATCTTTGTTTTTTGCGATGTTTTTCAACTTTTCATCGACATAAATCGGGGTTATTTTAATGGTCGACGGACCAATGTCAGCCGCTTCATACGACAATTCTTCCAATAATTTCTCTAAAATCGTATGAAGTCTCCGCGCCCCGATATTTTCTGTGTCTTCGTTCACTTCAAAGGCAATCGCAGCAATCCGGCTAATCGCCTCTGGCGTAAAGTCCAAGACAACGCCTTCCGTCTCAAGCAATTTTTCGTATTGGCGGATCAAGGAAAAATCCGGCTCGTTTAAAATACGTTCAAAATCTGCTTTCGTCAGTTTGTCGAGTTCGACACGAATCGGGAAACGGCCTTGAAGTTCCGGAATGATATCGGATGGTTTCGACATATGAAATGCACCGGCCGCAATGAAGAGGATGTAATCAGTCTTCACTGCACCATATTTTGTCGTTACGGTCGATCCTTCCACGATAGGCAGGATGTCTCGCTGCACACCTTCGCGTGAAACATCTGCTGAAGAACCACTTCCGTTCCGACTCGCAATTTTGTCCATTTCATCCAGGAAGATGATGCCCGACTGCTCCGTCAATTCCACCGCACGTCTGGCCACCTCATCATGATCGATTAGCTTATCTGCTTCTTCCGCTTCAAGAACCTTTCGAGCATCCTTCACTTTCATCTTTCGTTTCACCGTTTTTTTCGGCATCAGAGAAGAAAAAGCATCTTGCATATTCGCACCCATCTGTTCCATACCCGAACCTTGCAATGCATCAAACATGGAAGGTTGCTGCGCTGAAACTTCAACAGTGACCATATTTTCTTCAAGCTCGCCGGCTTTCAGCTTCGCTGCAATATCAGAACGCTTCCGTTTCACTTCCGCAACTTCTGAATAATCCGGCTCATCTTGTTCGGCTTTCTGCCCGAACAACATTTCAAACGGGTTTTGCATGCCACCCGTTTTCTTCTTTTCGGGGACCAGCAGTTCGACCAGCCTTTCTTCAGCAAGCAAAGCCGCACTTTCCTGAACAGCTTCACGCTGTTCAGCACGGACAATCCGGACACCCGCTTCAGTCAAATCCCTGATCATCGACTCCACATCACGCCCGACATAACCCACTTCGGTAAACTTCGTAGCCTCCACTTTAACAAATGGTGCATTGACCAGTTTTGCGATTCTTCTAGCAATTTCGGTCTTTCCTACGCCAGTCGGCCCGATCATAAGAATGTTTTTCGGGATGATTTCACTTTTCTCTTCATCCGTAAGGAGACTTCTTCTGTACCTGTTCCGAATGGCGACAGCTACTGCACGCTTGGCATTTTCTTGCCCAATGATAAACCGATTTAGATGCGCAGTCAATTCCTTCGGCGTCAGCTCTTGTCTTTTTGTCATTCGAGTACCTCCATAATGATCTTATCGTTCGTATACACGCAAAGTTCAGCAGCGGTCTCCAGTGCGGCACGTGCTATCTCCGGTGCCGTCATCGAATCTCCACTAAACTTTTTCAATGCCCTTCCGGCAGCCAGTGCATAATTCCCGCCCGAACCGATGGCAAGGATGCCGTCATCGGGTTCAATCACTTCTCCTGTACCCGAGATGAGCAATAGACTATCTTCATCCATCACAAGCAGCATTGCTTCAAGTTTCCTTAGAATCCTGTCGCCCCGCCATTCTTTCGCAAGTTCAACGGAAGCTCGTTGAAGGTTGCCGTTATACTCCGTCAATTTCCCTTCAAACAATTCAAATAAAGTAAAAGCATCAGCGACAGAACCAGCGAAGCCGGCCAACACTTTACCTCCGAACAACCTGCGCACTTTTTTGGCAGTATGCTTCATCACAACTGCATTCCCGACAGTCACCTGACCGTCACCCGACATGGCACAAGCACCTTTATGGCGAATCGCAAAAATCGTCGTTGCATGAAATTCCATTCTTTTAACCTCCTATGCTCGCGGATGGGTATTCATATACGTTTTTCGTAAATGCTCTTTTGTAATATGTGTATACACCTGCGTTGAAGATAAATGACTATGCCCCAAAAGTTCTTGCACAGTCCGCATATCAGCACCACTAGCCAAGAGATGGGTGGCGAACGAGTGACGAATCATATGCGGATAGATTTTGGAATGAAGGGAAGCCCGTTCCATCATTGCGCTTAAAATATGGCGTACACCGCCATCAGTTAGCGGATCTCCCCTTAAATTAACGAATAATGTGTCGTGTTCCTTCTGTTTCAACAAAACGGGTCTGCTGTTCTCCAAGTAGGCATCGAGTGCGGTCTGCGCAAAGCTTCCGAATGGGACGTAACGCTCTTTGCGCCCTTTCCCCATCACCATGACAATGCCAAGATGATCATCGATATCCCGCAGTTTAATGTTTGTCAGTTCACTAACCCGTATCCCTGTCGCGTAAAGCATTTCAAGAAGCGCTTTATCACGTAATGATTTCTTATCGTTCCCCTCACAGGCTGAAAATAAAACCTGCATTTCCTGCTCATAAAAAAAAGCGGGTAGCCGCTCTTCTTTTTTTGGATGGTGCAGTGAACGAAACGCATTATCAGAGATGTTATACCGGGCATTGGCAAATTTGTAAAAAGAACGGATTGATGAAATGTTCCTTGAAATCGATGCTCTCGATAACCCCTTGTCGTACAATTCGGTCACATAGAGTCTGGCCGTTGGGTATGTTACATCATCCAAATCCGAAATCCCTTCGACTTCCAAAAAAACCAAAAATGAATTCACATCTTTTTCATATTCAGATACGGTATAAAATGAATAATTTTTTTCCAGACGTACGTACGAAATATATTCATCACGGATTTTAGCAGGTTGGTTGGTCAAACATTTCACCTCCAACGTGAAAGGTCAACTGAATTACAACATTATTGCGTGTCGTTTGAAAAGTGAGCCCCTCAAGTTGCAGTGCACTTGACGAGAATTGTGGTGAAAAACTTCAAAATAATAACTAATCCGGCTATTCAAAAGTCATCCATGATTCACTATACAATAAGTGAGGACTGTCCGGCAACTTTCTTTCCTAAAGAAGTCAGACGTCTATCATTCATTTTAGGTATTCGACACATTTTGTTCATATTATTAGCAATAATAGGGTGAGTATTCCCCTTCAATTTGTAAAACATGCAAATAGAAGAAGCCCTGGGTTATTTTCCCTAGGCTTCTTCTTCTAGTTTAAGGGTTGGTTACAGTTGATTGGAAACTATTGATTGCATTTAGCGCCCGTTCTGCGTGCTTCTCTGCTCGTTCTACTTTGGACTTGATGCGCTCACCTAGATCCGGGAAGAGACCGAAATTGATGTTCATCGGTTGAAAGTTTTTCGGGTCCGCTTCCGTAATATACCTTGCCATGCTTCCAAGAGCAGTTTCTTGTGGGAACAGGACCAGCTCTTTGCCGAGCGCTAAGTTCGACGCATTAATTCCTGCAATTAGACCGGAACCGGCCGACTCGACATAACCTTCTACCCCGGTCATCTGACCCGCGAAGAAGATATTACGGTTAGCCTTCAATTGGTACGTCGAATCCAATACACGCGGCGAATTGATGAATGTATTGCGGTGCATGACACCGTAGCGGACGATTTCGACATTTTCCAAACCAGGGATAAGATTGATGACTTCCTTCTGGGCCCCCCACTTCATATGTGTCTGGAAGCCGACAATATTGTAAAGCGTTCCAGCCGCATCGTCTTGCCGCAGCTGGACGACTGCTTTGTAGCGTTTACCTGTTACCGGATCTTCCAATCCGACTGGTTTAAGCGCCCCGAATAATAATGTTTTTTCACCGCGTTGTGCAAGCACTTCTACAGGCATGCATCCTTCGAAGTATATTTCCTTTTCGAATTCCTTTAGCGGAACGACCTCTGCCTCTACAAGCGCGTTATAAAACCGTTCGAATTGTTCTTCATCCATCGGACAATTCAAATAGGCCGCTTCACCTTTGTCATACCTAGATTTCAGAAAGACCTTGTCCATATCGATTGAATCTTTTTCAATGATTGGTGCCGCTGCATCGTAGAAGTATAGATAGTCTTCACCAGTCAATTTACGTACTTGCTCAGCAAGTGCGGGCGATGTCAAAGGTCCCGTAGCGATTACTGTAATACCCTCAGGTAATTCGGTCACTTCTTCATTAATAATTTCAATCAGAGGATGGTTACGGATCCGGTCGGTAACGTTTCCTGCGAACTCATGACGGTCAACCGCCAATGCACCGCCAGCCGGGACGGCACATGCATCCGCTGCACCGATGATTAGGGAATCGAACCTTCTCATTTCTTCTTTGATGATACCAACTGCGTTTGTTAAATTGTTGGCACGCAGTGAGTTACTGCAGACAAGCTCCGCAAATTTGTCCGTGTGATGCGCCGGCGTCTGTTTTACCGGTCTCATTTCATATAGTCGGACATTCACCCCGCGGTTAGCGATCTGCCATGCAGCCTCGCTTCCTGCAAGTCCTGCACCTATTACGTTTACGATGGGTGTCATCCCGTCACCTTCTTCCAAAGTATTAAAAGTTAAAGATAGATTATTTTAGTTGAACTGACAACTTCCATTAAGTAAGCTTCGACGCTAGTCTCACAGCAACAGGACGGAAAGCTCACCGTTCTGTCGCAATCTAAGCGGCATCCTCCACTCTTCGTTATTGCGGGTCTTCTTGATAGTCACATTCTGTGCATTGGACTTGTACGCCTTTTTTCGATTTCTTTTCAACCAATGTACTTTCACATTTCGGACATGGTCTAGAAACCGGTTTGTCCCAAGATACATATTCACATTCCGGATATCTATCACAACCGAAGAAAATCCGTTTGGTCTTACTCTTCCGTTCAACGACTTGACCTTCCTTACACGATGGGCAGGTAACGCCAATCGGTTTTATGATGGCTTTTGTGTTACGGCACTCAGGGAAATTGGAACAAGCCATGAATTTTCCGTAGCGCCCCAGTTTGAAGACCATGGGCGATTCACACTTCTCGCAATCCTCCCCGGCAGGTTCATCTTTGATTTCGATTTTCTCCATTTCGGCATCTGCAACTTCGACATGCTTTTCAAAGTCTCTATAAAACGCATCGATGACCTCTACCCACTTGATTTTTCCTTCTTCGACATTATCCAAGCCTTTTTCCATATGTGCGGTAAATTCAGCGTCGATAATATCCGGGAAGTACTGATTGACCGCCTGATGGACAATTTCTCCCAACTCTGTCGGGATGAACCGCTTTGCATCAAGTGTCACATACCCTCGCTTTTGAATGGTATCGAGTGTCGGTGCATACGTGGACGGGCGTCCTATACCAAGTTCTTCAAGCGTTTTGACGAGTCGCGCCTCTGAATACCTCGGTGGCGGCTGTGTAAAATGTTGTTTCGGATCGATTTCACTAAAGTTCACACGCTCACCTTCTTCAAGCGGCGGTAGAATGCGATCCTTTTCCTCTTCTTTGTCGTCGTCTCCTTCGACATATACTTTCATGAAGCCGGGAAATTTCACTTGTGAACCTGTTGCTCTGAAACGTACATCCCCATTCACGAGGTCAACCGTTACCGTATCCAAAACCGCAGGTGCCATTTGACTGGCGACAAAACGTTCCCAAATGAGTTTGTATAGACGAAGCTGATCACGTGACAAAACAGCTTTCATCGCTGCCGGTGGACGCATAACAGAGGTAGGTCTGACGGCTTCGTGCGCATCTTGTGTTTTAGTCGTTTCCTTTTTCGCAGCTTTTGATGGCGCAATAAATTCTTTGCCATACATCGTTTCGATAAAGGACAGAGCTTCCTCTTTTGCACTATCGGCTATTCGTGTCGAATCTGTTCGCATATATGTAATCAGACCGACATTGCCTTCTTTTCCAAGATTGATCCCTTCATATAGCTGTTGTGCGATCATCATGGTCTTTTTCGCACGGAAGTTCAGCTTGCGAGCAGCCTCCTGTTGTAACGAAGATGTTGTAAACGGCACTGCCGGATTCCGTTTTCGTTCCTTTTTCACAACGGATGCAATGTCAAACGTATCTCCCTTCAACTTGTCAAGTATTTGATCAACTTGCGCTTTATCCGTCAGTTTCAGTTTCTTCTTCGCATCTCCGTAAAATGCTGCTCCGAAAGAAGTGGATCCTTTTGTGAATTCACCTGTAATGCTCCAGTATTCTTCCGGAATAAAAGCCTTGATTTCATTTTCTCTATCGATGATGAGCCGTAACGAAACGGATTGGACGCGTCCCGCTGATAGCCCTTTCTTCACTTTTTTCCATAGAATCGGGCTGATATTGTAACCGACAAGCCGGTCCAATATACGACGTGCCTGTTGTGCATCCACGAGATCCATATTGATTGGACGTGGGTTTTTGAAAGATTCCTTGATTGCGTCTTTTGTAATTTCATTGAATACGACTCGGCAATCTGATTCTATATCGACGCCGAGCTGGTGGGCCAAATGCCAAGCGATTGCTTCCCCTTCCCTGTCGGGGTCAGCCGCGAGATAGATTTTTTTCGCTTTTTTCGCATCTTTCTTCAATTCTTGTAAAATTGGACCCTTGCCACGTATTGTAATGTATTTAGGTTCATAATTATTTTCGGTGTCTACACCCATTTGACTGCGCGGTAAATCGCGCAAGTGGCCGAGTGATGCACGCACTTTATATTTTTTTCCGAGATAGCGTTCAATCGTCTTCGCCTTTGCAGGAGATTCCACGATTACTAAATAATCTGCCATTAATTGTGTGCCTCCTTAAAGAGGTTCCGTATTTATTCATCAAAAGAATATCTGTTGCAAAATGTATAACAGATTTCAATTTAATGCAACCTTTTGGAAAAGAAAGAGTTTAATTCAATAGTGTGAAACGAGTGATTCAACAATTTGAAATCCGTTCCAAACCGGTTTCGCCCCTTCATCCAATAACTTATTGGGACCTGCTGATAACATCGAGGTGATGGGGCCAGGTACAGCGAAAATATACTTCCCATGATCAAGTGCGTGTTCTACGGTACTCATCGTACCGCTCTTATCTGCAGCTTCGGTAACAACGACAGCATTGGATAGTCCGCTAATAATACGGTTGCGCATCGGAAATGTCCAACGTTCCGGTTTTACATAAGGTGGATATTCTGTTAACAACAGTTGTTTTTCTGCGATTTGCTGCGCAAGTGCCGCATTCTCTTTTGGATACAAGTGGAATAAGCCATGTCCGAGTACAGCAATCGTTTTACCTCCATATTCGAGGGCAGCTGCATGCGCCATCGCGTCAGCTCCTTTCGCCAAGCCTGAGACGATGACAGCCTCGTTTGCGACCAGTGGTGGCACGATCAGTGATAGCGCTTTCTTAGAATAAACCGTCGCTTTCCTTGAACCGATAATAGCAATATTCAAACGTTCGGTAAGGAGTTGCGGATCGCCTTTCGTATACAGTACGGCAGGGGGATCTATCAATATGCGTAACTGGTCAGGGTAAAGGGGATTAGTGAACGGAATTGGGGTAATGTTATGCCGTTCATATAGCTTTTCATAAGGGGTGTCTAAATTCTGAAGTAAATTCTCATGTAGCTTAATCGCTTTTGCCGTTTTAATGTTCAATAGATCAGCGAGTTCATTCGCAGTATATGAAAATAACTTTTCGAGATTCGGGTCTCTGTCGTAAAGTCTGTTCAAGCGATTCAGTGGCACCGGAAAGACATAATGGAGTGCCAGCAAACGTCGTTCTGCATCAGTCATTTCCATCGAATTCCTCCTATTATTCAATTGTTAAAAAGATGCAGCGCATAAAATATACGCTGCATCTCTCATATTAATGTGTTTTACACTTTTCGTACAGACCTTTTTCTTTAATGACTTTAATAAGTGTTTCGCCAATAACTGATGGAGTGTCAGCAACTTCAACGCCCGCAGCGTTAAGGGCTTTGATTTTCTCCGCAGCAGTCCCTTTACCACCGGAAATGATGGCACCAGCGTGGCCCATACGTTTTCCTTCTGGAGCTGTCTGACCGCCGATAAAGCCGACAACAGGCTTCGTCATGTTCTCTTTGATCCACTCGGCAGCTTCTTCTTCACCCGTTCCACCAATTTCACCAATCATGACAACAGCATATGTCTCTGGGTCTTCATTGAATTCTTTAAGTACATCGATGAAGTTCGTTCCATTAACTGGGTCTCCACCGATACCTACTGCTGTCGTTTGACCGATTCCAGCTTGGCTTAATTGGTGAGTAGCTTCATACGTCAGTGTACCAGAACGTGAAACGACGCCGACATGACCTTTTGTATGGATATAGCCAGGCATGATACCGATTTTACATTCGTCCGCCGTGATAACACCAGGGCAGTTCGGGCCGACAAGACGCGTTTTCTTGCCTTCCATGTAACGCTTCACTTTCACCATATCAATTACCGGAATATGTTCTGTAATACAGATTGTCATGTCAAGGTCTGCATCGACCGCTTCCATGATTGCATCTGCAGCAAATGGAGCTGGAACATAAATAACTGAAACGTTTGCGCCTGTCGCTTTTACAGCTTCTTCAACTGTGTTGAAAACAGGTACACCTGCAGCTTCCGTTCCGCCTTTACCTGGCGTAACCCCACCGACGATTTTCGTTCCGTATTCAAGCATTTGCTCTGTATGGAAAAGTGCTGTAGCACCTGTAATTCCTTGTACGATAACTTTTGTATCTTTGTTAATAAAAATACTCATCGATTATCCCTGCCTTTCTTAACCTACTAGTTCAACAATCTTTTGTGCACCGTCTGCCATCGTATCAGCAGCGATGATATTCAAACCTGACTCATTCAATAATGCTTTACCTTTGTCGACGTTTGTTCCTTCTAAACGAACGACAAGTGGTACTTGAAGACCCACTTCTTTTGAAGCAGTAATTACGCCTTCTGCGATAACATCACACTTCATGATACCGCCAAAAATGTTAACAAAGATTCCTTTAACATTTGAATCTGAAAGGATGATTTTGAACGCTTCTGTAACTTTTTCAGCTGTAGCACTACCACCTACGTCAAGGAAGTTGGCAGGCGATCCACCGAAGTAGTTAATCGTATCCATTGTAGCCATTGCAAGACCTGCACCATTAACCATACATCCGACGTTACCGTCTAGGGAAATATAGCTTAGGTCATGCTTAGAAGCTTCAATTTCTTTTGGATCCTCTTCGTCAAAGTCACGAAGTTCTTGGATATCTTTATGACGGAATAATGCACTGTCGTCAAAGTTGAATTTTGCGTCAAGTGCAAGTACATCATCCCCGCCTGTAACAACTAGTGGGTTGATTTCAACGATGGATGCGTCTTTTTCTATGAATACTTGATAGAGTCCAAGCATGAATTTTGCTGCTTTGTTCACAAGATGTGTAGGGATGTTCATGTTGAATGCCATACGGCGTGCTTGGAATCCAGTCAAACCAACAACTGGATCGATGACTTCTTTGAAAATCTTTTCAGGTGTTGCTTCTGCAACTTCCTCGATGTCCATTCCGCCTTCTTCAGAGCCCATTAGCGTAACACGGCTTGTCCCGCTATCCAGAACGAGTCCAAGGTAATACTCTTTCTTAATGTCAGAACCTTCTTCGATAAGAAGACGTTTCACTTCTTTACCTTCTGGACCAGTTTGGTGAGTAACAAGTGTTTTACCGATCAATTCTTTTGCATAAGCACGCACTTCGTCAAGATTTTTGGCGATCTTAACGCCGCCCGCTTTCCCGCGGCCACCCGCGTGGATTTGCGCTTTTACAACGATAACGTCCGTACCGAGCTCCTTCGCTGCTTTGACTGCCTCTTCAGGAGAGAAAGCAACAAGGCCGTTTGAAACAGCTACACCATATTCCCGAAGTAACTGTTTACCTTGATATTCATGGATATTCATCTTACATCCTCCTATCAAACTTGTATCTCAATAATTTACTACATTATTCATTGTAGTAAAGTTGTCAAACTTTGTCCACAATTGTTTGCCAAATGAAAAAATTTGTCGGTATTTGATTCATTGTTCACTTTTTCCTCAAGCCATGTTCACGATCTACTTGATAGATATACGCGAAAACTTCGGAAACCGCTTTGTATAATTCTTCAGGTATCGAATCGTTCAAGTTCAGCTGCCCTAAAATTCCAACCAGACTGGGGTCTTCTTGAATGGGGATATTATTTTCCCTGGCCTTTTCAATTATATTTTCCGCGATTTTCCCTTTTCCTTTTGCGGTGACTTTCGGTGCATCTCCCGCGTCCGGATTGTATGTTAAGGCAACTGCCTCTTTTCGGGTATACCTTTCCTCGCTCATATTCGGAAATCAACTCCTTGACCATCAGATTTCAGCGGGGTACTTCGTTTTGGCATTGTTTTCTCTTCCTCAGTAAACGTTTTGAAAAAGACGCCTGATAATAGATAACCGGCCAACTCGAGTCCTTCTTTCAACTTAGTCTGAAGCGGGAGGCCCCCCTCCATTGCTTTAATGGTGTCGTCCTCGTTGTAGACAGTTACTGTAACGACACGATTTTGCACCTGCATGTCGATAACTGTTTTGGCAATCGATTCCAGGTCGAGATAAAAGAGGATTCGTGCAAAGTCAGGGTCTATTTTTCCGTTTTCCTTCAACCTGCCATTCCACTGTAATGTTGAATCAATCCGTTTCCCAAAAAACTCAAGCGGAATTTGCATGACGAGTTGATGTTGGGTACCATTTTCTCCGGATTGTAAAAGAGTGCCGTTCATGCGCATAACAACTGTTTCTGCAGCTTCGCGTAAATTAGCCGATACTGTCGAATCCTGTAGAAGAGTGAGTAATTGTGGCTTTACAGTTTCCGCAAGACGTCTAATTTCCAGTTCTCCGCTCAGAAGTCCCGCTTCATAATTCATGCCTAGCGACCGGACGACGGTTTGCATAGCCTCTTTCATCGCTTTCCCGTCCACTGCTGTAGCGACCGTCGTTTCAGCAATTTGAACCATTTTTTGAATCATCGAGTTATCAGACCGTTCCGCCATTTGAATAAGCGATGTAAGCTTTTCAGCACCTTGCTGTACTTGCTGACCCAATAACGTCAGCAAGGCGTTGGTGGATCCCTGAGGTGATCCAATCGTTTGCAACGGTGTAGCGATTGAATTCTCCGCTGTCACCTTTAGGAGTGCTTGGCTGAATTCCTGTACAAATTTCGCAACAGATTGTGTTGATGGCTGAGCATTCGTTGCGCGTTCAACGATATCCATCAGCATCATCTTTTGCTGACTACCCATTTCTGGATTTGCAGAGAGAAGTGCCTTTAGATTGGAAAGTGAGGCGCCCAATTGCACCTGTGGTGTTTGTACGATTTGCCTAAGGTTCCCGATTACCTGCTGTAAATTCTGTGGTGAACTAGGCTGCGATAGCGATGGTTGGAGAGTCGGATGATTCATTTCCGCCTGTTGGGTTATTGATGATAAGGAGGTACCATTAACCGTATGTCCCGCCGACTTACTCGTCAGCATGCTGGTTAATACTTGCTGTAAATTCGCAAGAGATGTCCCTTCAGGGAAAACACCAACGCCTTTTAACAATTGCAAAATGGTATAGCGGGTTTCCGGATGTTCGTTTTGATCGAGTATCGTTAATAGCGATTGACCTAGAACTGCCCCTCCCGTCGCTTGCACAAATGGTTTCGCCATTTTTTCGAGTGCCGTTAAAATGGATTCTTTCAGCTGTGGTGTAACAGCGGAATCGGCTATCAATGCTGTTTTCAACGTCGTTAGAACGGTATGCATCCCTTCCTTTGTTTGCACTCCAAGTAACGAACGAAAAATGGATTCCGTAAACGGTAATTTCAATTCTGCAAGCTTTTGGATTGACGCAAGAGCCTCTTTACGAAGGGTGGCAGGAACACTTTTCAATAGATGTTCTGCCTCTAGCAACCCTTCTCTCGACATCGGTATTTTGTTTTTCATGGCAAAGGCAAGTAGCGATTGCATTTCGGGAGTCTTTGGCAATTGCATAGCATCCATCAATGCACCGAGTTGCCGACTTTGTCCTTCAGCGGCTTGAAGCGGGCCCGCAATGATTTTTAACTGCATTTCAGGTTTGACCGCACTCACATTAAAAAAATAGGAGTCTCCTGCTTTCATCGAAACTTCAAGCTTTGCAAACAATTTTTGTCCACCTATTTGGATTTCCGCCATATGTCCTGGATAAAGTTGTTTGACCTGCCCGTGGAACATCTGTCCTTCATTCAACACGAGGGGCCGATTTTGAATAGCTGTACTTGCCAAGGCCTGACTGTTTAATGAAACTGACATGGGGAAGCTCATCCATTTCTCCTTTCCATCATCATGGATTTGATAGGTTCAAAGCTAGTGCGGTGATGTTCACAAGGACCGTGTACTTTGAGGGCCTCCAAATGCTCAGCGGTCCCATATCCAGCATTTTTCCTGAACTGATAGTAAGGGAATTCATCATGTAATTGATCCATAATTGCATCCCTCGTTGTCTTGGCGAGGATTGAAGCGGCGGCAATTGCCAGGCTCTTCGCATCCCCTTTGATAATCGATACGGTCGGACAGTCTACAGCAAGCTGCATCGCATCTGCAATCACAACATCAGGTTTGACCGAAAGCCCTCTGACTGCTTGTTCCATCGAATCTTTTGTCGCAGCAAAAATATTGATTTTATCAATCAAGCTTGCCGATTGAATATGTACCGAAAAGGAAGTGGCCACTTTCCGTATTTCCTCCGCCAAACGCTCTCGTTCCCCTTTAGAGATGGTTTTTGAATCGTCCAAACCGACAAGTCCCGGTGTTCGTTGCGGCAAAACAACCGCTGCAGTCACGACAGGCCCTGCTAGCGGGCCTCTTCCCGCTTCATCAACCCCACCGACCATTGCCCCGTGAAACGGTGCAAACGATTCGTCAAACGCTTTTTTCATAGCATGCTCTTGTTCGATTTTCTTCTTTTTATCGTATTGTCGTTGCCAACGGGCAAGTGCAGTTTTTACACCCGCCCTTGTATCTTTCACAAGCTCCTCCATCCAGGAAGCCGGCTCGTCCGTCTGTCTCAGCATTTCCGCGATTTCTTTTATCGTTTTCATTAAGATCACCTTCCGCTAACTGGCTACTTGCCTGAGTATGTTTACACTTTTCTGCTTATATCGGCAGTCGAAACCGATTTTCGACTCATTAAAAAGAAAAGCCGATTACCGCGGAATTTAATCCGTGTCGGTATCGGCCATTTCGTTATGTTGTTGAGATGTGAAGTCAAAGGTCAATTTTCCAAGGTATTCGTTCCGGATATCTCGAACAATTAGTTCCGCAACCTTGTCGTATTCCACTTCGCCACCTGTTGTATAGACTTTTCGCAGTGCTCCGATTTGATTGAACACAGGAAGGATGTCCTCACCTACAGCCATCAAGCCATACCTTTCCGAAAGACGATCTGGATAGTTCGCTTCCAGGAATCGGAGTCCGTAGACTGCCAAATCTTCCATGTTGACGATTGAATCCTTAACGGCGCCTGTTAAGGCAAGTTTATAGCCCGCTTCCCTGTCTTCAAATTTCGGCCATAGAATTCCCGGCGTATCGAGCAGCTCGAGTTCCTTGCCGAATTTAATCCATTGCTGGGCTTTTGTAACGCCAGGCGTATTGCCTGTTTTGGCGATGTTTTTTCCGGCAAGCCGGTTGATGAGTGTCGACTTCCCAACATTCGGAATGCCTACAATCATTGCACGTATCGCACCCGGACGAATGCCTCTTCTTCGCATTCTTTCTATTTTAGGTGCCAAGATTTCTTTGGCGGCGCTCGTAACGGTTTGAAGCCCTTTCCCTTCAAATGAATTGATGGCAACCGCCCTGATTCCCTGCTTTTCAAAATAATGGATCCATCTGTCTGTTTCCGCCTTATCTGCAAGATCCATCTTATTCAAAATCAGCAGTCGCGGTTTCTGGTGGATTACCTCGTCAATCATCGGATTCCTGGATGAGAGCGGAAGCCTCGCATCAATCAATTCGAAAACGATGTCAACGAGCTTCAGTTTTTCGGTCACTTCCCGTCGTGCTTTGGCCATATGGCCTGGAAACCATTGAATAGTCATGCTGTCAGTCCCTTCTTTCACTTGACGATTCCGAAATCTTTGATCGGCCAAAAGACAATTTTTGTACTCCCGATGATTTCCTCAATTGCCACGGCTCCGATATGTCTCGAATCTTTACTTTTTCTTCGGTTGTCCCCCATTACAAATACATGTCCTTCGGGAACTGTCTCACTTTGAATTTTCTCTTCGAGCGTGAAATCTTCAGTCAGCGGACTGTCCACGACTTCTGCTTTATATTGATCGAGATAAGGTTCTTCGTAAGGCTTTCCATTGATGTATAAAACGTCATTCCGGTACTCCACTTCATCTCCTGGCAGTCCAATCACCCGTTTTATGTAATCTTTCTGTTCAGGCGCATGGAAAACGACGATATCGAAGCGATCCGGCTTTCCGATTGTATAGCCAATTTTGTTGACAATCATCCGGTCACCATTTTCCAGTGTCGGCATCATGGATTCGCCGTCCACGACAATTGGTGTAAAAAGAAATATCCGGATTATGGCCGCAAGTCCAAACGCGATTAACAACGCCTTTAACCATTCCCATGTTTCGCTCTTCTTTTTTTCTTCTTTCATCGACAAAGCCTCCCGCATCCTTCTGTCCTTATTGTACAGTGTATTCATATTTGAGGCAAAAAGAAAGGAGGCCGATTTGACGGCCTCCTGAATCTTCGTTTGTTGTTATCGAAGTTCTTTGATACGTGCAGCTTTTCCGCGCAGACTGCGAAGGTAGTACAATTTCGCACGGCGTACTTTACCACGGCGTGTAACTTCAAGTAAAGTGATTTTCGGTGTGTGTACAGGGAATGTACGCTCAACACCTACACCATTGGAGATTTTACGAACCGTGAAAGTCTCACTGATTCCGCCTCCACGACGTTTAATGACGACACCTTCGAATAATTGGATACGCTCACGCGTTCCCTCAACAACTTTCACGTGCAAACGAACTGTGTCTCCTGCACGGAATGATGGGTGATCCTCACGAAGCTGATCTTTTGTAATATCTGCAATAAGTTGTTGCATAGTTTTTCTCTCCTTCTCCACAGACGCTCATGCACCTCTTACCTTTGCAGCGGAACACCAGTCATTATGTACTTCACGTGGAAGTACATACTAGATAGTATCACAGAAGGCACGCAGGCGCAAGGCAAACCGGTTATTTTTTCTCTTTGTTTAATTGGGCAAGGTAGCGCTGCTGATGTACGGTAAGTGGCGCATCCGCAAGCAGGTCTTTTCTTCTCTCAAAGGTCCTGAGAAGCGATTGTTCCTCCCGCCATTTGTCGATTTCCGCATGATTGCCGGACAATAGGACAGCGGGCACTTCCAACCCGTTGAAATTGGCAGGTCGCGTATAATGCGGATGTTCGAGCAAGCCAGTCGAAAACGAATCCAGCACCGACGATTCCGCATTGCCGAGCACTTCCGGCAAAAGCCGTACGACACTATCGATAACGGCCATCGCAGCGATTTCCCCACCAGTCAGTACGAAATCACCGATGGATAGTTCATCCGTGACAAGATGCTGACGAATCCGCTCATCATAGCCTTCATAATGGCCGCAGATGAAGACAAGATGTTCTTCCCCGGAAAGTTCTTCAGCTTTCTTTTGCGTAAAACGCTCGCCTTGGGGACACATCAGAACGACACGGGGGGGCTTTTCCAGACCTTCGGACAGCGCTTCAACTGCGGCAAATAGGGGTTCTGGCTTGAGTACCATCCCCGCGCCGCCACCGTATGGGTAATCATCGACTTTGCGATGCTTGTCCGCCGAGTGGTCACGGAAATCAGTCACGTCAAATGATACGGCGCCATTATCCTGTGCTTTTTTCATGATCGACGAATGAAGCACACCTTCAAACATCTCTGGAAACAGCGATAATACATCGATTTTCATCATGATAGAAGTCCTTCTATGGCATCGATCACAATTTTTTTGCCGTCGATATCGATGTCTTTGACGATATCTTCGATGTATGGAATATAATGTGGCTTCCCTTTTTCAGGTGTCACTGTCCACACATCATTCGCACCTGTTTCAAGGATTTCCGTCACCTTGCCGATTTCTGTGCCTTCTAGCGTAACAACTGTGCAACCGATGATTTCATGATAGTAGAACTCACCTTCATCTAGCTCGCCAAGTTCCGCTTCCGACACTTTAAAAATACCGTTCCGATATTTTTCAACGTCATTGACATTCGGATGATTTTCAAATGTCAATAGATCAAAATTTTTATGTTTCCTGTGACTCGCCACAGTCAAATAGATCGGCTTGTTACTGTCCGGCATGAAAAGTGCGAGCCTGTTGCCGACCGTATAGCGTTCTTCCGGGAAATGAGTGCGTGATATTACTCGTACTTCTCCGCGGATTCCATGCGTATTGACAATCGTACCAACGTTGAACCATTGCATATATTACACCATCCTTTATATGAAAAGCGTAAGGACGCCATCTGGCGACTGGAGCCTAGATACTGTTTCGGCTCATTTTTCCACTTTAAATTACTTGGACAAAAAAGGAAGGAACATAGGCTCCTCCCTTTTTGTTTCAATCAATAATATCGATATAAACCTTTTTACTGTGGTGACTGCCTGCTGCTGAATAAACAATAGTACGTATCGCTCTTGCAACACGCCCCTGCTTTCCGATCACTTTTCCCATATCATCGGGATTCACGGATAGTTTGTAGACGACACGATTATCGTGCTCATCCAGTACAACCCGGATATCCCCGGGATAATCGACTAACGGTTTGACGATTGTTTCAATCAGCTGCTTCATATTCACCCTCCTGATTATTTACCGAGTTTAGCGTTATGGTATTTCTCCATGATGCCTTGTTCAGAAAACAGGTTACGCACTGTGTCAGACGGTTTTGCACCGTTCTGAAGCCATTTTAGCGCTGACTCTTCGTTGATTTTTACTTCCGCTGGTTTTGTAAGCGGGTTGTAAGTTCCAACTGTTTCGATTTGACGGCCATCACGTGGTGAACGTGAGTCCGCAACTACAATACGATAAAAAGGAGATTTCTTTGCTCCCATACGTTTAAGACGAATTTTTACTGACATTTCTTCTTGCACCTCCGAATAGTTTCACACAAGATAGTATATTATCAAGCTTTTTCATGTTTGTAAAGTGTTTTTTCTTAACACCTTAAATTTCGTTTGAAAATCCAGTATTTCACGCAGCAGAATATCTCTAGACTCCGGCGGTTTTTACTTGAAAAATGAATCGAAACCTGGCATTTTCATCTTCTTTTTCCCTTTTTGCTGCATGTTCGTCATCTGTTTGACCATCTTCTTCATATCCTCGAATTGTTTCAGCAGACGGTTCACTTCCTGGATTGTTGTCCCCGACCCTTTGGCAATTCGTTTACGACGGCTCGCGTTGATGATTTCCGGTGTTGTACGTTCCGATTTCGTCATCGATTGGATGACTGCCTCGACACGCCCCATTTGACCTTCATCGACTTTGGCATTTTCCAGCCCTTTAATTTTATTGGCGCCTGGCATCATTTTCAGAATTTCATCGAGGGGCCCCATTTTTTTCACTTGCTGAAGCTGATCCAGGAAATCATCGAGTGTAAACGATTGGGTCCGGAACTTCTGTTCAAGTTCCTTGGCCTTCTCTTCGTCGACATTTTCTTGTGCTTTTTCAATGAGTGACATGACATCGCCCATGCCAAGAATTCTGGAAGCCATACGTTCCGGATGAAACGGTTCGAGCGCATCCATCTTTTCACCCATCCCGACAAATTTAATCGGTTTTTGGGTAACGGAACGGATGGATAGTGCCGCACCACCTCGGGTATCACCGTCCAATTTCGTCAAGACGACACCTGTAATGCCGACAGTTTCATCGAAACTTTGCGCTACATTAACGGCATCCTGTCCCGTCATGGCATCGACAACAAGGAATACTTCGTCTGGGTTGCTAAGCGTGCGGATGTCCTTCAGTTCCTGCATCAGCTCTTCATCGACATGCAATCTTCCCGCCGTATCGACGATGACAACATCATGATGTTCTTTTTCCGCTTCCGCTAGTGCTTGGCGGACAATTTCAACGGGCGATACATCGGTGCCAAGTGCAAATACCGGCACCGTCAACTGCTTGCCAAGTGTTTCCAACTGTTGGATAGCGGCTGGTCTGTAAACGTCTGCCGCAACGAGCAGCGGTTTTTTATTGTGACGTTTACGTAGGACTGTCGCCAGTTTCCCTGTCGTCGTCGTTTTCCCTGCCCCTTGAAGACCGACCATCATGATGACTGTCGGTGATTTCCGAGCAAATTGGATTGGGTTTTGTTCCCCACCCATCAATTTTGTCAGTTCGTCTTTGACGATTTTCACGACTTGCTGGCCAGGCGTCAAGCTTTTCATAACATCTTGGCCTACAGCGCGTTCACTAACCGTTTTGACAAATTCTTTGACAACTTTCAAGTTGACGTCGGCTTCAATCAGTGCAAATCGCACCTCGCGCATCATTTCTTTGACGTCCGCTTCGTTGATTTTCCCTTTGCCCGTTATCTTCTGAAGCGTCCCTTGCAGGCGCTGGGCTAATCCTTCGAATGCCATGCACAGACCCTCCCCTAATCATTCTCTTTTAGTAACTCCAATAGCTCTCTGAATAATTGCGACCGCTCATCCGATTCCGGAATGAGTTGCTCAAGACGCTCTACAATGTCGATTCGTCCTTCAAATTTCGAAAACAAGTTCAACTTTGCTTCATAGTCTTCGAGCATCGCTTCTGTCCTGCGCACATTGTCATAGACCGCTTGCCGGGATACATCGTATTCCTCCGCGATTTCACCCAGGGAAAGATCATCCAAATAATATAGTTGCATATAAAGTCTCTGTTTATCCGTCAATAATGACTGATAAAAGTCGAAGAGGAAGTTAACGCGTGTCGTTTTTTCAAGCACCATTTATTCTGTCTCCCCCGCTTGCTTCTTCCCTTGCCATCAATCATAGTATGAGGCAGGTATACTGTCAAGCTAAATTACTTGTCTGTCTCTTCTAATTCCAGTCCATCTGCAAAAAGGCCATAGACATACTTTTCAGGATCGAATGGTTGCAGGTCATCCACACCTTCACCTAATCCGACGAATTTCACAGGAATGTTCAATTTGCTGCGGATGGCAAGCACAATACCGCCTTTCGCCGTTCCATCAAGCTTCGTCAATACAATTCCCGTTACATTCGTTGCTTCCTTGAAGGTTTGTGCTTGGACGAGCGCATTTTGGCCTGTCGTCGCGTCAAGGGCCAAAAGGACTTCATGCGGAGCTCCTGCCACTTCTTTACTAATGACCCGATGTACTTTTTCAAGTTCATTCATCAAGTTCACTTTGTTCTGCAATCTGCCCGCTGTATCGCAAATCAGAACATCCACTTTACGATTTTTCGCCGCGCGGATGGCATCATACATGACCGCCGCCGGATCTGACCCTTCCGACTGACGGATCACTTCCACGCCTGCGCGTTCTCCCCAAACAACGAGTTGATCAATCGCGCCGGCCCTGAACGTATCGCCGGCGGCTAGCATGACTGTCTTCCCTTCCGCCATCAGACGCGCCGCCAGTTTACCGATTGTCGTCGTTTTCCCGACGCCGTTAACGCCTACCATCAGAACGACCGTCAATTCACCTTCCTGGATGTTCAGGCTATTATCAATCTCCTCACCGGCTTCATAGATTTCCACGAGTTTCTCCGAAATGACCGACTGAATGCCCGCCGTATCTTTAATGTTTTTCCGTTGCACTTCAAGCTTCAGCTGGTCAATCAGCTCCATCACCGTTTCAAAACCAACATCCGCTTGCAATAATAACTCTTCCAGTTCCTCAAAAAACTCTTCATCCACTACCCGGAAACGGGCAACAAGGTCATTAACTTTTGACGTGAATGTATCCCGCGTTTTCGATAAACCATCTTTAAATTTCTCTGTTACCGCTTCGTTCGTGCCCGTTATTTTTTCTTTTATTTTTTTAAAAAAAGACAAAATGATCCGCTCCTTTATATGAGTGCTTCTTCTGGCACTTCGGCAATTTTCACTGAGATGAGTTTCGATACTCCGGATTCCTGCATCGTGATTCCGTAGAGTACGTCAGCTCCCTCCATTGTCCCTTTACGATGCGTAATGACGATGAATTGTGTCTTCTCCGAGAATTTCTTCAAGTATTTGCTATAACGCACAACATTCGCTTCATCGAGGGCCGACTCGACCTCATCCAAAATACAAAACGGGACGGGACGCACCTCGATGATTGAAAAGAGTAGCGCTATCGCTGTCAGCGCACGTTCACCGCCAGATAATAGACTTAAGTTCTGAAGCTTTTTCCCAGGCGGACGTGCAACGATTTCCACACCCGTTTCAAGCAAATTATCCGGCTGTGTAAGGACCAGATCCGCATCCCCGCCACCGAACATCTCTTTGAAAACTTGACGGAAACGGTTTTGCACTGCATTAAATGTGGTCGAAAAACGCATCGTCATTTCATTGTCCATCTCTGTCATCGCTTCGTGAAGCGTATTTTTAGCTTCCAATAAGTCATTACGCTGTTCTGTGAGGAAATCATGCCTTTGGGCCACCTCTTTAAACTCCTCGATGGAACCCGGGTTGACTGGACCCAAGGCAGATAGTTCCTGCTTAATTGTTTCCACTTTTTCGCGTGTAAGCCGCACCTCAAAATCCTCAGTAATTTCCAAATCCGGATACAACCCATATTCGGTTAACAGACGCTGTAGAATTGCTTCATACTTCACTTCAAGCCTTGAAATTAGAACGGTCACTGTATTCAGCGCGGCGACCGCTTCCCCCGCTTCCTCCCGGAGTTTGCGCAATTGCAGCCCGCCCTCATCCAAACGTCCCGCCAACACCACACGGCTATCCCTACCGGTGCCAATCGCCTGTTCGATCCTTTCCTTTTCGGAGACGGCTTGCCCGATCCGGATTTCGATATCTTCGGCAGTCAGTTCTCCCGCACCGTCTCTCCCTGTAAAGAATTGCACTTCATCATGAAAAGAGACCAGCTTCTGTTCCGCTTGGACCAATGCCTGTTCCATATCTTGAATGGATGATTGCCGGTACGTTATTTGTTCACGCAGCGTAGCCATTTTCTCCCGTAGTTCATTGTAACGGCTGGTGAGCATGGCTTCCTCGTTCCGACGGTCCGTTGCCAGTCTCTCTAGC
This sequence comes from uncultured Caryophanaceae bacterium, assembly GCA_963843665.1. GTDB lineage: Bacteria > Bacillota > Bacilli > Bacillales_A > Planococcaceae > Sporosarcina. The sequence continues at coordinate 120,099 of CAWJLH010000002.1, forward strand.
GTCTCCACTTCAGTTTGAATCGTTTCTAATTCATTTTTGATGGCGTGGTGTTTTTCCCGCAAGATTGTTTTCTTTTTTAACAGTTCCGAACCGGTATCTTCTACGCCCCGTCTTCCCATTTCAGTCGTAGCCGCTTCCGCTTCAATCGATCGGATTGCGATATCGGTTTCCCGTACTCCGGATTCCGCCGCCGCAAGTTCAATTTGCAGACTCTCGACGAGTGAGCGATATTGCTCGGTACCCTGTAACAGTTTCGCGACTTCCATTTTCGTATTGCCCAGTTTAGTCGTCGCAGTCTCAATCGTTGCAGCCATCCGGGCAATTTGCTCTTTCAACGTTTCCAGTTCAGCCTTACGGGTGAAAACGGAAGCCTGCCCTTTCACCCCACCACCTGTAAGCGATCCGCCTGCATTGACGATATCTCCGTCGACAGTTACGACTCGAAAACGATAGCCAAGTTCTTTTGCAATGGCGGAGGCTCCTGCAAGCGTTTTGGCAACAATCGTATTGCCGAGCAGGTTTTCCGTTATGATTGCATAGGTCCTTTCAGTTTGGACAAGCCGATCAGCGGTCCCTAAAAATTCAGGGTTCTGTTCCACGGAACGTAAGACAGCCGGTTGAAGCTTTCTCGATTTCATGACATCGCGCGGTAAAAATGTTGCACGTCCGGCATTTTTCGCCTTCAAATAACCGATGGCCTTTCTTGCATCCCCCTCCGTCGCCGTCACAATATGCTGCATAGCACCGCCAAGTGCCGTTTCCACGGCTTTGACATATTGTTTATCGACAGAAATCAGCTCAGCAACAGCGCCATCTATACCGGCTAATCTACCGGACTTTCTCGCGACCAGCACTTCCTTAACTCCGGAATAAAAACCAGAAAAATCTGCTTCCATGCTTTCCAACGCCCTCAAGCGGCCACTCATTTCATGTTGCTTATTAAACGCTTTTTGCATAAATTCCTGCTGTACACGGAGTTCATCCTCCGTTTTGCGCAATGTTTGCGAAGACTCTCGGTATGCCGCATCGGCATTCTTCAACTTCTTTTTCAACTCTGAGAGACCAGTCACTTTTTCCTTCTTCTCAGCTGTCAAATGTGCAAGGCGTTCTTTCAGCAAAGAAGTTTGTTGGCGAATCCTTTCCGAAGATGATTTTTCCCCTTCAAGCCGCTCCTCAATATGTTTCAAATCGTTGCGGATTGTCGCTTCCTCATTCAATCGATCAATGTAAGTGGATTTCAGTTCATCAATTTCCTTTTCCGTCTCTTTAACCGAACGTTTCAATATTTGAGAAATACCGTCCATTTCACTCGCTACTTTTCCATAGTCGGTTTCGGATTCCACCATTTTTTTGCGAGATGCCTCAAGTTTCGAAGTCAGCTCAATCTTCAGCTTTTCAATCGCCTCAATTTCCGTTTGAAGTCGCTCAATCTGCTGGTCGTTATTGCGCTGTTTCTCAAGGGAAAGAAGGCGTCTGCCCTCCCACTTTTCAACTTCCGCACTTGTCTCGACTAATTTCTGCTGCAATGCATCCAGCTCTTGATCGATTTGTGCAAGCTGCCCTTTCCATTCAGCTGATTGCGCTTCGGATTTCGCTGTCTGGGCCTCAAGCACATCTTTATCCTGCTGAAATTTCTGAGCTTTTTCTGCTTCCAACATAATTTCTTGATGAAATGCACGCGCATCATAATTCAGTAGCATGACATCCGCTTCACGCATCTCCTCTGAAAGCAGGTGATGTTTTTCAGCCGCTTCAGCACTTTTCTTTAGTGGCTCGATACGCGTATCCAGCTCTTTCAAGATATCCAGAACTCGGTCCAGATTATCTTCCGTTTCAAATAATTTATGTTCCGCTTTCCTTTTTCTCATCCTATATTTCAAAACACCGGCAGCCTCATCAAATACGCTTCGTCTATCTTCAGGACGGCTATTGAGTATTTCATCGACTCGCCCTTGCGAAATCAACGAAAACGCCTCTTTTCCTATGCCTGAGTCCATGAACACATCATTGATATCCTTCAGCCTGCATTGCTGGCCATTTAGCAAATAGACACTTTCCCCCGAGCGGAAAACTCGTCTACTGACACTGATTTCCGTATATTCTATGGGAAATAGTCCCTTGCTATTGTCAAGAATGAGCGTCACTTCCGCAAAATTGAGCGCCTTCCGTGAATCACTTCCGGCAAATATGACATCTTCCATCTTTGCTCCGCGAAGGGATTTTGCGGACTGCTCACCGAGAACCCACCGGATCGCATCCGTAATATTACTCTTCCCGCTGCCGTTGGGACCTACGACTGCAGTCACACCGGGGACAAAATCGACCCCAATGCGTTCTGCAAACGATTTGAAGCCCATAATTTCAAGTCTTTTTAGAAACACCTTTAGTTCTCTCCTTCAACCTGTCGACTCTTCAACACTTGAATCGCATGTCGGGCCGCTTCCTGCTCTGCTTCCTTTTTCGATTTACCTAGACCTGTTCCCAGGTCCTGTCCTCCTAAACGAACAACCGTCACAAACTTTTTCGCATGGGCGGGACCCTTCTCTTCAATGATTTCGTACTGTAGTTGGCCGTTATTGTTCTGCTGGACGATTTCCTGCAGGCGGCTTTTATAGTCCATCACATGCGAAAAAGCACCGACGCTGATTTTAGGGAAGACGACCTTTTCAAGAAAAGGAATGACTGCCTCCATACCTTGGTCTATGTACAAGGCGCCGATGAACGCTTCAAAGACGTCTGCCAATAGCGCAGGACGCATCCGACCACCAGTCTGTTCTTCTCCTTTTCCAAGAAGGATGTAATTGCCGAAGCCGAGTTCGTTGGAAAACTTCACCAATGATGGTTCACAAACAATGGCCGCCCTCAATTTCGTCAGTTCTCCTTCCGTCATCGTAGGCTCTGTCGAATAAAGATAACGGGATACACCCAGCTCAAGTACTGCGTCCCCTAAAAATTCAAGCCGTTCATTATCAGTGAACTTCTTTCTTCGATGCTCATTCACATATGATGAATGGGTGAAAGCATTATACAGTAGCGAACGGTTATTAAAAGGCGTTCCCAAACTTTCCTGCAGTTCATCAAACTTATTGCGAATTGCTATCGGTAGTGTTGCATTTGCGTTTCTTACATTACTTCGTCTATTGTCCATATCAGATTCTGCCTTTCAGTCCATAATAAATTCAATTTTACCCTTTTCCACGGCTTAGTGCAAAAGGGTTTCAACAAAAAACGAAAAGAGACACTCTCACCCCTTCAAAAGAAAGGATGAAAGAGTCTCAATCAGATCGAACATTAATTCACTTTCGTTTCGATAAACGAAACTGCATCACCGACAGTCGCAATCTTTTCAGCGTCATCATCAGAAATTTCAGTATCGAATTCATCTTCCAATTCCATAACGAGTTCTACGACGTCCAATGAATCTGCGCCAAGATCCTCACGGAAAGAAGCTTCCATTTTAATTTCACTTTCATCGACGCCAAGGCGGTCGACGACTACTTTCGTTACACGTTCAAATACAGTTGACAAATGTTTCACCTCCCTTCAAGAATAGTGGAAGCGCCGTCTGTCTCCGACAGGCATAAGATTGTTTTCGAGGATGGCGTACTTCGGCCACCACAGCAAAACAGCTGACGGAACGGTGAACTTTCCGTTCTGCTTATGCCCCGAGGAGCTGGCGCCTGGAACTAGACACTAGTAAAGTGGGAACTTATTACATCACCATTCCACCATCGATATGAATCGTTTGTCCTGTAATATAAGCTGCGTCGTCAGACAATAAGAACATGACGGTCTTCGCAACATCCTCAGGATTCCCCAATTTACCAAGCGGTATCATCGCCAGCATTTGATTTTTAACTTCTTCACTCAACGCGTCCGTCATATCCGTCGTTATGAAACCCGGTGCAACAGCGTTAACATTGATATTGCGCGATGCAAGTTCTTGTGCCGCCGTCTTCGTAAAGCCGATGACACCCGCTTTAGCCGCGACATAATTCGCTTGTCCCGGATTTCCGGAAACACCGACAATCGATGCGACGTTGACAATTTTCCCTGCACGTTGCCGCATCATTTGGCGCGTGACTCCTTTTGTACAAAGGAAAACGCCTTTCAAGTTGATGCTCATCACATCATCCCATTCGTCTTCTTTCATGCGCATCAGCAAATTGTCTTTCGTAATGCCCGCGTTATTAACGAGTATATCTATTGAACCGAACGTTTCTACTGTTTGATCGACCATCTTTTTAACGCTATCCGCGTCAGATACATCCGCTTGAATTGCAAATGCCTCTCCGCCTGCAGCGGTAATCAGTTGGACGACTTCATCGGCTTTATCCTTGCTTCCGCTGTAATTGACGGCAACTCGTGCGCCTTCTTTTGCAAGTAGCAACGCGATTTCTCGTCCAATTCCGCGTGAAGCACCTGTGACGATTGCCGATTTCCCTTTAAATCTACCCATTACGACCACCCTTTCGATGCTTCAATTACATTTTGTAACGTCTCTTCATCGTAAACTGGAAGTACTGTTGCACTTCGATCAATTTTTTTAATCAGTCCGCTCAGTACTTTACCCGGTCCGCACTCGATGAAATGTGTAACACCCAGTTCGAGCAATTTGCGAACAGAATCTTCCCAAAGCACCGGTGAATAAAGCTGCTCGACAAGCAGACCTTTTATTTCTTCAGAATGAGTTACAGCAGACGCATTGACATTCGCGATGATTGGGATGGAGGCGTCTTTCATGTCTACTTCATCCAGCGTATTCCCTAGTTTGTCTGCTGCCGGTTTCATGAGCGAAGAATGGAATGGACCGCTGACATCGAGGGGAATCGCTCTTTTCGCGCCCACTTCTTTCAGTTGGATACATGCCTTTTCGACACCTGTTTTTGTACCTGAAATAACAATTTGTCCTGGACAATTCAAGTTTGCCGGCTGGACGGCAAAGCCATCTGCTGTAATGGCATCCGTCACTTCTTTCAACTTTTCGCCATCCATGCCCAAAATGGCCGCCATTGCCCCTTCACCTGCTGGAACCGCTTCGTTCATGTATAAGCCTCGCTTATGGACGACCGATACACCGTCTTCGAATGACAGAACACCCGATGCTACAAGCGCAGTGTATTCCCCTAGGCTATGACCGGCCGTGTAGTCAGGCGTAATACCTTCTTCAGCAAGTCGCGATGCAATTATTGATCCGACCGTCAGGAGTGCCGGTTGTGCATTATACGTTAGCGTCAGTTCATCCTGTGGCCCCTCAGTAATCAGTTTACTCAGCTGGAAAGCAAGTACTTGATCTGCCTGTTCTAAGAACTGCTTGCTTTTTTCATGTATTTCTACAAATTCTTTTCCCATTCCGACCGTTTGTGAGCCTTGCCCAGGAAATATAAAAGCCACTTTCGTCATTGAATTTCCACCTTTCTTACCGTTTCACGGATTGTTCCGCAAACATCGTACTGCACCATCGTTCTCGCTTGCCGAATGGCATTCAGGATGGCGTTGGCGTTTGAAGAGCCATGCGCCTTAATAATTGGGGAATTCAAGCCAAATAAGCCTGCCCCACCGTATTCCGTGTAGTCCATTTTAACTTTCAGACCGCGCAGCTCGTCCTTCACAAGTGCGGCAGACAGCTTTGATTTCAATGAAGCGCCGTATACTTCTTTAAGCATGGTGAAAAAGCTGAGCGCCGTTCCTTCAATCGTCTTCAAAACCATATTTCCTGTAAATCCATCTGTCACGACAACATCGGCGACACCGTTCAACAGATCCCTTGATTCCACATTGCCGATGAAATTTACGGGGGAGTCGGAAAGGACTTCATAAGCTGCTTTCGTCAACTCGTTCCCTTTTCCTTCTTCTGTTCCGATATTCAACAGACCAACACGCGGATTTGAGATTCCCCGCACTTTTTCTGCATAAATGCTGCCCATGACCGCGAATTGTCCAAGTTGAGACGGTTTGGCGTCTGCATTTGCACCGAGATCCAACATGACGAAACCTTGTCCGTCTACTGTCGGTAAGGTAGGTGCTAAAGCGGGTCGTTCGATACCATCAATTCGACCGACGACAAATAATCCAGCTGCCATCAGCGCACCTGTATTGCCTGCGGAAACGCAGGCGGAAGCTTCGCCGTCTTTGACAGCTTGCGCCATTCTTACCATAGACGCATCTTTTTTCCTGCGTATCGCCCGAACCGGCTCATCGTCAGGTTCAATCTTATCCGCACAATGGATGACCTTCAGTCGATCGTGTTTTATCAAAAAAGGTGACATTGCCTGCTCATCACCATAAATATGTATGTCAATATCTTCGAATGCTGTAAGGCTTTCAATTACGCCGGTGATGATTTCGCCCGGTGCGTGGTCCCCGCCCATCCCGTCTACCGCTATAATCATTTCGTTTCCTCCTGATTTTTGTCAGTCGTCCGGAACATATAAAATTCCCCTGTGAATACAGTCTCATCGCCGACTGTCGAAACGACATCAACGAGTGTACGGTGCTTCAAAGGACTTTCTTTCTTCACCTCGGCACGCGCGACAACCCTGTCCCCCGCTTTTACCGGGTTAGTGAAATGGATGGTCGATTTTACTGTCAATGCGAGATCATCATCCATGACAGCCACTGCAAGAGAATTCGCCTGCGCGAACAGATGATGCCCGCGTGCGATGCCGCTACGCTGAAAGACATGATCCTGCGTCACATCGAAAATGGATAACGCGCTTTTGTCCAATTGGATATCGATAATATCGCCGATTATTTCATCGGATTGGAGGGACTTCACATCTTCCTTCATTGTTCTGGACGCCACAGTTTTCAAACGTTCCCGCAGCTCGGGAATCCCGCATTCAAGCCTGTCCAATCGTATCGTTTGTACACTTACAGAAAATTGTTCCGATAGTTCCTCATCTGTCATGAAAGGATTTTCATCAAGCAACAATCCAAGCTCTCGTTGCCTTTCCTTTTTAGGCATTCTCAATCGTTTCACCTTCCGGATTAGCACTTGGTACTAATAGTAGTATATAAAGACCGAAAAAAGAATGCAAGCATAGAAATGCGGAAGGCGACGTTTAGATGCGGCAGACATACGTCGGATTGCCTGAACGGCGCACTTTGCCGCATAGGCAATCTAGTTTATGTCCGAGCATCGGACACCTGGAGCTGGACAATTAGATAGGCGGAAGCGATCCGATTGTACGGGAGTCGGAGCTAGACAAATAGAAATGCGAAAGGCGCCAGATGCGCACCCGTTGAAGGGTCACACATGCGGCACCTGACAACAAACTTTACTTAATCCAACCTTTCCATATTTAAAGCACCTGATTCTTCAAGTTGTGCTCTTAGAATGGCATACTCCGGATCTTCCCAGAAATGATTTGATTCCAATAACATTTCAGCGTCTTTTCTCGCCGTTTCAAGCGCCCTGTAATCATGGACAGGATCCGCGACCTTGAATTCAGGCAGCCCGCTCTGTTTTTTGCCAAAGAAATCGCCGGCCCCTCTTAGTTCAAGATCTTTTTCGGCTAGGACAAACCCATCATTCGTTTCTGTCATCGTCTGCATCCGTTCTTTTCCTTCCTCCGTTTTCGGATCAGCCAGCAAAACACAATAGGACTGTTCGGCGCCACGGCCCACCCGCCCTCTCAATTGGTGGAGCTGGGCCAATCCAAAACGGGTCGCGTCATAGATGAGCATAAACGTAGCATTTGGGACGTTCACGCCCACTTCAACCACCGTTGTGGAGACAAGGATATGGATGTTCCCTTCACTGAAATCACGCATAATGGCATCTTTATCGTCAGCATGCAGACGCCCATGCATGAGTCCAACCGTATACCTTCCTCCGAAATGCGTGGCTAGTTGACCATGTACGTCCACCGCATTTTGAACGTCCAGTTTGTCGGACTCCTCGATCAACGGACAAATGACATAGGCTTGACGTCCCGCTTTCAACTCATTTTCCATCTTTCGTAGGACTGGCAGGAGCGAATCTTCTTTCAGCCAATGCGTTTCAATCTTCTTCCTGCCCGCCGGTAATTCATCCAGTATGGATACATCCATCTCGCCAAAAGCAGTGATGGCAAGCGTTCTTGGAATTGGCGTCGCCGTCATGAACAACACGTCGGGATTCAAACCTTTATCGCGTAATATCCGTCTTTGTTCGACTCCGAAACGATGCTGTTCATCCGTGATGACCAAGCCTGGATTTTTAAAAACGACATCCGGCTGGATCAAAGCATGCGTGCCAATCAACAAATCGATTTCGCCTGTTTGTAACTTTTCAAGTAGACTTTTTCTCGCCTTCGCCTTTGTTGAACCAGCTAAAAACGCAACGGAAACACCATGCGGTTCCAGCCATTCGGCAAGAGATGTCGCATGCTGTTCTGCAAGAATTTCAGTTGGAGCCATAAGGGCACCTTGGAAACCTGCTGTGATTGCTGCATATAATGCAATCGCTGCAACAACTGTTTTTCCGGATCCGACATCCCCTTGCAAGAGGCGGTTCATCCGGATCGGGCTTTTCAATTCCGCACAGAGTTCGTTAACGACCCGTTTTTGGGCTGCTGTCAATTCAAACGGCAATGTGCCGATGAAGTTTTTCAACTTCGTAAGGTCATAATTGATGGCCACGCCCTTTTCCGCTTCTTTCCGCTCTTTTTTCATACCGAGCATCTTCAGTTGGAACAGCAATAGTTCCTCATAAACAAAGCGCCTTCTTGCATGTTTCACATCCCCCGGACTGGTCGGAAAATGGATCATTTCCAATGCATCAGCTATGCCCGGTAGCCGATACGCTTCACGGACAGCTGCCGGAATCGATTCAATATGCTGTCCTGTAGCTGCATCCAATGCATTGCGCATGAACCGGCGAAACGTCTTCTGATGCATGACCCCTTTCAGGCTGTATACCGGCTCAAAATCGGCCTGCTCCGTTTTCGGACCGTCTTTAAAATTGCTGACATTGATCACTTGTCTACCGCGATCCCATTTCCCGGTAACCGTGACGATAGAACCAGGCGCCAAGCGGTCTTTCAAATAATGCTGATTAAAAAAGACCGCCTTCACAAGATGCCTCCCGGCAAGAAGACGGACTTGCAGACGGGATCGATTTTTCCCTAAAAAAAGAACGGAAGGCTCGCTTTCGACCCTTCCTTCAATCGTTACCCGTTCATTATGTGGTGTTTCCGATATATCCTTCAATCTGAAATCTTCATGACGATAGGGGAAGGTCATGACAAAATCGTGGATGGTTGTGATCCCGATTGCTTCAAGCTGCTCCCCGGCCGCCTTCCCAACCCCTTTAATCGTTTTCACCGAATCATGAATTGACTGTGTCAAGATCTGACTGGTCCTTGCCGAATATTTTTGCTTCCAGCGCTTTCCCCGTCGGCGTAGCAGCCAATCCGCCTTTTGCTGTTTCCCTAAGTGCGGAAGGCATCGATTTACCGATCCGGTGCATCGCTTCAATGACTTCATCTGTCGGGATGCGGCTTACCACACCCGCAAGAGCCATATCCGCCCCGACTAGCGCTTTCGCAGCTCCCATTGCGTTCCGTTTGACACAAGGCACTTCAACCAGACCTGCAACCGGATCACAGACGAGTCCAAGCATGTTTTTCATGACGATTGAAAACGCTTCTGCACTTTGTTGAGGTGTGCCGCCTGCCATTTCAACGATGGCCGCTGCCGCCATGGAACCAGCCGATCCCGTCTCCGCCTGGCATCCACCTGCCGCACCTGAAATCGAAGCGTTATTTGCAACGATAAATCCGAAAGCGCCTGACGTAAACAGGTAATTGATCATTTGTTCCCGTGTCGGGTTCAATTTGTTCTTCACCGCAAATAGCGTGCCTGGCACGATACCTGCAGCACCGGCAGTAGGTGTTGCACAAATCGTCCCCATCGCTGCATTGACTTCATTCGTCGCAACCGCTTTACTAACTGCATCCATGATCAGATCACCGGATAGGGATTTTCCTGTTGCCATATATTTTTGGATGAGGACTGCATCTCCACCTGTTAGTCCGGATGTCGAATGCACGCCTTGCAATCCTTTTTCTACGGCGTTTTCCATGACCGTTAAGTTTTGATCCATCTGTGCGATGATTTCTTCGCGTGATCTTTTAGTAATTAGAACTTCCTGTTCAATCATGATTTCGGAAATAGGTTTGTTTTGTGATTCCGCCAATGATACTAACTCTTTCACTGTACCAAATAGAACTTCCATTTATAGTCATCCTCCTTAGTTCGCTAATGTCGCAACTTGCGTAACATGTGCAATCGATTGTAACTCGCTGATCAGGTCATCATTGATCATTTGATCCACTTCAATGACCATAAGTGCCATTTCCCCTTTTTCTTTCCGCCCAACTTCCATATGCGCAATGTTCATTCCTTGGGATGCAATGGCATTGGAAACGTTTGCAATGACGCCCGTAGTATCTTCATGGACGACTAGGAGTGCTGGATAATGACCAGATAGTCGCAATGGGAATCCGTTGAGATCGACAACTTCCATAGTACCTCCACCAATCGAGATGCCTGTCAGTTCCATAACGCCTTGGGAATCCCCGATGACGATGCGTGCCGTGTTCGGATGAACCGCCTCTTCCTCTTCAGGGATGAATTCATAAGTCAATCCAAGCCTTTCCGCTTCGGAAAAAGCCGTTTTGATCCGTTCATCAAATGTATCATAATCTAACAACCCACCGATGATGGCAACATCCGTGCCATGACCTTTATAGGTTTCTGCAAAAGATCCGTAGAGATGGATTCGCGCCCATTCCGGCTGCCGTCCGAAAAGCGTCCTTGCAACACGGCCAATCCGTGCAGCCCCGGCAGTATGTGAAGATGATGGTCCAATCATGACAGGACCGATGATATCGAAAACTGATCTGTATTTCATAATAAAACTACCCCCTTTAGTCAACAAAACTCAACTATCATTTTACATGAATAGTTAGAGAAAGACAAAATAAATTGGTTAATGTCCCGTTTTGGAATAAAAATGCAGAACAACCGCAACGGGCTGCTCTGCATTCATCGTCATTATTCAACCGAGATAATATAAGGATACAACGGTTGTTTCCCCGGATACAATTCGACTTCGACATGATCGAAGTTATCTTCGATATAACTTACAATCGTGGAAGCTTCTTCTTCATTAACGTCCTCGCCATACAGGAGCGTGACAATTTCATCGTCTTTTTCAATCAGCGCATGCATCAGTGTCTGCATCACTTCTTCGAGTGAAGCTTCCGATATCACTATTTTCCCACCGGAAATGCCCATGAAATCGTCTTTTTTTATTTCAACTCCATCAATGGCTGTATCACGAACTGCATGCGTGACTTGTCCTGTCTTAACACAGGAAGCCGCCTCCGTCATTACAGATGCATTAACAGCCACTTCTGCTTCTGGATTGAAAGCAAGAATGGCCGCAAGCCCTTCCGGAACCGTTTTTGTCGGAACCACTGCAGATTCAATCCCGATGATTTCAGCTGCTTGCTCCGCTGCCATGATGATGTTTTTATTGTTAGGCAAAATTAGAACCCGTTCAGCTCCAACTTCTTGAATCGCCTTTACAATGTCTTCCGTTGAAGGATTCATTGTTTGACCACCTTCAATTACCGCGGAAGCGCCTAAGCTTTTTAATAATTCAGCGATGCCTGATCCCATTGCAACCGTTACGACTGCGTAGGGATGTTTCGTAATTTCTTTTTTAACCGCACTTTGGGCTACATGATTGTCCCCTACAATTTCTAGATGCTGTTCACGCATATTTTCGATTTTTATCTTGATGAGTGAACCGAAATGCTGACCGTAATTCAGTGCATCTCCCGGCTCCTCCGTATGAATATGTACTTTCGCCACTTCATCATCAGAAATGACAAGAAGGGAATCACCAAACTGACTTAATGCTTGGCGGAAATCGGATTCGTCATACGGATTCGACTTCAATTTCTCATCATCGAACTTGACCATGAATTCCGTACAGTAACCGTACTCGATATCTTCCGTATTCATGAAGCCTTGAACACTTCGATGATGTTCCGCATTGACGAGCTCATCCATCGACTGGACGCTTGTCTTTTCCGGTAGTTCCTCACCTTTCAGACATGCCAAAAAGCCCTCATACACATAGACGAGACCTTGTCCACCACTATCCACAACGCCAACTTCCTTCAGGACGGGCAACAAATCCGGTGTACGCTCGAGCGATGCTTTCGATTCTTCAACAACCGCTTCCATCACTTCAATCATATCCACAGTTGTCGAGGCCTTCTCCACACCAACATTGGCTGCGTCTTTCGCAACGGTCAAAATCGTCCCCTCAACAGGCTTCATAACCGCTTTATAGGCAGTTTCCACGCCATATTTCAAAGCAGCAGCAAATTTCAAACCATCTATAGTTTCCTCATTTTCAATTGCTTTTCCAAATCCACGGAATAACTGGGACAGGATAACACCCGAGTTGCCCCGTGCACCCATCAGCAATCCTTTTGATAGCGCTTGCGCTGTTTGACCGATGTGGTTGACCGCACCCGTCTCAGTTTCCTTCGCGCCCGACGTCATCGATAAATTCATATTTGTACCGGTATCCCCATCAGGCACCGGAAAAACATTCAACGAATCGACATAATCGGCATTTTGATAAAGATGATGGGAACCCATCTTTACCATTTCAGCAAATTTCAAACCATCTATGGTTTTCATCGAATATTTTTTCCTCCTTCACAAGTTCGTCACGCGGACTCCTTGGATAAAAATATTAACAGATTTCACGGTCAAGCCGATTGTCTTTTTCAATGTATACTTTACTCTAGACTGTACTTGGTAGGCAACTTCCGAAATCTTTGTTCCATACCCGACAACGATATACATATCAATATGCGTATCTTCGCCAACATTACGGACGATAACACCGCGCGTAAAGTTTTCTTTGCGTAGGATATCCGTCAGGCCATCCCGGATCTGGTGTCTTGAAGCCATACCGACAATGCCATAGCATTCAATCGCTGCTTCCCCAACCACTTGGGCGATGACGTCATTCGTAATATCGATTTTGCCAAACTCGTTTTTCAATTCGATTGACATAGTTGTAGCCCCCTCGCACCTTTTTCACTTTCCCTATTGTACTATACCAGTAGTCATAATAAAAGAAAGGCATTCTACATAGAGCAATTGTGCTCGTGGCTATCTGAGGAAAGATTGGGCTATATCTTTCTACTATATCATTCCCTCGAAAGATTGAACTTTACCCCTCCCCATTCAGCCAATGGTAAAACCCTACTGATTTGAATACGTATTCAGCAGAAATCCCCCCACTTATGGAGGTGGGGGAATTCTGCTGAATTAAGTTAATGACCTGTAAAGGCTTTTCCCTTGAAAGAGTTGTTAAAAAAGGTTGCAACGCGTTTATTCATATGATAAACTCTTATAGTGTGCGAATAAAGAACTGAATCGCTTAATCATCATTCGCAAGGAGGTACTACTAATGGCTAAAGAATGTGTTATTACAGGACGCAAAGCCCGTACAGGTAACACGCGTTCCCACGCATTGAACTCAAGCAGACGTACATGGGGTGCGAACCTTCAAAAAGTCCGTATTCTCGTTAACGGTAAACCTAAACGTGTATGGGTCTCAGCAAGAGCCCTTAAATCAGGTAAAGTTCAACGCGTTTAAGAGAATGCCCAAAAATGTTTTTTGGACATTTTCTTAGAACGTCGGAAATAAAACGCCAGGCTGAATCACTTCAGCCTGGCGTTTTTTCTCGTTTCTTCTTTTTATTCTTGCTGCTAGCAGTCGCTTTTGGCTGCTCCTCTTTTTGAAGTACGACCAGACACTTCCGGACAAATCCACTCACAAACTTCGGCATCGTAAAAGTATAAACGCGCAATTCCTCACTCCTTTCAGGAATCTGAACTCCTTACCATTAAGCATATGCCCTTATGGAAGTAGATAGTACAGACTTCTTCAAGTGGTTCATTGCTCGTGAATTTCGTCATCCCCGTTTCCAACCTTTCATCGACCGTTTCATATTTGAATCCGGTCAACGTCAACCCTTCCACATGGCCGCCAAACGGAAAAAAAGATATGTAAGGTAATTGCTCATCCGGTTGCAGCTGATGATTTCCAGGTACCAAGAACGAAAGCTCATTAGTCGAATTGCGAATTGCCAATGCAAGATGAGGATGTTCAATCTGAAGCCGGTATAGCAGATGAAGGGCGGACTCCGAATGGTCCAGCCTTCCACCTGTCACTCCAGTTAAAATGATTTGTTCGGGATTATAGACAAGCGCCCTCTCCATCGCGAGTTCTGTGTCGGTTTCATCCTTCTCCGCTTGATATTGACCGATTGTATGAACCGAACGCGCAATCCATTCGTATTCACTTTCCGAAACGGAATCGAAATCACCAACCGCCTCATCGGGTACAATACCCTTTTCCAACAAGTGAAGAGCGCCTCGATCTGCGCCGATGAACACCGTATCTCCAGAGAAGAATGGTGTTAAATCGGCAATTTCAGAAGCAGGACCTCCCGCACAGACAATCACAACTTTCATTTTCCCAAGGCACTTTCGCCCGAAGCTTTGATACGTTGTAAAGCTGCTGCCCGGTCCGGCGCATTAAAGACAGCAGATCCGGCAACGAGGATTGTCGCACCGGCTTCGACACATGGAATGATTGTCTCTTCGTTAACACCACCATCGATTTCGATTTCAATCGGTAAGTTGCGTTCACGGATAATATCAGCAAGCTGCTTCACCTTCGGCAGGACCGAATGGATAAATTTTTGCCCTCCGAATCCTGGATTGACCGTCATGAATAACACAAGGTCCACTTCTTCCAATACATGTTGAATTGTTTCAACCGGTGTATGTGGATTCAAGACGACACCCGATTTTACACCTGTTGAACGAATCAGCTGTAATGTTCGGTGAAGATGCGTGCATGCTTCAACATGGACTGTAATATAATCCGCGCCCGCTTTGGCAAACTGTTCGATATACGCATCCGGATTTTCAATCATTAAATGGACATCGAGCGGCAATTTCGTAACAGGTCTAAGTGCTTCGACAACAATTGGACCCATCGTAATATTCGGGACGAAATGACCATCCATGACATCGATATGGATCAGTTCGGCTCCCGCCGCTTCCACTTCTTTCACTTCCTCTGCAAGCTTCGAAAAGTTTGCCGCTAAAATGGAGGGTGCAATTTTAATCATTTTTATCGTACCTCGGCTTTCGGTCAGTTATTTCTTGCATAAACTGCAAATAATTGTCGTAGCGATGACGCGGGATTTCCCCGGTCTCCACTTTATCTTTTACAGCACATTTGGGTTCTTTCAAATGCAGGCAACCCCGAAATTTACAAAGGGATGCCACTTCGTCCATATCAACGAATGTATATGGCAATTCATCACGTTCGATATGATCGAAATCGAGCGAACTGAAGCCCGGCGTATCGGCGACAAGCCCCCCTGCCACTTCAAGCAATTCGACATGACGCGTCGTATGCTTCCCGCGCCCGAGCGCTTCCGATATTACACCGGTCTTCAATCCAAGTGTCGGCAGCACAGTATTCAACAAAGTCGATTTCCCCACGCCCGACTGCCCCGCAAGAACAGTCGTCTTCCCTTCCAAATAAGGTTTCAATGTGTCCGGAAGCGTATCATCGTCCATGAATGTCTTGATGACGTCATAACCGATTTTTTCGTAATAAGAAATGGCATCAATCGCCTTTTCCAGTTCGTCGGCGTTTGCAAGATCTTTTTTCGTCAAGCATATGATTGGCTGAACACCGAATGATTCAACAACAACGAGAAACCGGTCTAGTAGATGCAGACTGAAATCAGGCTCGACAATTGAGAAAACGAGCAATGCCTGATCGATATTGGAGATCGGGGGACGCACAAGCTCATTGCGTCTTTCGTGCACCACCGTAATCGTCCCGTCATTGTCACCATCTTCCACAAAGGTGACAATATCGCCCACCAGTGGATGAATCCCACGGTTCCTGAAAACGCCTCGCCCTTTGCATTGAACTAGTTCCCCGTCTTTTTCCACATAATAAAATCCGCTGATTGCTTTTCTGATTTGTCCTTCCGGCATCATATACCCTCTTTCTAATTGGATTCCACTGTATCTGCAATAATGATGTCATCATCACGTGTAATCTTGTATGCGCCTCGTTGTCCTTCTTCCAATTCAAACGTGAGTTCATATGATTGCGTCTCGGTGATACTGAATTCATCGAAATACTATTTGCAGCTTATTGGTACGGTCTTCGATATAAATCTTGATATGCTGCGGGACAGGCTCCGGTTCCGGTTCCTGCTCCGGTTCGCGCAAGTTGCCATCCTCATCTAGCTCTTCATCGATAGCATCTGATACAGGCGGCTCATAAGGGATAGTCACTGAAAGAGTGACGATTTCCACCGGTTTTTCCGCCGGACCTTTTGAAACGACAACTTTCACTTGCGCACCTCTCACCACTTCAGATCCTTTAGCAGGGGATTGGGAAATCACTTCCCCTTTAGGTACCGTTTCAGAATGGTCGTATGAGATATCGATATCGAACCCGCTCGTTTGTTCATAATTGGTCAATTCTTTCTCATTATAGCCCACCAGATTATCGAGGGTTCGTGGTTCTCTTCCTTTACTGATCGTGAAGATAAGTTCCGTTTCACCCGGCACCACTTCCGTCTCGGCAGCCGGCTCTTGTTTTATGATTGTCCCCGTTGGTTCATCGGAAAATTCTTCTTCAGAATCGATGTCAAGGAAGCCGTAGTTTTCCAGGGTCGCGGCAACTTGTTCATAACTCTGTCCAGTATAATCTTTCAGTTCAATCTTTTCTTTCCCCGTACTGATATATAACTTGACCGAAGATCCTACATCCCTCTTTTTCCCCGCTTCCGGAATCGTCCGAATGGCAGTACCGGCTTCAAACTCATCGGATGTCTGTTCAATTGTTTCCTCTACTTTGAACCCTTCCTCTTCAAGTATACTCAGAGCCTCTGTTTCCTCCTTGTCAGAAACATCCGGGATCAGCGCTTGTTTCGGTCCTAGCAAGCCTGGCAGAAGGAATGCCAAGATGGCTAATATCAAAATTCCCCCTATAATACCGACGACCCGCGGCCATTTCTTCCGTTTTTTCGGTGGTGCCTGAGGTGGTTCAACAACAATGGGTTCAATTTTCTTAGTTGCTTCATCCTGTTCAAACTTGGACGGATCACTGATTACCGGAATCGCACGAGTCTGATTGTCATCGAATGGAATTTCGAATTTCACTTCATCCGCACGTTCCGGCGACAGCACAGTAAGTAGGTCATCATACATCTCATCGGCGGAAACATATCGATAGGAAGCATCCTTTGCGGTCGCTTTCAAAATGACGTTTTCGACACTTTGAGGGATTGTAGGAAACAATGCCCGAATGGAAGGCGTTTCTTCCTGTAAATGCTTTAAGGCGATGGCAACAGCAGTTTCTGCCGAAAACGGCAATTCACCTGTCAACAATTCATAAAAGACGATGCCCAGTGAATAGATATCCGATTTTTTTGTTGCCATACCACCGCGTGCCTGTTCAGGCGACAAATAGTGAACGGTCCCGATAACGGAATTCGTTTTCGTATGTGCCGTTGCACTAAGCGCCATCGCGATACCGAAATCAGTGATTTTCACATTACCTTCCGCATCCATCAAAATATTCTGCGGTTTGATGTCACGATGCACAATCCCATTATGATGGGCATTCGAGATGGCGGAAACAAGCTGACGCATAATCGGTAGAACACGTTCAGGCGACAACGGACCTTCCGATTGGATAAATTGTTTCAACGTCTGCCCCTCAACATACTCCATCACAAGGTAATGGTGTTCGCCGTCCTCGCCTACGTCAAAGATGTCAACGATATGAGGATGTACCAAACTCGTCGCCGAAAGTGCTTCCCGCTGGAATCTGCGTTTCAGTTCTTCTTCATTTGCAAAATCATAATGGAGCACTTTAATGGCTACATCGCGATTGAGGATTGCATCGTGTGCGAGATAGACTCTCGACATGCCCCCATCACCAATGGTCCTCAAGATTTCATAACGGCCTCCAACTCTGTTTCCGATCATGGATGATCAACCCCCATATCGGTCGAGTCGAGCAGAATTACGGATATATTGTCCTCTCCACCCAACGTATTCGCCAGGTCCACTAGCTCTTTCACTTTTTCATGTAGGCCGGTATCAGACATGACAATCTCATACATCCTGTTTTGATCAACTTTATTACTGAGGCCATCCGTACAGAGCAACAAATACGATTGTTCCTTCAATTCGATAGAATACAGATCAGGATCGATTGTCTTTTCCGAACCGATTGCTTTCATAATCCAATTCCGTTGCGGATGGGCTTCCGCCTCTTCCTCGGTGATCTCTCCATTATCCAAAAGAACATTGACATAAGAATGATCCCGTGTAATTTGGCGCACGCCATTTTCATTGATGGCATAGACACGGCTATCGCCTGTATGCGAGACGAGACAGGAACGGTCCCTGATGAGGGCCGCTTCGAGCGTTGTCCCCATCCCTTTCAGCTCCTCGTTTTCACTGGCTTCATTAAAGAGATGCCTGTTCACATGATTGACCGTTTCTTGAAGCCATTCCGCCCAGTGTTGCTCATCTTCAAAATCGTTACTGTCGAGCTTCAGGAACTGTTCCCCCATCACTTTGATTGCCGTCGAACTTGCGTAATCACCCGCACGATGACCGCCCATCCCATCCGCAATGACAGCGAGAATCGTCCCTTCAGGCAGTGTATAGACTGCCGCGCTGTCTTCGTTCACCTTACGTTTTCTGCCGACATCCGTTAAGACTTCGAATTGCAACGTTCATCCCCTCTTCTCTGTTTCACGTTCTGCTGCCCGGATTATTTCTTTCGAAAAGCCGCAACAAAAAAGCCATCACTACCGAAATGTTGTGGGAGTACTTGAAGCGTGTCGTCCTGAATCTCCAGTTTTTCGACCTCTTCCAGTTGCGGTAATGGAACTTTCTCCATATCCGGATGTCTTTTCAAAAAGTGATCTACTATACCTCTATTTTCTGTGTGCTCTACTGTACATGTACTATAGACAATGATGCCATCAGGCTTGATCAATTCGCGGGCCGTATCGAGAAGTTCAGACTGGATAGACGTCAAACCTTTAAAATCCGCCTCCGTCTTGTTGTACTTGATCTCCGGTTTACGGCGGATGACCCCGAGTCCACTGCATGGCGCATCGACAAGAATGCGGTCGAAGGAAGCTGGCGGGTACAATTCCGTTAATGTCCGGCTGTCCCCACTTTTCGTTTTGATGGACGTTAAACCGAGCCTGTTCGCATTCGCCTCAATGAGTGCCAATTTATGGTCATGGATATCGTGGGCGAACACTTCTCCTTCATCGTTCATCTTTTCAGCGATATGAGTCGTTTTCCCTCCCGGCGCCGCACACATATCTAGCACTTTCATGCCAGGTGTTACACCAAGCGCTAGTACGGGCAACATCGAGCTCTCATCTTGAATGGTGATTAGCCCCTTCTTATATGCTTCCGAATTCGCAGGATTACTGCTAACGGAAACGATACACTCGGGGACCACTTCACCTTTCCGCACTTCAATTCCTTCCGATTCCAACAAGGCTATAGCTTCTGCAGGTGTTGTTTTTGTTGTATTCACACGGACGGTCATCGTTGGCGGTTGATTGTTTTCATGAGCCATGATGGCCGCTTCCTGCTCCCCGAACTGTTCGGTCCAACGCTTGATAAGCCATTCGGGGTGACTTGTTTCAATCGCAGTCTTGGCAATTCCATCTTTCAAATCGTCAAGCGGACGGACCCCGCTACGCAAGACAGATCGTAGAATACCGTTGACCGTCGGCGCAATACGCTTATGGCCGCGTCGTTTCGCAATTTCAACAGCCTCATGAACTACGGCATGGGACGGTATTTTCGTCAAATAGACGATTTGGTAAATCGACAATCTGAGAAGCTCCCTTACCCATCCGTCCAATTTCCCACGGACGAATGGTTCAAGGTAATAGTCGAGTGTCATCCGGTGCTGGAGTGTTCCGTACGTCAACTCCGTCAACAATCCTCGGTCTTTCGCTTCAATCTCATATTTCTGGATTGTACGATGAAGTAATAGATTGCTATATGCTTGGTTATTACTAATTTCCATTAGGATGGAAAGCGCGGCATCACGAACATTGCCGTTCCAAATTTTCTTTTTCGGTCTATTCATTCAAAAAGGTCCCCTTCACTCCATTTAGATCCAATCCCTCGAATAAAGACATCCGCAGTCATCCGCTTCTTGCCTGCCGGTTGAAGATCCGTGATGGCAATCGCAACCTGATCTGCTGATTTTACGATAATCCGATCTTGTTCAATGCTAATAATTGTACCCGGCTCTGCCTTTGCAGTTGAAGTGACTTTTTCACCCCACCATATCTTCACATTTTCTCCTTGAAATACAGTATAGGCAACCGGCCACGGATGTAGGCCTCGAATTTGATCGTAGATCGCTTTTCCACCTTTTGACCAATCAATCCGTTCCTGTTCACGGGAAATATTGCGCGCGAACGTCACAAGCGAGTCATCCTGGACAATCCGCTTATTCGTTCCATTTAAAATAGAAGGTAGTGTCTCTTTCAATAGCTTCGTACCCGCTACCGAAAGTGCGTTAAACATGCTTCCTGTATGATCTGTCTCTGAAATCGGGACAGTCACTTGCGAAATGATGTCGCCTGCATCCAGTTTCTCAACCATATACATGATCGTGACACCGGTTTCAGTTTCACCATCCATGATTGACTGATGGATTGGGGCACCTCCGCGGTATTTAGGCAATAGAGATGCATGGACATTTATGCAACCGAGCTGCGGTGCTTCCAGCAATTCTTTTGGCAGAAGTTGACCGAACGCTGCAGTAACGATCAAATCCGGTTGGAGTGCAATAATTTCTTCCAACTCTTCCGAACCTGTCAACTTTTCAGGCTGAATGACAGGAAGCCCGAGTCGAAGCGCTTCCTCTTTAACAGGAGTCGGTGTTAAAACCCGTTTCCGGCCGACCGGTCTATCCGGTTGCGTGACGACTGCGACTATGGTATGTCCTTCCTCATGTAGCATCGTCAGGACCGGTACCGAAAATTCAGGCGTTCCCATAAAGACAATTTTCGTCATTGGCGCCCACCTTCCTTACTTTCGATTTCTGAAGCTTCTTCATCCTCTTCTTCGAATTCCGAAGGATCGACAACTCGGATGATTTTCGATTCAAATAGAACGCCATTCAAATGATCGATTTCATGAAGAATCGCCCGCGCCTCATAATCTTCCGCTTCAAGTTCATATAACGATCCATCTCGTTCCTGCGCTTCGATGCGGACAAAAAACGGTCTTTCCACTTCTCCGTATAATCCTGGAAAGCTAAGGCAGCCCTCCACTTCGATTTCAGATCCACCAATTGCCGTGACGACTGGATTCACCATTTCAATGATGTCCTGCCCTTCTCCCATATCGACGATGGCAACACGCACAGCTTCACCAATTTGCGGCGCCGCAAGGCCGACTCCGTCCGCAGCGACCATGGTGTCATGCATATCATCGAGAAGCTTTGCAAGTTTCTTATCGAATTTCACAACTTCTTTACAGTTCTGTTGAAGAATTGGTGCTGGATGTTTCACGATTTCAAGTATTGCCAATTGAATTCCTCTTTTCTATTGTTCCGTCTAGACTTGCTTTTGTTGTTAAAATATGGACGCTGGTTCCATATCGACTGTCATTGTTAGACCCGATTTGATCCAGTCTGTCCGGTAAAATTTTATAAGCTGTTGTAACGTTTCCGTCAACTTCGGTTCTTTTTTGTATTTTATCAAACATTGATAGCGATATCTATTGTTCACACGGCTGATGGCCGATGCAGTTGGTCCGATGACGACAGTATCCCGTGACAAATTCCCTTTTAAGAAACGTGTGCCTTTTTCCGCATAATCGGCTACTTTCAATAAATCCTCATGGGTGAACTGGATAAGCGTGACAAAATAGAACGGTGGATAACCGAATTGTCTCCTTGCCGCCATCTCCATCTCATAGAAAGGCTCATAATGCTGTGCTTTCGATAATTCGATTGCATAATGTTCCGGCGAATACGTCTGGATGAACACTTCTCCCGCCAATTCATGACGTCCTGCCCGTCCGCTCACTTGCGTCATCAGCTGGAACGTTTTTTCCGCAGCACGAAAATCCGCAAGATGGAGCGTCGTATCCGCTGCCAAGACACCGACAAGCGTAATATTCGGGAAATCCAGCCCTTTGGCAATCATTTGCGTACCGAGCAAAATATCTGCTTTCCCTTCACTGAACTGTCTTAACAGCCGTTCGTGAGACCCTTTTTGCCGTGTCGTATCAACATCCATCCGAATGACACGCGCTTCAGGAAATAATTTGGCGATTTCCTCTTGTGCCTTTTGGGTACCAGTACCAAAAAAGCGGATATATTCACTTTCGCATTCCGGACAAACGAGCGGCACCCGTTCTTCATGGCCGCAATAATGACATTTCAATCGTTCATTTGCACGGTGATATGTAAGTGAAATATCGCAATTGGGGCATTCCACGACCGTACCGCAATCCCGACATAACACAAAGGACGAGAAGCCCCGCTTATTAAGGAATAAAACCGTCTGCTCCCCTCTTTCAAGTCGCGTACGAACGGCTTCCGCAAGCGGCAATGAAAACATTGACCGATTGCCCGTTTTCAACTCCTCACGCATATCGACGACTGTGACGTTGGGGAGTTCCTGATCTTTCGCACGTCTTCTCAAAGTGAGCAATGTATAGACACCTTTGGAAGCACGCGCATACGATTCCAGGGAAGGTGTTGCACTGCCAAGGATGACAGGGCAATTATAAAATTCCGAACGCTTAATGGCAACATCCCTCGCGTGGTAACGTGGTGTGTCTTCCTGTTTATACGTTGATTCATGTTCTTCATCGAGAATGATTATACCGATGTTTTCAAACGGGGCAAATACCGCAGACCTTGCGCCGACGACCACCTTTACTTCACCCCGTTGTATTTTGCGCCATTCATCGAATTTCTCTCCGGAAGACAAGCCGCTATGCATAACTGCGACAAGTGGGCCGAAACGTTCTTTGAAGCGCGCTGTCATTTGCGGCGTCAAGGATATTTCCGGTACAAGGACGATCGCTTCTTTACCTTGCTCCAACACATGTTTGATGGCCCGCAAGTAAATTTCTGTCTTGCCGCTTCCCGTCACCCCGTGAAGGAGAAATGTCTCCGGTTTCCCTCGATCGAAAGAATCTGTGATTTGCTCCAACCCAACAGTCTGCTCGTCCGTCAAACGCATAGGAATAGCCGTATCTTTAAGTTGAGGCGCATCCGGTTCACGGTACACTTCAGCAAGCTCTTCTACTGCTGCACCTTTATCAATGACCGCTTTCAATACGGAAGACTGAATACCCGTCTGTTCCATCAGTTGCTTCGCACTAATGGTCTCGTTGGCATGCTCGATCATCCAGCGGATCAATTCAGCCTGTTTTTTGGCGTTCGAGTGAATTGATTCAAGAATTGTTCGAAGGGTCGCATCGTCCACCATCCGGATCATACGCACTTTTTTGATGGCCGTCTGCTGGCTAATGGCTGTATCGACTGTGACGATACCTTGTTTTACATGATATTTCACAATTTCCAATAAGCCGGCCAAGTCCGCCTCTTTTAAAGCCACCCTTTTTCGCCCAGCGAGAAAACGTTTGAAGTCCTCGTCACCGATCTGTTCCGGGTCCTCCACAATGATGATTTTCTCATACTTTGCCCGCATAGCGGCAGGCAGCATCACTTGAAGTGCATCAATTTCATAGGACAATGTCTGCCTCGCCAACCAGCTCGACAACTCCAGTAATTCAGCGGAAATGACAGGTTCAAGGTCGATCAACTCTCCAACCGGTTTCAATTTCTTCTGGTCAAAATCACTTTCAGCCTTCAGTCCTGTTACATAGCCTAGTACCTTCCGCGGACCAAATGGCACTTTGACACGCGAGCCCGCTTCGATGACAGAAACCATGGAAGCCGGAACGAGATAATCGAAAGGTCGATCAATCGGATAGGCCGATACATCAACAATGACTTCAGCGATCATGTACGAGGTCACTTTCTTCTTGAATGATTGTCTCAAGCAACACTTTCGCCAGTTCTTTTTTCGGCATCGCTTCGAATGGACGGTGTGTTCCATGTTTTGATAATAACGTGACGACGTTCGTATCTTTTCCGAAACCGGCATCCGGATCCGTGACGTCGTTGACGATAATATAATCGAGATTTTTGCTATCCAGTTTCCCCATTCCATATTCCACGGCATTATCTGTTTCTGCAGCGAAACCGACAAGGATTTGATCGGTTTTCAGCGCGCCGATTGTTTTCAAGATATCGGTTGTCCGTTCAAGTTCGATTACTGCATCTCCCGCTTGCTTTTTCATCTTCCGCGGATGGATTTCTTTCGGACGGTAGTCTGCGACAGCTGCGGATTTAATGACAATCGAAGCGTCATCGAATTCGGTGCGGACCGCTTCGAACATCTCGGCTGCGCTTTCCACGTCAATGACTTTCACTCCCGTAGGTTTGACCAGTCCGACAGGTCCCGAAATGAGAATCACAGTTGCACCAAGTTGAGCTGCCGCTTCCGCCATGGCATAACCCATTTTCCCGCTGGAGAAATTCGATACATAGCGGACCGGATCAATCCGTTCACGTGTCGGACCTGCGGTAATCACCACTTTTTTTCCCGAAAGTGGTAAGTTTCTCGGATTAGAGAACCGGTCCTTTACGAATTCCACGATTTTCTCAGGCTCTTCCAAACGCCCTTTCCCAACATAACCGCATGCCAGAAAACCTTCGGACGGTTCGATGAATTGATAACCATCTTCGTGCAACGTTTTAATATTCCTGAGAACTGCCTTGTTTTCATACATATGTACATTCATAGCAGGCGCAATCCAAACTTCGGCCGTCGTGGCCAGCAATGTCGTCGTTACCATATCATCCGCGATGCCATTCGCAAGTTTTCCGATGACATTTGCCGTAGCAGGGGCAACAATTACGAGATCTGCCCAATCGGCCAAATCGATATGTGCAATGACGCGGGAATCCTTTTCATCGAATGTATCGAAAAAGACGTCGTTGCGGGACATCGCTTGAAATGTTAGCGGAGTGACAAATTCCTTTGCCGACTCCGTCATTATGACTTTTACATCCGCTCCAGCCTGTGAGAGCTTACTGACGAGCGCAACGGCTTTATAGACTGCGATTCCGCCTGTTACACAAAGGAGGATTTTTTTATTCAACAACATTGTCCTCATCCTTTCTAAAATGACAAACTCCCAAAGAAAGCCTCGTTTCTAAGGGAGTATCACGTTTGCCTATTTTTGAGTGGTGCCGGTTGTTCGTCACGTCAATGTGACGACAACCAGCACCATATGGTATGGTTTAAATCTCGTCTTCGTAGACAATTGAATCGTCTTGTTTCTGTTTGTTTAGTGCGCCTGCAGCTATTTCTTCAAGCGCTTTCCCTACGTTCTTTTTCGATTGGTAAGTTGAAAGGAGTTTATTGCCCTCTTCCTGCATTTCACGTGCCCGTTTTGACGCAAGTGTAACAAGTGTGTATTTTGAATCGATTTTTGTTTTTAATGAATCGAGTGATGGAGTTAACATTTTTTATTCCCCTTCCAACATAGTTAAATAGCGTTTTTCGACACGTTCCCGACGGCAATGTTCAGCAGTGACGATGGCGTTAATGCGATCACATGCATTCGATACTTCGTCATTTTCAACAACGTAATCATATAAATTCATCATCTCAAGTTCCTCACGTGCCTTCGCGATTCGTGAAGCGATGACGTCAGCTTCTTCGGTCCCTCTGCCAATCAAGCGGTCTTCAAGTTCCGACAAGCTTGGCGGTGCAAGGAAAATGAATAAACCGTCCGGAACTTTGGCACGGACTTGTGCAGCACCGACCACTTCGATTTCAAGGAAGACATCCCTTCCCGCATCCAGCGTCTCATTGACATAATCGAGCGGAGTACCATAATAGTTGCCGACATACTCTGCATACTCCAACAACTTGCCTTCTTCAAGCAACTGTTCGAATTCATCTCTCGATTTGAAGAAATAATCCGACCCATCCACTTCACCCTCACGAGGACTGCGCGTCGTCATCGAGATGGAATATTCATAGTTCGTGTCAGGTTGTGTAAAAAGCTCTTTTCGAACCGTCCCTTTGCCTACACCCGATGGTCCGGATAAGACGATCAAAAGCCCACGTTTTTTATACATGCAATC
The DNA here is from genome assembly GCA_963843665.1 of uncultured Caryophanaceae bacterium. Lineage (GTDB taxonomy): Bacteria > Bacillota > Bacilli > Bacillales_A > Planococcaceae > Sporosarcina. The sequence continues at coordinate 146,476 of CAWJLH010000002.1, forward strand.
CCTCTTCTTATTTCTAGTCTGTTTTGCGGCGATGACTCGACACAAACATGTCTGCTTCGATCTTTTTAGATCAAAACAATCTGTTCATATTATAACATACCTGATGGATAGAGTGCTAAAATGGAACAAAAGGAATTGAAAGAGGAATCCATATGGCATTTGACGGTTTATTCACAACGGCGATGGTGCAGGAATTGCAAGTCCTGAAGAATGGGCGCATTTCCAAAATCCATCAGCCGAACGCGCAGGAAGTCGTGTTTCTTGTCCGTTCAGACGGCAAGAACCACAAGCTACTCATCTCGATCCATTCATCCTATTCCCGAGTCCAATTGACGGACGAAGCGATTACGAATCCTTCCGAACCACCGATGTTCTGCATGGTTTTGCGCAAGCATCTGGAAGGCGGGACAATCACTGCCGTCGAACAATTCGGTACGGATCGAATCATCACGTTCGATATCCAAGCGAAAAATGAAATCGGCGACGCGATTAGCAGAAAAGTTTACGTTGAAATCATGGGACGGCATAGCAACTTGCTGCTCGTAGATCCTGAACGCGATCTAATCATCGACAGCATGAAGCATTTACCGCCTTCCGTAAACAGTTACCGGACCGTATTGCCGGGGCAACCTTTCATACCTGCTCCGCCGCAAGACAAAACGGACCCATTCACCGTGACAGAGGAACAGTTACTAGCACTCTTACCACAGTTGGAAAATGCCCGTGACTTCGTCGGTACATTTTCAGGTTTTTCACCTATCAATGCCGAAGAACTGCTCTACCGATTGAAAGACACCCCAGCAAATGAAAAGTTCGATGTGTTCACCGCATTCCTTACTTCTTTCAAAGGAACGGATGGCAAACCAAACATTTCAGAAGTCGGGACAAAAATGGTCTTTTCCGCAACCGAATTGACGCATGCAGATAAAATGCTCGGTGGCTACGAGACACTCGGCAAGTTATTGGACAAAGTGTACTTTGCACGCGCCGAAAGGGAACGGGTGAAGTCACAAGCTGCGGATCTGGAACGTTGGCTTGACAATGAAATTGCGAAGCTTAATCTAAAAACGAAAAAACTAGTGAAAGAGCGGGACGCTGCCGGCAAGCTCGATACCTTCCAGTTGTACGGTGAACTGTTGACCGCAAATAGTTATGCCATCCAAAAAGGGATGACCGAAGCGGTTGTCGATAATTATTACGAAGAGGGCACGACTGTGACCATCCCACTTGACCCAAGAAAATCGCCGATTGATAACGCACAGCGCTATTATTCACGTTACACGAAAGCAAAAACAGCGCTCGTCATGATTGCGGAACAACTTGGAAAAGCGGAAGAGGACATCGCCTACTTCGAAATGATTAAACAACAGGTACTGCAAGCATCCCCCGAAGATATCGAAGAAATACGTGAAGAGTTGGCAGAACTTGGATTTTTGAAGGCCCGGAAAGTGAAAAAGAAAAGCAAACCGAGGAAACCGGCACCGGAAACGTATGTATCCTCTGCAGGTGTTAAAATTTCGGTGGGTAAAAACAATAAACAAAATGACTATCTGACATTCAAAATGGCTTCTAGAGAGCAGACATGGCTCCATACGAAGGATATACCGGGATCGCATGTCGTCATCCATGACGCTAATCCCGATGAGGAAACGATCCGGGAAGCCGCTATCCTGTCCGCTTATTTTAGCAAAGCACGCGGATCATCATCCGTCCCAGTTGACTATACCGAAGTGCGACATGTGAAGAAGCCGAACGGATCAAAGCCCGGGTTCGTGATTTACTTTGAACAGAAGACAGTTTTCGTTACGCCTGACGAAGATGTTGTGATGAAACTTCGGAAATAAAAAATGCGAATCCACATGGACTTTACCAACGTGGATTCGCATTTTAATGTCTGGTACTTTATCTAGCACTTTTGTCGACTCGAAAATACTCGGATACTTGGACAACGCGGACATTCTGTGTATTCAATTCATGATAAATACCCCTGCTATCACGGAACGAAATATATTGATCCCGTTCGCTGCGAATGAGCTCTTCCGCCTTTTCCAGGGATTCCATATGAATGAACCTTCTGATGTAATACTCCTCATCAAAAAAGTACGTGACTTTGAATTCTTTCATGTAAGTACTCTCCTCGTATGCAGTAAATCATCTCATTCCAATATATCGTATCCATTCTACTCCGAACTAATGCTACTGTTTCAAAAAACTACTAACACCACTGGTCCAAAAATTTTAAAAAAGACAGGATTCGCTTTATACATAGCGAGTCCTGTCTTTTTTATTTCATACAGATAATAGCGCTGCATCACTGTTCAGTTTCTCACCGCGGATGCGCTGGAATTCAGCCATCAGTTTTTCAATCGTCAACAGTTTCTTTTCTTCGGCTTCCACTTCCAATATGATTTGCCCTTTATCCATCATAATGAGCCGATTTCCTAAATCCACTGCCTGTTGCATATTATGTGTAACCATCAGCGTTGTCAATTTATCCTTTTCAACGAGATCCCTCGTCAAGCCGGAAATCAGTTCTGCTCTCGATGGATCAAGTGCAGCTGTATGCTCATCGAGGAGTAGAATGGACGGCTGTGTAAAAGTAGCCATTAACAAAGAAAGCGCTTGTCGCTCTCCTCCTGATAGCATACCGACTTTTGCATTCATCCGGTTTTCCAAATTCAAATGCAATGTCTCAAGAGATGCACGGAAATATTCCCGTCGTTTTTTACTCGTGCCTTTTCGTAACCCACGTTTCTTGTTGCGCGAATAAGCCATCGCCAAATTTTCCTCGATGGTCATCGCAGGAGCAGTTCCCGCCATCGGATCTTGGAAAACCCGTCCAATTTTGAGCGAGCGTTTATACTCTGGCAGCTTTACAACATTTTCACCCGCAATTTCAATAACGCCAAAATCGGGTGTCAGCGCTCCTGAAATCATGTTCATCATCGTTGATTTCCCCGCACCGTTACTACCAATCACGGTGACGAAATCACCTGGTTTTAAATGTAGATTGATTTCATCAAGCGCAATTTTTTCATCGGGTGTCCCCTCATTAAATAGCTTATTAATCTGTTGAAGCTTCAACAATGGTATTACCCTCCTACTTCAGCCTAAAATTCTAACTCGCCAATCGTTCGGCACGGCGTTTTGCATTTCTGTTTTTCTCACGTCTTTTGTCAATGAATTGCGGTAAAATCAAAGCGATAATGACAATCACCGCAGTGATGAGCTTCATATCTCCTGTGTCGAGAAAATCAAATCGTAACGCCAGTCCTAACACAATTCTATAAATGATTGCACCAAACACAACCGCTAAAGTGGTTCGCATAATCGTTTTTGTTCCGAAAATCGCTTCACCGATAATGACGGAGGCAAGTCCAATGACAATCATCCCAATGCCCATGCCTATATCCGAAAACTTGGAATACTGGGCGATTAAAGCACCAGAAAATGCGACAAGTCCATTGGATATGCCTAATCCCAGAATGACAAGCGTGTCTGTATTCGCAGAAAAACTGCGGATCATTTTTTTGTTGTCGCCGGTTGCTCGTATGGCAAGTCCAATTTCTGTTCGTAAAAACCAATCAACAACAATTTTAATGAGGATTGTCGCAATAATCATTAAAAACAGTGTTCCCCATGTCGATGGTAAATACTCGACACCTAATAAGCCGAAAAATTGATTAATGGCCTCATCAATACCCAGCGTACTCCAAAATACATTGAATTGACTAAACAGCGTTTCTGCATTCAACAATGGGATATTGGGCCGCCCTACCGAACTCTCAGACGTCAGACCCATAATTCTTAAATTGATGGAATACAAAGCAATCATCATTAGTATTCCCGCTAATAGTGGATTTATCTTCCCTTTTGTATGTAACAAACCCGTTAAACAACCCGCAATGAAGCCAGCTATAATCGCCGTAACTGTTGCCACTAGCGGATGATAGTCAAAAACAATCATTGTCGCCGCAACGGCTGCACCTGTAACAAAACTGCCATCCACCGTTAAGTCTGGAAAATCCAACACTCGGAATGTAAGATACACTCCGAGTGCCATAATTGCATAGATGATCCCTTGCTCAACTGAGCCAAATACAGCTGAAAACATGCAATATCATCTCCTAGTTATTCTGTAAGTTCAGCATTCCATTCGTCTTTGATTTCAAGACCAATTGCATCAGCTGCTTCCTTATTCATGATAAATTTCAAGTTCTGTGGAATCTGAACGGGTAACTCGGCTGGCGTACTTTCACCTTTTAAGATTTCTACAGCCATTTGACCTGCTTCATAACCGATATCGTAAAATTCAAAACCATATGCACCCAGTCCGCCTCGTTTTACAGAGTCAAATTCAGCGACCATAGTTGGAATCTTATTAGCATTCGCAACGTCAATCACGGATTCAAGTGCTGATACGACTGTATTGTCTGTAATGATATAAAACGCGTCCGCTTTACCGATTAAAGACTCGGCAGCTTGTTTCACATCTGCGGATGTTGCAACAGATGCTTCCACGACATTCATATCCATCTCTTCTAAAATTGCTTTCACTGCATCTACCTGAGTACGAGAGTTTATCTCTCCCGAGTTAAAGACCATCCCAACATTTTTGACACCCAATTCTTCTTTCATGAACTTCATGGTAGTTGGAATCGCTTCGGGGTGACTATCAAGCGTACCTGTCACATTGCCTCCCGGGCTTTCCATCGACTCAACAAGTTCAGCACTTACAGCATCCGTAACGGATGTAAAAACAATCGGAATGTCTTGCGTTGCGACTGCGACTGCTTGCGCGCTAGGGGTCGAGTTGGCGAAAATCAAATCCACGCCAGAACCTACTAGGTTATTCGCAATCGTAGTGTTTGAGCTATTGTCATTTTGCGCATTTTGCACATCATATTCCACTTCGAGACCCGCATCCTCCAATGCCTTTTTAAAACCATCATAAGCGGCGTTCAAAGAAGGGTGTTCGACAATTTGCGTCACACCGATTTTATACTTTTCAGTTGCTGTATCATTCGCTTCGTTGGCATTATCGGATGTGTTATCCGCTCCATCCTTTCCACATGCTGCAAGGATGAATACAATACTCATTAATGCCACTGTATACTTTAGCCAGCCAATCTTCATGTCTTTTCCCCCTTTTTCCTTATTGCTCTCTCTTTTTTGTTTAATTAGCAGCAATAATACCCGTAATCGTACACTTTCTAGATAGAATAGTCAATATGTTTTATTTTATTTGCGAGCTCTAAAAGTTCCCAAATTGGCCTCTTTTCATTTTTAAACCACAATTCCAACAATACGTATAGTTGGATAAATATACAACTAAGACGATAGATGAAGTTTCCAAAAAATTGTGTTAGACGCGACAGGATTAGCTCAAGATTGGCGAGATCAATTAACAAAGCGGTTAGAAAGAATAAACCAATCTCAGTGAAATAAAAAGCTATCCCACAAGACTAAAGACTTGCGGGATAGCATTTTCTCATTTCAATAATCCAGCTTTCAATTTTCCATGCCAATCAAGTAAATCAGTGATTGACTCCTCACTGATTGCACCGCTTTCCTGTGCAGCTTCAGTTAATGCACCGAAATTCGTTAAGCTGTTGTACGTCAGCCCTGCAGATGCAAAGGTTTCATCAGCACTTTGAAGTTCGTATGTAAAAATGGAAACAACTCCCGTTACTTCGATACCTTCAGAACGGAGTGCTTCAGCAGCATTTAAGCTACTACCACCTGTTGAAATCAGATCTTCAATAATAACCGCTTTATCCGTGTCGGCAATTTTCCCTTCGATTTGACGGCTGCGACCATGTCCTTTCGCCTTCGAGCGGATATAGACCATCGGCAATCCAAGTATATCCGCGACCCATGCGGCATGCGGAATGCCAGCAGTTGCAGTTCCTGCAATGACCGTTGTTTCCGGATATTTTGCTCGAATGACGTTTGCCAGTCCTTCAGCAATCTTTTTCCGCCCTACGGCATCTGACATCGTCAAACGGTTGTCACAGTAAATCGGTGACTCGATGCCCGATGCCCACGTGAACGGGTCATTGGGGCTTAATTCAACTGCACCTACGTTCAATAGGATTTTCGCAATTTCTTTTTTCTCCATTATCATTCGGTCCCCTTCCAAAATGCATTGATCTGCTCGTATGCCGCCCGGGGATCTGCTGCTCCTGTAATCGCCCGTCCCACAACGATATGTGTCGAACCTTCCAGTCGCGCTTGTTCCGGTGTCGCGATCCGTTTCTGGTCATGTGCACCACCGTCTGCAAGACGGATGCCCGGTGTCACTTTAAAAAATGTTTTCCCGCAAACTTCTGCAATCGCAGCCGCTTCATGGACGGAACAAACGACACCATCCAGTCCCGCTTCTTTGGTCAGCTGCGCATAATGAAGGACAGACTCCCGCAACGGTACACCAATCAACTGATCTTCGCGCACTTGGCGCTCGTCCGTTGACGTCAGTTGAGTGACACCAATCAGTGATGGACGCGTCATTCCGGTTGGTGTTCCTTTATCCAAACCTTCAAGAGCTGCCTCCATCATCGTCTTATTCCCTGCCGCATGGACATTGACAAGGTCTACACCTAATCCCGCAAGCACTTCCATCGCAGATTTTACTGTATTTGGAATATCATGCAGTTTCAAGTCCAAGAAAATGTCGAAGCCTAGTTCTTTCAAACGAGCCACGATCGCAGGCCCTTCCTTGTAATACAGCTGCATGCCCACTTTGACGCTGACATCTCCATCAAATGCGCGAAGGAAGTCTAATGTCTTTTCAGCGGACTCGAAATCGAGTGCGACGATCGGGGATGTTTTCATAACCGGTGGCTCCTTCCTATCAGTTCAGATATATGTTCAACGCCAAGTTCGTCCAACTTAGCCGGTAATTCCTCAATAATTTGCGGACAGATGAACGGATTGACAAAGTTTGCTGTCCCGACCGCAACGGCACTTGCACCCGCTGACAAGAAGTCAATCACATCAGCCGTTTCTGAAACACCGCCCATACCGATGATCGGAATACGGATTGCTTTGCTCACTTCATATACCATCCGAATGGCGACCGGTTTTACGGCTGGGCCGGATAGACCGCCTGTGCCATTTGCGATGACAGGACGCCCTGTTTTTTGGTCGAGACGCATACCGACAAGTGTATTGATCATCGTAATGCCGTCCGCTCCGCCTGCTTCCACTGCTTGCGCAATGGCCGTCACGTCTGTGACGTTCGGAGAAAGTTTGACGTAAACCGGTACTTGGGAAACTTCTTTCACCGCTCTTGTCAACTCTTTTGCAATTTCAGGATCTGTTCCGAACGTGATGCCTCCCGCTTTGACGTTCGGACAGGAAATGTTCAATTCAAGCGCTTTAACATTTGGTGCTTTCGATACTTCTTTTGCAACTTCAACATAGTCAGATGTTTCAGTTCCCGCAACGTTCGCAATGATCGGTACATCGAACTGTTCAAGCCATGGCAATTCGCCTTCCATTACGCCTTCCAGTCCCGGATTTTGCAAGCCGATTGCATTCAGCATCCCTGAAGCCGTTTCAGCAACACGCGGCGTCGGATTGCCAAGGCGTGTTTCAAGAGTCGTTGCTTTGATCATAATCGCCCCAAGAAGCGATAAATCATATAATTGTCCGTACTCTTTCCCGAATCCGAAACAACCGGATGCAGGCATAATCGGATTTTTCAATTGTAAACCTGGTAATTCTATCGCTAATCGATTCATATCGCCACCACCCCTGCCGGAAAGACCGGTCCGTCCGAACAGACCTTTATGTACGCCTTTTCTGTCTCGTTCGTTGTTTGACATATACAGGCAAAACATGCCCCGATGCCACAGCCCATCCGTTGTTCAAATGATAAGAAACCTTTTTTACCTTCATACATGTTTTGCACAGCATTCAACATCGGCATTGGACCGCAACTATAATACGTCGAGAAGTCATTTCCGAGGGTCTCCATGACATTCGTTACAAATCCTGCCGTTCCCTTCGTTCCATCCACAGTCACAATATACGTTTCACCGAGTTTCGTAAATTCTTCCTCGTAAAAAACGACGTTCTCGGATTGAAAGCCTAACACATGGATACATTTTACGCCTTTCGCCGTCAATTGCTTCGACAGTTCATAAAGAGGAGGGACTCCAATTCCGCCCCCGACTAAAACTGCCGTCTCGCCAGCAGCCGTTTCATCTACTGGAAAACCGTTTCCTAATGGCCCGAGCACGTCGACCTCATCATCTGTTCGTTTTTGCGAAAGAAGCGTTGTTCCCCGACCTTCCGCACGGTAAATGATGGTCATTTGGCCTGCCTCTTTATCGATCGCAGCAATCGAAATAGGACGTCTTAGAAGTGGTTCGAACGAGTCGGACACCCTTATGTGAACAAACTGACCCGGGGAAGTGATTTCTCCGACCAATTTCCCAGCCAATGTCATTTCAAAAATGTTATGCCCGATTTGTTTTTGGGAGATGACTGTCATTCGATCTTGAAGAATCATATGTGCTCCTCCCAAACGACGTTTCCTCCGAAAATTGTTTTGACTGGCCAACCTGCACAGTTCCATCCGTTAAATGGCGTGCTTTTGCCTTTTGAAATAAATGTTGCGCTGTCAATTTTCTGTTCTTTTGTCAAATCAAGTAAAACAAGATCTGCTGTCGCGCCGACTTCTAGTGTGCCATACGGTAAACCGAAGACATCCGCCGGTTTTTTCGTCATCCAATCGATTAGCTGTTTCAGTGTCCATTTCCCTTCTTTCACAAATTTTGTATAGAGAAGAGGAAAAGCCGTTTCAAATCCCGTAATTCCGAATGGTGCCTTTTCAAAACCGGCCGCTTTTTCTTCCGCCGTATGCGGTGCATGGTCGGTCGCGATGAAATCAAGTGTGCCATCCATCAATCCTTCGCGCATTGCTTCAAGATCATCTTGCCCGCGAAGTGGTGGATTCATCTTCCAATCCGCGTCGTCTCCAGGGATATCGTCTTCCGATAGAAGAAGGTGATGTGGACTCACCTCAGCAGTGACATGAATGCCTGCCTTTTTCGCATCACGGATGACCCTGACAGATTCTTTCGTGCTGACGTGGCACACATGGTAATGAGCACCAGCCGCTTCTGCAAGCAAAATATCGCGGGCAATATGGACCGATTCTGCAATGGAAGGGATGCCAGGAAGGCCAAGTTCTTTGTTTCGTTTACCTTCATGCATGGCACCGCCGTAGATAAGCGTATTGTCTTCACAGTGTGCAACGATTGGCATACCGATTTTTGCAGCATCCTGCATCGCTTCATACATCATCCCTGCCTGTTGAACACCGACTCCGTCGTCCGTAAAAGCAAAAGCGCCGTGTTCTTTCAGTTCCGCAAGATTCGTCCGTTCCTTTCCTGCTTCACGGATTGTGATGGATGCATAAGGAAGGACCCGAATCAGTGATTTTTTGGCTATCAATTCATTGACAAGCGTCAAATTTTCTTTCGTATCCGGCACAGGTCGGGTATTCGGCATCGCACAGATGGTCGTATACCCTCCTTTTGCCGCAGCCCTTGTTCCACTTTCGATTGTCTCTTTATGTTCGCCCCCCGGCTCCCGAAGATGGACATGGACATCGATGAATCCTGGTGCTACGAATAACCCATTGCCGTCGATTATCTCAGCATCGTTTACTATAAGATCAGTACCGATTTCCGAAATTTTATCACCCGTTATTTTTATATCAGTTGTAAACAGCTTTCCTTCCTCGTTTAGCATCTGTACCTCTTGTATTAATTTTTCCAATTTTATTCCTCCCATTTAAAATCGTTTCTAGAACTGCCATTCGTGTATAAACGCCGTTTTCCACTTGTTTTAGTATTCTTGATTTAGAGCATTCGATTAAAGGTTCTGCAATTTCCACTCCTCGATTGAATGGACCTGGATGCATAATGATTGCCTTATCTTTCATCTTTTTTGCACGCTCTACTGTCAGTCCGAAATGTTCGTGATAACTTTCATCCGTGAAAAGCGAGACATCCCGATGTCTTTCGTGCTGGACGCGGAGTAGCATGACCACATCACTGGTTTCAATTAGGCCATCCAATTTACTCTTTGTTTGGAATCCCCCTGCCCATTCTATAGGGCAAACGAACGTGACATTTGCACCTAATTTCGTCAGAGCCTCTGCATTGGAGCGGGCGACGCGGCTATGCGCAATATCTCCTGAGATCAGAATGTTTAGTCCCTTAAATGTTCCGAACTCTTCTTTGATTGTGAACAAATCCAGTAGTGACTGCGTTGGATGTTGTCCTGATCCATCCCCACCGTTGATCAATGAAATAGATGTCCTTCCGACCAGTTGCTCATAATAGTTCCGTTGCGGATGCCGGATAACAAGCGCCTCCACTCCAATTGCTTCGAGTGTTTTCACTGTATCATAGAGCGTTTCCCCTTTTACGGTGCTGGAAGTATCTGAGTCAAAAGGCAGCACATCAAGACCTAGCCTTCTCTCCGCCAGCTCAAAGCTCATCTTTGTCCGTGTACTAGGTTCGAAGAACAAATTGCTCACCATATATTTCCCGGGAAATTCCTGACAACCGGATTTTTTAAAGGCGCGGGCCCGATCAAGAATTGCCATGATATCCTCTTCTGTTAACTGGCTCATTGATACTAAGTGGTTCATACTATTTCCTCCTCGTCATTCTATTGTAAAAAGCCTTTCCCGCAGGCGGAAAGGCTCGTTAGGCATGACAGTCTCACATACTTCTTCAACTTAGCAAGTATGTGCGTCAAACGAACCTTTCCCTGCCTCTCTGGACAGTTATTAAAAGGTCTTCTATTCAGTTTCGTCGAGTAGACTCTCGTTTGTTTTTCCAGGTAAAACCAGATTCAATACTACCCCTACAATCGCGGCCAGTGCCATACCCTCTACTTGAAATGTTTCACTGAACTTGATTGTTGCGCCGCCTATTCCGATGACAAGAATCACCGATGCGATGACCAAATTACGTTGATTTCCAAAGTCGATTTTATGGTCGACCAACATCCGTAAACCAGACGAAGCGATGATTCCGAAAAGAAGAATTGATATCCCTCCAAGAACCGCCCCCGGAATCGTATTAATGAGCGCCATCACTTGCCCAAGGAATGAGAACAGTATCGCCAGAATTGCAGCACCAGCGACGACCGCAACACTGAACACGCGGGTGATGGCCAACACGCCTATATTTTCACCATAAGTCGTCTTCGGTGGACCGCCGACCAAGGAACTGATAAACGTTCCTATCCCATCCCCGAGTATGGAGCGATGCAATCCAGGATCTTTTATATAATCCCGCTCGACAATCCGTCCCAGTACGAGCTGATGACCGATATGTTCGGAAATGGTCACAATGGCGATTGGCACCATAATCGCAAGCAAACTCCAAGTTACTGTAAACTCATAGTCGATTCCCGGTATCAGCATTTCTGGAACACTGAAGACTGGCGCTTCTTTGACAGCTGCGAAATCGACAATGCCGATAAAAACCGAGTAGATGTATCCGGCGATGATGCCGAGCAAGACTGGCATCAGACTAATGATGCCTTTGAAGAAGATGATACAGATGATGGCAACTGCAAGCGTGACAAGCGCTGCCGAGAAATGTAAAAGGCTGTATACTCTTGCATCCCCCACTTGGATGGTACTCGCATTCATGATTGCAACAGGCGACAGCGCAAGCCCGATGACAATGATGACAGGCGCCACAACAATCGGCGGTAAGATTCGCATAATTAATTTATGTCCTGTTTTCCAAATGAGGAGCGAGATGATTGCATATACCGCTGCGACAAACATGCTACCGATCATTGCACTGCCGATGCCGCCTTCTGCCGTCGCAATCTGAATCGGTATGATAAAGGCAAAGGACGAACCGAGGTAAGCCGGGACTTTAAACTGGGTGATTAATATGAACACAATCGTTGCAATTCCGCTTGTCAATAATGCGATGGCTGGACTTAACCCGACAAGTTGCGGGACCAGGACCGTTGCTCCGATCATAGCGAATAGATGCTGAAAACTAAGTGTGAGCATTCTCCCGAATTTCGGTATTTCATGAACATCTAATACTTTTTCTGACACCTTGTTTTCCCCCGTGACGATTAATTATTTCTCATGGATTGTAACGTCGTCCTTGCCATCTGTCTCCTGTACACTTACGACGACACGTTCTTCGCTGGAGGTCGGGATGTTTTTCCCGACGAAATCCGGGCGGATTGGGAGTTCACGATGTCCCCTATCGACAAGTACCGCTAGTTGAATGGATGCCGGTCTTCCCAGATCCATGACAGCGTCCATTGCTGCACGTACCGTTCTTCCTGTGAATAATACGTCATCGACAAGGACCACTTTTTTATCCGAGACATCATGTTTGATATCCACTTGCTGTACGAGCGGCTCCTCATTTTCATTTTTATAGAGCAGGTCATCCCGGTATAACGTGATGTCCAGTTCTCCTGTTTTAATCGGCTTCCCTTCGATCTGTTCAATTTTCCCCGCAAGCCGTTCCGCAAGAAATGCACCTCTCGTTTTAATGCCGACCAATATGCACTCGTCAATTCCTTTATTGCGTTCAATGATCTCATGAGCTATCCGTGTGACAGCCCTGCCAATTGCTTGCTCATCTAAAATAATCGCTTTTTCCACCATTCGTTTCTTCTCCTCCTTTACTTTCAATTGCGCCCTGGCGTAATTGGGTCCAGATTTTGAATCGAGCTTACTCGATTCAAAATCTGGACTTCCGCCCGAGGCTATCTTTATTCAGTGGGTATTTGGACATCCTCTGAATAAAGATAAAAAACCCTCCTGCCATGGATGGCGGGAGGGTATACGTGCAGAAAAAAGCGTACGTCGGAAACTGCGCGCAGCAGTTCGACAATACTTCCGTGCAACCTTCCCAGCCTCTCTGGACTGATTTTAAAGGTATCGCTATTCAGTTGCTGTGTTCAGTATACAATTCATACTTTCGGTTTGTCAACGTATTTTCTTAATCTTTTCTTAACTGATCAATCAAAGCCTGAAAATCTGCGGGTAAAGGACTTGAAAATTCCATGTATTCGCCCGTAGCAGGGTGATTGAATCCAACCGTACCCGCATGCAATACCTGTCCTCCAAAACCAATTGTCTTTTTCGGACCATATTTCGGATCTCCGACAAGCGGATAGCCGATATACTTCATATGGACACGGATTTGATGCGTTCTGCCCGTCTCCAATCTACATTCGACGAGCGTATAATCGCCAAACCGTTCAAGCACTTTAAAATGGGTAACCGCATGTTTCCCTTTATCGACAATGGCCATACTTTGACGTTCTTTCTGGTCACGTCCGATTGGTGCATCTATCGTTCCATTATCGTGGGGGATATGTCCGTGAACCAGTGCTGTGTAGACACGTGTCACGGATTTCGCCACGAGTTGGTCAACTAATGACACATGGGCTTGGTCATTTTTCGCAACCATCAATAGCCCAGTCGTATCCTTGTCTATCCGGTGAACGATCCCGGGACGGAGCACGCCATTGATGCCTGATAAGTCCTTGACCTGATACATCAGTCCGTTGACAACGGTTCCTGTCGCATGCCCCGGTGCGGGGTGCACGACCATGCCACGCGGCTTATTGACGACGAGTACATCTTTGTCTTCATAAACGATATCCAGGTCCAGGTTTTCCGCTACCACATCTAGTTCTTCCGGATCCGGTTCTTCGACAGTGAGCAAGTCACCTTGTTTCACTTTATAATTCGGTTTTACCTGTGTGCCATCGACAAGGACGAGACCGTCTTTCAACCATTGCTGGACCTGTGTGCGTGACCAATCCGGATTGATGGTCGTCAAAGCTTTGTCGATGCGGCTTCCACCATGTTCTTCCGTTATTTCAATTTCAAACTTTTCCATTAAGACACCTTTTTCTTATTCTTTTTTTCATCCAGGATCATATGGATGATGATCATTATCACACCGATGGTCAATGCTGCGTCCGCTACATTGAAAATCGGGAAATCGTAGTTGATGACTGGGATGAAGACATCTACAAAATCAACTACTTCCTTACGCCATAGACGGTCGATGAAATTACCAATCGCCCCGCCAAGTAGGAACATCAGACTGAAACCGAAGAGCGCATGACCTTTCGCCTCTTTATGGAAGAAGTAGATAATGCCTGCTACGACAATGACGGTAACGATATAAAATAACCACATCTGTCCTTCTAGCATTCCCCACGCTGCTCCTCTATTGCGATGGGATAGCAGCCCTAAATAAGGATCGGCAATACTGATTCTTTCGCCAAGTTCCATATTTTTAACGACGAGCCATTTCGTCCACTGATCTAATAAAATGACGACGACCGCCAAAAAATAATAGATAAACAATCCCCAAAACCCCCGTCCAACAGATTACGTTTTATTTTACCACATCGGTTGCATGCGGTGCCAGTTGCTACAAAAAGCGGCTATGGCAAGTCTTCATGAAAGACTGCCACAGCCGCTCTACTTAATCAATTACGCCTCGGCGTAATTGCGTCCAGATTTTGAATTGCGCTCGTGCAATTCAAAATCTGTGACATCCGCCGGAGGCCTAATTTGAATCAGCCAGGGTTTGAACCCCCACTGAATTGAATGTATGTCTAGCATTCATTCCACCACTTATAGATATGGGGAACTTTCGCTGAATCAAATTATACGTAATGTTTTTTCACGACATCCGCACATCGTGTACATAATGTCGAATGTGCTTCGTCCGTTCCAACCGTTTCTGAAATTGTCCAGCAACGGTCACATTTTTCACCAGACGCCTGTTCAACGAGGACACTGACAGTATCCAGCTTCAATGTCCCTTCAGGCATGGTCGCAATATCGCCTTCCGCAAAATCAGATACGATAAAGAACTGCGCAAAGTCGATATCATCTGCAGCAAAGATGCCTTGCAGATTTTCAGGAACCGCAACCGTTACTTTCGCCTCGAGTGATTTCCCGATGACCTTTTCGTTTCGCGCTTCTTCAAGCGCCTTTAACACATCATCACGAACGAGCATCAGCGTAGCGAAGCGGTCACGTAATGCTTGCACTTCTTCTCCGAATACTTGTGCTTCTGGCATATCCGTCAGTTGAACACTTTCTTCGTCGACATGCTTCATATATGCCCACATCTCATCTGTCGTATGCGGAATGATCGGTGTCAATACTTTCAACAGCGCAAGCAATGTATCATACATCACCGTCTGCATTGCACGGCGATGCAAATGATCCACGCCTTCGATGTAAACGACATCTTTCGCAATATCGAGATAGAATGAGCTCAATTCACCCGTACAGAAATTATTCACCGCATGATAGACACCAGCAAACTCGTAGTTTTCATACGCCTCACGCACTTCTTGGATCAAATCCTGTAATCTTACATAAACGAATTGATCGACTGGACGGAGGTCCGCAAATGCAACAGCATCCGTAGCAGGGTTGAAGTCGGATGTATTGCCATGTAAGAATCGGAGCGTGTTACGGATTTTACGATACACTTCAGAAACTTGCTTGAAGTTCGAATCGGAAACCCGCACATCAGCCGTGTAGTCAACGGACGATACCCATAGACGGAGAATATCCGCTCCGAGTTGGTTCATCACTTTTGAAGGGACGATGACATTCCCTAGTGATTTACTCATTTTACGTCCATTGCCATCCAGTGTGAAACCATGGCTCAATAAGCCTTTATAAGGTGCATGCCCGTTAATGGCTACACTTGTCGTCAAGGAGGAGTTGAACCAACCGCGGTATTGGTCAGACCCTTCAAGATACAGATCCGCCGGATAGACTAGATCGTCCCGCTCAACTAATACGCCTTGGTGCGTCGAGCCGGAGTCAAACCAGACATCCATGATATCCGTCTCTTTTGTGAATTTGCCGTTCGGGCTGCCTTCATGTGTGAAGCCTTCAGGAAGCAGCTCTTTCGCATCTCTTTCAAACCAGATGTTTGAACCGTGTTCACGGAACAATTTCGAGACGTTTTCAATCGTTTCATCCGTAATGATCGGTTCACCGTTTTCCGCGTAAAAGACCGGAATCGGAACACCCCATACACGTTGACGTGAAATACACCAGTCACCACGGTCACGGACCATATTATAGAGACGTGTTTCACCCCAAGAAGGTGTGAATTTTGTATTTCGGATCGCTTCAAGTAATTCCGGACGGAACGCCTCGATGGAAGCGAACCATTGTGCAGTCGCTCGGTAGATAACCGGCTTTTTCGTCCGCCAATCATGCGGATAAGAGTGCGTAATGAATGACAATTTCTGAAGTGCACCGACCTTGTCGAGCGCTTCCGTCACCGCTTTGTTGGCATCCTCATAGAACAGGCCTTCAAATCCAGGTGCTTCATCTGTCATGACGCCTCGATCATTCACTGGAGACAATGCATCAATACCGTAAGATTTTGACACATAAAAGTCGTCTTCCCCATGACCTGGTGCTGTATGGACACAACCTGTACCCGCTTCAGCAGTTACGTGTTCACCTAGCATCACGAGGGAATCACGGTCATACAGCGGATGTTTCGCGACGACACGGTCAAGTTCAGAACCTTTTAACTCCCGCTCTACGGAATATTCTTCCCAACCGATTTCTTCTGCAACGAATGCAAGCAAGTCTTTGGCAATCAAGAATTTTCCTGCTCCAGCCTTGACGATGATATACGTGAATTCGGGATGGACAGAAATGCCCAGGTTTGCAGGAATCGTCCAGGGCGTCGTCGTCCAGATTAAAAATTGCACATCGTTTTCGACAATACCTTTTCCGTCTTTTACAGGGAAACCGACATAGATGGATGCTGATTTTTTGTCATGGTATTCGATTTCCGCTTCAGCCAGTGCGGATTCACTGGACGGGGACCAGAAGACCGGCTTTAAGCCTTTATAGATGTAGCCCTTTTTCGCCATCTCTCCAAACACTTGAATTTGCCGCGCTTCAAAAGCAGGCTTCAACGTGATATAAGGATTCTCCCAATCGCCACGCACACCAATCCGTTTGAATTGTGAACGTTGGCTGTCGATTTGGCTATAGGCATAGTCTTCACACATCTTACGGAATTCGGCGATAGTATGCTCTTTCCGTTTCACGCCTTTGTTAACAAGCGCCTGTTCAATTGGTAGCCCATGCGTATCCCAGCCCGGTACATATGGCGCATGGAAGCCTGTCATCGATTTATGGCGGACAATCATGTCTTTAATCACCTTGTTTAGTGCGTGACCCATATGAAGATCGCCGTTCGCATACGGAGGTCCGTCATGCAAAACGAAGAACGGACGTCCTTTTGTACGTTCCTGCACTTTCCCATAAATGTCCATTTCTTCCCATTTCGCTTGCATTTCCGGCTCTTTGTTCGGAAGATTCCCACGCATCGGGAAATCGGTTTTCGGCATCAGTAATGTATCCTTGTATTCCATTTGGCTTCCTCCTTATTATTTTGGATCCGTTTTTATAAGTTAAGTTAAAGCATTGCTTTCAACTTATAAACAGTCCAAAAAACACAAAAATCCCCGTCCCTAAAAAAGGGACGAGGAGTTATTCTCGCGATACCACCCTACTTGCAACAAACGGATTTGCTGCCACTCAGACACCGTAACGGGGTGTTTCCGGGAATAGCGTACTTGAATTCCGCTATCCAGCTCAAGAGTGATCTTCGTTTCCAATTGAAGACCGGGCTCCCACCATCCCCGGTTCGCTTTGCACATTTTTGGAAAGTACTTTCTCTTTCAACGCCTATTGTGAATATATGCACACTATTATATGCGGCTAGTGAGACTAAAGTCAAGTCTCCGGCGAATGATCATACAAAATAAGTTTTTTCCAATCGCTTATCGGTCTTTGTCTGCCGCTATTTCCAACTGCTCGGCATTGATCTCGTACTCCAGCAGTTTGTCCCAATCATCCGACTGGATAAGATCAAGTTGTGCTTCGATGAGCATTTTAAAACGAGTACGGAAGACCTTTGATTGTTTTTTCAAGTCTTCGACTTCCACAGAAATCCTACGTGCACGTGACAGGGCTTCATTGACAATACGGTCGGCATTCTTTTCAGCTTCTCTGACAATCAGTTTCGATTCCTTCATCGAGTTACGGCGGACATCCTCCGCAGCTTCCTGCGCAACAAGAATGGATTTCTGTAATGTTTCCTCGATGGAATTGAAGTGAGAAACTTGTTCTTTCGATTGTTTTAAGCTATTTTTCAGTTCTTTATTCTCGTTAAGAACATTTTCATAATCTTTCATGATTTGTTCCAGAAACTCGTTGACCTCATCTTCATCATAACCTCTAAATTTACTGCTGAATTCTTTGTTATGTATATCAAGTGGTGACAGAGCCATTCGTAGCATCTCCCCTTTAGCGTAATCCATTCTCTATTATACATGTTAAGACATGAGATAACAGCATTATATTTACCTATAATCAGAAAAATCATTCTAACTTCCCAATGATCAGACGGATTTTATCTTTCCGGGTCCTACCTTCGATTGCTATCACCTTAAATCGACCCGAACCTCTAACGGATAACATATCCGATTCCTGTAATTCAAACGCTGGCTGATCCCGGACCGTCCAGTTCACCTTCACTTTTTCACCATGGATAAGCGATGCGGCTTTTTGTCGTGCACTGTTCGTGAGTGCCGCAATGACGACATCTAGGCGCAGTGAGCTGACAATATGTGTTTCTTCCGTCCATGTTTCCGTAGTACCCATCCACTCTTCCGGACAATCATTCTCTTCGACACTCACCTTCGATTTTCCGATGGAAGTGAAGTTCGCTTTGATATAATCTTTCAATTCATCTGCCACTGCAAATTGGACATCCTCTTCTCCGACCCGGATATCCCCGAATTTAGAACGATCGACGCCAAGCGACATCATCGAGCCAAGAATATCCTTATGTTCCAACTTCATGAACTTCGAGGCATACTTCACATTGAACAGGGCAATCTGATAGTCACCCGTTTCCGGTGCATAGTAATCGGGATAGATCAACTTCCTTTGCCGTTCCGCTTCAGGAAAAGCCCCATAAGAATCGACTGACAGATTAGAATTGCGGACGATTGAATCCACGATGAATTGTTGCCTCGGATCCAAAAACCCCGTCAATTTAGGTGAATACATATCTTCCACTTCTCGAATCCAGCCTATCGCCATTTCGATGAATGGCTGCTCGTCTTTACGGAAATGCTGTAGTATAGTCTCCATCTTTTTTTCTCCTTATAGAAAAATCCTCACCTAGGTGAGGATAGCTCCATCTTTTTTATAACAACATGCCAAGTATTGAAAAAACACCTCTAGATATTAAATTCAACGCAAATAGAGCAACAATCGGTGATATATCAATCATTCCAAGTGGCGGGATGAATTTTCTGAAAAATCCAAGGTATGGCTCTGTAATCTTTTCGAGTATCTGGCCAAATTTCGTCTCGCGTGCTGAAGGTACCCACGACATCAAAATGTAAATGATCAGCAGTATCGAGTAAATCTGGAATGCCCATGCTATGCTATTAAATATAAAATAAGTTGACATACTAGTTCGTACACCTCATTCAAAGTCTATCGTTCAAAGTAATCGGAAATCGCCCCTGCAACTTCCACGTTCTCAGGGACGCAAAGGAATATATCTGTGCCGATCCGCTGGATGTCTCCGCCTAGCGCATACACAGTTCCACTGAGGAAGTCGACAATCCGGATCCCTTGGTCACGTTCGATCCGTTGTAAATTGACAACGACAGCCCTTTTGTTTTTCAAGTGCTCGGAAATATCTTGTGCTTCCGCATAAACACGCGGTTCAACGAGTACCATTTTAGAAGATTTCTGGATGCTTTGCAAACTGACGACGGTTCCCGGTTGTTGCCCCTCAGTAGCCGGTTGTTTTCTCGGCGCTGCTGCTACTCTACGCGGTTGCTCTTGCACAGGCGGTCGTTGCTCTTCACGGCGCGGTTGGGATTTCTCCCGCACTTCGTCTTCTTCATCATCAAGATAAAACCATTTCTCGAATTTGTTTTTTATGCTCATCCATCTTCCCCGCTTTCTGCTCCGACAAGTGCAGTACCGATTCGTACATGGGTTGCACCTTCTTCGATTGCGATAATGTAATCATTCGACATTCCCATGGATAATTGGTTACACGGTGCATGCGGCAAGTTTCGTGCGGAAACCCCATCACGCAGTTCTCTGAGCGTACGGAATACAGCGCGGATTTCATCCTGATTTTCCGTTAAAGGTGCCATCGTCATCAAACCGACAATCCTAATTTTATCATAAGTCGCCATTTGCTCGATAAAATGCCCAAGTTCAGCTGGCGTAATTCCAGATTTACTTTCCTCGCCTGACACATTTACCTGCACAAAACAATCAATTATGCGATCGGTACGTTTTTGGATTTCTTTCACGATGCCCAATCGATCGACCGAATGTAAATAATCAATCCGATTGATGATGTCTTTCACTTTCCTGCTCTGGACATTACCGATGAAATGCCACTCGGCCCCATCTTGAATAATATTTTGTTTGCCAAGCAGTCCTTCCGCGCGATTTTCACCAAGCTGATGAATGCCCGCATCCATTACCTCGGAAGTTCTTTTGGCAGACACCGCTTTAGTCACCGCAATAACCGTGATTTCAGTCCGATTTCGGCCCGTCACGGTCACATGCAGCCTGTATATCTTGTTCAATTTTCTGGATTCGTTGTTGTAATAGGTTCATTAATCATCACTACTTTTCATTATTCTTAACCTTTATTGTAACAAGTGAGCTTCTACATATCAATGATTAGTCATTTTATTCCCTCATTGTGACCGACCAGTACAATATCCTTTCCGATTGTGGTGATATCGGCAAGACGCACCCGTTTCATTTCCTTATCTTTAGCATCAAAGAAAATACTCCGTTCCCCACCACTGACATGCAATGACTCGACCATCCCGTTCTTCGTGTCAATTGTGGCATCTTGAACAAATCCAAGAAATGCCCCTTTTTTGACATCGATAACTTCTTTTTTCTGTATCTCTGAAAACCTCACACAATCCCTCCTTAGAGAGAATATATGCGTACAAACGAAAAAAAAAACGCAAATGCATCACTGCATTGCGTCTACTTTTTTATTGGCTAGCTCCTGGCCCCAGATGCTCGGGTCATAAGCTAGCCCAACAATGTGGCACACACGCCACTCATCGGTCCGTCTTATGCCTATCGCGTCTAAACGGGCGCCCTTCGCTTTTTTTATTTCTGTTCCATGCCTTCCCGTATGGTTTTTACGGCATTTTTCTCTAGTCTTGAAATTTGGGCCTGTGAAATGCCAAGTTCTTTGGCAATTTCAGTTTGCGTTTGTCCTAAATAAAAGCGTTTCGAAAGAATCGTCTGTTGCCGTTCATCCATTGTGGATACAGTCTCTTTAACGGAAACATACGTTAACCATTTCTCCTCGGACACGGTTTTATCCTGCAACTGGTCCATCATGAATACCGGATCGCCCCCATCCCCGTTGATCGGTTCGTGAAGTGACATCGGATCCTGGATGGCATCCAGTGCAAAGAGAATATCGTCGGCGGGAATGCCTGTCGCGTCCGACAAGTCAGAGATTTTCGGTTCTTTTTGATTGTCATTGATAAATTGCTCTTTTGCTTTAATCGCCTTATAAGCGATGTCTCGAAGTGACCTGGAAACCCTTATGGAATGATGGTCACGCAGATGTCTTTTGATTTCCCCGATGATCATCGGGACGGCGTATGTTGAAAATCGTACATTATGTTTCAAATCAAAATTGTCAATCGACTTCAACAGGCCTATACATCCAACTTGAAATAAATCATCCGCTTGTTCTCCACGATAAGCGAACCTCTGAACTAGGCTGAGGACGAGTCGCAAATTGCCGATGACGAGTTCCTCCCGGGCGGATTGGTCTCCACTTTGCAGCCTTATAAATGTTTCTTTCATCACGTCGTTTGTGAGTAATGGCAATTCGGACGTATCGATTCCGCAAATCTCCACTCTTGTACGTACCATTCGCTTTTCCTCCACATTCTGTAGATGACTGTACGAAATAGTCTGTCCGCAGTCGGCAGGAATATGCAGGGAATGGATCCGCCAATTTCAACCATTATGCAATTGGATGATTTAGTTGCTCTCGTAAATCCATGATGATTTTTTTTTCAAGCCGGGAAATATAAGACTGTGAAATGCCTAATAACTCCGCCACTTCTTTTTGCGTCATTTCCAATTGACCTGTCAAGCCGAAGCGGCATTCCATAATATACCGCTCCCGTTCGTCGAGTGTCCTGATGGCATCTATCATGTGCTGCCGTTCAATTTTCTTTTCGACATCATCAATAATAATATGCTCATCCGTGCCCAGAATATCAGATAACAGTAATTCGTTTCCATCCGCATCCGAATTAAGCGGTTCATCAAAAGAGATTTCCGAGCGTGTCCGATTTGTTTTACGGAGATGCATCAAAATTTCATTTTCAATACAGCGGGAAGCATACGTTGCCAATTTTATATTTTTATCGATTTTGAATGTTTCGATTGCCTTTATAAGTCCGATGGCGCCAATACTGATCAAGTCCTCAATATGTGTATTAGTATTATCAAAGCGGCGCGCAATATAGACGACAAGACGTAGATTTTTTTCAATAAGGGTATCACGTGCATTCATATCGCCTTCCATGAAGGCACGAATCGTTTCCGCTTCTTCTTCGCGTGTTAACGGTTTTGGAAGTGATTCGTGACCCCCGATATAATATGTGCCACTTTTCCTTTTCAACATGGAGACAATCATTGACAACCAATTTTTTAGCTTATGCAGCATGAACAGTTCCCCTTTCAACGTGTAGTGATTCCATTGCTGATACGTGCAGAATCGCTTCGGCACCGTCCGGATAGCGACGGTCTTTTTTCGTCAAGACAAGATAGCCCGGCTGCAACGTATTTCCATCTCCCACCACCCATCGTTCGTATTTAAAACCGATTGCCCATGATTGTCCTTGTACCGTCATCAATCGAATCAACCGGATACTTTTCTGATAGGTCTCCGGAAACTCCGTTAATGAAGGCGAACCATTCGGATTCCATTTGGACAACGGATTCAACAGGTCTTCCGGTATATAAGCTTCAACCGCTTTCAATGACACAAAATGGACAGGTAGTCCTGATAGCGGCTCCGTACAACCGTTCCCTGAGTCAACAAAGACATCTATCGGGATTTCGGAGTCCCATAGATACAGCGTAGACGACGATTTCAAATCCGAAATATGGCGTGCTGTCCTGACATCTTGCCATTTCTTCTTCAAGTAGTAGAGAGCGACGTAGGCAACAACCGCGTAAGCAAGAATATTCATCGCGTCATTGGACGCACTAATCCGGAATTGGAACGCAGTTAATAATCCACCGGCGAATACAGCCCCGACTAAAACCATGGATGCAGACTTTTTCCACGGTTCGAATGTCTTGCCGAACGCATAGAGCGTCATGCCCAAAAAAGATAAGATGACCGCGATGATCGATGAGGGGAAGAGTACGACAGGCAATGCGCCTGTAAGGGATGCGAACAATAGACGTCCGCGGGCGGCATGGACGTTTCCCACTTTGTTGGCAAATGACAGAATGGCATAATTGAATAACATATTCACTCCGACAATGATTTCTCCATACATAGACCGCCCTCCTTAGAAACAACGATAGCATCCGATTGATGAAATGTTTGTCGGAATAGCGGTTAAATAAAAAAAAGAAATCGACAACGTTCGATGTATACAAAAGCGAGGAGCGCCTGGCGCCCGGAGCCTAGACATATACAAAAGCGGAGGGTGCTCAGTTCATATAGATATCCAATATCTATATCTATCAAAAAAAGCTTTCCGGAAAATGCATGTGCATTTTCTGGAAAGCTGTAGAACATTATTATTACCGGCGACGATTGCGTAAGAACGTAGGGATATCCAGTGTGTCTTCCTGCTGGTTCGTCTGTTGTTGACGCGTTGTAGGAGCCGGTTCTTGCTGTTGGTACTGTGGCGCCTCTTCTCTGCGCTCACGTGTTGGCGGAGATTGTTGGGTCGGAGGTGCAACCTGTTCGCGCGTCTGTGGACGGCTTGCACCAAAACTAGCGCTTCTAGCTGGACGTGACGGGCTTAGTTGTTCTTCGGTAAATCCTGTCGCAATGACCGTAACAATGATTTCATCTTTCAAATTATCATTGATGACAGACCCAAAGATCATATTGACATCTTCATCAGAAGCGGATGCAACGATGTCAGCAGCTTCCTGTACTTCAAACAAACTAAGGTTTGAACCGCCCGTAATATTCATGATGACACCTTTCGCGCCGTCGATTGATGTTTCGAGCAATGGACTCGAGATTGCCTTCTTCGCCGCTTCCGCTGCCCGATTTTCCCCAGTCGACATCCCGATTCCCATTAATGCAGAACCTTTGTTGGACATGATGGTTTTGACATCCGCGAAGTCCAAGTTGATAAGACCTGGCGTCGCGATAAGATCCGAAATACCCTGAACCCCTTGACGAAGTACATTGTCCGCTTCGCGGAAAGCTTCGAGCATCGGCGTATTCTTATCGACAATTTCAAGTAATTTATCATTCGGAATGACGATAAGCGTGTCCACGGACTCTTTCATCGCCGTGATTCCGCCGATAGCCTGTGTGGATCGTTTCCGTCCTTCGAATGTGAACGGCCTAGTCACCACACCGACCGTCAATGAGCCTAAGTCCTTCGCGATTTGAGCGATGACAGGGGCAGCACCTGTACCTGTACCTCCACCCATTCCCGCTGTGACGAATACCATATCCGCGCCGCGCAAAGCTTCTTCGATTTGTTCCTTACTTTCTTCAGCGGCTTTTTTACCGACTTCCGGGTTAGCACCCGCTCCTAGACCACGTGTCAGTTTAGCGCCGATTTGCAATTTCACCTCAGCACTTGAAAGATTGAGAGCTTGTGCATCCGTATTCACTGCAATGAATTCAACACCTTGTACTCCATGTTCAATCATCCGGTTTACCGCATTATTTCCGCCGCCGCCGACACCAATTACTTTGATGACAGCTGACGATTCAATATTCGTATCAAATTCCAGCATCATTTCTCCTCCTAATCCATCTCATGCAAACCTATAGAGCAGTTAAATCACTTATTCAAAGAAATTGTCGAAAACTTTTTTTGCCCGGTCAAAAATCCCCGGCCGTTTTTCCGTATTGCGTTCTGCCGGCTTTTTCTTTTTTACCGGAGCCAGATCTTGGGTTTCATTTGTCGAGACAGTCGATGCTTCCTGCACATGGCCGAAAAAATTGTCCTGCATATGCGCATAGCGAATCAATCCGACAGCAGTCGAATACATGGGTTCCCTGACACCGATATATTCCGGTGTATGAATACGGACCCTCGTTTTCAACACATGCCTGGCCAATTGAAGCATACCATCCAGCTTCGTGATGCCGCCAGTCAAGACGACTCCGCCAGGCAAGTCACGCACGCCCATCCGGTACAGTTCCTCCAAAACGAGGTCAAAAAGCTCTTCAAGCCGGACACCGATGATCTCCGATATGTATCGTTGGCTGTATTGATCTTTTGAATCCACGCCGATGACAGGCACTTCGAATAGCTCATCATCCGACGCATCATCCGAGAACGCATGTCCATACTGGTGTTTAATCTTCCTGGCTTGTTCGGTCGGTGTTTTCAGTATAATGGACAGATCTTTTGTAATATGATCTCCGCCGACAGGAATGACTGCCGTTGACATGAACCGATTTTCGCCGAACAATGCAATCGTCGTGGAACCCCCGCCGATATCGATGAATGCTGTACCATGATTTTTCTCGTCATCTGTTAAAGCGAAAGTTCCGGCAGCGAGCGGTTGCAGATAGATTTCACGTATGTCAAGACCTGCCCGCTCCACACAACGCAATATATTGTGAACAAGCGTTTTTGATGTCGTGATAAGCGTGCCGTCCATTTCAAGCCGGACTCCAATCATTCCCCTTGGATCCGTTATTTCATCATAATCGTCAACAATGAATTGTTTCGGAATAATATTGACGATTTCACGTTCAGGTGGCACCGACATGACTTGAGCCGATTTCATGACCCGATCAAGGTCATCATCCGTGATTTCCCGATTCTCCGAGTTGACTGCCACAACCCCTTTCACATCCTGCAGAACAACTCCGTTTGCAGGTATGCCAAGAATGACCTCACGGATTTGCATCCCGATCATGCGCTCAGCCTGATCGACCGCCTTCCGGATTGATTGGACAGTTGCATCGATATCTATTATCGTTCCTTTTCGGATTCCCGCCGATTGGACATTGCCGACTCCGATAACATGCAGGGATCCGCCATCCACTTCACCTATCAACACTTTGACCGACGAAGAACCTATATCAAGTGAAACATACAATTCTGATTGGCTCAATTACTGGCACCTCCCATAACAACTCTTATCTTCCATTCTATTGTATTGTAAGTGTATTGTCTAAATATTTTCGACATCTCTTTGCCAAATCCTTTCATTCTGGAGCATTTGTTTTGGGAACCTTGCTCCGCTCCGACCATTTTACGAGTAAAATCCTTCTGATAACAGCTATATTTTGGAATAGCCGGACTCCGAATGCAAAGATCGCAGCCAAGTATAAATCGACACCTAAATGCACCCCTAGAAACGCCAGAGCGGCCGCCAAAGCGATGTTGAAGAAGAATCCGGATACGAACACCTTGTCGTCATACACCTGCTGCAAATGCGCTCTGATGCCTCCAAACAGTGTGTCAAGAGCTGCCAGGACGGCAATCGATAGATAATTGCCGTATACTTGCGGAATTTGTATGTCCGATAGTAAACCTAGCGATATGCCGAGCAAAAGTCCAAGTAATGGCAACCACATAATTATTCCCCCTTCGGAATTTCCTTCAGAAACTGATTATCGAACCTTTCCCGATACCCCCGGATTTCTAAATCCGTTTCCGGTTTTCCGATAATGAGGGTCAAATTGTCGAGGTAAAAATCATCCTGAATTGACGAGGCTGCCAAGAAATTATATAACTTCTCGCTATCCTTCATTGTCGGAGAGATGATTTTTATCGTGAACGGGGGAGTCGAGACATTCAATCCGTTGATATTCGTTATTCCATTTATATCACGGATGGACGTCAATGTCGTAAATCGCTTCCCATCAATCTCGAGAACAATTCCTTTAAAGCGGTTCAATTCGTTAACAAACCGGGTGAGCAATTCTGGTGAAATACCTGTAATCGGTGTTCCAAATGCGACACTCTCGGCGGAAGGCCGGACTTTGATCGTGATACCGGGTCCTTTGATATCTGTCATCCCCGCCTGCTGAACCAACTTGTCGACCGTTTCCGCCAAAGCCTTCCCCGTATCCGCATCATCTAGCGATTTATAGGAAAGAATGGTTTTATCAAGCTCCCGGATTTCGGATAATAACTCGGAGTGATGCTGCTTTTCGACAGATAATTCATGTCGGATTGCCCAGATATCCCGTGTATCTCGCTCTTCAGGATTTTTCATCGAATTGTATTGGACGGCAATCATAAACCCGACAATGAGTAAGACCAAAGTGAATTTCCAATGGTTTGTTTTTCCCAACCGTCCAACCTCCTCTGCATTGAATCAACTGTTTTCGTCCCGCAATGCAGACAAACGAATCCCCTTTGATTGCTCTGTCGTCACGACAATATTATCCCGGATCAAACCATCGATTACCCCGCCTTTTAAATACAATGAGGATGTCAGGACGTCCGCATCGCCAATCGCCTCGACGACGAAAGGAGCCGGGAATGTCCTGCCATCAATCGTGATAACAGGACCTGTGCATTTTATGTACGAGTTTGACGTTATTCTTTGACCATTAATCGCTATGCCCTGTGCCCCGGATATTCTTAATTCGTTGACGACCCGTAAGATATGGCTCTCATGAACGATATAATCATTCGGATTCTGTTCAATCGGATCGTAGTCGGCATCTTTCAACGTCACCCTGACACCTTGTCCAATTGCAGGAATAACGCCAAGCAGCAAGCGGAGGTCTTTCGCCTCGTTCACGAGAATGGCATGATCTTCCTCCCTTGTGGAAAAAGAACGTTCAAATTCCCGGATCTCTTCCTGCTTAGCGGCGATTTCATCTGTCAGTTCCTTATTCCGTTCTTGCTGGCTAATCAACTCTTCACGGTGTTCTTCTTCCTTCGCGAAAGTGGAGTTCCGGGATGGATTGATTTCCTTATCCGCGCCAAGGGTTCGGTAAGAAAAGGCCAATATAAAACCGAGCACTAGGAAAACGACGGAAAAAAGAATATGTCTGCCTCTTTTCCTGTAAGCTTCACTCACTTTCTTCGTCAATCGTCTCCTCCTCCCCTTTCGGCTCACCGTACATTTCACTGAAAGGCACAAAAAATGTCCCCACTTCTATGTCAATTACACCTTTTTCCAAACCGCTCAATTGGGCTGTGATTTCCGGATAATAGGCCATCTTTTCAGCGAAACTGGAAATCACTGCACGCACTTCGAAACCATCATCCATATAGACCGTTATGTTCTCTGAACTACTGGTCGTTTCATTATAAAGGATTTCAGAAATCAGCCGATAAACCTCTTTATCCATTTTCAGCAGCTGGGCTGTCAATCTTTTACGGATTCTGTCATCCTGGAAACCCGATAACACAGGTGCTTTCACTTCCGGATGCCTTATCCCTGAAGCAAAAACCTCACCATTATCCAATAAGAGACTATACTGCTCCTTTTCTTCAATATAGGCGATGGTCTCCCATTCGGAAACCGTGATTTGGACATCTCTCATCCATTTGCGATCTACAGTAGCACTTTTGACGCCATCAAGTAACTCCAGTGATTTTTCAATTTCTCCGGTTTTGAAATTCCACAGGGGCTTGTCCATCTGAAGGCCGCTTTGTTCTTTGTATATTTCCGAATCATGGAGCATCGCACCGCTAACAGTAATCATCCCTACCTTACTTAGCGGTGATTGGAAATAGAGTATCGCGAGGAGCGCAATAACGAACACGGACAATACGAACAAGAATTTCTTGTTCGTTTTCCTACGGCGTTTTTCCCGCATGGATGGAATCCGCTCTTCAATATCAATGACTTTGTCCATATTGGCCCCTCCCTTACCCGATTGATTTTCTGCTGTCGGTAAAATGCAAAATGGTACCCGCCGCCAACCAAGTCGTCATCAGCGACGAACCGCCATAGCTGATGAACGGCAATGTGACGCCCGTAACCGGCAATAAGCCCGATACGACTCCCATATTTAAAAACGTTTGAAAGATAATCATCGATCCCATGCCTGCAACAATGAACATTGCATTGCGTCCTTTTGTCCGAATCGCGATTCCGAAAGTCGAAACCAATAAAATCACAAATAGGAGGAGGACGAACGTCGCCCCTATGAATCCTGTTTCCTCCGCAATAATGGAAAAGATGAAATCATTTTGAGGCTCGGGCAAATAAAGATACTTTTGCCTGCTGTTTCCATATCCATGACCGAATAGTCCACCTGGCGCGATTGCAAAGAGGGATTGGATCCCTTGGAACCCGGTCCCTAGTGGATCGTTCCACGGATCGATATACGATTTGATGCGATCCAGACGATATGGCGCAGCCGCGATTAAGGCGATGAATGCAACGATTCCGCCAACCCCCAGAAATGTGAAAAAACGCAATGGATAACCGGCGACAAAAAGAATGACAAAGGCGGATACTATCATTATGACGGCTGAACCCAAGTCAGGTTGCAACATGATCAACGCTGCCGGCAAAAGGATCAACCCGATATGGCTGAATCTGAAAACACTTTTCCCACCCAGTTTCCCCATACTGCTAGCCAGTTTGCCAATGAGTGCAACTTTGATGAATTCAGCAGGCTGCAAACTGAAGGGACCGAAGGCAATCCAGCTCTGTGAACCGTTACGGACAGCACCGATTCCAGGAATAAGCACTGCCACCAGCAACAAGATCATTCCGTAATAGAACATCGTCCATGTTTTCGGATTTGATGTTAATGGGCTTTTCATAATCACAAGGGCGATGCCGATGGAAACAGCCGTGTAAATGCCCTGTTTCACAATAAAAGGGATGGAATCTTCATAATGAACCGTTCCCCAATAGGAACCGGCAGAGTGGACAAATGCCAATCCGATTAGTGACAGCGCCACCGCAGAAACGATAAATGCCGTTTTTAATTTCCTTTCCAGCGAACGCATCCTTCCGCAATAGTACTCTTGCTATATTACATGGGCGTACTTGTTTTTATTTCAATTTCATTACAGCCTCGATAAATTGATCCCCCCGTGCTTCAAAGCTTGGATACTGATCCCAGCTTGCACAGGCCGGTGATAGAAGGATGACATCACCTTCAAAAGTCAGTGGGTATGCTTTTTGGACTGCATCTCCAACATCTTCTGCCTGGACGATGTCCGCAATGCCGCATGAAGCCGCAAACTTCGAAAATCTGTCCGTCGTTTCGCCAAGAGCGACAACCGCTTTGACATTTTCCATGAAAGGCCTCAGCTCTTCAAAGGAATGACCGCGATCGAGACCACCCGCAATGAGGATTGTCGGTTTGGTGAATGCCGCAAGAGCACTTTTGGTTGCGAGCGTATTCGTCGCTTTCGAATCGTTATAAAACTTGCGGCCTTGCAATTCCCTGACGAATTGCATTCTGTGACGAACTCCCGTAAAGGAACTCAAGACGTCTTCAATCGTTTTCTTATCGCAACCTGACAAAATGGCTGCCGCTGTTGCAGAAAGGATATTTTCAAGATTGTGTAGCCCTGGCAGCTTGATGATGGAACGTCTCGCAAAAGGGGTACCATTCCAATATATTTGTTCGTCATCGGCGGATATACCGATTTCTGTTCTGCCTTTCAGCGAAAATGGAATCACAGTTGCCGCTGACCGGGCCGCGTATTCGCGCAGTTCCGGTTGATCGTCATTGTATATGAAATAATCCGCTTGCGTCTGATTTTTCGTGATGTTCGCTTTTGCATCTGCGTACGCTTCCGAAGTTCCATGGTAATCCAGATGTGCGTCATAGAGATTCGTCCAAATAGCAATTTTCGGGCGGAACGACTCAGTGCCCATCAATTGGAAGGACGATGCTTCCAATACAATGATATTTTCACTCGTCGCCTGTTCTGCCACCGAACAGGAGACCGTGCCGATATTCCCAGCAATGAGCGGATGTTTCCCACCGATATTGAGCATATGGTACAGCAAGGTAGTCGTGGTCGTTTTTCCGTTTGAACCGGTGATGGCAATGATCGGGGCTTCACTTAAGCGCGATGTTAGCTCAATTTCCGTCCAGACGGGAACCCCTTTCCGTAACGCTTCCACAATGACTGGATTCGTGTAAGGTATTCCTGGGTTTTTCACGACAAGCTCGAAGCCTTCGTCCATGATGCCCTCGGGATGACCGCCGCAAATGACAGCAATCCCTTGCTTGCTTAACGCAGTAGCTTCTGCATTGCCTTCTGCTGGTGATGCATCATTAACCGTTACATCCGCTCCTGTAGCATGGAGCAGACCCGCTGCTGCATATCCGCTTTTCGCCAAGCCGAGAACCAATACTTTCATACCCTCGAATTGATTTACCTCTCTCATTTACATCACCTCCAACAAAACGGGTACAATCGCTGCAAAAAATGCGACACCCCAGAAAACAATAACGATTTTCCATTCCGACCAACCTGATAACTCAAAATGATGATGAATGGGACTCATCTTGAAGACCCGCTTACCCGTCGTCTTGAAACTGATCACCTGAATGATGACTGAAAGTGTTTCAATTACATAAACGATTCCAATGACCAGTAGCAGGAATTCCTGTTTGATCAACACGGATAACATGGCAAGTGCCCCACCAAGGGCAAGTGAGCCTGTATCACCCATGAACACTTTTGCGGGTTTGACGTTGAAAACGAGGAATCCAAGCATTGCACCTGTTACAACGAATGCGAATAAGGCGATGTCCTGTTGTCCGAAAATGAGTGCATGGACGCCAAATGCCCCAAAGGCAATAGACGATGTACCCGCGACGAGTCCATCCAGCCCATCCGATAAATTGACTGCATTTGAAAATCCTACTAGCCAGAACAGTAGAAACGCGACATAAAAAATGCCAAGTTCCAATTCAATACCCACAAACGGAATTTGCACAGCCGTATCGAACGGCCCCAACTTAAGGAGGAAGAATGCGGCAACCGCAACTATGATTTGCCCAATCAGTTTTTGAATAGATGTCAGCCCTAAGTTCCTTTTTAAAACGACGATGATAAAATCATCCAGAAACCCGATAATGCCGAAACCGACTAGTATGAGTAATAGAACAATGGTCTGCGTTGTCAAAACATCGTTTATGTATGCCATGGCAAGCGTTGACAGGATGATTGAACCAATGAAGATCAGCCCACCCATCGTAGGTGTCCCCGCTTTTTTCTGATGGGCTTTCGGACCTTCTTCACGTATACTTTGCCCGAACTTCATTCTCCTTAAAGCGGGGATGATGAGAATCCCTAATAATACTGAAATAATGAACGCGACGGCAATGACCGTCAATGTCGTGACGAGTGTCATGATATTTTCTCCTTCTATCTACTGAAACAGTCATTGCGCATGCGCTGAATCAGACTTTGCATTTAGTTAACATCATTCAGAGAAAGTCTTCCACTTTTAAAAGCAGTAAGTCTTTGCCAAAAATGTATATAATTCAGTAGGAGGCTAAACCCTACTGAATGGGAGGAATGAAGTTCAATTCCTCCTTGTTAGAGCCTCCGGCGAATGTCACAGATTTTGAAAGGAGTTAATGAAGGCAGTCTAAGTTCGCGACGTCCTGTCGCAATGAATGCATGATCTACAGGAGGAAAAATGCTGTTCAATCTTTCCAGGGAAAGATGCAGTTCAATCTTTCCTAAGTAGGCCTCAAGCTCAATTCAAAATCTGGAATCAATTACGCCGAGGCGTAATTGATTCATTCTGTATATACATGTATAACATCTTCAACCTCAATCAATGTATCAGCTACCGGCATTTGGTATTTCACCGTGTCACCGGAACCGTGCCATTCGAGGCGGTACGTATACAATTGTTTACCAATTTCCTCTTTTGTCATTCCTGTCAGGTCGGGAACCCGATGAGTCATCTGATCGCCCCACCTATATTCTTTTTCAATCTGCCCTTCCCGCTTCGTGACTCCTGCAAGTGGAGCAACTTCCTCGATAATCCGCCCGACAATCGGGGCAGCGATGACGCCACCGAACTGACTCGCATTTTTCGGACTGTCGACGGCTACATAGACAAGCAATTCCGGATCATCTGCCGGCGCAAATCCGATGAACGATACGATATAGTCGCCGTCCTTGTAGGTCCCATCGACAACTTTTTGGGCAGTTCCTGTCTTTCCACCGACCCGTAGACCATCTGTGAACGCATTACGGCCGGAACCGTTTGCGACGACCGATTCGAGCGCCTCCCGCACTTGCTTGGACGTCTCCTCACTGATGACTTGGCGTTGCATTTCCGGTTCGAATGTTTGGATTGCCTTCCCTTTGTCATCCAAGATTTCTTTTACGATATACGGTCGATACAGATAACCACCATTGACAGCCGCAGCAACTGCCTGCACCTGCTGGATGGGCGTCACAGAGATCCCTTGACCGAATGCGGTCGTTGCCTGCTCGACAGGGCCGAATGCTTTTTTCGTGAAAAGGATCCCCTTAGCTTCACCAGCTATTCCTGATCCGGTCGATTGCCCAAAACCGAAGTCCCGGATGTATTGGTCGAGTTTTTTGCCACCCAACCGTTGCCCCATTTCAACAAAACCCGGATTGCATGAATTTTCGACGACCTCTAGGAATGTCTGATCTTTGTGGCCTTCTCTTTTCCAACAACGGAGCCTCGCTTTTGCAATCATCACATAACCTGGATCGTAGAAATTCTCATTGTGGAGATTGATGACTTTTTCTTCAAGACTTGCAGCGAGCGTCACGATTTTGAATGTGGATCCCGGCTCGTAGGTCATCCAGACGGGCAGATTCCGATTATAAATGCTCGGATCCACATCCTGATAATCCTTCGGATGGAAAGTCGGTACGGATGCCAGCGATAATAATTCACCGGTTTTAGGATTCATGATGATTGCAAGTGCTTGGATAGCATCAAACTTCTCCATCGCTTGCAACAGTTCCCTTTCAACTACTTTTTGCATGTTCATATCGATTGTCAGCTCAACAGAGTTGCCTTTTTTTCCGGTTTGAAAGCCGTCATCGACATGCGGCAGCGGAATGCCTTTTGCATCTGTATATAACCTGATCTTATCGCCCGTTCCACGCAGAATTTCATCGTATGCATATTCAATTCCAGCCAACCCTTGGCTATCATACCCTGTAAATCCTATCAATCTGGAAAGCAACTCTCCGTTTGGATATTGACGGACAAAATCGACTCCTGTATACAGGCCCTCAATCTGAAGACGTGCAATCTCGTCCGCCTGTTCTTTCGTTATGTTCTTTCCTTCCGGCGCTAATTTGACCATGTATTCTTTTTTGGACATTTTCTCTTCCAACTTAGCAGCGTCGATTCCAAGTATATCGGCCAATGCTTTTGCGGCTACTGCAATTTCCTTATTTTGCGAAGGCATGAAATATAATGTCGGGGCTAACTCGCTCCCTACCAGTAGATTTCCGTTCCGGTCTAGGATATCCCCCCGCATCCCGCCAAATGGTATTTCCCGATCCCAGTTTGCCTCCGCACGTTCTTTAAGCAGTTCATGTTTGATAATCTGTACATGAAACAACTTTCCGACAACCATCGCAAGTAGGATTAGGAATATGACAAAGACGGCTCTCAGCCTTTTTTTGGATTGTAGCTGTATAAATGTTCGCAGCGTCCGCACACCCCTCGTTTTTCTATCAACTTATGATGTGTGGAAGACAGCTATTCGTTAACCGCCAACAATACTCTCTTCATCGGGTACGTCCACTTCAGGTTTATAGATTTCCGCAGGGGATTGCAGCTGAATGACGACCGGATCGTCCAGGCCGATGACCGTCCCTTGAGACAGACTTTGTTCCGTTACAAATCCTTCACCATTGATGCGGATATCAAGTCCAGATAACATTTTAAACGAAAGAACCATTTTTTTCGACCATCCGGTGAAATCAGGTAATGCCGTTTCGCCTTCCGTCTTTAATAAGATAACCGCATTCTCAGCCGGTTTGGTCCCCTTCTGCGGATATTGAACACTAATCTTGCCACCTTCACCGATAACCACCGGGCGGAAACCGTCCTGTTCGAGCTGCACAATCGCTTCAGCAGATTCTTTCCCGGTATAATCCCGGATAACTGTCGCCTCCACTGCCTCTTCATCGCTCGGTCCAATGTTCAAATACTTTAAACTACTTTCCGTAATCGATGTGAACAGTTCCGCCACAGGGTCCGCCCCCGCTTTTCCAGCCGGCAATTTCGGCTGCTGGACAAGGACGTACGTAATGAGCTGCGGGTCCTCTGCCGGTGCCATCCCGAGGAATGAATACAAGTAATTCGCATTGCCGCTTAAATACCCACTTCCCCCAGATTTCGGAATCTCAGCAGTACCCGTCTTGCCTCCGACCGTATAACCGTCAAGTGCAAATTTCTTCGCTGTTCCTTTCTCTCCAGTAACGGTCGTAGCAAGAACCTCTCTCACTTCTTTTGCCGTACTGGCAGAAATCGGACTATCATGCTCTTCCGGTTTTTTATCCTTCACCACTTCACCCGTATTCGGATTGGTGATTTTGTTGATCACATAAGGTTTCATCATGACGCCATCATTGGCAATCGCTGTCGCAGCCTGGACCATCTGAATAGGCGTCACCGTAGAGCCTTGACCATAGGACGTGGTCAACCTTTCAGCCGGATACGTATCCAATATGATACCTGGGGTTTCGTTCGGTAAATCGATTCCGGTCTTTTCACCAAATCCGAATTTACGCATATAATCAATAAACGTTCGATCGCCTATACGCTCAAGCAAATATGCCATGGAGACGTTCGATGACCTTTGGAAACCTTCTAAATAAGTGATGGTTCCCCACCCCGTTTTGTTGACATCTCGAATTGTTTTATCAAAAATCGTATACTGACCCGACTTAAAATAGGCATTCGGATCCCATTTCTTCTCCTCGATTGCTGCAGCCAATGTGAACATCTTCAGCGTAGAACCGGGTTCAATTGTCGTTTCAAGTGCTTCATTTAACCAGTTCTCCGTCAGCCCTTCGCGCGTTGATGGATGAAATGCGGGACGTTGGCTCATGGCAAGTATTTCGCCTGTTTTTGGGTTTGCCACAATGACCAGTGATTTTTTAGGGGAATATTCTTTATCTACACGGTTCATAGCGTCTTCCACGAAGTTTTGGATTGTTTTGTCGATGGTCAGCTGGATGTCATGGCCATCCTGGGCAGGGACAACCGCTTTTTCCGATTTCGGTAACATAAATCCCCAATAATCCGATTGGAAGTTTACTTTCCCATCTGTTCCAGTTAACTCTTCATCGTATGTTTTCTCTAAGCCCATTTTTCCGACTGTAGATATATTTCCATCGTCATCTTCTTCTTTCATCGCAAAACCGATCAAGTAGGAAGCGAATATCCCGTTCGGATAAAATCGTTTTTGGTCTTCAATGAAAAGGAGACCCGAAAGATTCTCTTTCTCGAGCTCTTTCTTGATTGCCAGGTAGGTCGTATGACTAATATCTCGTCCGGCTTTTCCAAATTCCACTTGATACTTTCCGCTTTCTGAATATTCGACCAAACGGGAAAGAATGTCCTCTTTTTCGAGTGGTATAAAGTCGGCGAGCACTTCAGCCGTTTTTTCATAATCTTTGACATGCCTTGGCGTTTTCGATCCTTTACTAGCCTTTTCATCCAACACGGCAATAAGCCGATAACTGAGCGTATCGGCGGCAATAAGCTCTCCATTTCGGTCGACAATCGTTCCGCGATCCGCTTTCAACACCGATTCCCTGGCATATTTCGCTTCCGCAAGCGCCGCCATCACTTTTCCTTCCGCTTGTCCTGTCGCTTGGATAAACAAAAGCCTTCCGAACAAAAGGAAAAAGAGCCCTCCAAAAGTCAAAAACATCAGAAAGGCTCCCCATTGGAATCGAAATCTCTTTTTCATCGTCCAGGCACGACCTTTACGTTGTTCTCGTTCAGATTCAAGCCGAGCTCCTTCGCTCTTTCCCACACAACATCATATGTGGATTTCTCTTTCACTTGGATGGACAATTCCATATTCTTTTTTGCAGTTTCTGAAATATCCTTCCCAATCAATTGAGCTTCACGATTTGTTTCGTTGATTTGCACTTGTGTATGTAGAATCATTGTTGAGAAAAGGACGAGGATAGCGGAAAACAGCACGAATAAGAACTTCTCCCCTTTGGAAAAGACTTTCCGGGAAGGACGTACCTGAGGTTGTTTCTTTGGATTTTCCGGTATTTCGAGTTCTCGAACGTATGACGTCTGGTAACTTCTCTGTTCCAAAGCCATTCACAATTCCCCCTTCACTTTTTTTCAGCGATACGGAGTTTAGCGGATCTGGCCCGCTTATTCTCTTCTATCTCTTTTTCATCCGGTATTATCGGTTTTCTAGTCACAAGTTTTAAGACTGGCTCCATTCCTTCTGGTATAACCGGTAAGTTTGGCGGAAGGTCTGGCAAAGAGGACGCCTCTTTAAAAATCGTTTTACATAATCGGTCTTCCAGTGAGTGGAATGTGATGACGCTGATCCGCCCTCCTGGATTCAGCAATGTGATGGCATCGGACAGTGATTCTTCCGCAGCTCCCAATTCATCGTTGACAGCTATTCGAATCGCCTGGAATACTCTTTTCGCCGGATGGCCGCCTGTTCTTCTAGCCGCAGCCGGAATGCCTGACTTGATCAACTCAGCAAGTTCAGCAGTGGTGCGGATTGGACTTTGTTCGCGTGCAGCCTCAATTTTACGCGCTATGCCTTTTGAAAACTTCTCTTCCCCGTATCGGAAAAAGATGCGTACAAGGTCTCCATACGACCAACTGTTGACGACATCATACGCCGTTAATGCTGAACTCATATCCATTCGCATATCGAGCGGAGCATCATGGTTATAGCTGAATCCCCGCTCCGGTGTGTCGAGCTGTGGAGAAGACACTCCTAAATCATAAAGGATTCCGTCGACAGATGGGACTCCAATTCTATCCAATTCTGCCTTTAAGCCTCTGAAATTAGCGTGTACGAATGTCACTTGTGCAAGATAATCCTTCAAGTTCTCTTTTGCCGCTTCAATCGCCGTCATATCCTGGTCAAAACAAATCAATCTGCCTTCTGGGGATAACTTTTTCACAATTTCCTTACTGTGACCGGCTCCACCGAGCGTGCAGTCGACATAGATGCCATCGCTTTTTACCGCTAAACCATCGACGGCTTCGTGAAGCAAGACCGTAGTGTGTTTAAACATTGAAACCGCCTTCTTTCTTTAAATAAATGTTTTTTCATCCAACATAAGCGTCAAAGTACCTGCGCTTTAGTATTAAAAATCAAAGTCGATAATATTTTCCGCGATTTCGCTGAATGATTGCTCTGACTCTTTGTAGTAATCATCCCAAAGTGGTTTGGCCCAAATTTCAATCCGGCCTGAAACGCCGAGGACGACGCAATCCTTTTCAACTTTCGCATAGTGAAGTAAGGATGAAGGGATATTGATGCGCCCTTGCTTGTCCAATTCGACTTCTGTCGCTCCGGAAAAGAAGAAACGGGTAAAGGCACGGGCATCCTTTTTTGTCACGGGCAACGCCTTGAGCTTTTCTTCGAGGCGTTTCCATTCATCCATCGGATAACCGAATAGACAATTGTCCAAACCGCGGGTCAATACAAAGCCTGTCCCAAGATGTTCCCGAAACTTAGAAGGTACAATCAGGCGACCTTTTGTATCGATAGTATGCTGATATTCACCCATGAACATACTCTCACCCCACTATATGAAATTAATGTACCACATCCCCCCACTTTCCTCCACCAATTTCAGTTACTTTTTCAGTTTTCAATTGAAAATATGTCAATAGTACTTGTTTCAATGAGATTATCAAAAAATAGAGGTGATACCTTATCGGATTCTTCAAAAAGAACTGGCAGGTTTTCATCTACTTAACCACCTGCAAACGTCATCGTATTCATTAGATGTATTTTACTTTTATTCACATTTTCAGAAATGCAGAACAACAAAAAAACTCCCGCATGCACGTATGTGCTTGCAAGAGTCATTTGTTTTTCGCCCGTCACATATAAACAATTTTATGCTTGCCGTCCATTTCAAACGGCAAACGGCAAAGATCTTGAATCAGCATCGGTCCATAGCAGTTCAGATATGCATACGGTGTATACACCCGTTCTTGCAAGGCACCCTCAGGATACAGCTCCCCTTCCAGTAAACCGAATGTCCGAAGCGCGGTGTCATGTTTTAGTAGGACCGCTTCTTCAGCCTTCCCTTTCAAGTAGTTCAACTGTTTCGTATGGAACTGTAAATTTTTTGTGAGTAACTCTTGCAACATCGAGCCTTGGTTCCCTGTAACCGTCTCAATCTTATTGTATTGTTCCCTGAGCAGGTTTTCCGTTTCCAGTATAACCGTCTCAAGACGGTCGTCCCGCAATCCTTCCATGAAGTTTTCCTTTGCGGTAAACACTTTACCTGATATGACGTCCTCAACGGTAAATGCCTTCTCTTCCAACGCATGCTTCACTTGAGGAGTGACCAACGTCATGGACATCCGGGGGACGAGAACCGGCATTTTCATCCCTAAATGATGAAACGCCTCCCTCAGCACCGCCCAATAAGCGATTTCACCCGGACCACCTACAAACGCTAGAACCGGAAAGACCATGTCCTGCATAATCGGTCTCGTAGCAACATTATTACTTAGTAGCCAAGGCTCATCTTTAGCAATCTGGAGCAACTCCGCTTTTGTAAACCGGATACCCGTGCTGTCATTGACGAAAAGACCTTCATCTCGCGACAGCAGAACCCGCCCCGTTTCATGTACATAAAATAAGTTTGCAGCATCAGCCTCCGCGTAAATCGGCGTACCGAATCCCAGTTCTGCAAAATGCGCTTCTTTTTTTAGGATTTCACCTGCAAGCACTTCTGCTTCTTCGATCAATCGAACGAAATAATCCGATTCAAGTTTTCGTAGCGGTTTGTATGCTGAATCGATGAACAATAGCCCTTCATCTTGGAAAAATCCGTTCATCAACCGGACGAAAAATTGCGTAAATGTCTCTTCACGCTCAACCGCGTCCAGTACTTCAGCCAGCAAGTCTTTCGTATACAACGTTTCACCGTATTTGCCGAAGATACTTTTCACGAACGCTTTCAACTGTTCTTTATCATACGTCGCTTCTGAAGCCATCAGTTTCAGTACAAATTTATCACGGTACTGGTGTTTGATGGCCTTCCCATTCAATTCCGTATAGACATGATTGATTTCATTCAAATCGTGGTCCTCACCCGCTACCCAAAAAACGGGAACGACGGGAATACCTAAAGCAGCACGTTTTTTCTTTGCCAGTAGGATGACTGTTATCGCCTTATATATAGAATAAAGAGGTCCCGTTAAAATCCCCGCTTGCTGGCCGCCGATGACAGCGACAGCATTTTCCGCCAATTCATCGAGATGCTTCTCGGCTATCGCAGAGATTCCAAAAGGCTTCATGAATGAACGGACGATTTCGGCGAGTTGTTGTCTTTCAAATCTTCGGCCCGCGAGTTCATCCAGCCTTTCAGTAAAGGCACTTTCTTTATTTTCATAATCGAAAAAGGTATGTAAAAATTCTGTGTCGTTCTTATATGCTTGCATCACTTTATTCGTTTCCCGTAATGCCAAATCTTCCAATTCCATCATTCATGCCCCTTTGTCACTTTTGGTATGAAGTGAGTATAGCATCCCATACCCTCTGAATGAAAAATAAACGCTTATGACGGGGAGTTTTTCATTTCACATATTCAATTGTCTTCAAGACAGATCCCATGATAAGCAGCAGGAAATAGGCGATGCCCAGCAAGAGAAAATAAAAACGCCATGTTCTCCTCAACAGCCTCATGATGCGAAACTCCTTCACTTTTAGCCGCTCAATGACAACATGGATAATCGCAATGACGACAGCGGTGCTCGCTAAGTAAATCCCGCTACCTTCCCCGAAAATCGTTAAGGCAATCACATAGACGGCAAGAAATAGAAACGGCGTCGTCACATCTGCTGCGAGACCGATGACTGAAGCAGGCGCTTTCCCCCTCTTTCTCGAGACGATAAGAAAAAGGATCGTGACAATGTAGGGAAATAACACGATGCCCCCGAAAAACGATGAAATCAGCTCTTTCATGATCTCACCCCTTTGCGATCCATGGCGTATAACAGCGATTCAAGTGTTGTTAAAAGCGGCAGTTCTTTGCTACGTCCTTCTGCTTTTTTGCGCACCGCTGAAACAATCGTTTCGATTTCCATCGGCCGACCTGCTAAACGATCCACGAACATCGACGACTGGTTGCATGCCGTTTTCCGGCAGACATCCGCAACTGCTTCATACGGAAGGACAGGTTCCATCTCGGGAAAAGCGGTCAACAATTCCGCATACAGTGTTTTAAAAAGCTTTAGGCAATAATCATTCGTCAACAAGGCCCCGTTTTCCATTCCAAGAACCGCTGTCAACGGGTTGATCATGCAGTTAATCAGTACTTTCCGCATCAGGATCTGTTCCGCATCTGCATGGTGGGCGACAGGAAAGGAATCAGTATGTGCTCGCTTTAAAAATTCATAACTGCCCGCTTCACCCCGGAAAACAGCATAAACCAGTTTTCCGATACCATTATGGGAGACGGTCCGGTCATCCACCCGCCGCGCACCATGTTCAACCGTAGCGAAAGCGACGTATGGCAAATCCGTCTTCTTCACAAGCTCCAGATGTCCGATTCCGTTTTGCACGAACAGTACAGGCTGTGTGATCTTCTCTTCCTGAATCCTGGACAGGAGACTTTGCACGCCGTCCGATTTAACCGCAATAATCCAAGGCGCATCTGGTAATTCCCGAATATCGGTTATCACTCGCGGGTAAAAAACCTTCTCAATTCCACCTTGTTGCATACGACGAATCCCTT
Organism: uncultured Caryophanaceae bacterium; assembly: GCA_963843665.1. Lineage (GTDB taxonomy): Bacteria > Bacillota > Bacilli > Bacillales_A > Planococcaceae > Sporosarcina. The sequence continues at coordinate 188,728 of CAWJLH010000002.1, forward strand.
TCGCCCGGATAAGTTCTTCCTGTTCTTTCCTCCGGACGTAAAATGTAACATCCATTCCCGCCTCCGATAAAAAAGAACCCATCAACAAGCCGATCGAACCGGCCCCCGCAATGACCACATCCATATTCACAACCACCTCTCAAATGAAAAGGTCCGCCTGTAAGTCGGAGGACCTTCTACCAGTTCAGACTATTATACAGGATAGACCGGGTGTTTTCTTGGAGGTTGTGGAAGTTCTTTCGTACTGTAAAAACGGAATCGATCCGCCAGCACTTCTCTCAGGCTTGACGGGGCTATAATCTCATCTATTATAAGTTCCGAAGCCATTTTATAGATATCAATTTCTTCTTTGTATTCTTTATGTTTTTCTTGGACGAAAGCAATTTTTTCTTTCGGATCTTCAATCGCTTCTATTTTATTCGAATATACAGCATTGACTGCTGCTTCAGGTCCCATAACAGCAATCTGCGCAGTCGGTAGCGCAATGCAGACATCCGGTTCGAATGCAGGTCCTGCCATCGCGTAAAGACCTGCACCATATGCCTTACGAACAATAACAGAGATTTTCGGGACGGTCGCGGAACTCATTGCCATGATCAATTTAGCCCCATGACGGATAATGCCCGCCCGTTCCACTTTCGTCCCAATCATAAAGCCCGGTACATCGGCAAGAAATAATAACGGAATTGAAAATGCGTCACAGAGGTTGATGAATTTCGTCGCTTTATCCGCAGAATCGACAAATAGGACGCCACCTTTCACTTTCGGCTGATTCGCAATGATACCGACTGGCTGCCCTTCGATCCGCGCCAATCCCGTTATCAGTTCTCCTGCAAACAACTTCTTGATATCAAAGAAACTGCCTTCATCTATCAAGGCATCGATTGCTTCATACATATCGAACGGCGCATTTTGGTTTTCCGGAATAATTGACTCCAATGTTCGACCCACTTTTGCCGCAACCGTCTCTTTCAAAGCAGGCTTCTCTGTATAATTTGCCGGGAAATATGCTAAATAGCGGCGTGCCTCGGCAATCGCCTCTTCCTCAGTTGACGCAAGGACATCACCGCACCCACTAACCGAGCAATGCATACGGGCACCGCCCATCTCTTCAAGCGTCACTTTCTCCCCAATCACTTTTTCCGCCATACGCGGCGAGCCGAGATACATCGACGCATTGCCTTCCACCATGATGACAATATCGCAAAATGCCGGAATATACGCCCCCCCAGCTGCGGATGGACCGAAAAGAATACAGACTTGTGGGATAAAACCGGATAATCTCACCTGGTTATGGAATATCCGCCCTGCCCCACGTCGGTTCGGGAACATATCCAGCTGATCTGTAATACGCGCACCCGCTGAATCCACCAGATATAGCATCGGCACCCGATTTTTCTCGGCAATTTCCTGGATACGAATGATCTTTTCAACCGTCCGGGACCCCCACGACCCTGCTTTGACAGTCGAATCATTCGCCATCACGCAAACCGTCTGTCCGTTCACTTTTCCCATCGCAGTGACGACGCCATCCGCCGGCAGATCCCCCGCCTCACAATTGGCAAACCGGCCATCTTCCGTATATTCACCATCGTCGAAAAGAAGCGCAAGCCGATCTCTGACAAATATTTTGTCTTGTTCTTTCAGTTTGTCATGGTATTTCGGATGACCACCTGCAAAGATATCTGTTAATCTAGCTTCCAATTTTTTGTTATAAGCAGTTTGTTCAGACACATTTGTCATTTCATTACCCCTCCCCATTCCCATTTCCCCTGAATCCCTTTATGCCTCGAGCGTCAATAACACGTCTTCTTCATTTACGAAATCACCGACTTGTGCATTGATAGCCGTTACTTTCCCCGCTGCCTCCGCCTCAATCGGAATCTCCATCTTCATCGATTCAAGGACCATGACGACCTGACCAACTGTTACTTCTTCCCCTTCGGAAACATTCACTGAAAATACAGTACCTGCCATCGTTGATTTCAATTGAGTCATTGCTTTACTACCTCCTTTTGTTTTTTAGCCAAATCGGTAAAACTGCCGTAGTATAATCACCTGTAACGAATTCCTCCGCATCTAGGAAGCTGTTGAATAACGGCAAATTCGTTTTCAACCCATCTATTTTTATATCGGAGAAGAACGCTTTCGATTTGCTGATCGCTCCTTCACGCGTGTCTGCATGAACAATCACTTTTGAAATAAGTGGGTCATAGAAAGGTGTCACTTTCCCACCCTCTTCATAACCGCTGTCAATACGTACAGCTTCTGACTTGCCCCAATCCAGCCTCACAATCTCCCCAGGCGATGGCATGAAAGTCACCGGATCTTCCGCGTAAATGCGGAATTCGATTGCATGCCCTATGGATTGTATTTCATGTTGGGCTTTGACTGGCAGTTCAAGCCCCTTGGCAACTTCAATCTGCCATTCGACCAAGTCATAGCCAGTTACCGCCTCTGTCACCGGATGCTCGACTTGAAGTCTCGTATTCATCTCTAGGAAATAGAAGTCATCATTTTCATCGACAATGAATTCAACCGTCCCTGCATTTTTATAGCCGACCGCTTTTGCGGCATCTACCGCCGCCTGATGAAGACGTCCGCGCACTTCTTCCGACAGTCGTGGCGAAGGCGATTCCTCAATCACTTTTTGGTTACGACGTTGCACAGAACAATTCCGTTCGTACAAGTGAACGATATTGCCGTGATTATCGCCGAAAATCTGCACTTCGATATGACGTGCATGATTGATGAACTTTTCAAGGAAAACGACATCATCGCCGAAATATGCTTTCGAACGTGTTTTGATGGATTGGAAATGCTGACTGAGCGCTTGCTCATCTTCGCAGCGGACCATTCCGATGCCACCCCCGCCAGCACTCGCCTTTAACATGATCGGATAACCGATCAATCCAGCAGCACGGATAGCCTCTTCCAAGGATGCGACCCCTTGATCTGTTCCCGGTACAACCGGCACCCCTGCCGCTTGCATCGTTACACGTGAGCCAATCTTATCCCCCATCATTTCGATTGTATCCGCTTCAGGCCCGATAAACTGGATGCCAGCAGCCTGGATTTCACGCGCAAAATCAGCGTTTTCAGATAGCAGTCCATATCCGGGATGAATAGCGTCCGCCCCAGTACGGATTGCAAGACTGATAATGTCATCTGCTTTCAAATAGGATTGTTGGACTTGCGCCGGTCCGATCAGATAAGATTCGTCAGCTTCTTTTACAAAAGGCATTTCCCCATCCGCTTCCGAATAGACAGCGACCGTTCCGATACCGAGACGTTTGCAAGTCCTTATGATTCTAAGTGCAATTTCCCCACGATTTGCAATTAGTATTTTATTCATATAAATCCCCCAGACTTTTTTGATCGTAAACGATTTCCCCCTCTCTAGTTTATACGAAGGTTGAAACCGTTTTCAACCTTTGTCTGAAAAAAACCACTTTTCATGCCATTTCGATTACTCCATAGAAAGATTGAATCAATTTCCTATTGTCAATCTACCATTCTTTCTAACGAACCAAACAATTTAACAAAACCACAAAGACCACAAAAAAAAGCATCTCATTTGTGAAATTTCACCTACGAGATGCGCTACATATGGGTAGACCTATTATTTCTTGGACAGAAACCGGTCAACTACCTGATGGTGAGCTTCATTCGACCAAAGGATGGAACATTGACGCGCTTCCTCAAGCATACGATCACGCATGAAATCAGCCGTCCATTTCCGGATGGCGATAGCCTTGTACGCTCGCTGGACAGATGGATGATGTACGGACATCTTAGCGAGGAAACGCTTAAGCCCCTCACCGGCATTTCCTTCATAGATCTCTGTGGCCCATCCAGCCTCGAGCAACTGATCCGCCGTATGTACTTCCGCTTCCGATAAAAGACGGAAAACCCGATCATGCTTGCCATCTTTCTCGAATAACAATGTTGCGCCTCCCCAACCGGTTGTAATCGCCAATGTCCCTTGTATGAAACCCGCTTTCGCTGACGAAGAAACAATCCGGTAATCGCATGCTATCGCGAGTTCACAACCACCACCTACAGCCGCGCCGTTAACAAGTGCAATGACAGGCATCGGCAGCGTAGCAATCCTGTACAATACCTCAGTCATTGCACGTAGCATCGGAAGCGCTTCATCCGCTGTACGAAGTGCGTGGAATTCCGATAAATCTCCCCCGGAACAGAAAGCTCGATCACCCGAACCTGTTATGACAGCATATGCAACGTCTGGATTATCTTCGATCTGATTCAGAAATTGTTCCAATCCCGCTATGACATCAAAATTGACCGCATTCCGAAATTCGGGTCTGTCGATCGTAAATGTAGCGATTCCATCTTCGATTTCGATATGATAAGCCAAGTCCATTCCTCCCATTATTCCGTATTTCTTATTGTCCAGCTCCGACTCCCAGACGCTCGGGTCCATTTTTCTATAGAAAAAGGCTACCGAGATCCATGGTCTCACGGTAGCCTTTATAGACAAATCTTGATTATTCGCCTACAACTTCTTTTCCTTTGTAATGACCGCATGATTTACAAATGCGGTGGGCCAATTTCATTTCGCCACAGTTATCACAAGTAGTCATTCCAGGTACTTGCAATTTATAATGCGTACGACGCTTGTTTTTAACTGTTTTGGATGTTTTTCTTTTTGGTACAGCCATCTGGGGCACCTCCTTACGTTCGCCTATTCGTCCTTGGATTCAAAAAACTTTGCCAAACCGGCAAGTCTCGGATCCACTTTCGTTTCCAGTTCCTCTCGGAGTCTGGCGTTGTACGCCTCGTCAGTCGTATATGACCAGCCTTTTCCTTCAGCCTGTTGCATGTCATCAGCTTGTTCGCTGTATATCTGCAATGGCACTTCCAGGAGGACGAGCTCCTCGAAGACAGGGGTCGGATCGACGACATCCCCCACTACTGGGTGGATTTCATCATCTGTCGCAAGAACCGCTTCATCCCAACTGAATTGCTCGTTAGTTTCGATTGAAAACGGTAATTCAACATCTTCCCATGTTCGGGAACAAGGCAATGTCATCGTCCCTTCAAGCCGGAATCGGCATGCCAATTTCTTGGAGCCAATCGTACAACTTCCGGTCACGCGGACAGGCGTAATATTCCGGATTTCCGGATTCCGTTTTTTTACGGATTCAAGGTCGACAGCTTCGTCAAGCGGCATCGCACCTTGCCTGTATCTCTGCAACTGATTGATGGACCATTTCATGTCTATCACCTCAAGACAACAATGTTGATTATATAATGGGCGAAAAGGGATGTCAAGATATTTTCTTGTCACTTCATCAGCCACATATGTATAATTAATATACATTGTAGCAAAGGACTGATGACTTTGAAAGCAACAGGGATTGTCGTCGAATATAACCCGTTCCATAACGGGCATCTGTATCATGCAGAACAAGCCAAAAAAACGACCGGAACAGATATCGTTATCGCCGTAATGAGCGGGAATTTCCTGCAGAGGGGGGAACCTGCATTCATCCACAAATGGGCGAGAACGGAAATGGCCTTAAAAAACGGTGTGGACATCGTTTTCGAGCTTCCTTACGCATTTGCGACCGCCAATGCTCCCCTCTTTGCGGAAGGCGCTATCCGGTTGCTAGATGCCGCCAGATGCAGTGCTTTTTGCTTCGGTAGTGAGGACGGTGAAATTGAACCGTTCGAAAGGAGTCTCCGCCTCATCCACCAGGCAGGTGATCACTACGAGCAAACCGTGAAAGCTGCCGTCAAACAAGGTCTCAGCTACCCGAAAGCATTGAACGAAGCTTACTCGGAGGTGGTCAAAACCGTCCCAGATACTGAATCGCTCGCTGACCTGTCTAAGCCGAATAATATTTTGGGCTACCATTACATGGAGGCTGCAGATTCGATTGGGTCTCCAATGCAAGCTGTCACCATCCCACGCATCGTCGCCCAGTATCATGACGACGCTATCGAAGGGAGCCGGATTGCAAGTGCAACCGGGATTCGAAAATCCTTTTTCGAATCCGATGAATTGAATGCAGTTACAGGATTCATCCCCGAAACGACATCCCGGGTTCTCAACGACTGGCAATCGGATAAGCAGGCATTCGGTAGTTGGTCAGCTTTCTATCCATATTTGCGTTTTACGATTTTGCGCGAAGGAGCTGAACGCCTCGCGATGATTGCAGATGTGACAGAAGGCATTGAGAACTTATTGGTCCGTGCCGCGGCAACAAACAACACATTTGAAAGCTTTATGGAGGAAGTTAAGTCAAAACGCTATACATGGACACGAATTCAGCGCATGCTCACCCATATTTTCACCGGTTTCACCTATTCTATACGGAATACAATGCCGACACCTTCCTATTTACGTCTGCTTGGTATGACGCAGGAAGGACAGCGTTATCTAAATACACATAAAAAAAGGCTAAAACTGCCTCTTGTCAGTAAAGCAGCCGCCTTTTCAAATGCATCTCTCCAACAGGATATTCACGCTTCAGACATGTACGCTCTTGGCATCGGGGATGTCGAGGTCGGGTCCGATTACGCAAGACATCCGATACTCATCCGCTGACGTTTTCATTTCCCTTCGAGCGACGCCAAATAGTCCAATGCATCATCTACTGTTTTCACCGGCACGATTTTCATTTTCGTGCCGATTTTCTCTGCCATTTCGACAGCTTCTTCATAATTCGTCCGGATACTTGGGTTTACCGCTCGTACTTCATCCGGTAAATAATCATCCGGTGCAAAGAATATTTCAATCCCTTCTTTGGATGCGGCAATCACTTTAAAACCTGCGCCGCCGATCCGCCCTACCGTACCGTCTTCAAGCATTTCTCCTGTTCCGGCAATATCATAGCCTTTCGTAAGATCTTCATCTACTAAACGGTTCATGATTTCAAGTGTGAACATCAGGCCCGCAGAAGGCCCTCCTATATTCGATGTCAGGAATTCAACCTCGGGATCGGTCTTTAATTCCCGATCCTCCTCAAAACTAACACCAAGTCCCGCACGCCCTTTACTATTCGGAATTTCTTTTAATGCGATTACGTACGTGTTTGTCTTTCCGTCCCGATCGAGTGTGAGTTCGACTTCATCTCCCATTTTCTTATCGGCAATCAAATCGAAAAACTGTCCCGATTCCACTAATGGAATTCCGTCAACCTCCCGGATTTTATCTCCAACTTCCAAAATGCCATCCGCTGCACCACCTTCAAGAACCATCATGACAAAAACACCTTCGAATTGTACCTCAACTGGAAGTCCCGCTTTTTCGAAGGCAACCGTAATGGCATTGAACTGCGAACCGGACATCAATTTCTTTTGACGTACATTATATTCTTTATCATCTTCGCCTTCTCGCCTCACATTTTCTGCGGGCAACAGTTTTTGCTGATCTGAAAACCTCGATAAAACGTATGTAGCCGGGGTCGCTTTCCCCACAGAAATCGTCATGAGACTAAATGTGCCATGATCATCCGTATCTCCTCCTGCCACTTCGACGAGCGGGGTCAGGTCATAAGCGCCGCCCGGTTTGGATATGTAGGAGTCAAGCGGATAAATGAACAAAATGGCAAGAATGACAAAAACGATGCCGATTGCTCCAAACTGTTTCTTTTTCATATTCATAGCACCTCCGTTAATAGCCTGTACCTTCTTCACATATATATAAGTGTAGCATCGAAAAAAATGACTGACAAAAGATTTTCCCCGGGATATCGTCAGTTTGACTTGAATTGGAAAGGAGCGAAATGCATGAACAAAGACCGGCGTGCAGACACGCCTTAATCCGATGATTACAATTATCACCGTTTGGGGACTTATCATCCTCTTCATCTTGCAGCCAGGTATTGCACACGATGGAGCCGTGGCTGGTGCACAGTTGTTCATCCATGCGCTGCTTCCTTATCTGCTTCCTTATATCATTTTGACACAATGGCTATTAAAAATGCCCGGCAATCCTAACAAGATACCGAAATGGCGCCGCTATACAAAAGCTTATATCCTCGGTTCGTTCGGCGGCTTTCCCGTTGGAGCCGTCACGGTAACAGAAATGCTAAAAAACGGCGAACTGACAAAAAAGCAAAGCAGCATACTCCTAGCTGCATGCCATGCGCCTGGGCCTATGTTCATCATCGGATTCGTAGGTACAGAACTTTTCGGGAATATTGGCGATGGTTGGAAATTGCTAATTGCCCTTCATATTGCCAACCTGCTATTCTTCTTGTTGGCGATACTGTTATTGCCGCACGAAAATGAATCGGAAATGCACCCTGAACTAACACAAAAAAAACTTAGCAGTCTCCCACTCCTAGAAGCGATCAAGGAAAGTTCGTCGGTCATCATCCTTGTTGCAACGACCGTCATTTTCTTTTCTTCACTTGGAAATGTTTTATCGACCACCGCCACTTCCCTTTTCCTAATGGATATGGGAATCGCCAAAACTTTATCTTTAGCTATTTTCGAAATGACATCTGCCGTCCAATCGGCAACGGAACACTTTTACAATGAAGCGATATTCCCATTCTTAATCGCTGCAATCATTTCGATGAATGGGCTCAGCATCCATATGCAGGTCTTTGTCATTGCAAAAGCAGGTAAGATACCGATGACACCTTACGTGCTGGGCAGACTTTGGAGTGTCCTTCTTGTACCTTTCATTCTTTATTTGATCATGTAGGAACAAAAGTACAGAGCGCCCCGCGCCTATACAAAAAACGGTCATGGTGAAAGTACAACTTCACCATGACCGTTTTTTAACGTCTTAACTCATATTTCTTTTTCAGTGCCGCTTCCACTTGTGGTGGCACAAGTCCTGAAATGGAACCACCATACTTTGCAGCCTCTTTGACAATACTTGAACTGAGGAACGAGTATTGATTGTTTGTCATGATGAAAAATGTTTCGATGCTCTCATCGAGATAACGGTTCATCGAGGTAATTTGCATTTCATACTCAAAATCGGAAACGGCCCGTAGTCCGCGGACAATGGCAGATGCTCCAACACTTTCCGCGTAATCAATCAGCAACCCCGAAGAAGATTCCACTTTCACATTCGGCATCGTAGCTGTCACTTCCGCAATCAGATTCACTCGCTCTTCTACAGTAAACAGCGAATTCTTCGATGAATTATTCATAATAGCAACTCTTACATCCCCGAAAACCCTTGCCGCACGTTTGATAATATCTAGATGTCCGTTCGTAAGCGGATCGAAACTTCCCGGTACAACAGCAATTTTAGACAATCCCAAAACCTCATTTCTCATATATGGATACAGCACTATTTCCGTATACTACATTTTTCACTTTGCGATATGTACCGTATGCTTCCGGTAATTCTAGCTGCTTGTCATGCTCGCATACGATGGCCGCAACATCTGTCAGTAATTCCGCGTCCACAAAATCCTGTGCAAGATTATAATACTTCGTCTCGGCATAAGGAGGGTCTATAAAAAGCAATTTCGCTTGCAGCCCCTTCGCCTGTAAAACCTTGACTGCATTTCTTGCATCGGCGCGCTGAATATGCAATTCATCCGTCAATCGGCATTTCTCCGCATTCGCCTTGATAACAGTACAGGCCTTAACATTTTTCTCAAAAATGTAGGCCTCGTCCACTCCCCTTGAAAGCGCCTCAAGGGATAGTGATCCGCTGCCGCCGAACAATTCCACGGCAACTCCCCCGTCAAAGTAAGGTCCAATCATGTTGAAGATGGACTCCTTCACTTTGTCAGACGTGGGACGTGTGGCGGTGCCTTGTAATGATTTCAATGGAATACCTTTTCTCGTTCCTGCAACAATCCTCAATTCCCAACCTCCTCCAGCATAGTTGAAATTTGGTCGATATCTATCGCGTCACCTGTCTTGTCAACACTAAAAAGAAATAAGCGTTTGAACCAACTTTCCTCGAAATAGAACGCTCCATCCAAGACTTCGAATGGCATCGTGACCACATCGAATTTTCGGTCATTATACACATAAAACAACTCTTTCTTCGGAAACCTGAACTGCCTTAGCGGACTCTCAATATAAATGGAGCGCTCATTCGAAGTGACCGAATAACCGACAAGGCTAAGTAGCCCATTCGCCGGATAAAAGGTTTTTCCGTCTTTCAAGATGATCCGGATTTCTGGATGAACTGTCCCATCCAAGACGACTTCTCGGGGGTCCTCGAAAAGGAATGGATGTTCACCCGACTTGTCCTTCATATTCCGTTTGAAATAAGATGTTTTGAAGCCGGTGACTTCCCCGATTAACTCATCCAAAACTGCCTCATCCATCACGTGTCCTTGCTTGTCCTTCAACAATTCTTGAAGTTTGCCTAGTTCTTCGCTAGTGATCCCTTCCAGGAGCTTGCGATAGATGCGACGTGAGTGATCCGTCCCCACCGCCTTCCCGCTAGTAATCGAAGCAATCACTTCTGCCGTCCCCCGTTGCTTTTCCGTTAAGGAAAAATGGTCATACACATTGTTAATGAAAATCAAATCCGACACTTTGTCCACGTCGGAATTTCCCGAAACGATGAACCTGTCCCCATCGACAGGCGAATTTTCAGGATCGATGACAAGCGTGGAATGATCCGCGCCAATTGTCGCCAGCGCCTGTTCAATATCACTTAAGGGACCGACAGCAAGGTCCTTGCCATAAACGGACAGCTTTTCACTTTCATAAACGAGAGGCAAGTCATTCCTTTGCCAATAAAGGGCCCGGACCTCATTTGTTCCGCGGTACAATGCGTAATCGACATGATCCATTTTTTTACGGCCCACCTGATTCAAACTGTTCACCCACAACCCGTCACTATCTGTTTCATCGGTAAAATGCAGCAAAGTCGTTTCAGCCATCGAGCCGTACAGATCGGCGAACGGTTCGTCGTATAAAGCAGTTTCACCCATGGGACCATTTTTCGGAATTTCGTATGTAATGGATTGGCGCTGATTCTCACCTTCCAAAAAAGCGGTCCTGTTTTCATCTAAACGGTCACAGGCCACGGCATCTATTAGGTGACAGGAACGCCCCACACTTGTCGCAGGCCAGACGATTTCCTGCCGCCTTTCAGATAGATTACTGAAATGATGACGGATATACAGCGCATCCGGCCGGTTCACCACTTCGATTTCCTGGTCATATGTCACCTGATCGGAACCTTTAGCAAGTGTATCTCCCGCCTGTTCATAATGCATATAAGCCAAAAGAGCATTGACAATTAGAAGAACGGCGACTGTTCTGACAATGTATTTCAAAATCTACACCCCGCAGCGAATTTCGGGTGCCTCGCTACACACACAACTCTGAATGACTCGAATGTCCGTCTGGCACGCTTATGGTATAATAAGGTCAGTTGTTCGTTATTTAGAAAGGTAGTGTTGATAAATGATTTTACATCAACGTTTCATAGAGCTCGGTGAAGGATATGGCGATGTTTACGAATTATGTGAATTGATTAGAACGAACCGCGATCGGCTTCATAAAACATTCATTCTTTCCTCGTTCACAACTTCAGGACATGCACTTTCACTTTCCGCAGCTTTTGAGCCTGCAAATGGCAGTCATTTCATGCCCGTGTATATTTGCAGAGAAGGAATCATCCAGCAAGGCGATGCCAAATCGAAAAGAAGACTCCTTTTTGAAGACGCTGCAACATTTGCCGGCAAGGAACCCGTTTATATCGAATTGAAAAACTCCTCCGAATTTGCCGAACGGGAACTATACTATCAGTATGCAACAGGTATTTTGCGCCTAAACCATCTGCTTCCGCCACTAAGATGATACTTGGTAGCCCACTGAGCCGGCTTGTGAACGACTTCATAAGCCGGTTTTATAATCGTATTCTTTGGCTTTGTCCGGTTTTGCATTTTCATATTCCGTTTTTACAAAAGGCCGGTAAGAAGGTGAGACTTTTTTCACGGATGGGAGTCGAGACAACTTAGCCATGACCGTGTCAATATCATCCATATTACAATAGAGGACGACATACTTCATTTTACGTGATATATAATGGACGTGACCATATTTCCGAAATGATTTTGCTTGTTTTAAATGATGAAGGTAAACAATAATACCTTGACGATCGACCATAGATTTCCCCTCTTTTCCTATCCATTACAATACCATAGGATAGAAATGACCTGCAACCCAAGAAAAGCGTATGCGCCTGATCAGAGGCGACAGGCATAAGACGAATTGGCGGAGAGGCATACCTCACTTCATAGCCAAGTCAGATTAAGATCCGAGCCTCTAAGCGCTCGTGCTTGACAACAAGATAAGTGGAAGCCGCCAGCCTGAACACGGTACTTTACTGACAACACCAATCTTTTATCTTATAATAAAACCATATGAAAATGACGAGGAGGATCCCAAATGGGTAGAAAAACGAAAGTGGCCCTCACTGTCGGTGCGGCCGGAGTAGCCGCATGGGCAGCTTCCAAGGCAGTCGCAAAACCGACACCGCGCGAAGGGAAAAAAGCGTTAGACTTCAATAAACCAGTCATCCTCGCTCATCGCGGCGGGCTTTCCGAAGCACCTGAACATACTTCGGCCGCCTTTTCAAAATCAGCTGCACTTGGCATCCACGGTTTCGCTGTCGATGTCCGTTTAACGAAAGACGAGGAAATCATTGTCTTTCATGATGAGTTTCTAGAACGGACAACGGACTTAACGGGAAGAATTTCCGAACAGACATTTAGTGAATTAAAAAAAGCAGATGCAGGCTATCATTTTACAGATGGTACCGGTAAATTTCCATACCGAGGAAAAGGGGAAAGCATACTTTCATTACGTGAATTATTGGAAGCCTATCCTCACTTGTTCATCACCATCAACCTGAAAGATTCTCCGGATACATATGAAGGCAGTCTGATGCCCTCTAAACTATGGAGACTACTTGAAGAGCTGGGAGCTGAGGACCGGGTCGCCATCACAAGCGTCCATGATGAACAGATTGACAGATTCAACCTCTATGCCCAAAACCGGATTGCCACCGGAGCAGGACATGTTGAAGTTAAAAAGGCATATGCTTCCTTTACAAGCAAATTCGGACATCTTTACAATCCACATGCCGATTTGTTTAGAATCCCCGTAAAGTTTGGTGTCTTCCCTCTGGGAACGGAGGGCTTCATCCGCTTCCTAGCTCAATTGAACATTCCCGTCTATTTCGAGGACACGGACGATAAGAATTCCTGTCTCAAACTGCTCCATGCAGGCGCCACTGGATTCATCACCGATAAGCCTACCGAGATGATGGAAATCGTACAAGAAAACATCGAAAGTTGAGTAGAACCATTCTGAGGTTAACGAAAAAACAGGTTGCATGTATGTCGATATTACGACATACATGCAACCTGTCTTCAATTCTGTCCTCAATCGCCCCGTTGAATACCGAGGTTTTCAGTTTACGCGGAACAGGAGCAACTTCCGCCCGTTCCACAGCTGCTTCCGCAAGATGAATCCGAGAAGAAGGCACTTCCGGCCGGTACTTTCACCGCATCCGAAACGGATTTTGCGATGATCGAACCAATTTCGTCCAATACATATTGGACATCATTCTCGGCCAGTCTTAAAGCAGCCACTCGTTCATTGAGGTCCAGTTCGCGCTTTTGTACGCGAATGCTTTTCATAACTATATGATAATCCGGATGATATTTTCCGAACCTCTGTACTTCTTCATAGCGTTCTTTCATTTCTGTGAACGCCTGTATCTCTTTAACTAGGACAGCGTCCGAATAGACTGCATTGTAGGCTTTACGGTAATCCGCTATCGCTTCTGATGAAAGAAACATGCCCGTAAGTTCTTCGGCGCTCTCGATGATTGTGATCCATTCTTCACTCATCATCATGGATCAATCCCCTCCAATCCTCCTAATCATAACAGATGTGATTATAGCTTTGCACCTGTAGATGTTTATTTTAGGAGTGGGGCGAGGATGTTTTTTCAAATAATGCCTGTGCCGCCTCATCATAATCCGAAAATGGAAATTGTCCTGCGGCAGTATGCTGCGTTTTTTCATGCCCTTTTCCGGCAATCAATACAATATCTCCCGGCGCCGCACTGAAAACCGCTTTCCGGATTGCATCCTTCCGATCAAGGACCGCTTCGATTGCCGTACAATCCCCTCCGAACCCCTCCATGATGTCCTGAATGATTGCTGAGGGGTCTTCATTTCTTGGATTATCCGATGTCACGATGACACTGGAAGAATACAGGACGGCAAGCTCCCCCATCTCTGCCCGCTTCCCTTTATCCCGATCCCCGCCACAGCCGAAGACCGTAATCAATCTGCCGTAACACGAGCAGGATAACGTATGCAAAACAGCTTGCAGAGCATCGGGTGAATGCGCGTAATCTATGAAAACCGTTACGCCATCACGCTCCAATTGTTGCAGCCTTCCTTCGGGTAATTGTAACAATGCACAGTACGGTAAAACTTCCTCCATACGATAACCTAAGACCAAGAGTGCACTTAGTGCCGCCAATGCATTCATCCGGTTATAATGACCAGGAATGGTCAGATTCCTATCCAATTCGGAAATATGGACATCCGTCGATGGATCCGTTCCGAAATAGATAGTCGGGGTATGACAGTCATTGGCCATCTTCATACATTCTAGATCATCTGAGTTGATGATCATTGTTTCCACCTTCTGGAACAGCAATTTTTTAGCTTCAATATAATTGGATTTTCCACCATGTTCTTCATAATGATCCGTTCCGATATTCAATAGAATTCCGACATCGATTTCACAATGATCCAAACGGCGTGACGAGAGTCCGAGCGAAGAGGCTTCAAGAACAATGTGCGTAATCAATTGATTTTCACATTCCTTCAATAAGGGATGAAGATATTCAGCGGGTAATGTAGTCATCTGAGGTAGATCATAATCCATTCGTACACCGTCGATAAACACACCTGTCGTACCGATAACTGCAGTCCGATTGCCAAGAAGGCTTAATAATTGACCGATAAAATGCGTTACAGTCGTTTTCCCATTTGTACCGGTCACTGCAATCACTTTCAATCTTGCAGCCGGATTTCCACTGAAGCGAGCACTGGCATGGGCTATGAAACGACGGCAATCCGGTACGGTGATCACAGGGATATCCGCAGGAACATTCAAGGAGTCCGTACAATCTACAACGATTGCAACCGCCCCCCGTTCAATTGCTTCAGTGATGAATTGTGCACCATTATTCCGAGATCCTTTCCTCGCTACGAAGATGAAGCCATGCTTCACCCTTGAAGATCTTTCAGTAATCCCCGTGACTGGCCCTCTGATTTCCCCTCCACTGACCGTACAAGGCCAGTCTTTTAGAAGCTCCGTTAAAAACAGCACCACTCTCCCCTTCCCGAACATTTTCTGTAAAACCGAATATATTGAGAGCGAACATACTTTATCGTATGAAGAACTAACAATGAACGTCACGAAGAAAGTTGGGAACCAATATGATCATCCAGAAATTCGGTGGAGTTGCGATGCAAAACAGAGAAATGAGAAATAAATGCATCGACCATATAATAGAAGGACTAGATGGATTTGGAACGGTTGTCGTAGTTGTTTCAGCAATCGGCCGAATGGGAGATCCCTATTCTACTGACAGCCTACTGTCAATCACTGATGCATTTTCAGCATCCGCTGCAGCAAGCGATCTTGCCGCATCTTGCGGCGAGCTGATTGGGGCAGCTGTTCTATCGGCTGAACTGACCCAGGCAGGCATCCCGAATAAGATTCTTCACGGTGTCCAGGCCGGCATTCAGGCAATCGGAGAATTTGGCGACGGCACAATCAGTCATGTCGATCCTTCTATTATTCTTGAACACCTTAAGAGCACAAAATGTATCATTATTCCAGGATTTCAAGGTATCGATGAAAATGGGCATGTAAAGACACTTGGCAGGGGCGGTAGCGATTTGACTGCAGTCGCCCTCGCAGGAGCACTGCATGCGTCACATGTCGAGTTTTACAAAGATGTGCCTGGTGTGATGACAAGCGATCCGCACCAAGTGGAACATTACAGTAAATTGGACTTTCTGAAGTTGGAGGATTTCATCCCTATGCTTGATACCAAACGGCCCATCATCCAAAAGCGGGCTGCGCTTCACGCCATAAAAACAGCGACACCTCTCTATATAAGAGGTGTCGCCAGTCCTGAAACGGGTACATGGATTAAACCATAAGCGGCAATGTTGCTCATTGCCGTCTTTTTTCTTCCAATTGTGCACGTATGAAATCCTGTGTATAGTGCTTGCCGTATGCCCCAGTACCTATATGAGTGAAATCCTTATTTAGTAGAACATCACGATGGGCAGGGGAATTGAGCCAGCCATGTACCGCTTCGATTGCATCGACATAATCAAATGCAATATTTTCGCCAGCCTTGCGATGTTCGATCCCCGCTTCTTTCAGGCGGTTCGCAAGATTACCAGTGGCAGGCGATTCATTGGAAAAATAATTTTCAAGCGCCATATCTTCACTATGTTTTCTTGCCAATTCGTTTAGCTCATACATATTCTTCACCGTGGGGACGCCATGCTTTTCCCGATATATATTCGTCAAATCAAGAATTTGACGTTCCATCGCGCGATCCACTTCGACTTGAATTGTTGAAGATGGGCGGGGCGAGTTAACAATCTCCCCCATATAAGACATGTCATACGGCTGATGCAGGACAAGTGTAATTGGATCGATAAAACGCACCGCTTCCAGCTTTCCATCCACTACATCTGTAAAAAGTTGAGCATATACATTCTCGTATTCCACCAACATCCGGCTGTTCACATCGTCACTGTTCAGAGTGAAGGTATAGACATTTTCTGCAATCGGTATAACGATTTCCGATTCAATAATTGTTGATCTATAAATATCCTCTACATCTTGCCCAATTTCAAATGGAGCCACATCGGATTCGACACTTGCCGAATAGATTTGATTCACTTTGCCCTCTTTGACACCGGCCATGAACTGAAGATCAGATTGATAGATCCACCAGTCATAGCCATAGTCAGAAGGCTCGACCCGATCCGGCTTCCCCATCTGCTCAACTAGCACATCGGAATTTTTTCCGACCAGAAGGGACAATCCTGCATCCGGCCTTGCCCTTTGCGGATCAATCTGCCCATCCCCTTTCCCCGGTACTGGGATGGCTGTTCCAGACTTGACTGGGGATTCCAACGGTTCATTTTCCTTTATACGATCGTCCATCAAATAGAAAATAATCAGGACGATTATCAGTAATAGGATTATTCTCCATATAACTTTCATAATTCGCCCCGCTTTCTCAATTAGTTAGTTGTTTCAATCCATTTGTGTATATCATATTAATACCTTTCATTATACCTCAATAAGTCACTTAAAATATTAAGTTTTCATATCAATTATATCTTGTTGTAATTCAGCATGGTTTACGTCCACTTCCGGACGGTGAAAAAACAGGTGAAGAAAAGTCAAAGACACAATGTTGCCATTGCAACTACTGGGGAATTGTTCTATTATAAATAGGTATAGGGAAATGGCTGAACGACACAAGAGGAGGACTCGAACAATGTATATTGAAAATACTGGCATTGAAAATATTGTCGCCGACTTATCAGTACTTGATGAAATCATGTTAAAGCACGATCTTGTCCGTGCAGGTCAATGGGACTATGAGCGTGTAACATATGATAAAAAATACGTCGTCAAAGATGGTACATATTATTTGCGTGTTTTCGGTTACACAACGGATGGCGATGTCGATACACGTGATGCGATGATGATTCTTAAAAAGCCTGTTATCGGCAAACATTACTATCCACACGGTGTGGAGTACGGCGAAGGGGAGAACTTCCCTGAAAGCCTGGTCAAAGACTGCGTTGCAACATTAAAAGCAGTGAACGATGCACTCGCTCCTTATAACTTAAAAAAATAATTGTAAACGAAATGCCGGATAACTTCATGTTATCCGGTTTTTTCAATGTTTAGTTTCCTTGCGACCAATGCCTATATATCAATCCATACTAAATTATACAATTCCGGTTTTTCTTTCCTATTTATTTCTCCTACTTTTGGTTATAATTGAAGTAGTGAATATTCTGGAGGAATGCCTGTTGACTAAATGGCTTACAAAACGGAATTTTATCGTAACAATGAGTATACTCACCACGCTTTTAGTTATCATCTTCATAGTACCCGTTTCCATTCCGATCATTTTAGCTCTTCTAACCGCCATTTTGATCGACCCTCTCGTTAAATTAGCAGAAAAAAAATTCAACTGGAACCGGAAAGTATCGGTCACTTCCGTCTTTATATTCGTTCTGGCAATCATCGCTTTTATACTCTATTACACAGTCACCCAGCTGTTCGGTAAAATAATCGAATTCTCGAAAGTTGCACCCGATTATTTCAATTCACTGTCGGGCATTTGGATAGACGTACAGAGCAAATTGCTGCAATATACTTCCGGGATGCCCGACGAAGTCATCAAAGCTGTTCAGAAAGAATTTAAAAACGGATTCGAGTCGATTCAAACATCAATTCTCGATTTATTAAGTTACGAGAAGCTTATGGCGTTAATGACAGAAATCCCAAATTTCCTTGTGAGCTTGATATTCTATATCATTGCACTATTTTTATTTATGCTTCAACTTCCCGATTTAAAGAAAATGCTCTTTAGACACCTAACCACTTCTACGGCAGAAAAAGCAAGATTCATGATTACAAAATTAAATGCTGTTACTTTCGGTTTTTTAAAAGCACAACTTTTTGTGAGCCTTATCATTCTTGCCGTTACGTTTGTCGGATTACTTTTAATCATACCGAAGTATGCAATCTATATGTCCCTTATCATTTGGATAATTGATATTCTTCCAATTCTGGGAGCGGGTATCGTCCTTATACCTTGGTCATTATATCAATTCATCAGTGGTGACATAGCGACAGGAACAAAGTTGGCAATTTTGGCAGTAGTTTTACTTGTAATTCGCAGAACGATCGAACCTAAAGTGATGGGTTCTCAAATCGGACTTTCACCACTTTCAACATTAATTTCGATGTTTATCGGTCTGAAAATATTAGGCTTTCTGGGCCTTTTCGTCGGCCCATTCGTCATCATACTTTTCACGACTGCACGTGAGGCCGGTATTATCAAATTGAACTTTAGAATTTAGGTCCGTGTTCGTGATGTCTAGGCAATCTCAACTATTAATTGCTGTTGCCTCTCGGAAACGACGCACTTTTCCAAAAAATTAGTATACCTTTTTTTAGTAATAAGGTATACTAATATGTATATCTAAAAATTCAAAACTTATGGAGTGAGAATTTTGAAGCAAACGATTCAATCTGTATACAACTTTAATGCAGGTCCTTCAGCATTACCTTTAGCCGTTCTTAAAAACGCCCAAGAGGAACTAATCAATTTCCGTGGTACTGGTATGTCCATCATGGAGCTGAGCCACCGTAGCAAATCTTATGAAGATGTACATAATCTAGCAATCGAACGCCTAAAAAAACTCTATTCAATTCCTGATAATTACGAGATCCTCTTCCTACAAGGCGGGGCCAGTCTTCAATTTTCAATGATTCCGATGAATTTTTTACAATCAGGAAAAACAGCGGGATACGTCATGACGGGCGCTTGGGCAGAAAAAGCATTCGCAGAGGCGAATCTATTTGGTGACCCCTATCAAGCAGCAAGTACAAAAGAGGAACAGTATCGCCGTATCCCAGAGGTGAATGACCTAAACACTAATGGCAATGATGCCTATATTCACATCACAACAAACAATACCATATACGGTACGCAATGGAAGGAATTCCCCAATACAGGGGATATCCCGTTAATTGCAGATATGTCTAGTGATATCATGTCCAAACCGATTGATGTGAGCAAGTTTGCCCTTATCTACGCAGGCGCTCAAAAAAATCTGGGGCCTTCCGGAGTGACAGTAGTCATTATCCGTAAAGATATGATTGCCAATGCAAATTCGGATATACCTACGATGTTAAAGTACAAGACACACGCCGACAGCAACTCGTTATACCATACCCCTCCCACTTTTGGGATCTATATGCTCGGCGAAGTGCTCGCGTGGATAGAAGAATCAGGCGGGTTGGAAGCAGTCGCCCAGCACAATGAGGATAAGGCGAAGCTCATCTATGATGTGATTGACAACAGCAATCGCTTTTACGTCGGACACGCAGCTATCGAAAGTCGCTCGCTTATGAATATCACATTCCGGCTTGCCGATGAAGCGTTGGAGAAAAAATTCTTAGAAGAAGCAAAACAAGAAGGTTTTGTAGGCTTAAACGGCCACCGCTCTGTTGGCGGATGTCGGGCTTCCACGTACAACTCTGTTCCTTTTGAAGCATGTAAGTCACTACGTGATTTTATGATCCGATTCCAGGAAACAAACCAGGGATAAAAAAGCGCAAGGCATTAAAAAAGAGAAGACACCTATCCATTTCGGATAGGTGTCTTCTCTTTTTGTGATGTCCAATCGTCTACACCATTTAACGACTGCCACTTTACCTGAAAGTCTGGTCGTTCATAGCAAGCCTTTGACGCTCGAGTATTGCTTTCTGGGTAAGCTCATCTGCATTATCTCGCTCATTCCTGTACCAAGAAAAAAAGAATTTGTAAAGGAATACCGCATAAATAACTTCTTGAACTAGCTTCATGATGATCCCGCCAAGCTGTTGATCGTACAATGTCGAGATATTGGAAAACAGTTCAGGTCCCGAAATCCCGATTCCAGATAGTCCTGCCAGTGTACCAGCCGGAACACAAAGAGCCATCGCTGCCAACCAAGCCTCTCCGCTCGCATACGTCAAATACATCGGGTTCGGGTTGAAAATAATGAGTGCACAAGCAGGTGTTATCAGAATTGTGCTTAGAATCATAAAACCAATTTTCATTAGTCCATGCATTTTTTTCTGATTTGGCATTGTGTTCACAAGAGACCACCAAAAGAAAACTGCAGATAAGAATAATGTAATTGTAAAAATCGCATGGTATACCAAACTTAACTTGATTGAATCCAATACAGTTGGATAATGGTACATTGAAAACATAAGTGCGAAAATACCGATACTTAAAATCGGTTTCGTTAACAGAGAGAATACTTTTCCGATAACTTTAGTATCTAATACTTTTTGCCACATCCAATTCGGAATCCCCGAGATGAATAGTGGTGCAATGAGAAACAGCAAGATAGCCATCTGAATCATATGAACATAAAACAATATGTGCCCGAGCAAATCTACAGGAGACCCTTTCACGATATACAGTAAAATCATAGCGCTTGAAAAAGCAATGATTTCTTTACGTGTAACAGGTTCCGCTCCTTCAAAACGATCGCGCCACTTTACAGCTAGTAAATAGTAAAGCAGAGCGGCCACTACGAGTGCTAGGAAAAACCAAGGACTCCATAAGGCCCGGAATCCAAATATACTTAAAGGCATGTACGCCATCGCTCCTTCGAAAAGATCTTATAACCATTATAAAACGAACTTGTCTCCAACACAATGAACGAACTATGACAAATTACTAAAAGAAGGAAAAACCTGTAAAAGTCCGAAGACTTCTACAGGTTTTGATAGTTTTACCACCATACAATTGATAAGTATCCAAGAAGCATGATAAACGCAAGCAATATCCCTACAAACATGAATAATGATGCGACGCCATGCCCTTTCTCGTTCATATGCATGAAATAATATAATTGTAAACCGACTTGAACGGCTGCAAACAACAAAAGCGTTGGCAAGATGAAGTATTTTGAGAATCCGAGCGTTTCATGCTCAAATGCCGTTACCATTGTAAACGAGACCAGCGTCAGAAAAATCATCAGAGAGAACATCGTAACTTGACCGCGCATCGATTTTCTTGCACGTCTTTGCGCTAAATCTAGCTCCGCTGGTGATTTTTTGTAAACTTGAACGTTTGCCATCTTAACCTATCACTCCCATCAAGTAGACTACAGTGAAGATGAATACCCAGACAACGTCAATGAAGTGCCAGTACAATGTGAATGTATAAAATTTCGTTGCGTTATACAGATTCAAACCACGCTTCGCGTTACGGAAGATGAGTAGCGTAATCCAAACAAGCCCTACTGCTACGTGGAAACCGTGTGTTCCGACAAGTGTGTAAAATGCCGAACTGAACGCACTATTGCTATAAGTGAACCCAAGCCCTACATAATGTACGAACTCATACACTTCGAGTGCGAGGAAACCAAGTCCAAGAAACGCCGTAATAGCAAGCCATAGCTGCATCTTTTTGAAGTTATAGTTCTTCAAATGGTACATAGCAAATACACTCGTAAGTGAAGACGTCAGAAGAAGCATTGTCATCACAAATACTAGCGGTAATTCAAATAAACTTTGTGTCGAAAATTCAAGTCCACTCGGTCCCTTGTTTTTCAGTGCGAGATAACCACCGAATAACGTTGCAAACAGAATGACCTCACCAGCAATGAATATCCAAAAACCGACGAACTTATTTTTCGCCTCTAGTGTAGCTGTTTCAGGATGATCCGGCCATGTTTCAGGGGTGAATTTCTTATTCAAATCCATCAGTTAGACCCCCCTTTGCTTTTCATGTCACGAAGGATATCTTCTTTCTTCACATAGAAACCAAGGTCATCTTTTACTGAACGAAGACCCATAGCAATAAATGAAAGCAGAAGACCTAGGATAAGTACCGGAAGACCCCAAGTATGTTCTAGACGATACATCGCGCCGAATCCGGCAATAAACAGACCTAATGACATAAAGAACGGGATGATTGAGCCGTTCGGCATATGGATATCTACAACAGGTTCTGCCGGTGTGAATCCGGATTTATTACCCTCCATTTTTTCAATCCAAACAGTGTCAAGCCCACGTACAAGCGGCGTCTGAGTGAAGTTGTAAAATGGCGGTGGTGATGATACTGCCCATTCGAGCGTACGTCCATCTTCCCAAGGGTCGTTTGAAACCCGTTTGTTTTTAACTGTTGTTACAATGATATTGATAACAAGAACTGTAAATCCGACTGCCATCAGAAGTGCTCCGATGGTACTGATATAGTTCGCTGTGTTCCAGCCTTGTCCGTCCATATATGTCCAGACACGACGTGGCATTCCCCAGAATCCTAACCAGTGTTGGATAAGGAATGTCATATGGAAACCGACGAAGAAGAACCAGAATGTTACTTTACCAAGTTTCTCACTTAGCATTGTACCGAACATTTTCGGCCACCATAGATGTAGGCCTGCAAAGATTGATAGAACAACTCCACCGACGATAACGTAGTGGAAGTGAGCCACGATAAAGTACGAGTCATGCAATTGATAGTCTAGCGGTGCTGCACCTTGCATAACACCGGTGACCCCACCCATTACGAACGACGGAATGAATCCAAGTGCGTAGAGCATCGGCGTTGTGACCTTGATACTTCCGCCCCAAATTGTCAGTAACCAGTTGAAGATCTTTACCCCGGTCGGTACTGCAATCGCCATCGTCGCAACCGCGAAAATCGCGTTCGCTGTTGAGCCCAGCCCAACCGTGAACATATGGTGAGCCCAAACCATGAAACCTAAGAATCCAATCAATACTGTAGCGAATACCATCGCCGTATAACCGAAAAGGCGTTTCCGTGAGAAGATAGCGAAAATCTCCGAGAAAATACCGAAAGCCGGTAAAATTAAAACATACACTTCAGGGTGTCCGAAAATCCAGAAAATATGCTCCCAGATAATCGTATTTCCGCCCATCGTATGATCAAAGAAGTTTGCGCCGAACATACGGTCGAAAGTCAACATGAACAATCCAATTGTAAGCGGTGGGAATGCGAACAGGATTAAAGCGGATGCTACAAAAGTAGTCCATGTGAACAATGGCATACGCATGTATGTCATACCCGGTGCGCGCATGTTGATGATTGTGACAAGGAAGTTAATCCCTGCTATCAACGTACCTCCACCAGCTATCTGAAGACCAATTGCATAAAAGTCCATGCCATGTCCTTCAGATGTTATCGCAAGTGACGTATAGGAAGTCCACCCTGCGTCCGGAACCTGTCCGATGAACCATGATAAGTTCAAGAACAATCCTCCAAAGATGAACATCCAAAAACCTAACGAGTTTAGGAACGGGAACGCAACATCGCGTGCCCCGATTTGTAGCGGCATGATATAGTTCATAAATCCGAACAATATAGGCATGGCAGCCAGGAAGATCATCGTCGTCCCGTGCATCGTAATGAGTTCGTTAAAAACTCCTGCACTGACTAGATCGTTGTTTGGTGTTAGAAGCTGAAGACGAATGAGCATTGCTTCAATTCCACCAACGACGAAGAAGAACAACCCGCCAAAAAGATACAGTATTCCGATCTTTTTATGGTCGACTGTCGTCATCCAGTCCCAAACTGTTGCGCCAAAACCTCTTTTTTGAGCAACTGAACTCAATTTGTTTACCTCCTCTTCAAATTCACATAAAAAAATTATTGTTCAACTTTAAGCCCCATCAGGTACACAGCAATCGCATCGAGTTCTTCTTCAGAAAACTGAGCGAATGGAGGCATCAGGTTGCCCGGCTTATACGCTTGCGGATTTTTAATCCACTCTTTTAAATCTTCTTCCGTATGATCCATGAAACCGGCAACGCGGTTACGGTCACCGAATGCAGCTAGGTTAGGACCCACCGCTCCCGATTCACCAATGGCGGAAACTGCGTGACATCCAATACAGCTTTGTTGGAATAGCTCTTCACCTTGAGTTGTTGCTGGATCGGCTGCACGATCTGCAGTAGCCTGCATCGCAGTTACCCAGTCATTGAATTCGGCACGCGGCATCGTTTTCACCTTGAAGTCCATAAGTGCGTGTGAAGGGCCGCAAAGCTCCGCACATTTACCATAGAAGACGCCGTCTTTCAGATTCTTTGAATCTTTTTCAAATACAAGATAGAACTTATTCACGTTCTCAACGTTCGTATCGAGTTTTCCGCCTACTGCCGGAATCCAGAATGAGTGCTTGACATCTGCTGCAATCAGGTTGAAATAGACTTTTTCGTCCATTGGTACAACCAATTCCTGTGCAGTGACGATTCCCAAATCAGGGTATTCGAATTCCCACCAGTAAAGCTTCGCCGTTACATCTACGACGAGGTTTTCTGCATTTCCTTCTTCATCCACAGCATCCATCGCTGAAACGTCTCCAAGTTTATACGTATAATATACGGTTGGGACAGCAAGGATCAGAACAAGGATTATCGGAATAACCGTCCATATAAGTTCAAGTGTATGGCTTCCTTCCACCTGTTCTGGAATATGGTCTTCACCCAATTTAGAACGTCGGAAACGAATGAGTGAAATTACGTAGATGATTACTACTACAATGATGACCAATAACATAATTGCCGACGATAGCATCAGCAAATTGAATTGATCCTTTCCGACTTCACCAGCCGGAAGAAGCGTAGATAGCTCTTCTTGGCCACATCCCGCAAGGAATACGGTAAGAGCTGCTAATAGAGAAAAGAGACGCCACTTTTTGAGTCCTTTCATCATCGCTTAATGATACCTCTCTTTCTGAGAAAATTTTTTTCTTATCTTGAGGATTGTTGACCTCTCTATGTGAATTCCTGTCAAAAGAAAGAATTCCGGTTCATCAGATGAAAATGGAGAATATAATCATTGCCACAAATAGGATCGTCATGTAATTCAATGAGTAGATGAACATCCCCGTAGCCCATTTCAAATCCTCTTTTGCTTTGAATCCTTTTACTGCCAAATAAAGCCATCCGATATTCAATGCCGTTGCCAAAATCAGGAATCCGATTCCAAGATCAGTCAGTAGAAATGGCAGCGGGAATAACAAGAGTACCCATCCCAACATCGATTTCTTTGTCCGTGCGAAACCTTTGACGACAGGTAGCATCGGAATATTGGCCGCTCGATATTCTTCCGTCCGGCGCATGGCAAGTGCATAGAAATGCGGTGGTTGCCAGACGAACATGATCAGGAACAGCGCCCATGCTCCAGCGCCCAAAGCAGGTTCAACCGCCGCCCAACCAATTAATGGCGGTATTGCACCGGAAATACTTCCGACAATCGTATTACTAACATGCTTCCGTTTCGACCACATCGAATAAAGTACAACATAACTGAAGACACCTGCAAGTCCCCATAAGCCGGCTGCAACTGAAGCTGAGAATAATAGAACTTCTCCTAAGACGATGAACGCGAGCGCAAGTGCCAACACGGCAGGCGCTTTGAATCGTCCTGTAACGGTGGGTCTAGACTTCGTTCTTGACATGACCGGATCAATATCACGGTCTATTAAGTTATTCAATGCCGCAGAGCCGGCAATGATTAGCCCTGTTCCGCCCAATGCGTAGACGAGCAAGTCAATCTTATGTAAAAAATGTCCGCCAGTGAGTTGTATTGCCAAAAATAGTCCTGTAAAAGTCGTTATCAAGTTCGAATTGACAATGCCTATTTTTATGAGCGCAAGGAAATCCTTTAAGAGTGAAGTCGTGACAACATCCGTTTCGTTATGGGTCGAGATTGTACGACCGTTTGACATGTCCCCCCTCCTTTCACAGTAATCAGTAATGACCACTAAACCTAACTATATCGAATTTCGGGTCTGATTTCTATACATAATCAAAATTTCCCACAAATTCCGTGGATTCTCGACATAGTTGTTCCGATACCATATCTATAGTAAATCATTTCTATCAGTCTTTTGTGAAGTTAAAGCGTCTTTTTTATGAACAATTTGTGAAATGAGCACACAAAGAGCTATTTTTAACCGTTGGACATTGTTTTTTAACGTTTTTTTCGTTATCATCGGAAACGTAACGACCATATACATATCGGTCAACAATCAAAAAGTAGGTGTCTTTTTTTGAAATACAATAAGTACTTAAAATGGTTTGCTGTCGCTTCGACAATCGGAATGCTTCTTATCCTGCTCGGCGGGGCGCTGGTCACCAAAACGGACAGCGGAATGGGGTGCGGCAGACATTGGCCCGGATGCAATGGTCAACTCATCCCTGACGAAATCACTGCTGAAGTGCTAATCGAGTTTTCACATCGGCTCGTTACCGGCTCTGTCGGCATATTGATTGTCGTTTTGGCTGTCTGGTCGTGGAAAGCCCTTGGCCATATCCGGGAAACAAAATTCCTATCCATCATGGCTGTGTTCTTTCTCGTTTTACAGGCATTGATCGGAGCGGCTCAAGTATTATGGGGACAAGGCGATTTCATCCTTGCACTCCATTTCGGTATTTCACTTATCTCTTTCGCGTCTGTCTTATTACTGACACTTCTAATCTTCGAAGTAGATCAGAAATACGATGCGGATAAAATCCATATCGGTAAACGTTTGAAATGGCATACGATCGGTGTCTCCATCTACTCCTATATCGTTGTCTACACCGGTGCCCTTGTCCGTCATACGGAGTCAGGGCTCGTCTGTGCGGACTGGCCGCTTTGCCGAAATGGAACTTTCGAACTTCCGCGTAATCTGTTCGAATGGGTACAAATGGGCCACAGGATGGCGGCCGCACTAATTTTCATCTGGATTGGAATTATCATGCTCCACGCGATACGCAATTATAAGAACCAACGCGTCATCTATTGGGGATGGATCATCACTTTCATACTTGTCTCCCTTCAGGTATTGACTGGCATGACCGTGGTGCTCACAAAGCTTAACCTTTACATCGCACTGTTACATTCATTATTTATCACTCTGCTATTCGGTTTACTAATGTATATGATTCTGCTTGTGTCCAGAGGTAATCGAACCAATTAAAGTTAAAGAAGGACCGTCTCATCGGAGACGGTCCATTTCAATTCTATTTCAACTTCTATAGTTTCATGTTCTTTTATCGGCTCAGTGCTCCAATTCAATCAGTAAATCGCCTGTTGAGATTGGTTCACCTGCAGAAACGTAGATTTCTTTCACCGTTCCATCGAACGGCGCTTGAATCGTTGTTTCCATCTTCATAGCTTCTGTAATGAGTAAATGATCGCCACGCTTCACTTTTGCACCTTTTGAAACAGCTACTTTTAGAACAGTTCCAGGCATTGTAGCAGCAATATGGGCATCATTCGATGGGTCCGCCTTCTGCTTACGCACAGTTACGGATTCTACCCCCATGTCCTCGATAACCACTTCACGCGGTTGTCCGTTCAGTTCGAAATAGATGACACGCGTCGCATCCGCTTGTGGTTCTCCGATGGAGACAAGCTTAACGATTAATGTTTTCCCTTTCTCGATCTCCACTTCTATTTCCTCGCCAAGGCGCATACCATATAGGAACTCAGGTGTGTCGATAACAGAAAGGTCACCGAATTGCTTATTCATTCGGGAATACTCCTCAAAAACTTTTGGATAGAGGGCATAGGATAGAACTTCGTGACTTGTAACAGGACGTCCCAGTTTGTCATTCAATTCATTACTTAATTGTTCAAAATTGACATCTTCTAGCAATTCACCTGGTCTTACCGTAATCGCTTCCCGCTCTTTCAAAATGACTTTCTGGAGCTCTTCAGGGAATCCACCGTATGGCTGACCGATGTAACCTTCGAAAAATTCGATGACAGATTCCGGGAAGTCAATGGTTTTCCCTCTTTCCAAGACGGAATGTTCGTCCAGATCGTTCTGCACCATAAATAATGCCATATCCCCCACTACCTTGGAGGATGGTGTCACTTTGACAACATCGCCGAATAGTAGATTGACGCGGGAATACATATCTTTCACTTCTTCCCAACGTTCGCCCAAACCGACCGCTTTTGCCTGCTGTTGGAGATTGGAATACTGACCTCCCGGCATTTCATGGACATAGATTTCCGAATGTGGACTTCTCATTCCACTTTCAAAATGTTGGTAGTATTTCCGAACATCTTCCCAATAATAGGACAAGTCTTCAAGCGCTTTCACATTCGCACGAACATTGCGCTTGCTTCCTGTCATCGCATAATGCAGGGAGCTTGCCGATGGTTGTGATGTCAGACCCGCCATTGAACCTAGGGCAGTGTCAACGATGTCCACACCCGCTTCTATCGCTTTTGCGTACGTGTAGATACCATTTCCGCTCGTATCGTGTGTATGCAAGTGGATTGGCAGTTCTACAGTATCTTTCAATTCTGACACAAGTCGATAAGCGGCTTCCGGTTTCAAGAGTCCAGCCATATCTTTAATCGCAAGGATATGTGCACCTGCAGCTTCAAGCTCTTTTGCCATCTCTTTATAATAGTTGACCGTATACTTGGCACGGGAGTCATCAAGGATATCACCCGTATAGCAAATTGCAGCCTCTGCAATCTTCCCGGATTCTCGTGCTGCGTCAATTGCGACTTCCATACCTTTAATCCAGTTCAAACTATCGAAAATCCGGAAAACATCAATCCCCGCTTCTGCGGATTTTTTAACGAACTCACGGATCACATTGTCGGGATAATTCTTATATCCGACAGCATTCGCGCCTCTGAACAGCATCTGGAATAATACGTTCGGAATTTGTTCACGCAATTTCAATAGTCTGTCCCAAGGACTTTCTTTCAAGAAATTATAAGAAACGTCAAAGGTCGCGCCGCCCCACATTTCGTAGGAGAATAGATCCGGCATCAGTCTCGCGGATTCAGAAGCGATAGACGTGATATCAGACGTACGAACACGCGTTGCCAACAAAGATTGGTGGGCATCACGGAATGTCGTATCCGTCAGTAGGACATCATCTTGCTCTTTAATCCACTTTACGAGCCCCTCCGCTCCCCGCTCGTCCAAAATCTGTTTCGTTCCAGCCGGAGGAGGAGTAAGCAGGTCAATCTTCGGTTTTCTTGCGGTTTGGAATACAGGTTTTGATTGTTTGCCGATTCCCGGGAATCCATTGATCGTCACGTTGCCAATATAGCTGAGCATTTTTGTTCCGCGGTCTTTCCGAGTTGGGAATAGGAACAGTTCCGGTGTTGTATCAATGAAACTAGTATTGTAATCCCCGTTCAAGAAGTTTTTATGCTTCACTACATTTCCGAGGAATGGAATATTTGTTTTAATTCCACGTATCCTGAATTCCTGTAAGTTTCTGTCCATTTTGGATGCAGCTTCGCGGAAAGTCATACCCCAAGTGGATACTTTCACAAGCAAAGAGTCATAATACGGCGTGATGACAGCACCTTGGAAACCGTTTCCGGCATCCAAACGGACCCCAAAACCGCCGCCCGAGCGATACACCATCAGCTTTCCTGTATCCGGCATAAAATCATTCAACGGGTCTTCTGTAGTTACGCGAGACTGGATGGCATATCCGAATAGTGGGATTTGGTCTTGTTCCGGAACAGCCCCCTCTCCTTTATGCAGGTCTTGTCCATCGGCGATGTGGATCTGCGCATGGACGATATCGACTCCTGTTATCATCTCAGTGATTGTATGTTCAACCTGGATGCGCGGATTTACCTCGATGAAATAAAAGCGTCCATCTGCGACGAGGAACTCCACCGTTCCCGCATTGATATAGTCGACATTACGCATCAATTTTACAGCTGCATCACAAACTTGTTTACGTAATCCATCTTCCAATGAAATAGATGGCGCGATTTCTACGACTTTTTGATGACGGCGTTGAATCGAGCAATCACGTTCGTACAAGTGGACGACATTGCCGAATCTATCTCCAAGGATTTGCACTTCGATATGTTTGGGTTTGTCGATATATTTCTCAACGTACACCTCGTCGGATCCAAATGCCGACTTGGCTTCCGATCTTGCCCGCTCATAAGCTTCCACAACTTCTTCGGCGTCATTGACAATCCGCATGCCTCGTCCGCCGCCTCCAAGCGAAGCCTTAATGATGATTGGATAGCCATTCGTTTCCCCGAATGCTGCAACTTCCTCGACGGAAGTAACAGGCCCATCACTTCCTGGAATAACCGGAATACCAGCATTTATCGCCTGCTCACGTGCTTTCACTTTGTCCCCGAACATATCCAGTTGCTTCGAGCTCGGACCGATGAAGATAATTCCTTCCTCTTCCAAGCGTCGTGCGAACTCCTCATTTTCCGCCAAAAATCCATATCCCGGATGGATAGCATTGGCCCCTGAGTCTTTCGCAATAGCGATGATGCCTTCGATATCGAGGTAAGCATCGATCGGCTTCTTTCCTTCTCCCACAAGATACGACTCGTCAGCCTTGTAACGATGGAATGACCCACTATCTTCCGTTGAATAGATTCCGACAGTCGGAATCTTCAATTCGGTACAAGCCCGAAATACACGGATGGCAATTTCCCCCCGGTTTGCTACAAGTATTTTCTTAATCTGTTCCATCGTAAGGCACTTCCTTTTCTATTTGTTATTTTCATATTTTGTGAACATTGAGACATTCATCAATATTCCTAAAGCTAACGATAGCAGAATTACGGAAGTTCCGCCATAGCTAATAAACGGGAGAGGTACCCCCGTCAGCGGGATCAAGCCCGTTAAACCACCCAAATTGACAAATGTTTGAACACCTAT
Source organism: uncultured Caryophanaceae bacterium (assembly GCA_963843665.1). Classification (GTDB taxonomy): domain Bacteria; phylum Bacillota; class Bacilli; order Bacillales_A; family Planococcaceae; genus Sporosarcina. The sequence goes on from CAWJLH010000002.1 coordinate 220,215, forward strand.
GACACTTCCGATTCCCGCGGCTAACATACGCGCATGTGGGTCTTTTGACCGGAGTGCAACCAAAAATGCCCGCATCACAATAAAACCAAGTCCTCCGACGACAATCAGCGTTCCAAGAAGCCCTAATTCTTCTGAAATGACTGCCATGATGACATCTGTATGTGGCTCTGGTAAATACCCCATCTTCTGAACGGAATTTCCGAGACCTAGTCCTTTCAGCCCCCCTGCGCCGATTGCTATATAACCATTCGCTATCTGATAGCCAGATCCTTGCTCGTAATCAAAGGGATTCAAGAACGAAAGTAAGCGGCCTGTCCGGCTATCATTCATGACATTATCCCATGCAAAGTAGACGAAGATAGCAATCGGAATCATTCCAAGCGTCACAATCCCGCTCAGTTTGAAGAATGTATGGGATTTAATACCGCTGGCCGCCATCACAGATAATGCAGCCATAATGATAATGAATGAGGTCCCAATATCGGTTTCCATCATAATTGAACCTATCGCAAGAGCAAGAACGATAACTGGAGGCGCAATTGATTGGTTAATATTATCAATCATTCCAGACTCATACTTCTTGGCAAAGACACTTGAAAAGTAGACTATGATTACAAGTTTCGCCAATTCGGAAGGCTGAAAATTACCAATTGGTGTTTTCACCCAGCTATTAGCCCCAACGTGATCCCCAGTCCCGATGACATGGACGAGTAACAAGAGGGTAAACATGACGAGTACAGCACCAATCATCAGTTTTTTTCGTTTGTAATTCCTATATGGAAAAAAAGATGCTATAAAAAAAGCAGGAAAAGCAATTGAAAGATTCAAAATCTGCTTCCGAAAGAAATTATCCGCCGATGCCTCATACCTATTTACTGCAGCGCCCATACTCGCACTATAAATCATGACGAGTCCAAAGAGACATAGCACCATGTAGACAAAGAAGAGCGGAAAATCAAAATTACGTACCATGCGTTTCATATATTTTTTCATCAACAAAACCTCGTTTTCAATCAAATGCACCAAGGCATTTCCCGAGCAGATTTTCATCCGGTTCGCCCTACTGGAAACAATGGTTTCCACCAGGACTTCAACCAAAAGAATGTCGGTTAAACAAAAAACTCAAACCATTTTGGTAGTTTGAGTTTTCAGCTTACTTCCTCGTATATAATTCGTGCAGAACAGTCATTTCTTTTTCAAGTAATGATAGGATTTCGTTTCCTTTTGAACGATCGATCAGGTCCAATTTCACCGCGAATTCAATTTCGCGTGATAGGCCATACATCTGTGTATCCAGTACTTCTTCGTATAGAGGGCACTGCGGCATCGTCAAATGGTCCATTTGCACTTTTATTAACTGAGCAATCTTATCGGCATCGGCTTGCAGCTGTTTCAATGCCTTTTCCTGATATGTTTCCTGCAATTTTATATCCATGAGGACGCCCCCATCAACCTTTTATTTCTTAACGGTTAGTATGAATAAATTGTATCTTTTGAATCGGGAAATTGCAAGTGTTTCCTTTTCCAATCCGGTAGATAGTGATAGCAAAAACTTTTCATAAGCACTTCAAAGCGTTATACTAAAATGAAAAAGTGATTTACTTAGTAGGGGGATATTAATTTGGAATCGATAATTCCGATTAAGGGAAATGTACAACATACTATTACGCTTGATCCGACAGTCTGGATTTTTGACGACCGCCGGATTGACTTGGAAACATTTTTCACATCGAGTTATGTCGAAAAAGACGAGCTTGAAGAGTATAAAAAAGAGATGGGTAAACATTGGTCGCGTGAAATTATGGAAGGTGCAACATTTCCACCGACTTTAAAAAGCGAAAGGAAATATGAAAAGACCCAAATGCTTACGGGGTCATTCGGGATATCGCTGAGCCATTTCATTAAAAATGCCGTGCCCGGAAAAGATGCCGAAACCCTCTCTTTCGAAACGATGGACGGCGAAAATCATACGTTTCCGATTGGACAAGCAGAGGATTTCATCCTGAAATTCAGTGACAAAGGTAAACCGGTCCTTGAAGGTGGCCCCGTACATATCCTTTTTAAAGACGGTTCGAATATCGATCATCCGATTCGCAACGTCGATGCGATTAGAATTGACTAAGGAGAGGTTCCAATGCGTGTTAAATGCGTCATATGCGATGAGATCGGACAGTTGAAAGATGATGCACCAGTTGCAAAAAAGTTGAGAAACCGTCCAATCCATACGTATATGTGTGATAAATGCAACGAACGGATTTCCAATAAAACCATTGCAAGGATTGCAACAGGTAACTTCGTCTTCCATCGCAGTTCCCATCCCGTTGAAAAAAACTTTTAACAACCGAAAGTGCAAGGCATCCGAAGCCTAAATAAAAAGAGACTCAGTCGCATCACGCGACTGAGTCTTCTTTTTGTTCGGTATGTTCATTCATCCTGCGGACACGATAAATGATCAATATAAGGGCTGCCACGATAAGCCCCTCCACAATCGGAAGGAAAAATGCAAGAAACGTCAAAACAAGACAACCGATAAACAGAAAAATGTAGATGACCAAATTCTGCAACGGTCTCAACTTCTTAGCGAATCCCAGTTTATAGACAATTGCCGACATGAGGAAGATGAAGGCGAACAGTACATAACCGGCGACCGTAAAAGAAGGCAACACTTCGTATAGCAAGCGCGCAATTCCTGACATCCGACCGAATACGAACTCTGTCTCCTCTGCACTAGCACTCATTCAACACATTCCCTTCTCTAATGCACTCTTATTGCCACTGACAGGGGGTTAGTATAGGACATTGACATCATCGCATAATAGCCCCCTTTCACTGACACCAATAGCACACCTTGCTAGTTCGTTACGAAAATGGATTTCAACTTACTGTTTCTTTTTCTGAACTCGCTCCCGCTCGTTCTTATCAAGAATTTTTTTACGAAGTCGAATCGATTCCGGCGTTACTTCACAGTATTCGTCGTCATCCAAATATTGCAACGCCTCTTCCAGGGACATGATACGCGGTTTTTTCGTTGAAACCGTCTGATCTTTTGTCGCTGAACGTACGTTTGTCGCTTGTTTCGCTTTCGTCAAGTTGATCGTCAAATCATTTTCACGAGTGTTTTCTCCTACAACCATACCAGCATAGATATCAGTCCCGGCATCGACGAACATCGTACCCCGATCTTCCAACTGCATGATGCTATAAGGTGTAGCAGTTCCGTTCTCCATGGAAACAAGAACCCCGTTTCTACGTCCGCCGACTTTCCCTTTCGCCATCGGTTTGTAGGAGTCGAATGTATGGTTCATAATTCCATACCCTCTCGTCAATGTAAGGAATTCAGTTGAATAGCCGATCAGACCACGCGCAGGCACAAGGAAGATGAGACGAACTTGTCCATTTCCATTATTGATCATGTCGAGCATTTCACCTTTACGTTCACCAATTGACTCGATTATGGAACCTGTATGCTCTTCAGGGATATCGATTTGAAGACGTTCGACAGGTTCAGAACGAACCCCATCGATTTCTCTTACAATAACTTCAGGTTTCGAAACTTGTAATTCGAATCCTTCACGTCTCATATTTTCAATCAGGATGGATAGATGCAGTTCACCGCGTCCAGAGACGACCCATGCATCCGGTGAATCTGTCGGATCAACGCGAAGGGACACATCTGTCTGTAATTGCTGCTCTAGGCGCTCTTCGATTTTTCTTGCTGTAACCCATTTACCCTCTTTACCAGCGAATGGACTATTGTTCACAAGAAATGTCATTTGAAGCGTCGGCTCATCGATAAATAACTCTGGAAGTGCTTCCGGATGATCGACAGGACAAATCGTTTCACCTACATCGATATTCTCCATTCCGGAAACTGCAATCAAATCGCCTGCAAACGCTTCTTCAATATCGACACGTTTCAGTCCAAGGAATCCAGACATTTTTGTCACGCGGAAGTTTTTCGATGTACCGTCCCGTTTCAAGACTGTTACTTGTTGCCCGACTCTCATCGTTCCGCGGAAAACACGACCGATCCCAATACGACCAACATAATCGCTATAATCGAGAAGGGATACCTGGAATTGCAATGGTTCTTCACGGTTATCGATTGGAGCAGGAACATGCTCCAGGATCGCATCATAAAGGACGCGTAACGTATCTTCCTGGTCAGCCGGATCCGGGGAGAGGCTTGCCGTACCGTTAAAACCGGACGCATAGACAACTGGGAATTCAAGTTGTTCATCATTAGCATCCAATTCAATGAATAATTCAAGCACTTCATCGACAACTTCTTCAGGCCGCGCAAAGTCGCGGTCAATCTTATTGACGACAACAATCGGCTTAACATTTTCTTCAAGTGCTTTTTTAAGGACAAAGCGTGTTTGTGGCATACAACCTTCGTATGAATCGACGACGAGAATGACACCGTCAACCATTTTCAGAATTCTTTCCACCTCACCACCGAAATCGGCGTGCCCTGGTGTATCTAAGATGTTGATTTTCGTATCTTTATATTCAATCGCTGTATTCTTCGCAAGAATTGTTATTCCGCGTTCACGTTCAATTTCATTTGAGTCCATTGCGCGATCTTCAACTTGCTCATTCGAACGGAAAATGCCCGATTGTTTCAGAAGTTGGTCGACTAACGTCGTTTTTCCATGGTCGACGTGTGCGATAATCGCTATGTTTCGTAAATCATTACGTTTTTCTGTCATGGTTTCACTCCATTGCTCTTTTTTCGGATGGTTAACTGTGCTATTATAGCACATAGATAGAACGATTCAAAAACATTTTTAATTTTATTCGAGTAGTTGTAATAACTTATGCGAATAAAATTAATGCCTCCGGCGGATGTCATGGATTTTGAATGGAGTTTTGGAAGGCAGTCTGAAGTTCGCGACTTCCTGTAGACCTCAGGCTCAATTCAAAATCTAGACGCAAATACGACGAGGCGTATTTGATTAGAATGGAGGAATTTAATTGAAAGACATTAAATGGATTTTTGTTTTTTACTCCCTCGCAGCTGTCGCTTCAATGTGTGCAATCGGTATATCCGTGGCCATTGCAAGCCCCCTTTTGGCCCTTCTCGCTATCGTCGCGCTCATTCTTATTATGGGCAACGGCTTCAAAACGAAAAAACGTATGCGCGAACAAGGTTTATTTGAATAACTCTACATTAAAGGACTGATTATCAGTCCTTTTTCTTATTGTTTCAAATGGACATAATTTGTCAATAGATCATGATGCAATCCCGGCCTGGCCACTATGAACGTATCCTGTCCTAGCAGATGAGGCGTTTCCCCTTTCATATTGGTTGCAACCGCACCGACCTCCTGCGCGATTACCATGCCGCCCGCAATATCCCAAGGTGAAAGCCGCATGGACATATAAGCATCTAACCTACCCGTGGCGACATACGCCAGTTCCATCGTCGCTGAACCATACGACCTCGTCCCTCTACATGTTCTAATCATTTCAATGATTCTATCATGCTCGACATGACGGTTTGGAGCTACCCAGCTTGCGTTAATGCCGATTACCGCATCTGTCAGCGGCGTGATTTCCAGCGGTGGTAGACGTTCGTCATTGTAATATGCGCCTTCCCCTTTCACCGCGTTATAAAAATCATCCAACATCACATCATATATGTACCCGAGCATACCGACACCTTCGGCATAAATCCCCAGTGAAATCGCAAAATTCCGTTTCTGATGAACGAAATTCATCGTCCCATCAATTGGATCCAACATCCAAATAACGCCATCCAACGTCTTAACATTATCGCCGAAACCTTCTTCCCCCAAGATTCGGTGTTCTGGAAAATCCCGCTTGATGCGGCTTATGAAAAACTGTTCCACTTCCCGATCAATATTTGTTACAAGATCATTCGCATCAGCCTTCGTATCAACGTCAATATGCTTATAAAAAGATACCCGAATCCGATGACCCGCTTCTTTGATCAGTGATTTGGCATAACGATCAATAGTTCCCCAATTCATGGCGCAACACCCTCCCGCTCTTCTTTCTAATCAGTATAACGAAAAAGGCATCCTATTACACATTCTTCGTTTCCGAAGGATGTGAAGGAATGCCTTTCCTTGTTAGCCCGATTCTGGTTAAGCAAAACCATTCAGAATCTCCAACTCATGGTGAATCTCCAAAAGCCTGTGATTACTTTTCAGTTTCTGTTTGGCATCATCTTCTTGTATCGCGTCAAATAACGTCGCGAGTTCATAGTCGAGCTCCAAGTTAAGCAACTTTACATATTCTTTCTCTACATCCGCCTTCCGAAATACATGAACAACCTGTTTCATAATTGACACCCCTTTTCAAATGAATGATTTAAATTTTCAGTTACTTATAACTAAAATATGCTGCGACTTCTGCTTGCCTTAGTTATAAGCCTTGTTGTAAAGATTGTTCCCCGTTTTCTGTTAAGATAAACGTGTAAATGGATTTAGGGGGAATGAAAATGGTAAATCAATTCTGGAAAAAAGAGGACTTCGATGTATTTTCAATTGAAGGGCTGGAAAATCGGATGGAGGCCCTACAAAAGCGGATACAACCAAAATTCGAAGTGCTCGGCAGGCAATTCGCAGACCGCCTTTCCGCCCATGGTACAGATGAGTTCTTCCCCCATGTTGCAAAACATGCAAGGAGAACTGTCAATCCACCAAAAGACAGTTGGGTGGCATTCGCTCCTGCCAAACGCGGATACAAAGCGCTTCCCCATTTTCAAATCGGGTTATGGGGAACCCACCTCTTCATCATTTTAGCTGTCATTTATGAAAACCCAGACAAAAAAGGAATTGCGGAACGGCTTCAAAACAACCTCGCCGTCCTCACAGCCTTACCTGAAACATATATCGTGTCTGGGGATCACATGAAGCCAGAAGCCGTCACAATCGGCCAGGCGGGGGCTACGGGTATTGAAATGCTATTGAACAGGCTGCAAACGGTCAAAAAAGCAGAGTTCCTGGTCGGACGCCATTTGTTGCGTGAAGACGCTGTAAAACTCTCAAATGATGAGTTTCTGGCATTCGCTGAAGAAACGTTCAACCAACTGCTCCCCATCTACGATTGTGTGATACACAAAGATTGAAAAGGCGCAGCTCAACGCTGCGCTCCCCTTATCATCTCTCCGTCCTGCCCCTCTTTAGCCGCCTTTACTACCCGGTAGCAAGTATAGCCACTCGACTCATCGAATTCTTTGAAAAGCGTCTTTTCTTCCGCCATTGACGGAACGATTTTTTTGAATCCCTGATAGGCTCCCATTAGTTCCTCACGTTTAATACCCGACTCATAGGCCTTCTCAACAGCTTCGTAAAATGCAGCAACTGTAATAACCTCCGTCGTTGACCAGTCATGCCTGATTGGATAACTATAGTTCAAACCGAAAATCCCCTCTCACTTTATCAAATACATCTTAACAAAGTTGTACTTATTAAAACAAATGTAAATTGTGCACTCATTCACCATTAACCGAAGTTGCGGACTTCTGCTGGACGACATTGAGATTCCACTTGTCCCGGATTGCTTCCGCCTGTTTCACCATTCGGCTGATTAGTTGTTCAACCGATGGGACATCATCAATCAAACCCACAACTTGTCCTGCCCACCCATAACCCTTATCTACTTCTCCGGCATGTATGAATCGTCGGTTCGCTTCCCCGCTAATAAAATCCTTCAAAGCTTCGTAATCGGCACCTTCCGCTTCCATCCCAAGGATCTGCTCTGTCCATTTCCCTGTCAACGCACGTCCCGGCGCGCCAAGCCCCCGCTTTATGACGGTCGTACCCGTTTCATCGCTCGCCAAGAGCGCATCTTTATATATCTGTGAGGCATGTATACATTCCTGCGTCGCAATAAACCTCGTTCCCATCTCGATTCCATCAGCACCTAGCGCATGCGCCGCCATCCATCCACGGCCATCCCCGATACCACCGGATGCTATGACTGGAATAGAAACCGCGTCGACAACTTGCGGCACAAGTACCATCGTACCGACATCATCGCGCCCCAAATGGCCTCCACCTTCCTGTCCGACAACCATTACAGCGTCAGCTCCAAGCGATTCCGCTTTTTGCGCCTGCCTTTTCGCCGCAACGAGCACAAGTGTTTTGACATCTGTGTTTTTCAGCTGTTCAAAAAAGGGCGCAGGATTTCCTCCTGTCACCGACATCACCTTCACACCTTCTTCAAGTGCGGCATCCACCATATGCGCAAATGCATGGCCATGCTGCCCGATTGCGAAGTTTACACCGAACGGCTTATCTGTCAACGCCTTCACCTTCCGGATTTCATCCTTCAAAGCCTCAGGTGTTTCCAAACTCATTGCCGTTACCTGCCCCAAACCACCCGCCTCCGATACAGCCGCGGCAAGATCCGCATACGCCAGATATGCAAGACCCCCTTGAATGATTGGATAGTTGATGCCGAGTAGTTCAGTCACTCTTGTCTCCCACACCATCGAACATGCCCCCCTATCTTTTTCTCTATAATAAGACCCTTCTTCGTAATTCATCGAAATCCTTTTATCTGACCACTGAAGATTTCGAAACCTCAAACTGTCACTTCTTCGAAACTTGTATGGTCGACGGATCCATCAACTCATATCCTTTGGTTCGAAGTCCTTTCAAGATGTCCTCCAATGCTGTCGCCTTCCCTTCACGGTCATGCATCAATTGATTCCCTCCGTCACTGAGCACAATTGTAGCCAAAGCCGCTTCATCCATATATTGCTTCTCCGAATCGTATCCATACGTCCAATTCATGGACAGCATACCTTCTGCTTCACAAACGCTCTGCTGTATCCGTGTTAACTCAAGGTTGTAAGGAAAAATCTAGGCCGCTCCCCGGTAACTACTTCTATGTATATCATTCACCCTACTAATTCCCTCCAGTTTTAGTTCTTATGGTATTTAGCTAGATTCGCTTATGTATTCGGATAGTTGCCGAGTTTAAAACCAAGATCATAGATTGCTCAACAATACAAGCACAGCTAACAAAGACACTAGCATTGTTTGTTCACGCTACTCACCGCTCCTTCCTATCGGTTTTAAGCGGTGGCTATAGACTTCTACCGAATAAAGAAAAACCGTCTACTAAGCATGTTTAATTGCTTCGTAGACGGTTTGTATTCATCTCTAATAATAGGAATTTATTTCGTAACCATATGGATTGGTCTGCCAAGCGCCACTTCGGCAGCTTCCATTGAGATTTCTCCCAACGTCGGGTGAGCATGTATCGTCATAGCGATATCTTCAAGCGTCATACCCGCTTCGACTGCAAGACCTAACTCTGCAATCATATCCGAAGCATTTTCACCAACGATTTGCGCACCAAGAAGAAGTCCATCTTCTTTACGTGATACAAGTTTGACGAATCCGTCAGTCGCATCAAGCGCAAGTGCACGACCGTTAGCAGCAAACGGGAATTTACCAGCTACTACGTCATAGCCTTCATCTTTCGCCTGTTGCTCATTCAAGCCGACAGATGCAAGTTCAGGATCCGTAAAGCAAACTGCAGGAATCGCTAAGTAGTCGACTTCGGATTTTTCACCAGAGATAGCTTCAGCAGCCACTTTCGCTTCATAAGAAGCTTTATGCGCAAGTTGAAGTCCTGGGACGATATCACCGATTGCGTAGATATTAGGAATGCTTGTACGGCATTGCTTATCAACGTCAATCAAACCGCGCTCATGGAATTTGATACCCAATTCTTCGAGACCGATTTCATCCGTATTCGGACGACGACCAACCGTAACGAGAACATAGTCCGCTTCGACAGTCTTTTCCGCGCCTTTTGCTTCATATGTGACGGTTACACCGTTATCGGTTTCTTCGACACCTTTAGCAGATGCTTTGACAACAATTTCGACACCTTTTTTCTTCAGGCCTTTTTTGACAATTTGCGTCATCTGTTTTTCAAAGCCAGCAAGAATGTCGTCTGCCCCTTCGATAATTGTCACTTCTGAACCAAGATTCGCATAAGCGGATCCAAGTTCAGTACCGATATAGCCACCGCCAATTACAACGAGTTTAGCAGGCACTTCAGTAAGGTTCAATGCGCCCGTTGAACTAAGAACACGTTTTGAAAACTTGAAAGTCGGGATTTCAACCGGACGTGACCCTGTTGCTAAGATTGCATTTTTGAATTTATATGTTTGTGCGGACTCTTCAGAAATAACACGTACTGTGTTGTTATCGACGAAATACGCTTCACCTTGAACATAATCTACTTTGTTACCTTTAAGAAGACCTGAAACACCACCAGTCAACTTATTGACAACTCCGTCTTTGAACGCTTGCGCTTTTGTGAAATCCAGTTTCACGTCTGACGCTGTAATACCCATCGAATCAGAGTTTTTAGCATTTGCATAGCGATGTCCAACAGCGATTAGCGCTTTTGAAGGAATACACCCTACATTCAAGCACACACCACCGATAGTACCTTTTTCAACAACTGTCACTTTTTGGCCTAATTGCGCTGCACGAATCGCTGCGACATATCCCCCTGGTCCGGATCCTACTACGAGTGTGTCTACTTCGATTGGAAAATCTCCTACTACCATTTTTTACGCCTCCATTAATAAAAGTTCTGGATTTCCGAGCAAATTCTTAAGATGATTCAATGCTGCCTGACCTGTTGCACCATCAATGACTCGGTGATCAAAGACTAATGATAATGCTAACATAGGCGCCGCTACAATTTCACCATTTTTAACAATAGGTTTTTCAGCAATTCGACCAATTCCAAGAATAGCGACTTCAGGATGGTTGATAATTGGCGTGAACCATAGTCCACCCGCGGAACCGATATTTGTGATAGAGCAAGATGCACCCTTCATTTCTGTCGGTGATAATTTGCCGTCTCTCGCTTTCACTGCAAGTGCGTTGATTTCATCCGAAATTGCGAACACCGACTTACGGTCTGCATGCTTAATAACCGGGACGAGTAATCCACGCTCCGTATCAGCAGCGATTCCGATGTTGTAATAATGCTTTTGGATAATTTCTTGCGTCGCATCGTCAAGTGAAGTATTGAGCGCCGGGAATTCGCGCAATGTTGAAACAAGCGCTTTGACAACGTATGGTAAATACGTTAGTTTGATATCTTTTTCTGCCGCAATATCTTTGAACTTTTTACGGTGCGCAACGAGTTCAGTCACATCGACTTCATCTAGCAGCGTAACATGCGGAGCTGTATGCTTCGAATTGACCATCGCTTTTGCGATTGCCTTACGAATACCCGATACTTTTTCACGCGTTTCCGGGAATTCACCTTCTTGACTGACTGGAGCTTGAGCTACTTTTTCTTGTGTAGCACCCGCCGTTTGAACATCCTGTTCAGCTGCCGCTCCAACAGGAACAACTTGTGCTTGACCACCATTTTGGAACGATGCGACATCTTCTTTCAAGATGCGACCGTTTTGACCCGAGCCGGCAACTTGTCGAATATCAACACTTTGCTCGCGTGCAAATTTACGCACGGATGGCATTGCAATGATACGACGGTCAGGATCAACTTCCGTTTGCGCATTTACTGCCGGAGCAGTCTCTACCTGTTTCGGTGCTTCTTCTTTATCAATCGCTTTTCCTGCCTCAGCAGTAGCTTGAACCTGAGCTTCTGTTTCGGTGTTATCGCCCTCATCAGACGCTGTATTGTCATAACCTGGCGCGTCCAAACGGATCAATACATCTCCAACGACCGCTACTGTTCCTTCTGATACAAGGATATCTATCACTGTTCCAGTTGCTGGTGACGGGATTTCTACGACTGCCTTATCATTTTGGACCTCAAGGAGTGTGTCATCCTCATTAATTTTATCGCCTTTTGCAACAAACCATTTTACTATTTCACCTTCGTGGATACCTTCTCCGATATCCGGTAAACGGAATTCAAATGCCACGCGACTCACCCTTTCCTTTAGCTATAAGTTTAATTTGTTGACTAAATTTACTTGGAAATTATTGATTAAATTTACTTCGTAAATTTCTTATTAGAACGTCAATACTTTTTTAGCTGTTTCGACAATATCTTTCGCATTCGGAAGCCATGCATTTTCACCTTGCGCGAAAGGATAGATTGTATCAGGCGCTGCCACACGTAACACTGGTGCTTCAAGACTTAAAATGGCACGTTCTGTAATTTCCGCCACGACATTCGCTGCAATTCCGGCTTGTTTTTGCGCTTCTTGAACAACAATCGCACGGTTAGTCTTTTCCACAGATGCAATAATTGTTTCGATATCAAGCGGTTGGATTGTTCGCAAATCGATGACTTCGAGTGAAAAACCTTCTTTTTCAAGCTCTTCAGCTGCTTTCAGGCTTTCCTGTACCATTGCACCATACGTGATTACAGAAAGATCTTTCCCTTCACGTTTCACGTCCGCTTTCCCAAGTGGGATTGTATATTCCTCTTCAGGAACTTCCTGTCTGAACGAACGGTAAAGCTTCATATGTTCAAGGAAGATAACCGGGTTTTCATCGCGAATTGCGGAAATCAACAATCCTTTTGCATCATACGGTGTCGAAGGGATAACAACTTTCAATCCCGGCTGTGAAGCGACAAGGCCCTCAAGGCTGTCAGCATGCATTTCAGGTGTCGCAACGCCTCCACCAAACGGTGAGCGAATCGTGACTGGCGCGTTGAAACGACCAGCACTCCGGAAACTCATACGTGCAAGTTGGCCACTCACGGAATCAATCACTTCGAAAAGGAAACCGAAGAATTGGATTTCCATAACTGGACGGTACCCGGTAAATGCCAGCCCGATTGCCAGTCCGCCAATACCTGATTCCGCCAGCGGTGTATCAAATACACGCTCTTCGCCAAATTCTTTCTGTAACCCTTCCGTTGCGCGGAAAACTCCGCCGTTATTTCCAACGTCTTCACCGAAGACGAGGACGTTTTCATCATTTTTAAGCTCTGTGCGCATCGCATCTGTTATTGCTTGAATCATCGTCATTTGTGCCATCGGTTACTTCGACTCCTTCTCAGTGTAGATAGCAAGCTGTTCCTGCAAATTGTTTGGCAGCTCACCTTTATACATGATGTTGATGAAATCGCTCACTTGTTGTTTCGGAGCGGCATCCGCTTCTTTAATCGCTTCTTTGATTTCTTCTTTCGCACGCTCGATTACTTCATTTTCTTTCTCTTCATTCCAGATGCCTTTTGCTTCCAGGTATGTACGGAAACGGATCAGTGCATCGCGTTTTTCCCACTCGCTATCCGTATCAGATGTACGATATCTTGTCGGATCGTCTCCCGCCATCGTATGCGGTCCATAACGGTAACACATTGCCTCGATCAATGTCGGCCCTTCACCGTTCAGCGCGCGCTCACGTGCGTCACGAGTAACTGCATACATTGCCAATGGATCCATTCCGTCAACTAGAATGCTAGGGATGCCTGCTGCGACACCTTTTTGCGCGAGCGTTTTTGCAGCTGTTTGCAACTCACGCGGCGTTGAAATCGCAAATTGGTTGTTTTGGATGATGAATATAGCCGGTGACCGGAATGCTCCAGCAAAGTTGATGCCTTCGTAGAAGTCCCCTTGCGATGTTCCACCGTCACCTGTATAGGTCATAGCGACCGCTTTTGTTCCACGTTTTTGGAAGCCGAGTGCAATTCCTGCTGCCTGAATATACTGCGCGCCAATGATAATTTGCGGCGGGAATACATTGACATTTTCCGGAATCGCGCCACCTTGGAAATGACCGCGTGACCACAAGAAAGCCTTTGAAAGCGGGAGTCCGTGGAATAGCATTTGTGGAACATCACGGTACCCCGGCAGTACAAAGTCCTCTTTTTCAAGCGCAAAATGAGATGCTATTTGAGAAGCTTCCTGTCCCGCAGTCGGTGCGTAGAATCCTAAACGACCTTGACGGTTCAAAGAAGTTGAACGTTGGTCCAAAATACGAGTAAATACCATACGTGACATCAATTCAACAAGTTCATCGTCGGATAATTGCGGATTCGCGCCCTCATTGACGATTTCGCCTTCTTCGTTCAAAATCTGGAACATTTCAAACTTTTCTTCAATCGCGTGAAGTGTTTCCACCGGATTGAACTGCTTGTCTTTTTTTGCAGCCATTTCGGCACATCTCCTTTATGTCTGTATTATAAAAAGTCCTTCATTTAACTGATACAACTTACAACCTCTTTAGTATACTCAAACAATATCAAATCGTCAAACATAGTATTTACATGCCCGGCAACGTTTTTAGATTTTTCCAAAAAGACTACCAAAGGAGTTCTGTGTTAGTACAATGAATCACCTGTATTACAATAGAATTCATTTCCTGCACGCCTTATTGCATACAAACAGCAGGGGCCAATCCCCTGTATTTAAACTGTTCAGTTATGATCTTGTAAACCGGAAATGACCTCATCTTTTAATTCGTTCACGTCGACCGTTGCCTTATTAAAGATGTCGATTGCTGTTTGAACCATCTCATTTTGTGCATTTACCTTTTTCACTTGCTCCTTCAGCTCTGTTATATCAGTATTCTCAGTGATTAGCATTTCGTATAACTCTTTTTGATATGTTGCTAGCTCTTTATATTCTTCAACGAATAGCGAATGCAGCTCATATCGACTGGATACTACAGATTTCAACTCTTCAATCAACTTCTTATCATTTTCATCTGCATTTGCAATAATGGTATCGAAATCGGACACCGATTTCTTCGCTTTCTCCATGGCTGACTGTTCTTTTTCAATTTGATCTAAACGCTCTGCCAGAAGGTCCTCCAACTCAGCAACTTTCGCTGTCAGCTCGACTCTTTGCTCTTTTGTCAATTCCATCGTTTCGTTGAATAGTTTTTGCTCCTCTTGTTCGAGGTCAAGCAGTGTGGACTGTACGTCCTTGTATTTCGATTCTATCTGATTCAATTCGATTACCGTGTCGGAAAGCTGATTTTCGATGGATGTCCCGAAACTGCACCCTGCAAGGAAAACCGTCAGAGCTGCCGCACATCCCATTATCACTTTCTTCAAAATTATCAGCCTCCAATATCTCCTAAAACTATATCGTTTTAATGTGCCAAATTCAAGTTCAAATTTTTATTCTTTCACCCATTTCGACATTAGCTTATACTATTGTATATAAGTAAAACCGAAAGGAAGTTTGTACGATGATTTTGATGGATCAAATCGTCCGTGAAGGACACCCTGCACTACGTAAACGCGCCGAGGAAGTAAAGTTTCCACTATCCGAGGCAGATCGACAACTACACGAGGAATTACTTGAATATGTAAAAAATAGCCAGGATCCTGATTTGAGTATAAAATACGGTCTCCGTCCGGGTATCGGTCTCGCTGCACCCCAAGTCAATCAGTCTAAAAGAATGTTCGCACTTCACATTCCGGATACAGAGAAAGCGACAATCAGTTTTGTTGCGATCAACCCTAAAATCGTCAGCCATTCTGTCGAAATGACCTATATCGCATCTGGTGAGGGATGCCTCTCAGTCGACCGTGAAGTCGAAGGCTATGTTCCACGCTATTCCCGTATTACAGTGAAAGCGAAGGATGCGGATGGTAAAGAATTCAAAAAAAGATTAAAGGGACTTGCGGCGATCGCTTTCCAACACGAACTCGATCATTTGAATGGCATCATGTTCTATGACCACATCGATCCTCAGGCACCTTATAAGGAAATTCCCGGCGCCATTCCGTTCGAACGTGATTAAGGATAACTTCGTATGGGCACTAAACGGTAATGGGGTAATTCGAATTTGTCGAAATACCCCACTTGACACAGAATTCAGAAAATGGTATAATTAACCCGAGGAGTGATATGGCCATGTATAAACGCCTGAAACGAAAATTGTTGAAGCGGCTGAATGGCATACTCGGGAAAAAAACAATTGCCTAAAATATCAGCCCATCATTCAATTGGTGGGCTTTTCTTTATTTTAGGGATATGTCATGCTACTATAAAGAGAATCAGTTCAAACGAACGTAAAAAGGAGAGCAAACGATGATTTATAAAGTTTATTATCAGGATAACATGCAGCAAGTACCTGTCCGCGAAAATACAAAGTGCATGTACATCGAAGCGGATTCGGAAAGGTCAGTCCGGAAAAAGTTGAGTGATCGTGAATACAATATCGAATTTATCCAACTTTTAGAAGGACAACATCTTGAGCACGAGCAGGCCTCACCCTATTTCGAGCTTGAGCAGGTCTAAGCCATGAAATCTATCAAAAACAATGAAACAGCCGTTTTCGCTTTAGGCGGACTAGGTGAAATCGGTAAAAACACATATGGCGTACAATTCCAAGATGAGATCATCCTGATTGACGCTGGCATCAAATTTCCCGAAGACGAGTTACTAGGAATCGACTATGTCATACCGGACTATACGTATCTCGAGCGGAATGTAGATAAGATCAAAGGCCTATTCATAACACACGGCCACGAAGACCATATTGGAGGTATTCCTTACCTCCTTCGCAAAATCAATATCCCAGTCTATGGCGGAAAGCTCGCACTTGGCCTTTTACGAAACAAGTTGGAAGAGCACGGACTTCTCCGTACAACAAAAATGATCGCTATCGATGAGGATGATGTCATTAAATTCCGGAAAACGTCGGTATCCTTTTTCCGGACGACACATAGTATTCCGGATGCATTCGGAGTTGTTGTCAAAACACCTTCGGGCAACATCGTCCACACAGGCGACTTCAAATTCGATTTCACGCCTGTTGGTGAACCGGCAAACTTGACTAAAATGGCTAAAATAGGAAGCGACGGTGTCCTTTGTCTACTATCCGATAGCACAAATGCTGAGGTACCAAACTTCACGATGTCCGAACGGAAAGTCGGCGACAGCTTGAATGATATTTTCAGAAAAGTGGATGGCCGTATTATCTTCGCCACATTTGCATCTAATATTCACCGACTGCAACAAGTCATTCGGGCAGCTGAGCTTTTTGGACGGAAAATTGCAGTTTTCGGACGAAGTATGGACAATGCCATTACAATCGGACGCGATCTTGGTTATATCGACGCACCGAAAGAATTATTTGTCGATACACAGTCCTTGAACAAACTGCCGGCCAACGAAGTAATGATCCTTTGTACAGGCAGTCAGGGAGAACCGATGGCAGCATTATCGCGTATAGCTAACGGTACGCACCGACAAGTGCAGATCCATCCAGGCGATACGGTGATATTCTCATCTTCTCCGATTCCAGGTAATACACTTAGCGTAAACAAAACCATCAATGCACTATTCCGCGCAGGCGCGGAAGTCATTCATGGAAAACTCAACAATATCCACACTTCAGGTCATGGGTCTCAAGAAGAACAGAAATTGATGCTCCGATTGATCAAACCGAAGTTTTTCATGCCAATCCACGGAGAATACCGGATGCAGAAAATGCATTCGAATCTTGCCGTCGACTGTGATGTCCCACGTGAAAACACATTCATCATGGGTAATGGCGATGTGCTTGCGCTCACACACGACGAGGCACGACTTGCGGGTCGCATCCCATCAGGTGATGTCTATATCGACGGAAGCGGTATCGGCGACATCGGTAATGTCGTCCTCCGTGATCGCCGGATATTATCGGAAGATGGTCTTGTGATCGTAGTTGCGACCGTTGATATGAAACGTAATCGTGTCGTTTCCGGACCCGATATCATTTCACGGGGATTCGTTTACATGCGTGAATCCGGCACGATGATTCACGAGGCGCAACAGATGCTGTCGAAACAAATGCAGCGTAAACTGTCCGCTTCCCCTGCGGATATCGCCGCTCTGAAAAGCGAAACCATCGATGTCCTCGGACCTTATTTATTTGATAAGACAAAAAGGAAGCCAATGGTACTTCCAGTTATCATGGAAGTCTAATCAGAAAAGCACAGGGCGCCGTCTATCAAAGGTTCGCAGTCTAAGTTCGCGACGTCCTGCCTCAATGACTGAATGATCAGCATCCTGCTGACCTCAGGCATAAGTCAATCCAGCGAAGTGGCGGTTTTTTGCCCTGGAGGGATGTATTCCAATCCCTCCAGGGCCAGATTACGGACGGACCTGTGAACTTTCTGGTCTGCTTTGTGACCCGAAGGGCTGGCGCTCGGGGCTTGGATTATAGTAAAAACCCCTCAACGCGCTTTACGTTGAGGGATTTTTCGTTATCAATGAAGGGCCTTTTTTTCGAATCTATGAATATCCGCATCTGATCCTATGACGATCAGAACGTCATCACGACGAATTTTTTCAATCGCTTGAGGTGATACAAGAATCTGTTTTCCTCTTTTAATGGCAACAATATTGACGCCATATTTCGCACGTATATCCAATTCAATCACCGTGGATCCTGCAATTTTATCATTCGCTTTTATTTCTGCAATGGAATACTCGTCAGATAACTCAAGATAGTCCAATATATTGTTCGACACCATATTATTTGCGATTCTCATCGCCATATCACGTTCTGGATGGATGACCTGATCTGCTCCGATTTTGCGCAAGACTTTCTCATGGGAGTCATTCTGCGCTTTCACCGTTATCATTTTCACCCCCATTTCTTTCAACACCAACGTCGTCAAAATACTCGCTTGAATATTTTCACCGATTGCAACGACGACATGCTCGAAATTTCGGATGCCGAGCGATTTTAGAACTGACTCATCCGTCGTATCCCCTGCTACCACCTGTGTTGCAATTTGAGCATACTCGTCCACACGCTCGATTGATATATCGATTGCCATTACATCCGCACCCAGCTCGACCAATTCCCGGACGATATTACCCCCGAAACGCCCCAGCCCAATAACGACAAATTCCTTTTTCATAACTTCTACTCCCCTGTTCTCTGCTCCTAGATGCGTTTAAGTGTATCATAGGCGTCAGACGCCCTCAAACAGCCGTCTTTGCTCCTTAGGTATAGCGCAAACTCCATACTAAAATCGGATACTATCGAAAAAATCCGATTGCACCGTGCAATCGGATCATTCATCATGATTCTTTTTTCATTTCATCCAGCACGCGATTCACTCGTTTTTCGAGCATCTTCATGCCACCGCCACCCGCTTGGAAATGTCGAAGCTGGCCGTCTTTATCGAATACATAATAAGCCGGGACATACTGATTGTCGAATTTGTCGGTTAGTTTCACTTCACTATCGACGAAAATCGGCTGCGTAATATCATGTTCCGCCGCTACAGATTTGATCTGATCCATATCGAGGTCATCTTCCGAACGGGGCATATGGACTGCAACTACGTTCAAGTCTTCTTTATATTTGTCTCTAAAATCATTTACATCAGGCATCGCTTCTTTACAAAGGTGACAGCTGATGGACCAGAAATGGAAGAGCGTCGGTTTTTCTCCAACTAGATCGGCCTTCGTTTTCTCGCCATTCAACCACGCTGTCGCCCCATCAAGTTCAGGCATTTGTTCGCGTAATTTCATAATTTATGTCCTCCTTTTTTGAAAAAAATCCCCACTGCTCATAGTATGCGTGGGGATGTAGATTGATAAAAATTATAGAGTCTCTTGACCTGGTCTCCAGTTCGCAGGGCAGAGTCCACCGGTTTGAAGCGCTTGAAGCACACGTAATGTTTCGTCTACATCGCGACCGATGTTGTTATGGAATACTGTTTGGTATTGAAGTTCACCTTCTGGATTGATGATGAATAGACCGCGTAATGCGATTCCTTCTTCCTCAATCAAGACACCGTATTCACGTGCAACTTGATGGTTTGTATCTGCTGCTAGTGGATATTTCAATTGCTCAAGGCCGTTATCTTTACGATCCGTGTTGATCCATGCAAGATGCGTGTGGATTGTATCAGTAGATACGCCAATCACTTCTGCATCTAGATCTTCAAATTCATCATATCGATCGGACATTGCTGTAATTTCTGTCGGACATACAAATGTGAAGTCCATCGGGTAGAAAAATAATACTGTCCATTTGTCATTCTTCATGTTCTCTTCAAGGCTTACTTTACCGAAAGATTTATCTGCAAGTACTGCTTCCATTGTAAAGTCTGGAGCCTGTTTACCTACCATGCGTTCACCCATTACGAATCCCTCCAATAAATCTTTTGTACTTGGACATACATCCAGCACAATCCTTATTCAGAATAGCAAAAAAAACGCCCAATTTCAAACAGAGTGCCTTGTCAGGCTCACCCTCTGTCGAAATTGTGGCTATTTTATGTCAGATTATTCATCATGAGGTTTAATCGTATTCATGAACAGGGAATAGAATAGTAGGTGATCACTTACAATGCGAAGGTTTTATGGGCCTTGCCAGACAATATTCGCAATCAAGATCATCGCAGGCACCTTCTCGCCATTCATCGCATGTCTGACAATAGATAGAATCATGTTCATCATTATACGCAAGCAGGTCGAGGCAGACTTTACAGTGACTGTTTAAATCTTGAATTTCAAGGATTTTCCCATTTTTCATGTAAAAGGTTCCTTCAATTTTTTTGCCTGCTGCTTGCAGGTCGGTAAATGTATCCCGGCTGAGACCAAGATCTAACGTAGTCCATTCACGTTCATTCGGATCCAGATAAAAGATTTTCTTTTTTCCCAATCATAGTCCCCCCTTATTCGCTATATTGTACCACAAAAAGCCAGAAATTCAATTGCTGGAGGAGTAGCCTAGTGCAGAAATCTACTTTGATAAACAACTTAACGATTGTACGTTCACATATAGCATTCTTACTTCCGTTGGGCTATGACTCCAAAAGAAAGAATGATGTTATCAAAACGTTAATAGCCAATCATTATGAATACTTCCAAATCGAAAAATCCACGAGAAAGAATTACTATGGATCAGATATCACAGTCGACGGTAAAGAACTTGATCAGTACTTCCTTCCATATGTCGAGCATAAGCTCTTTCCGTCCACTTATGACAAAAACGGATTCCATCGATTTAGTATTTCCATAGAGGAAACTTTCAATCTCCAAATCAGAAAGGGAAACTTTCCATTCATCATCCAAAGTATAGATATCATTTTAGTACCTTTCGGCATTGCATTCATGACGATTCGAGCAGAACTCGTGAACAGGGATACTGAACTTTCGGATATCCTCGATTTCATGAATCATTTCAGGGCAGTCGAACCTAAAATCGCGGAGGAAAAAGGGGCCAAAATCGTTTGTCCTGACAAGCGTACACTCGCTTCGGTGCATGACCTGTTATTTGATTATTTATGCCCTTTTTTGAAAGAATATATTATACATGAGAAAAAACTGAACGGCCATTTCGGATCCCTTCCCTATTTTGAGGATGAAAGAATGTATGGACTTGCATTTCTTTTTAGCAGTGAAGGGGCGCAGATTACAGATGACCAATTGTACCGGATAGGTGCACTCGATGGGAGAAGCCCTGACGGTCGGAAATTCATATCTGCAAATAACCCTTCGTATATTCGTCAGGTACTCGATCAGACACTACATGATCGATGGGGACCTTCCATGTATACTGTTACGACAGAACATGCATTCATCACCCTTACAAATCGTCCTCGTGATGAGATGCTCAAAGAACTTTCACACTTTATGGGTACACATTATTATAATCTTCTTTTGCATTACTTTTATAAAATCATACTGCTGCGAGTTACATTCGAGCATAGTAAACTCAATTGGAACAAAGACGCAGAATATGTCAAATCACTTATCAAACTTATCACTCTTTTCTCTTCCTGGTATTACTTTCAAGAAATTAGTACCCGTTCCGAAGGTAAAGAATTGTCAAAGTTGTTCCGTCGATCTTTTGCAATCAATCGACTTTACGATGAAGTGAAAAACACCTTGCAAGAACTATACAAAAATCAGGAAAATATCAACTCGGAAAAGATGAATAAGCTTTTATTCGCTTTGACTGTCTTTACAGTCATTTCAGGTATATACGGTATGAACCTCGTAATTGAAGATTGGAAAACGAAGTCTGGTTGGAATGAATTCCTACAATACAACCTTTATGAATGGATTGCACTTATCACCGCAATCAGCGGGATTGGTCTTTCTGCTTATCTGATTGTCTCCACATTCGGAAAAAACATGTTAAAAAAATTGCGTAACAAAAAAGAAAGATTGCATTTGTAGCTAAAACCGGATACTCCCTTTTTCCAAAGGGGCTATCCGGTTTTACTTTTTTAAAATAGTACTTGATTTTTCGGATGTATTCCGTATAATGAAAAGGGTTTTCAGTAAACTTCAAGTATAGTGTTAATAAACCCGACGTGTGAATTAAGGAGGTATGCCCATGGAAATCGGAAAGAAAATCAAAAGCCTCCGTTTGAAAAAAGGGCTTACACAGGAAGAACTTGGCGAACGGACCGACTTGACAAAAGGGCATATATCGCAATTGGAACGCGATCTCAACTCCCCTTCAATCGAAACACTTTTTTCCATATTGGAAGTTCTGGGGACGACGCCTAAAGAATTCTTCGATGACCCAAAGAAAAAAACGAAAGTCGTCTATACATCGGACGATCAGACGCTCTACACAGATGATGAAATGAAATACAGCATTCGCTGGCTTGTTCCTCGCTCTAATGAAAATGAAATGGAACCCGTTTACATTACATTTCGAGAAGAGGGGGAATTTAAAAAGTTTGAACCTTCCCTTGCCGAAACGTTCCTGTATGTCCTAAAAGGAAAAGTGGCCATAGAAATCGGGGATACAATCCATACCGCTTCAAAGGGGGACGCAGTCTACTACGACTCATCCGAACACCACAGATTAGCAAATGCCGCCAAAGGTTCGAGTGAAATCCTGCTGGTGGTAACAGAATCTTATTTATAAGAAATACGTCTGGCGACCGGAATCTAAACAAGAAAAAGAGCACGGACAACTGAAATTTGACAAGGAGGGCTATGATGACAACTCAGCCAATTATCCGATTTGAAAATGTAACAAAAAAGTATAGTGAAGAGACAACCGTACTGAACAGTGTCTCTTTTGAAATGGAACGGGGTAAGTTTTATACATTACTCGGTCCCTCGGGATGCGGAAAAACAACGATTCTCCGTCTAATTGCAGGTTTTACAGAACCGACAGAAGGAGCCATCTTCTTCAATGGCAAGAAAATCAATGACGTCCCTGCCAATGAACGGCAAGTCAACACAGTGTTCCAGGATTATGCACTATTCCCCCATCTGAATGTGTTTGAGAATGTTGCATTCGGTCTTCGCATTAAAAAAGTGAAGCAAAACGAGGTGAAACGCCGTGTTCTGGAAGCATTAAAATTCGTCAACCTGGAAGGTTATGAACGTCGGGAGATTTCCGAGATGTCCGGTGGGCAACGACAACGTGTCGCGATTGCACGGGCCATCATCAATGATCCTGAAGTCATCTTGCTCGATGAGCCTTTATCCGCCCTAGATTTAAAACTTCGTTCTGAAATGCAGTACGAATTGCGGGAGTTACAGCAGAGACTTGGCAAAACATTCGTTTTTGTGACGCATGACCAGGAGGAGGCGCTTGCCATGTCGGATGAAATATTCGTCATGAACAGTGGTGTGATTCAACAATCCGGTACCCCGCTCGATATTTACGATGAGCCAATCAACCGTTTCGTGGCTGATTTCATCGGAGAATCGAATATTGTACCAGGCGTCATGATTGAGGATTACCTCGTCCAATTTACAGGCAAGACATTCGAATGTGTAGACCAAGGGCTCAATCCGAATGAAAAAGTCGATATCGTCATCCGCCCCGAAGACTTGGAATTGACACCAGTCGATAAAGGGAAGTTCAATGTAACCGTTGATACACAATTATTCCGGGGCGTTCATTATGAATTATCGACATACGATGCAGATGGGAACGAATGGCTCGTCCACTCGACGAAAAAGGCGGAAGTGGGCGTTTCGGTCGGGCTTGACTTCGATCCGGAGGCGATCCATGTCATGCGCTTGAACGAAACAGAAGAGGAATTCGATGCCAGACTTGAGGCTTACGGGGTAGCGGACCATGAACAATAAATTACTGAGGCCCCTGTACACTGTTCCTTACACTGCCTGGATCATACTATTTGTTATCGCGCCGATTGCACTTATTGTGTATTACTCATTTTTTGACTTGACCGGCAACTTTACACTCAATAACTATAAAAGTTTTTTCTCATCGGTCTATTTGAAACTGACGATTAGTTCGTTTTGGTATGCATTTTTAATTACATTGTTTTCCTTACTCTTTGCATACCCAACCGCCTATTTCCTCACAAAGACAAAGCATAAGCAACTATGGCTATTGCTGATCATCATTCCATCGTGGATCAATCTGCTCTTGAAGACCTATGCGTTCATTGGATTGCTCGGGCTTTCTGGGCCAATCAATGCGTTACTGGATGTGATGGGGATTGGTGAGCAGCAATTGTTATTCACCGATTTCAGTTTCGTTTTCGTGTCGGTTTATATCTTCATCCCCTTCATGATTTTACCGATTTTCAATGCGCTCGATAAATTGAACCCGACCCTCATCGATGCGTCACGCGACCTCGGTGCAAACTCCTGGACGACATTCACACGGGTCGTTTGGCCTTTAACATTAAATGGCGTGAAATCAGGGATTCAAGTCGTTTTCATCCCTGCCCTATCGCTATTCATGATCACACGGCTCATCGCGGGCAATAAAGTCATCACACTAGGGACGGCGATTGAGCAGCAATTCCTTGTAACGCAAAACTGGGGAATGGGTTCGACCATTGCCGTATTCCTGATTTTATTCATGTTCATCATCATGCTTATCACAAGCGGGAGCGAAAGGGGAACGGTAATCAATGGAAAAACTAAGTAAGCTCCCAAGACTGTATTTGGCGGTCGTGTTCATCATTCTGTATGCACCGATATTCTACCTAATTTATTACTCATTCAATTCAGGCGGCGGAATGTCGAATTTCGAATCGTTTACCCTTGAACATTATGCAGCCGTTTTTGAGGATACACGGTTGATTGTCATTCTACTCAATACAATCATCGTAGCGTTGCTGTCAGCGCTCATAGCGACTGCAATCGGCGTCCTCGGGGCAGTCGCTATCATGTTCATGCGCAATAAAGCAATGCGCAATGCTGTCCTATCGCTGAATAACATTTTGATTGTCAGCCCAGATGTCATTATCGGTGCGTCTTTTCTAATTTTATTCACCATGATTGGCGTCAAGCTCGGATTTGCTTCCGTCCTCATTTCACATATTGCGTTCAGCATTCCGATTGTCGTCATTATGGTATTGCCGAAACTGCAGGAAATGAGTCCAACACTGATTGATGCAGCGCTCGATCTTGGTGCCACGAAACGGGACGTCTTAACACGCGTCATCATTCCATTTATTAAACCGGGGATAATGGCAGGATTTTTCCTTGCGTTAACGTATTCTCTTGATGATTTCGCGGTCACTTTTTTCGTCACGGGCAACGGCTTCTCTACGTTATCCGTCGAAATCTACTCGATGGCCCGCGCTGGTATCACACTGACAATCAATGCCTTGTCTGGCTTAATATTCATCGTGACAGTCCTCTTGGTCATCGGCTACTATGCGATTAGC
This sequence comes from uncultured Caryophanaceae bacterium, assembly GCA_963843665.1. Classification (GTDB taxonomy): domain Bacteria; phylum Bacillota; class Bacilli; order Bacillales_A; family Planococcaceae; genus Sporosarcina. Next base: position 245,748 of record CAWJLH010000002.1, read on the forward strand.
CGCAAAACGAAATCACCGCTTGCGGGGGTGCGAAAATGAAAGGTATTTTACGTATTGCAATTATCATCCTTGCCGTTGCCGCCATTCTATTGTTCGTCAATTCCAAGTTAAATGAAGGCGGAGGCAGTGGTGGAAAAAATTCAATTACCGTCTATAATTGGGGCGAATACATTGACCCCGATCTACTGAAACAGTTCGAACAGGAAACAGGCATCAAAGTCATTTATGAAACATTCGATTCCAATGAAGGAATGATGGGGAAAGTCGAACAAGGCGGAACTGCTTACGATATTTCCATGCCATCTGAATATATGATTGAAATGATGGCTGAAAAAGATCTTCTTCTGCCTATCGATTATAATAAAATCCCGAATGTCAAAAATATCGATCCCTATTTCCTTGACCTTCCATTCGATCCCGATAACAAGTATTCACTCCCCTATTTCTGGGGTACACTTGGCATCGCATTCAATCCGACGCTGCTCGATGGTCAGACATTCGAAAGCTGGGATAACTTATGGGACCCTTCCCTTAGGCAGCAAGTCGTACTTGTCGACAGCGCACGGGAGTCCATTGGAATGAGCTTGAATTCGTTAGGCTATTCGTTGAACTCCACCAATCTAGATGAATTACGTCAAGCAACAGATAAGTTGAAAGAACTGAGTCCCAATGTCAAAGCAGTCATCGGGGATGAAGTGACACAATTGATGGTCAATGAAGAGGCGGCGATTTCCCTGACATGGTCCGGTCAGGCCGCGGATATGATGTATGAAAACGAAGACATCGATTACATCGTTCCTGAGGAAGGTTCAAATCTTTGGTTCGACAATATGGTCATCCCGCGCACCGCGTCAAATATCGACGGCGCACATGCCTTTATCAACTTTATGCTGGACGCTGAAGTGGCGGCACAAAATGCCGATTATGTCGGTTACTCCACACCGAATTTGGCTGCCCTCGACTTCATGGATCCCGAAGTTACTGGAGACAAACGCTTTTATCCCGATGAGGAGACCCGGGGACATCTCGAAGTATATCGCAACCTCGGTCTCGAAATGCTAGGCCAATACAATGAGTTTTTTCTCGAATTCAAAATGGATATGAAATAAGAATAGCGAGGCTCCGCTTGCTAGATACTATTAAAAGACAAATTCAGGTGCCCAACACACAATTCACGACCTTCGAATTGTATGTCGGGCACCGTTTTGGTGTATTCGTAAGCAGAATATGGTACTATACGATAATAATTAGGAAACAATTTGAATGGGGGAAAAAGATGGCGGTTAAATCGAGTAATTTCGCTTTATATATTTTAATGCTCAATATGTTTATCGCTATGGCTGGCATCGGACTTATCATCCCGATCATGCCACAATATTTAGGGACATTTGGTGTTGCGGGTCAGGCGCTTGGCTTCTTGATTGCCATTTTTTCTTTCGCTCAGTTCATTTTCTCGCCAATAGCTGGTAACCTATCTGATACGCATGGCCGGAAAAAAATCATCATTATCGGTCTTATACTCTTCGGACTCTCCCAACTGGCTTTCAGCCTATCTACCGAATTATGGATGTTATACGTTGCACGTTTCTTTACAGGTTTCGGAGCAGCATTCATGATTCCCCCGACGATGGCTTTCGTGGCGGATATTACATCCTATGAAAAGAGGGGACGAGGAATGGGATTGCTCGGCGCCTCCATGTCACTTGGCTTCATGATTGGTCCTGGTATCGGCGGATTCCTTTCCAAAATCAGTTTGGAATTCCCTTTCTATTTCGCAACAGGTGCAGCCCTGACTGCCGCATTGTTATCACTCCTATTTTTACCTAATCCCAAACCCGTCATTTCTGAAGGGCAAGCGGCTAGAAAAAGTGAAAACTTGCTCCATCAGTTGAAGCGTTCAACAAAGACGCCCTATTTCATCGTTCTGATTGTCATGTTTGTCTTTTCATTCGGACTGGCGAACTTCCAGTCTACATTTTCACTTTACGTTGACCATAAATTCGGCTATACCCCTACTCAAATTGCTGCCATCATTACAGTAGGCGGTTTCGTCGGTGTCATCGTCCAATCTTTTGTCATCAGCCCCCTTTTTAAAAGATATGGGGAAATGCGTGTTATTCTTGTAAATCTTATCATCGCTGCTTTTTCGTTAATGAGCATTGTTTTCGCCAATTTATTTTGGACAATTTTGCTGGTCGCTACGATTTTCACTACCGCCACCACGCTGCTCCGCCCAGCAGTCAACACGCTGATTTCTAAGCTTGCTGGGAAAGAACAAGGCTATGCAGCCGGAATGATGAATGCCTATATGAGTTTAGGGAATATGGTCGGTCCTGCCCTTGCCGGATTCTTCTTTGACATCAATATCATCTATCCTTATATCCTTGGCATGCTTATCTTGTTGGTCTGTTTTGGTATTGCAGCTACATGGGCAAAAAAGAATCAGGCAATACTTACCACTACACGAACAAAATAAAAATGCCTAACCTACTGATTTTTCTCTAGTAGGTTAAGCATTTTTTATCGTTTCTTCTTCGCCTTCAGCAATTCAGCAATGCTTTCTTGGGCTGTTGAATTCTTCTCAGTGATTGATTTCCTATCCCGTTTCCTGCCGAGTCCTTGCAACATGCCAAAGCGGCGAAGAGTGATATCTATAAAAAACAACAGCATGGCAACACCGATGAGCCATTCTGCAATAAGCGTTTTTTCACCGCCTTGATACGGATGATCCCGGAAAGCCTCTTCCGGATTTTCCAATACTTTTCCGCCTGTCCGTTCCGCAAGTTTAGTCATCAATGCCTGATTAGGTGGGGTCGGCTTATATTCGTCACTGTATGGAACCGAAACACCCGCTTCAAACAAACCGCCTTTGTCATCTGCTATCCCGAAAAAGACGAGTCCTGGTTTTGCATCTACGGTTACACGCATTTTACCGGGTGCCAAAGGTTCTGCGATGAAAGGTACTTCCTGCCCTTTTTCATCAACAATTGCAATATCAAGAAACGCCGCTTTCCGTGAACTGTCCGTCACCGTATAGGTGCCACCGCGCTCATGGGTGATCAGGTAAGGTACTTCCTCATACGATGGCAATAGACGTGCAACCGCCGTATTCCAAAACTCCGAATACCCGCCCCATCTTGCAAAGTCACCTGTCCATTTCCCGGTCGAATCAGATGTAAATGCAATCGTTCTGCCAAGCCCATACATCCATTCAGCAAGCACGGGATCTTCCCTATGACTTTCCCCGACAATCGTCGCTGTTCTTTTAGCAGTTGTCGCAATATATGCGTTCATTTGCGGCATGCCTTCTGTAAACAGCGTTGTCCATTCAGGAACACTTCCAAGCATCATATAGAATGGATTGTCTTCGATATAGGTCCTTGTCAACATCGACGTTTCCCTTGTTAAGATGGCCGGCACTGTCGATTCATCGATAACATCATAAAAGCGACCGCCTCCATACTCTGCGAGGCTCTCGAGCAGTCCCCAGTCCGCATCTGAGCCGATTGCTACGGTCGAAAGGGTGATATTGTTCGCCCTTCCTTCCTCAATGATGTCCTCATAGGTTGGAGGCATCTCTGATTGGCCATCTGTCAGTAGAATAATATGTTTGCGTTGCAATTTCAATCCAGCTAAATCTTCATAGGCCTTCTCGACTCCAGGGAATATGTTCGTCCCGCCGGCTACCGGTACGGATAAAATCTGTTCAATCGCCTTTTGCCTTTCTCCCAGCACTCCAACGGGGATGACGTCCCAAACCTCTTGGTCAAAAGCAGTGAACCCAAAAGTATCATCATCGCGGAGAAGTTCAACGGAACGTGCAGCAGCTTCTTTTGCCAAAATGATTTTCGCCCCCGCCATACTTCCCGATCGATCCATTACAATAACGAGACCGAGCGATGGAAGTTGCTCTTTCCCTTTCACTTCCATTTCGACAGGGAGAAGGCGTTCAATCGGCGACTTGAAATACCCTCCGAGCCCAAAGCTTTCCTCTCCTCCGACCATCATGAACCCCGTCCCGAAATTTTTAACCGCTTGTTCAATGACCGTCATCTTATGCTCTCCGACGACATGGCCCGGGACATTATCAAAAATGATAGCGCCATACCCTAAATAACCTGAAAGATTTTCTGGTAAGTTTATTGCATTGACAATATCCACCTGCATTGCAGACTTATCCAATAATGTTGGAATGACAGATGGATTCCGCTCCGTCTGAACGACGAGAACACGCGGAGAATGCTCCACCATCGTCACAGAAACCATCCGATTATTTTCAAGAAAGCCGTCATCTGGCACGATGAGCTTCGCTTCATATTTCAACAATCCGTTCCCCGTTGCCGACGACTGGAAGGAAAACATGTTTTTTCCCGGCTCAAGTGTAACAATTTCCTTGATGATTTCTTTATCATTTTGATAAATGACCAGTTCTCCTGCCGTTCGAGTGGACGATTCCACTTCCACTTCAAGGAGTTGTTTTTCCCCTTCGTATGCAGTCCTCGGTGTGTTAAAAATCGAAATGGATGCGTCTGCATTGTTTGGACGCTCTAGCAGAACCGTGTCAATGGTGACTCGCCCACTAGCGTATTTCGGCAGTAATGCTTCAACCGACCCGACCGTTTCCAGTCCATCCGACATCAAAATGATTCGCGTCGCACTATTTTTTTTCGCCACGGCTGCCGCTACATCAACCGCACTGGAAATGTTTGTCTCATCCGAAGTTTCCAATTTGTCAACAGCTGGCACGGTTACATCTGCTTCCGTCAACTGTATATCCGTCCGAAACGTTTCCGCGAATGAGTACAGCCCTACTGATTGATTCGCTAGGCGGGCTTTTAAACTTTCTGTTATCCACTCATCCGCCATATTTCCTGCATCTGCACTGGATACAGAACGATCCACCACAAACAAAATCTGTTCCTCATCCGCCCGCAACGTCACGTATGGAATAGCTAGCGCCAACACAAGCAGGACAATTACTATGCATCGCAACACAAACAAAATCGTACTTTTCCCGATAAACCGCATGCCAGATGATTTCCACGTATAAGCCATATATAAAGCAATCGGAATCAGCAAGAGAAGCCAAAGCGGTTGCTCAATTCGAATATCCACGTCGGCGTTGCACCTCCCATTCAATCAGTAGCAGAAGGAGCAACGGGATTAGGAAGTACCATCCAATCATGTTCTTTCCTTCTTCCACCACTTCTCCGTTGCCCGTCCCGCCAATCCGATACGATGAACCAGGAATTATTTCTTTTTCGGTACGTTCCAACTGTACTGCTATCAATTTCTCCGTTCCACCGTCTAGCACCTTGTAAATCCCAGGCTTTGGCGGAGCAACGAAATCCGAACCGTCTGCAAATGTCGTAATGTATTCATCAGTTATCGAATAGATTTCCATACTGTTTTCCGTTCCGCCTAATAGAACCGCTTTCCGCTCATTTGGCACAAACGAACCAAGCGAGCCTGATTGGGACTGAAACAATTCGGAAACACTCCAGATGAATAATGGGAACGATGGGTGAAGTGGCCAATCCGTCAATTCGATATCAGCTAGGATGACGATGTCACCCCGATGCGATTTCTGGATGAACGGTTTATCCCCCACTGTCGCAATCGTCGTATACGATGGAAACGGTGGATAGAGTGCACTGACATAAATATCAGTAATAGTGGCAATTTCGAACAAGGGATCATCCATGCTATTTACCTTGCCCGAAACCGGTTCCGCCTTCTTATCGTTCCTACCGACGAGCATCACGGGCTTTGTGCCCTTTTCCAAAAAAGCAACATCATTTGTCACAACGATTGCAGTGTCTTGAATCGCTAGCATTTCATTTGCTGAACCGGTCGTTACCGTCAACCCAATTACATCGAATGCCCGTTTAACGAGTTCATGTAGCTGCCCATCCACAATCGCTTCCGACGTCTCGGTGCTAAGCAGGACATAGGCAAAATTGTCAGCTGCATAATCATCGTCCACCCGTATTTCCGCCGCTAACGATTCGCTGTCAGGTAATTGTTTGAAAGAAAGCAGGACCTCTTTCCCGCTTTCGATTGTAAATGAGTCATCCACCAACGCTTTTCCCGTCAAAGCATCTCTAATATGTACCTCCCCGGTTTGATCGCTAAGCGAATCATTGACCACTTTAACAATGGCCTCGGTCCCTTCCGGTGTCTTCACTGCACCGAACTGATTGATGGAAACATTGCTTGTATCCTCTTCTGAGCCATGGATTGTCCATGCCAAATTTCCTTGCTCTTCGGAAAACAATGCCCTGTCCAGTGAATCGGTGTAAATATGAATATCCGCACTTCCCGCTGACGCAATCGATCGCGCCAATCCCAGAGCCCGTTCCATATATTCATGTTCGTAAGCGACCGTTAAGGTATCAATTGCCGTACGAATGGCATCCTCATCTGTTTCCTCACGTAACGCAATTACCGGTTCACTTCCCGTTGTAATAATCGTGACAGGTTCACCGATGCGATTGCCAGCGAGCTCCTTCATCGCTTCCTGATGCCTTTCAAATCGCGTTGTCCCTTCTTTTTCAACTAACATGCCAGCTGACGTATCCACAATGAAAATTGTATGACCACTAGTCGATGCCTCATCATTCAAATAAGGCGCTACTAAAACAAATACCATAAGAAACAATGCCGCCATTTGCAGATAAAATAGTGCATTCCGCTGTAGATTTTTCAAATAAGGAGACACTTTCGTCTCCCGCATGGACTGCTCCCAAAACAATGTGGAAGAAATCGTTTTTGTCTCATATCGTTTCCGGAAAAAATAATACAGCAAGACGACCAACGGAAAAATGACTGTCCAACTGTTTATGAGCTTCTCGAACCCCATATGGTCGTCTCCTCCCTATCGCACCCAACCTGCATGTCTCATTTTCTTTGTGACGGTTTCCATGACACCTTCAACCAATTCAGCACGTATCAGCTGAATCCCATACTTGCCAGCAAGTGCCACCAGTTGTGCTTCGTGGGTCGCTTTCTTATCTAAATAAGCTTGCACTGTATGTCTCGTCATCGTCACTTCAATGCCGTTACCACTTTCGATATCAACAAATCTTACATCTCCTTCATCATCAGGCAGTTCTTCCGACTTCGAATGGACAGTGACAACTCTCACATCTCCACAAATACCAGGCAAGCGCCGGAAAAGATGTGCCCAATTACCGGTTTCTTCAAGTCCATCTGTGATGATGAACAGCACAGTAACCGCTTTAGGAATGGCAGCAATAGCGCGATCCGTGAACTGGCCAGCAGAAGCGGGCATGTCAATCGAGGAAATGAATTTCGTCAACGATGCACGATGGGCAGCGCCTTTCCTTCTAAAAAAATGATCTCGTTCATCGGTCCACGTGGAGAACGATACCGTATCCCCACTTTTGAGTGCAATATGACCCAGTGCAATCGCCAGCTGTCGGGCATAATCCCATTTTCCATCCGTGCCCATCGACTTTGTCGGATCGAGTAAAATGTGAATACGCATTTCCTGCTCGTCAAGAAACTGCTTGATGAATGGCTTATCCGTGCGAGCATAGACGTTCCAATCGATATGACGCAAATCATCTCCTGGATGATATTCCCGGAAATCGGAGAAATCGAGGGATGAACCGGTCTTGTTTGATCGATGCGTCCCTTTGTGATGGCCAAGCCTTTTCGATTTCGAGACAATCGATAATGCACCGAGCCTTTTCGTCAATCTGTCTGAAAACAATTCACTGCTCATTTCACGGAAACCCCTTGCCGCACTTCTTCAAGCAATTTGGTGATCAGGCCATCGACATCGACACCTTCCGCTTCGCCTTCATAATTGATCAGAATACGGTGGCGCAAGGCCGGTTTGACAACCGTTTTAATATCCGCGATTGAAACATGAAAACGTCCTGCTACAAGTGCACGCGCTTTTGCCAATCGGATGATTGACTGAAGTCCCCGTGGTCCACTGCCATACTGGACGTATTTTGACCATTCATCCTCAAAACCGCTTTTGGCATGCGTTGCACTGACAAGGTCAACTGCGTAATCGATCATTTCATCCGCTATGACAACTTCTTTTACCATCTCTTGTGCTTCGATGATTTCCTCCGCGCCCATCACTTTTTGAATGGCAACACTCTTCGATCCAGTCGTACGCAACATAATTTCTTTCAATTCCGCTTTTGATGGATAAGGCAATAGAATTTTGCAAAGGAAGCGGTCCATTTGGGCTTCCGGCAACGGATAGGTACCTTCCATTTCAATTGGGTTTTGCGTGGCAAGAACGAAAAACGGTCTCGCCATTTTTCGTGTCTCGCCGAGTACTGTTACAGTTTTTTCGCCCATCGCTTCCAGCAAAGCACTTTGTGTTTTCGGCGTCGCCCGGTTAATTTCATCGGCAAGTACCATCTGACTGAAAATCGGACCTTCTTTAAAAGCAAACCTTTGCATCCCTTCATCGTTACGTTCCAAGATGCTCGTTCCCGTAATATCGGCAGGCATCAGATCCGGTGTAAATTGGATTCGTGAAAATGACAGATCAAGGACTTCTGAAATTGTTCGAATCAACATCGTCTTACCAAGTCCGGGCAATCCCTCGAGAAGTGCATGCCCATCCGCCAATATTGAATAGAGGGAAAACTCGACCGCTTCCTGCTGGCCGACGATAAATTTCCCGATTTCTTCTTTCACTATTCCTAGCTTGCCGCTCATCTCTTCAAACTGCTCTGGTGTATATGGCATCTCTACACTCCCATTCCATTATCATTCGATTGAGGAGAAATAATCGGAAAGGATATGCTGCAAATCAGGCGGAAGCTGCATCTTATCCGTACTCTTCAAGTAAGCATCTTTATAATCGCCTACAACCTCTTTGTAAGACCTTACCGCGCCTTTCTCCACAGTTCCTTCTGTTTCACGCTCCTCGATGAATTCCCCTTCACCAAGATTTCCACCTATTACGGAAGGTTCACCTTTTTCACCTACACGGTTGGATGGAATTGAAAGAAGATCTCTTCCTCCCGATCCTTTCCCCGCGCCAAATCCACCCGATCCTCCTCGACCCTGACCTTGACCTTGGCCTTGACCTTGGCCTTGACCTTGACCCTGACCTTGGCCTTGGCCTTGACCTTGACCTTGACCTTGACCTTGACCTTGACCTTGGCCTTGACCTTGACCTGGGCCTTGACCTTGGCCTTGACCTGGGCCTTGACCTTGATCGCTTTCTTGACCATCACCATCATCTTCTAGCTCATCGCCTTCACTTGCTGATTCGCCATCCACTGTGGATGTGGTTCCTGTTTCGGCAAGTGCTGGCAATGCTGGTGCTTTTCCAATTTTATTCAGCGCAGTATGAGCGTTCCCAGCATGATTAGCAAGTTGATCAGCTAACTTTCCAAGTTCCCCCAGTTCCTGCTCTTCCATATCCGTTAACGTATCTGAGGAATCGTCCGATCTTGCCGCTTGGTCTTTCTTGTCGGCGAGACGTTGTGCTTTCAAGCGCAATTCCTTCTGTTTTTTGACGAGCTCTTGCAATGCTAGTTGGGAAGTTTCGGCTTCCAACAGTTTTTCGGCAAGCTCCTGCAATTCTTTTTTCACTTCTGGCAACTCTGCTTTGTCAAACAGTTCTTTTACCTCTTTATTCATTTCTTCTTTAATCTCTTTTTCTTCTACTAGTGCCACCGCTTCCAATTGGGCTTCGGAAGGGAACAGAAGAAGTAGAACAAGGGCTGCGGATGATAGTAGGAAACCTGTAAGCATTTTCGCATTCCAATAGAACTTCCGCCGACTTTTAAATTTTTCGAAGGCATCAGCCACCTGCGATTCAGCCGCCTGAATCAGAGCCGGGCCAAGATGCGTCTCAGTCGCTTTGACGTCAATGGCCGTAATAAGCAAATTATCGGGCATGTACCTATCCAATCTACGGACAGCTTCCGGTAGTCGGCAGCGTTTATAGAACAGAAAGACCGTTGCAGCAACTAGTACCAGAACGGCTGTGACCAACGCAATCCTTCCATAGTGAGGGAAGACGAACAGTCTGGAAGCGGCTACAATCAGTACGGCAAGTAACACAGCTCCAAACAGACTTGTTTGAAACATACGGACAGATTGCTCAAGGCGAAGCCGACGCATAACCGATTTAATATACTTAACTAACAACGCTTTCCTTTCCATTCGTACCCCTCCCTCATTTCGAACGTTTCATGTTAACACGCAATTTTTTCACCGAAACGACTAATGCAATGACTGTAATCGACAAGTAAAAAATAAGGTAGCCAATCCATATGGGTAATGTCACTTGCGTCATTTCCGCTATGCTATCGCCTACATCTTGTGATAACAATGTCGTAAATAGGACAGCCGGGTTAATGGAAGCTAAGAGATACGCCGGTATAGACGGCGTCATAGGACCTGCGCCAAAATGATTGAACACCGTCATCTGCAGGACTATCATGAGTAGAAATCCCGTGACCACTGTTAAGAATAGCATCGTTCCATACGTTGCAATCATCGAGACAATTGTCCTTCGGATGAGCGTCGAAAACATGACGCCTATACTGCCGATTGCTAGCATCGTAACAAATAAAAAAAGAAAGATTTTCACAAAATCCATAGGTGAAATTCCACCAAATAAGAAAACTAAGCTATAGACCGGCAAACCTGCAATAATTAGCAATAGTAAAAAGGAGATTGAAGAAAGTAATTTCCCTGTAATGATCTGCAACGAACTCTGGGAAGTGGTCAACAAAATCGGCAAAGTCTGTTTTTCCCTTTCCGAACTGATTGAACCCGCTGTCAAACCAGGCGTTATAAATAACACAAGGCCCAGTTGGATAAACGCTAAGAGTGTAAATAAAATAAAGCTCTCACTTGGCCTAAAAAACGAAACACCTGTTATATTCATCGTCATAAAGATGAACCCGAATACAAAAATGCACATTGCGATTAAATAGAACAGGATACCGTTAAAACTTTTAACCGAACGAAACCGCAGTTTCAATTCTTTGAAAAGGACGGGATTATTGAAATTCGCTTTCACGTCAATCGGCCCCTTTCGTAATTTCCATGAATACATCTTCAAGATCCGTGACATGTTCCATAAATGATAGAATCGGAACTTCATTCATAATTGCCCGTTTCAACAGATTGACCTGGTCTTCTGCCGAGCCTTTATAGGAAAAGGTGATACCGTCTTCCAAATCCGTTCTTTCAAGGTTCGAGACGAACGGATCTTCCTCGAAAAAGGCGATTGACCGTTCCAGTGTTCCTGTCAAACGGACCGTGATGATCCGTTCCCCGCGCAACTGATCTTGAATCTCAGTGACCGAGCCATGCGCGATGAGACGTCCATTGTCAATCACTCCGATTTCATCACACATTTCCGCTAATTCAGGTAAAATATGCGATGAAATCATAATCGTTTTGCCCATCTTTTTCAGCGTCTTAAGGATATCCCTCATTTCAACACGGGCGCGCGGGTCCAGACCGGACGCCGGTTCATCCAAAATCAGGACTTCCGGATCGTGTATCAGACTTCGCGCTAAGCAAAGTCGCTGTTTCATCCCCCGCGACAGCAGATCCACGTAGGCATAGCGTTTATGGGAAAGATTCACAAGTTCCAATAATTGTGGAATCAGAACTTTACGCTCCGCTTCAGGAATACCATAACTGGCGCCATAGAAATCAAGATACTCATCCGCTTTCAACTGATCGTAGACTCCGAAAAAGTCAGGCATATAGCCGATCATCTTCCGCACCGCCGATGGATTCTCCCTGACGTTCACACCATTAATGAGCACGTCTCCGGAAGTCGGTTGCAACAATGTTGCCAATATCAAAAAAGTCGTTGATTTCCCAGCGCCATTCGCCCCGACAAACCCGAAAACTGTTCCTTCCTCAAGTGTCAGATTCAAATTATCAAGCGCACTGAATGAGCCATATTTTTTTGTCAATCCTTTGATTTCAATCATTTTACCACCTCGCCGTTCAACTTAAGTTCTGGGGCACGCCCTTCTTTCCCGTGATTCGGATCATGGAAAACCATACGTACGATGACTTTTCCTTCGGGTGAGATATAGTCGCCTGCACGCTCAGTGATCATCAATTTGCCCGCTGCAGCAGGTTCGTATTGGCCAGTCTGGACATTCAGTATGCTTGCTTCATACAGTTGATTTTGGATTTTATCAACTTCTAGCGATGTCCAGTTCAACTTTTTGTTTAACAATTCTTCCTGCAACCGCCATGTTTGAAGATAGACGGGCTCATCGAAATAGTACACGTCCGGTTGCGGACCCCAGAGTCCCGCCTTAAACTGCCGATCTTCCGACAATAGTGACATCGTCATCATCGCGGACTCAACTTCTACAGTATTTTTAAACGTAACCTCTGCCTCCACCGGTTGAACTAGCAGCGTCATGGATGAAATAGCAGGTTTTCCTGTTTCCAGTTCCAAAGGAATAATTTTTGTATCGGTAAAGCCTACAATGACCGGTTTTTGTGTTTGATTCATATGATCTCCCGAGAAGGCTAACAGGCTTTCTTTTTTCAACTTCATTAAATTGCTCATATCTTTTTGTCCGGGATTCCCGTATTGATTGTACAAAGGTCTCCTTGGTAACAATGTATTGGTCTTTAATGTTTCATTTACTTGTACTGTTTCACCTGGACCTAAATTACCCAAAGGTACTAGCGTAGATCCCGACCAGATTGCGACTTCCGTCATTGCAAACGGAAAATTATTCGTGACCGTACCTGTCAATTGCTTATCGTCCACACTCAGATTCAACTCATACTTGCCTGTCTTCTCAATACTCGTTTTCCCGTATAACGTTGCAACATCCCAATAGCCAATATCTCGTAAATGCATCTTAACGCCTGATGCGCCTTTTTCAAGTATCGTTTGTTTATGAGATGGTACTGATCTCGATGAAAAAAGGGAATCGCTTGTTGATGTTGAATAGAGTGTTCCGGAAGGCGCTGTAAATGTAAAATCACCTGATTTATTGGTCAAAATGGATTCTGCAAAATAGCCCGTCGAACCACCGTTCTGTTCAACATTCAAGACAGCCGAATGTTGGATTTGCGCACGACCAATCTTATCTTTCGCACCAAATCCGAATATGGCAATCGAAGTTATGACCGCAATGGAGGGAATAATCCACCATGCGTACTCCCTTTTGTCTTTTCTTTTCAAGACCATGTATAAAACCGGAATGATGATAATGATGTATAAAAGGATAATGCCAAAAAGCAGTGGCGCAGATACTTTAAACGAAGGAAACAATTCGTTTGAATTTCCGACCGTATAGGCCATTGCTTCAAGCGGATCTTCATCAAACGGCTGGGGAGATTGGGCCAGGCGTTCACCCGTTTCGAGCATTTTTTGCCAAAACGCTGTCATTCCTTCCATTTTTACAAGCGGCTCATCCCCTACTGAAAAAGCGGTTTGCATAACGAGACCTTGGCCAACCTGTTGATAAGCTGCTAGAACGTTTTGCTCATCTTCAAAGAGTGGTTGCGCAGCTGGATTTAGTTCAGTCGAGTGAGCAGGTATCATACCATCAAACGACTCGACTCCTGACCAACTGTTCAATGCCTCCGTACTCATCTCGGTAGTTCCTTTCAATTGTAAGGGCAAATAATCTGCGAAAATCCCCGCTTCGGCATTACTGTTGTCCGTCCCGCCAAAGACGAGAATCCCACCTGAACGCACCCAATTCAGTAACGCCTCCTGCTGACTTGCCGATAAGTCTGCTATAGGGTATTCATCGATAACGATAAAGTTTGCCGCTCCCCAACCTGCTTCCTCTTTCGGAAAAGCACCAGCCCCAATCTTGGAAGCATCGATTAATTGAGTGGTTGAAGTATTCGGAAACCGTACGTTTTTGATAGGCGCTAATCGATCTATATTGTCCGTAAAAAGCACTGTAAATACAGCATCTTCATTATGCAAAGTCGCTGTAATTTGTTGCGCCCCTTTATGCTCCAGCTCTTTTCCTTTTTGCCAGCCGCCTTCAAAAAGGAAAATTGTTTTGGGTATCGAAGGCCCATACATCCCTCCGGAATTACCCATTCTTTGAGCAATGAGCGATACCGTTTTCGTCTCTCCCGCTCCAATATCGAGTGGAATGGCCTCGCCCGTTCCTAATGAATAGGAATAAGGAATCTCAACTACTAAATCGCCGCTGAAGGCACTGCCCGAATTTTCGATTGTAATACTGACCGGTGCGCCTTCACCATATTTCGCTTTGCCATCAATTCCCACCGAAATACTTACCTTCAACTCCGGTGCGGCCAAAGCAGTCGCATTCGGCAAGAATGCAAACGTACCAATCAACAAGACAAGATACACCATCCATTTTTTCCACATCCCGTTCCCTCCTATCCGTATAAATCGTTACTACCTACGTTAAACAAATTCATCCAGTTTAGGCGCCTAAGCGAATTTAATGGAATTCTTTAGTCCTAATGTAGCTAAAAGTAATTATTATCTGTTTAATGCAAAAAAATAGTTCTTCACTAGTAGTACGAATGTGAAGAACTAAAGTTCCTTTTTTTAATAGTTATATTCCTTTTGTAGTTTTTCTGCATGCGATTGAACGATTTGTGTAAACGCATCGACCTGCTTCAATGCAAAAGACGATTCATAGCCGATTAACCAAGTGTCTCGCGTCAATTCAAATTCTTCTTCATTATTCAAAAGAGGAACCCGATTGACCTTTTCATTACCCGTTAAGGTAATGGACGGTAAAATTGCATAACCGATTCCATTCAATGCGAGTTGCTTACATGTTTCAATCTGGTCAACTGTAATTTGGCGTCCCGGTTTTTGTGCGAAATGACGTTGCCACCAACGTTGGATTTCCATATAATAGTTTGAATCACTTTTGAATTGTACAAATGGCCGATCGGTATCCTTCAGTTCATCGATGGACGTAATTTCACGATCCACCAAGTAAAGCCGATCACGGAACAGATGCGTCTTCCTGCTCTTCCAGTCTACTTGCCCGCGAACGATGCCAACATGCGCTTCCCCATCATATAGTGCCTTGACGATTTCAGAACTCCAGCCCGTCAACAGTGAAATCTTGGCATCAGGATATTGGTCTACATATTCTTTCAATACTTGGGGTAGCCAATTCTGTCCAACGATAGAAGCACATGCAATTTTCAGCGTCCCATGCACTTTATCAGCCATAGAGGCAATCAGTTCCAACGTTTCTTCTTTCCTTACAATCGTCTCTTTAGCATAAGCAACGACTATCTCACCAGCCGAGGTCGTTTCAAGCCCTTTCTGGGAGCGGATGAACAATAAAGTCCCCCACTCCTTTTCAATCGATTGCAGCCGCTGGGAAAGGGCCGGTTGTGATAAAAACAGGCGTTCCGCCGCCTTCCGCATATTCCCTTCCTCCGCTAACGCTATGATGATCTCAAGTTCAGTCGTTGTCATTTGATAACACCTTTCCACGTGGTATCTTCAATATCAGGAGCAGACTGATGACGGCGAAAATCGCCACTGTTATATATACCCATTGTAGTGAGTTGTCAAGAGCATGCTGCAGTATCCCCTTATCCGCCAGTGACAAGGCTTGTCTATTCTCTTCCGTCAGAAGTAAGTTGACATCATCCACCCCGAAATCCAAATTTCCCTTCCCGAATTGGACCATCAACATTCCATTCAAGACGGCCCCAAACAAAGCTGCCCCAATCGTATTCCCGAAACTCCGCATAAACATATTGGCAGCGGTGGCAGAGCCCCTTCTTTCCCGCGGTACAGCCCCTTGTATCGTGACGGTGAACGAAGTGCTCGTCAACCCCATGCCGATTCCGACAAAAAAGCTCGCCCCAGCTGCCCATAACGGACCCGACCCACCAGCCATCAATACGAAAAGCGTTGCACCTAGAACCAGAAACAATCCGCCCACAAAAGAGACTGTAAACGTTCCATAGCGGATTAGCAGATGCCCCGCTGCCGATGACGCGAGTGGCCAACCGATGGACATCGCTGTCAATGTGAAACCAGCAATGATTGCAGGCTGCTCCATGACGCCCGTCACAAAAGTCGGTAAATAAGAGGAAATACCAATCAAAATGATGCCCGTCGTCAACGACACCAGATTGGCATATAAGATGACCGGATTCCTCCAAATTGAAAATGGCATCACCGGGTTTTCTGCGATTTTTTCAATACGCACGAAGTACATAAACATTCCAACTCCCGCGACGATTAAAACAATACTGGGAAACGATAAACGTCCAAAAGAGTTACCGCCTTCCACCAACCAAAACAAAATCGCGGATAATGACAATGTAAGAAGGATAGCCCCTTTATAATCGATGGAAACTTTCCCTTCTCGCTTCGGCTCATGAAGAAATAAATAGACCCCGAGCATCGCAAGTATGCCAAGTGGGACATTCACCCAGAATACGAACTTCCAATGTGAATATTGTACAATCAACCCGCCGATTACAGGCCCCGAGACTGCAGAAATCCCCCATACACTCGATAAATAGCCTTGGATTTTTGCGCGTTCCTCTGTCGTATAAATATCTCCTACAATGGTTGTCGCAATCGGCATCACTGCGCCAGCACCAAGCCCCTGAATCAGTCTGAAGACAATCAACTGCTCCATTGATACGGCCAATCCGCAGAGGACAGATCCAATCAGAAAAAAGGTTAACCCCACAAATAATACCGGTTTCCTGCCAAATAAGTCCGCCAATTTACCATAGATTAGAACAGTCACCGTACTCATCAGTAAATAGGCAGAAAATATCCAACTATACCTCGAAAAACCGCCAAGATCCGAAGCAATTGAAGGCATTGCCGTCGTTACGATCGTGGCTTCGACTGCCCCGACAAACATCGCCAGCATGACGGATATCAATACTAATGGACGATTTGTTTTTTTTATTTTCGTCATTGCCAACCCTCCCCATTCCAAACGAATGCAAGCGATGCACGCCTGCTTAGACGCCCTGACCCTAAACGGAAACTAACTCCGTTCTATGTTATAAACAGTATGTGTTTTTATAATTGTTTAAGCAAAAAGGCTCCTTCTCGGAGCCTTCCATTCAATCATTGTCAGTCCTTTTTTGAACCGAATAGATATATTTTTTAAATTGCTTCAAAATCACTCTTCGCGTTAAGATTCCTGCAAATGTCCCATCTTCTTCAGTGACACAGAGAAATGTATGATCAATGAGAAGATCGAGGCCTTTTTGGAAACGGTCGGTCGTTTTTATGGATGGAATATCCGTTTGCATAATTTCATCGACTTTCAAATTTGCTAAACGCTCATATTCAATACGTTCAAGTCCTAATATGGAATCTGTAATCATACCGATTCCAAGAAGACCTTTCAGATGATATTTTGCGTCAAGAACTGGTATAGCTGAATAACCCGTTTTTGTGAGGACGAGCAGGGCGTGTTCGGCATTGTTACCAACCTGAACATGCGCAACTTTCTCGGATGAAATAATAGAGTCCGCAATTGGTGTAAACAGAAAATCCCTGTTATTTACAGAAATCATAAAGATCGGCTCCTTCTGTAGCTATGCTGTTCAATTAGAAACTACCCTTCTATCATATCACAAGTAGGGGGACGCGTTCCTTAAATCACAAAAAGAAAACCTCTTCATTCAATAAGAAGAGGCTGCATAGTAAAAAATGACAATACCCGTAAAAAACGCCGCAATTAGAATAATCCAAATAATAGGGTTCAATGTAAAGGGATGCGCTTCGACCGTTTCTGGGATTGGACTATCTCCTCCCTGGGTGACTGTTTCCTTCCGATGCCCTCTCCGTGCCGAAATCGAACCAATCATACAGATGATCAAAATGACAATAATTAACGGGACAGTCCAAATATCCATCACACATCTCTCCTTTTAAAGGAAGGATGCGCCATTACGTTGATTCTATTCAATTCACTGCACTATTCTATATACTTCTCTAAGATTTCTTCCACTGGAACCGCCTGACTGTATAAAAAACCCTGTGCCTTTTGACAGTTTGCCTCTAGTAGAATGCTGGCTTGCTTATTCTTTTCGACACCTTCTGCCACCACAGTCATTCCTAAATTATGAGCTAAATTGATTATCGTCTTTACAATTGCCTCGTTCCTTATATCCGATTCAAGATCTTTAATAAATGATCGATCGATTTTAATAATATCAATCGGATATTGCTTTAAGTAACTGAGTGAGGAATAGCCCGTTCCAAAATCATCCACTGAAATATAGACTCCAATTATTTTCAACTCGTTGAGCGTTTCAAGTGTTTCGGTGATATTCGTTAAGGCACTTTCCGTTATTTCCACTTCCAAGGAACAAGGGGTAATCCCATAATCATTAATCTTGCTTCTCAACATCCACGAAAAGCTCTCCATTTGGAACTGTTTCGGAGAAATATTGACGGCTATCCTCACCGGTTTAAATTGTTTATCCTGCCATTCTTTCAATTGGCCACACACCTGGTCCAACACCCACTCGCCAATCCCGTGGATTAAACCAGAGGCTTCTGCAATAGGGATGAATTTCGCGGGTGAAACAAACCCGAATTTGCGATTGTTCCATCTGAGAAGGGCCTCAAAACTACTGATTTTCCCGGTTTTCAAATCCACTTGCGGCTGATAGTGAACAGCTAGCTCATCCAATTCAATCGCCCGGCGTAAATGGGATTCCATCAGCGCTTCGTCTGGGAATGCGGTATTCATCTCTTTCTGATAGAAGCGATAGTGGGTGCGTCCACGGTCTTTTACAAAAACAAGTGCCTGCTCAGATTTTCGGATAAGATCCTCAAGCGTCTTCCCGTCTTCAGGATAAACTGAAATACCAATCGAAGCAGATATGAAATACTCTTGGTGATTAAAATAAAACGGCTTCCCAAAATCACTTAGTAATTTCCGGGCAAAACTTTCGGTTTTTGAAACAGAATGATTTTGGAGTGAAACGATAAACTCATCGCCACCGTTACGATACAGTCTCGCCGATCCAGGACAGATGATTTTCAACCGTTCAGCGACCATTTTCAGAATCTCGTCAGCTCCATTATGACCAATCGATTCATTAATTAGTTTGAATCGATCAAGACCTAAATGAATGAAAGAAAGTCTCTCATTACTTTTCAGTGCATAAGTGGAGTCTTCTAAAAAATGCTCCTTCATTGCGCGACGGTTCCAAAGTCCTGTCAATTGATCGTGATAAGACAGATACAAAAGTTTTTCAGTCTGTTCGTCATGAGCGGTTGTATCTGTTAAAATGAGACGCTCACGCAACTCGATGAAAATAAATTTATATTCTCCCGTTTCCAACCGCTGTTGAACAGTCATTTCAACTAGTGTCTTCACGCCGTCCTTATTGATAAACAACTCGGTTGTGTATTCGGATTGGTTATGTGAGTTACTCAATCCTTCTTCAATTGTTGACCAGTCATCCCCAAAAAAATCGGTTGCCTTCTGGTTCAGTTCTCCAGCGAAGCATTGCATTGCCAACAAATTAGCGTATAATACATCCCATTCATCCCCCTCTATGTTCTTCAATAGAACCGACATATCAAAGGGATGATCGAAAATATAGGCTTCAACAAGTTTATTCACTTGATTTTTCAGTTCAACGTTTCCCATGTAAACCTCCATAAGTAAAGCATGACTCCATCGTATTGGAACAGCGATTGATCATGTCGTTTCGGACAATTAGTATATCCCTATTCACGGAATGGATGTATGTATTTATATAGTTTAGACAGCGACATTCAGTGCCAAATACACGTTT
The DNA here is from genome assembly GCA_963843665.1 of uncultured Caryophanaceae bacterium. Taxonomy (GTDB): domain Bacteria; phylum Bacillota; class Bacilli; order Bacillales_A; family Planococcaceae; genus Sporosarcina. Next base: position 265,521 of record CAWJLH010000002.1, read on the forward strand.
CAAGTCAATAATGAGGGTATATTTAAATGAATAATACTACCGGAAATTGTACATTTCTTTGTCATTTTGCTATTATCGGACTGAAACTATAATTATTTAAAGTTTAAGGAGGTCTACTTTGGAAAATAAGCATTCGACCCGTCGATTAGCGATTGCCATCTATACAGTCAATAGGCATGCAAAAACAGCACCCGATAATAAGCAGCTATATACATTGAAGAAATCGGCACTCGACAAACTAATCGAATCGGGCCAAGCAGAGAAAGTCGGATTACATTTCGTCGACAATCCTAAATTCAGTAAACAGCATTCCGCGTTACTCGTCCGCTGTGACGATTTCCTCTTCCATACAATCCCGGAAAAAGAAGACTTCAACACACTTCCTCACCTCGGACAACAAGATATGACTTTTCGTAATCCGCAAGAACGAATGGGCTTGAAAACAGCTCGTGATCTGCTAGCAGACTTCGTAAGTCCCCACGAGCAAAAGGTGCAGGAAAAGAAAAAACAGGCACCTAAAAGAACAGGACGCAAGATCCTCGACCCCCAAACGTTCCGTTCCTCTTATCTGGACGGTAAATGAAACATTCCTATTAAAAGGCAAGGGAAGCAGACCTCATAAGGAGGGATTGGAGAACGTCATCCCTCTTTTGATCTGGTAACGGCATTCCTCGACTATCACTTACGCCTGCTTTCAAGTACTTCGTTCCCTTAGTTACGCTCACGTCATTTTAGAATTGCTCTTCCATTACTCTCTCAAAATCAACGAGCAGCGTCATGCCTTGTTCCCGTTTGACGACTCCCGAAACCGGTAATTGTATGCCTGTATACATGTCAGAAACCGGTTCAATCTCTTTGAAATGGATGCGCTGAATCTGATTGACAGCTGTCACATCAAGGACGACTGTCGAACCATTGAACTCAGCGACCAGGAATTTCGAATCACTGACTGGCCGTCCAGTCATTTCTTGGCTTCCCGTCAACTTTTTCATGTCGATGACTGGGAGCACTTCCCCGCGTATTTGTACGATCCCTTTAACGCAAGGATGGGCATGTGGTAAAACTGTTACAGGAACAGGCTGAATAATTTCACGGACATGTCCGATAGTGATCCCGAAATGGGCGGCTCCCACCTGAAACTCCACAAATTCAAAAACTTCATAAAATATCTCTTCCGACTCCATCTTTTCCCCACCCATTTTCTATATCTTGTTGTTCCGAAACTACACATGAACACATCTCTTATCTATTGTCGGCATTTGTGGGAAACTGTTTAGGTTTACGTATAACTTTCATAAAGTACTTGTGTCCCTTTGTCACCGTATCCTTGTTGAACAAGCTTGTCGTACATATTTTGCGCAAGCTGTAGACCGGGAAGGGGCAATTCCATTGCTTCGGCTTCCGCCAATGCGATGTTCATATCTTTCAGAAAATGTTTAACATAAAATCCAGGTTCAAAATCACCATTCAGCATCCTTGGTGCTAAATTGGACAACGACCACGAACCTGCCGCGCCTGTCGATATGGATTTCAATACTGTATCGGGATTCAATCCCGCTTTTTCAGCATAGGCAACTGCCTCACAAACGCCAATCATATTCGTGGCGATAGCAATCTGATTGCACATTTTTGCATGTTGTCCCGCTCCAGCCTCCCCTTGATAAACGATTTGAGAACCGAAAACAGACAAAATAGGCAACACCTCATCAAATACATGCCTATCCCCGCCGCACATAATCGATAAGGTCCCGTTTTTCGCCCCAATATCCCCGCCTGAAACCGGTGCATCAATAGAAAACATCTTTAGACTTGCGGCCCGCTCTGCGATGCGGATTGCAAGTACCGGACTCGATGTTGTCATGTCAATCAGGATTTGACCTGGTTTGCCGGCTGCCAAGATGCCATTTTTCTCAAAATAGATTGCTTCTACGTCCGACGGATATCCGACCATCGTAAAGATCACATTTGCATACTTAACCGCGTCAGAAACTGTATCTGCCCAGATGGCCCCGGCTTCAATCAGCGGCTCGGCTTTCGCTTTTGTCCGTGTATAGATTGTCACTTCATGGTCGTTATTCAATAAGTGCCGGATGACACTAGCCCCCATTACACCCGTTCCAATAAACGTAATCTTTGATTTCCCCATAACATTTACTCCCCCTTTTCAATCTGTATACTTTCTCCCATCTTACCAAATAGCGGACAAAGTTCCATCCGACTACAAAAAAAAGGAGGACAATCCCTGGAATAGGGATTGTCCTCAAAAGGGGGAAATGAGAATGTTGCTGTGTTCAATTATATCTTCCCCGCTTTCTCGACATTTTAAACATTTTTTAAAAAATATTTATTTTTTCAATTCCCTTGTTAAATGATTCACTCCATTTTCCTGGACTCCGCTACCTATTCAAAATGCCTCACAAGAAACTTTGACTGCCCACAAATTGGTTGATAAGTAAATCCAGTTGTTGACTAAGCTTCATCGTTTCATCAGCGGTCAAACCTTCCCTAGCCGCTACATTCATCATTGTTTCACGCATCAGTTCGATTTCATCTTCCAGGCTTCGTTTCATTACAATCCCTCCAAGGATAAACATAGCTTAGTTTATATTATAAAGTAATATTGACTTTAGATGGATATTAGTTATCGACATATTCCAACAAGTCTAAACGATCAGTTTATATCTAATTGAATAGAAAGTACTTTACGTTATCCACTTTTTAAGGCACACTATAAAAAGATTATGAGAATAGCGGGACAGCCATTCAAGCTCGGCCTGCTGGACAATCAATAAAGGAGTTGGATACGAATGACAATTGCAGAAGTAGGGAATATCATCGAATTCAAAGATGGACTACAGGGCATCGTTGAAAAGGTCAATGAGAATTCGGTCATCGTCGACCTCACATATATGGAAAATTTCGAGGAGCTTCAGATTGAAGAAAAGACGGTAATCAACCATAAACGTTATACGATCATCCACAGTAAATGATTGTGTCCGGGGTGGAGTTTAGCCGCTAGACTTCCAGATGCAACATTTACAGAAGTGGCACGTCCAATATAGCTAAGGAGGGATTTATATGAAAAGCAAATGGAACCTTTTACTCGCGTCTATCGCGACCGCTTTGCTGCTTTCCGCGTGTGGTACTGATACGGCCAATGAAAAGCCTGAAGAGGATACAGACAGCTCCACAGGCGTTGTAGAAGAGGTTGAAAACGATACTACCGATGAAAACGAAACAGAGGATCCGGCAACTGACGTTGACGAATCTACAAACAATGAAGAAGATGTATTGAAAGATGCGGTGCAAACTAAGAGTGATGCACAGGATTATTCGATTGCCGTCCTGCCAAATTACACATTGACAAGTGAAGAACCTGGCAAGGATAGTCTTCTTGCGGATGATAATGACGCCGTCTTCATGCGTATTGAAACAGTACAGAAAGAAGAAGGCACCTATGCCTACCTTGAAGAGAATATGGCCGCGGTCCTGGAGGCTTCCAGTGGTGGTGTAGAACCAACCGAGGTTACTGAAACAGCATCAATGCCTTCCGGCGAAGGGATTGAAAACGTCAAAGTACTATCCGTCCAAGCGGAATCAGGACCTGTTACTGGTGTTATTTTCGAACGCGGTGAAATGGTTGTTAGACTGACAATCTTCGACTCGCCGAAGGAAGAGTATTTCGAGAACTTCCTCCGTATGGGTGAAACAATCGTTCAGCAATAATCCAGTAATACCCAAAAGGCGTAAAGGAGCCGTACTCCTTTACGCCTTTTCCATTGTTACGTTTTGATTGGTCCCATTTTTCCCGAAAAAAAAAGCACAAAATGACATTGTGCCGTCAATTACGATAAATCTTTTACAGATAAACCTAATTTTCGTATGAGTGCAATGGCTTGCTCCTGTTCTTCGACAGTAAGCGCCGACATAATAGCCTCGATATTTTCCGCATGTTCCGGGAAAACACTAGTCATCAACTCAATACCTGCCGGCGTAATCGACATATATGTGATCCGCCGATCCTCTTCACAAAATACGCGTTCCAATAACCCTTTTTTTTCAAGCTTATCAACAACATATGTCATCGACCCGCTGCGCAATAAGATCTTTTGCCCGATTTTTTGGATTGGTTGTCTTCCCTTATGATGCAACAATTCAAGCACTGCAAATTCAGTCGGATTCAAACCATGCTTTTCACCAGGTTTATGGGCTTCTTCTAATATCACTTTACTCGCTCTTGAAAGTACGATGAATAACTTCAACGCACGGTCTGTGTCTTTTGTCATTATTCCGTTCCACCTTTTATAATCCGTACAGCAATTGACTTCATTATACCGGTTAAGGCATACCTATGTCAAAAGCCGTTACGAAAAAGAGGGCGAACACGCAGTTCAAAAGAGTAGGAGCTTCTTTTTCGGCAAATTTTCTTGTTGTATATGTGCAATTGCCGGTGGAAATGTTACGATGAAAGTTGTGCCTTGACCTACTTCACTTTCCACGGTAATGGAGCCGCCATGTTCTTCGACAGTTTTCAGGACAAAAGGTAATCCAAGTCCCGTTCCCTCGGCCTTTGATGTGTAAAAAGGCATGAAGACTTGATCCAACTGTTGCAGATTCATTCCTTTACCGGTATCGGAAATTTGCAATCTGTATTGACCGTCGCTATCCAAATCTAAGTCCGTCGTAAGTACACCACCTGCCGACATTGCTTCTAATGCATTTTTGAATAGGTTAAGAAGCACTTGTTTAATTTTTTCGGCATCTCCAGAAATCAGAGTTTCGTCCAGCTCGGATTCTTTAGGGTTAATCGTGATCCCTTCCAGCAAGGCTTTTGGTCGCATCACTTGGAGCATATCATCCACCAATACTTCAAGTGAGAATGTCGTTTTTTTATTCGACGAAGGTTTGGATAAAACAAGCATTTCGCCTAATATCGATTCCATTCTGGAAATTTCGTCATCGATGACAGCAAGGTATTTCGTCGTTTCATCCGACGTTGAGATTTTCAATAATTGAACAAAACCTTTTAAGGTGGTCATCGGATTCTTGATCTCATGTGCAATACTTGCGGCAAGTTCACCAATGGTCGATAATGACCCGGAATGGGCCAATCGTTTTTCAAGAGCCATTTTTTCGGTCCAGTCATTTATCCGGATAAGAAACATTTGTGTCTCACTATCGTAAACCGTTGTCATGTGATATTGTCTCTCGTCATCGAAGGACGGTTCATATCTCAACGTATTTTCAGCATAGCCGTAAAGTTTGGCTTTTTTTATATGATTAGTTAAGAATTCCTTTTCTTCTTGGATAAGTAGTGAAAATACTTTAGCGGACTTCCCCAAAAAGTAGTCTTTCGATACATTGAAAAATTTTGTATGTTGATCATTGACGTCACATATGATTCCTTTCCGGTTCATAAATACCATGAAACTATCCGCAGTATTGAATGCCCATCGATACTTTTTTTCCGGTCTGTCCTGATAGCTTTTGGGGATGTCAAAAAGCGCTACGACTTGATTCTTTTCCCCCAAATGCATAATATCTACTTTGGCTGGTGCAATCTGCCCTAGAGGGAACTGGATATCGATTTCGAACGTCTCTTTATCGTCGCAATCGACATGACCTATCCTGCCATTCCATGAATCAGCGGATCGAATAGTAAGAAGTTCTTTGATGTTGCCATTCTCTTTCCCCCAAAAACAATCACGAAATGATTGGTTGACATGCAAAATCGTTCCCATAAGGTCAATAACTGCGCCTGGTCTGCATGCATCATCTACTAAGAAAGAGACGTATTTCATTACTTTTTCCTTTTTATATTTCAAGTGTATTCCTCCTGACCTCGTTTCAAAACAGTATGAAAGATGACAATGTTTCATGCAGAAAGGTCAAATTTATGCAAAACGCCGCTAATTCAGATTATTCCATACTATCGTTACGATAGAAATAGGCAATTGAACCTATATTAAAAATACAGGTACTTTCTTTCATTAATATAGAAAATAAAAGGAGAAGAGCCATGAATATCATCCTAACAACATTAAATGCAAAATACATTCATACAAATATAGCGCTTCGTTACTTGAAATCGTACGCAATGCCGGAGTACATACCACATATTGCGGAGTATACGATCAAAGACCCAACGATGAATATCGTATCAGATTTGTATCAAAAAGAGCCGGATGTTGTCGGCTTCAGCCTTTATATCTGGAATATTGAAGAATCGATAAAAGTGATGCGAATGTTAAAAGCAGTGAAACCGGATGTCAAAATTGTTGCAGGGGGACCTGAGGTTACCTACGACTATGATTATTGGATGGAACGTGTGCCAGAAATCGATGTCATTGCGATCGGCGAAGGGGAAAGAACATTCAAACAGCTTCTTGACGTCTTTGGGGGCAAAGGTAATTTGGCGAATGTCCAAGGCATCGCTTATCGGGATAGCGGACAACTGAAAATGACCGCACCTGGTCCTAAGCTGGATTTGCGGGAACTTCCCTCTCCGTTCCGATTCAAAGAAGATGTACCTGAGCTCAGCAAGAGAATCACCTATATCGAAACAAGCCGGGGCTGCCCTTTTTCATGTCAATTCTGCCTGTCTTCCATCGAAGTCGGTGTACGTTATTTCAATCGAGATGCCATTAAAGATGATATCCGTTATTTAATGGCGAATGGTGCGAAAACAATCAAATTCGTTGACCGTACTTTCAATATCAGCCGAAGTTATGCAATGGAGATGTTCCAGTTCCTGATCGACGAACATGTGCCCGGCACAGTGTTCCAATTTGAAATAACCGGGGATATCATGCGTCCAGAAGTGATCCAATTCTTGAACGAAAATGCACCTGCCGGCTTATTCAGGTTTGAAATCGGTGTCCAATCAACAAATGATTTGACAAACGAACTCGTGAAACGCCGCCAAAACTTCGAAAAACTTTCCCGTACGGTGACGATGGTGAAAGAAGGCGGTAAAATTGCCCAGCACCTCGACTTGATTGCGGGTTTGCCAGAAGAGGATTATGATTCATTCCGAAATACGTTCAATGAAGTATTTGCCATGCGACCGGAGGAATTGCAGCTCGGTTTCTTGAAATTATTGCGCGGAACCGGCTTACGCATTCAAGCGGAACAATACGGCTACACATTCATCGACGAAGCGCCTTATGAGATTTTCTCGAATAATGTCCTATCATTTGACGATATCTTACGTATTAAACAGACCGAAGACGTCCTTGAAAAGTATTGGAACGACAACCGTACCCCTCGAACTGTCGAATATATCGTCACAGACGTCTTTGAAACGCCTTTTGACTTCTTCCAACAATTCGGAACGTATTGGGAATCCCGCGGATGGTCTAGAATCGGACATCAGCTGGAAGATCTCTTCACCCGCTTGCATGATTTCCTTACGGAAGATGGCCGAGCCGACATGCAAATTGCACACAGTCTCATGAAACTCGATTATCTGGCTCACCATAAGTTCCAGCCACGCAAAGTTTGGTGGAAGGATGAAATGCCACAGGAAGCACTGATTGCGATTGAACAATCGTTACTCACCGGTAAAGAATTTACGGCATATGGGTTGAATGCGCGGAACATCCGTAAACAGACACTCGTCACACCACTCTTTGTGAAAATTGAAGACTTGGAATCGGGTATTTTTGAAAAGACAGATGGCTATCTGGTCACCGTTTTCAAACACGGAGAAAACCCGGATTTCATTTTTCTTGATCGTATGCTTTCAATCGTAAAATAATAGAAGAGGCTATTCCTAATTCAAATGGAATAGCCTCTTTTACGTTTACATATTTCTGATTAGCCGATAATGACACGTTCTTTCGGGTAGTGATAGTGTTCCGTCTTCGTTTTCCCGCCTAACGTATACAGGAACGATATAAGTCCGACACGCCCGATAAACATCAGTGCCATGATCAATACTTTCCCGACAATTGACAATTCCGAAGTAACCCCAAGGGACATGCCGCACGTACCAAAAGCGGAGGTGATTTCAAAAAGCAATGCGACGACCGGGATTCCCGGTTCCGTAATGATCATGATGAGCAGTGCTGTCATCACCATGATGCCCGCAAGTAGTATAACCGCATACGAACGGAACACATCAATCAATTTGATTTGCCGGTGAAATACATTAATAACTTGTTTTCCACGTGCGAAATTGATCAGAAACAAGAGCGCAATTGCGAAAGTCGTTGTCCGGATCCCGCCTCCGACCGAACTTGGCGAGGCTCCGATGAACATCAGTGAACTGATGACAATGTCCGTCGCTTCACTAAATTGCGTCACATCGTTCGTCGTCAACCCCGCAGATCGCGAAGAAACCGAATGGAATAACGAGCTAAACACCTTTTCATGCCACGCCATTCCCTTGAATGAGTTCATCGATTCCAATATAAAAATCATGAGCGCACCCCAAATGAGAAGGGCACCAAATGTCATTGTTGTAATTTTCGTAAATAACGAAAAACGGAAATGAGGCTTTTTTTTCGAAAAAAAAGCTTTTACTTCAATCAGAACAGGAAAACCGATGGCGCCAAGGATGATTAAAATCATGGTAACACTCTGTAGGAAGTAATCATTGAAGTATGGGATAAGCGACTCATTCGTAAGACTGAAACCTGCATTCGTTGTAGCGGAGACCGCCATAAACATCCCATTCAATAATGCCTCGCCAAACGTATCATAAAAACGCATAATATAGGCTGTGATCAACAGACCGCCAATAATCTCAATCAGAAAAATGATTTTGACAATCTCTCGGATCAGATGGACGACTCCCGATAGGCTATATTGGTTGGTATCGACCATGATCAGCTGCCTCTCCCGCAAGCCGATCTTCTTTTTTAAAAGCAACCAGAAAAATGTGCCGATCGACATAATACCAATTCCGCCAATTTGAAAAACAAGCATAAGCATACAAATGCCAAAAACTGTATATGTTTCCACGATGCTAATCGGCGTCAGTCCTGTAACACTAACCGCGCTGACAGCTATAAACAAACTATCGATAAATCGGACATGCACACCCGGCTTATAAACACCCGGCAAGTTCAACAAAAGGTACGATAAAGCAATAGCCATAAAATAATAAAATACAATAATCTGTGCAGGTGTGAATTTGCGCATTCGTTCACGAGTAAATTTCATGATTTCCCGTTCCTCTCACAGAAAAAAATGTCGTCCCATCATTAGTAGAAAAAGCAGCTTCGAATTGAGTCGGTTTTCTAGTAAGATACCACCTTGTTTATCCATCATACACGAATTTGTAGGTTCTGAAACAACAAAAGCCGACAGCAATTTTTACACTGTCGGCGATTATTCGAAATCTTATTTCTGGTTTTTCCGGTGTTGGCGAACGCCAGATAGATATCCGCCTATTGCGATTCCCGCAAGGACAATCCAGAATGTCGTTTTCCAGAGAGTAGAATGTGGAAACTCGGTATCGAGAATCTGCAATGCCGGGTGTGCCAGTGTCAGGACGACCAATTTGACGCCGACCCATCCGACGATAAGAAATGCTGCCGTTTCGAGCGTTGGAAATTTCTCCAATAGCACGACAAACTGTCGCGCAGCAAAACGCATGATAATCAGACCGATAATTCCACCTAATAACATAACTACAAATTGCCCGCCGTTTATGCCACCGACATGGAAATCACCAAGTTCTGGGAGTGTAACTGCCAGCGCAACTGCCGCCAACATCGAATCGAGGGCGAACGCGATATCCGCCAATTCGACTTTCAAAACAGTCATCCAGAAACCTGATTTTTTTCGAGGCTTGGCATCGGGATGATCGTCCCCACCTTTTCGTTGATCATAAATGTTCTTAATCGAGATGAATAACAGATAAGCTGCCCCAAGTGCCTGGATCTGCCAGATATTCACAAGGAATGTGATCATAAACAATGCCGCAAAGCGGAAAACAAACGCTCCGAACAATCCGTAGAAAAGTGCTTTCTTCTGTTGATCCTTCGGTAAATGTTTCACCATGACCGCCATAACGACCGCATTATCCGCTGCGAGCAGCCCTTCTAATACAATCAGTACGACGAGCACCCATGCATATTCCAATAATATTGCTTCCAAATTACATCCTCCTCATTGACAACATAAAAAAGACCCTCACCTAATAAAAGGCAAAGGTCTCGCTAAGTCAGAATTTTAGTTACTAAAAATCCAGCTATCATAACCGATGGCGTAAACCATGTATTGACGACTATGAAATAGGTTGCCCTATAGCTACTCCCCCTTGACATAAAGTCAAAAGTTATTAAGTTTGGGTACTTTTGTTTTAGTATACCACGCTGAATCCAAATGTAAACATAAAACTATCTGATTCGCATGGAACCATTTTTATTCTATGCTGTTTTTATCTGTACTGCTCCATGACTGCATATTTCGGGTTTGACGATCAAATAAGCTATAAATGATTGGGACGATGTATAACGTCAGAAACGTGGAACTCAACAGACCGCCGATCACCACAATCCCCATCGGCTGGTTCATCTCCGTTCCCTCACCTATGCCAAGCGCAAGGGGCAACAAGCCGAGTATCGTCGTCAGCGCCATCATCAAGATTGGTCGTACCCTATCCCGTACAGCGGCAATTATTGCGTCATATGAACTGAGTCCCGTCTCTTTCCGTTGATTGATATACTCAACGAGGACAATGCCATTATTGACGACAATCCCGACAAGCACAAGAATACCGATTATCGCCGGCACACTGATTGGTGTACTTGTCCCATACAAGCCCGCTGCAACCCCGATTGCCATCAGCGGCACGGAGAACATGATGACGAATGGGTATTTGAACGATTCAAACTGTGCCGCCATCACGATATAGACAAGGATAATCGCAAGAACAATGGCCATGAGCATGTCATCGATGGCATCTTCGAATAATTCCCTATCTCCCCCGTACGCCAGGTCAATCTCCTTCGGCAGTTCCATCTGGTCGACGATTTCGTTGACTTTCTGTGTCATGGTGCCGAGCGATTGCCCTGATTCATATTTTACATTAAAAGTGACTGAATGCGCCTGATCGATGCGCTGGACCGACACAGGACCCTGTTCAATGCGGATGGACGCCACTTCATCAAGGGTCACAAATAGACCCGTCGGCGTACGTAGTTTCAGTTTTTTCAAACTGTCTATATCATTGTGATACCTTTTGTCGTATACGACATTGACGGCAAATACCTCTCCATACTTCCCGATGATATGCGTGGCAATCGATCCCCGCGTCATATTGTTGATCGATTGGGCAATCTGATAAGGGGCCAACCCTTGGGCTGACGCTTTCTCGCGGTCGACTTCAACGCGAATCTCCTCAACGGTATTTTGTAGATTGTTCGACACTTCTAACACCGGGTCAAGTCCTATCAACTTGCTATTCAATGTTGTCACAACTTCGTGGAGACGTGCCTCGTCCGTATCCGACAACGAAAAGCTTAATGTATTCGGGCTTGAGCCGGCCGCAGTTTGCATATTGAACCCAATATCCGCATCCTTACCAACCGCCTGCAATACGGTCGGTTGCACGGCATCGACAAATTCAAAAATGGAGCGCTCTCGCTCAGCGATTGGTACAAGTCTCACATAGACTTCCGCAACATTCGACCTCGAAGATCCTTGTGCCATCCCTTCTTGCGTTGCCCCGACGAGACTGACATATACTTCAACGTCTTTTTCATCTTGCAATTGCGCCTCGATCCGCCTGACAACCTCATCTGTCGCATTCGAGGAAGAACCATTCGGCAACTTTACGGAAATACTGACAAATCCTTCATCGGTCGCTGGCAGAAATTCAGATCCCACTTTAACTAATCCAAAACCACTTACTACAAGCAAGACGACAGTAACAGCCAAGACGCCAAAACGGTGTTGTAACGCCCACTTCACAGACCTCTCAAAGGTATTCAATTTTTTTGAACGGCGTCGCCGTGCTGCGATATTGCGTTTCGGTCTATTCAACATGCGGCTCGCCATCATTGGAACAACGGTAAGTGCAACGACAAGCGATGCAAATAAACTGAACGATATGGTCAAAGCGAATTCGATGAATATCTGGCCGATCATCCCGCTTATGAAAACGACCGGAACAAAAACAGCAAGTGTCGTCAAGGTCGAAGCCGTGATCGCACCACCGATTTCTTTCGTTCCCTCGGATGCCGCCTGTTTAGGGCCTTTTCCCATCGCCAAATGCCGTTCAATATTTTCAATGACGACAATCGCGTTATCGACAAGCATCCCGATACCGAGTGCGAGGGCACCAAGTGTCATTATATTAAGCGAGAAATCCGCGAAATACATGAGTACGAATGTAACAATCACTGAATAAGGAATGGCAATCCCTATAATGATTGGGCTTTTGATTCCTCGAAGGAAGAAGAAGAGCACGAGCATCGCGAATAACCCGCCCAATAGAAGGGATTGGCCGATATTGCCAACGGCGAGCTTCACATAATCGCCTTGGTCGAACAATATATCGGATTTGACACCTTCGAATGCGTCTTTCTCCAACAACTCCGCAAGAGCCTCTTTGAACGCCGTCGATACGTCCGCCGTATTTGTACCCGATTCCTGCAATACGGACATCAAGACAGCCTGTTGTTCATTTGCACGCGTCTCTGTGCCGGACTCGTCCTCCACAAGCGCCACATCAGCGACATCGGCAATCGTCACCTTTTCACCTGTCTGCGGATTAACACCCGCAACGACCCCGCGAATATCGGAAATCGTCGTTAATGTACTTAGAATCCGTGTCGTCAGCTGCTGTCCATTTTCCGTCTCAATCGGTTCGCCTGGCATCGAGACATTGTTCACCTGTATCGCTTGGACGACATCAGATTGTACAAGGCCATTCAGTTCCAACTGTTTCTGATCAAGAATGATTTGGACTTCTTCCACCAGTTTTCCAGAAACCGATACACTGGCTACTCCTTCTGTCCTTCTCAATTCCGTTTCCAATTGTTCGGCAATGAGCCGGACATCCGTGGCTCCAGTAGTTGCCTGCAATGACAATTGGATGACCGGGAACTGGGATGGGTCGAATTTCATGAAACGAGGTTTAGTAGCGCCTTCCGGAACAGGTACCTGATCCACCCGTTGCATAATATCAAGCTGTACATCATCAATGTTCGTTGACCAATCGAACAGCAGCAAGATGAAATTCGCACCTTCCCGCGAAGTAGATTGCAGCGATTTCAATCCAGGAGCAGTCGACAAACTGTTTTCCAACGGCTTCGTTATTTTCTCGTCTACCTCTTGGGGGGACGCGCCAGGATAGCTCGTCGCCACAACCGCAATGGGCGGTTTCAACTCAGGTATGAGCGTCACGGGTATCCGGAAAAACGACACAGTCCCTAGTATGATGACAAGAAACATCGTCACAATCGTAAACACAGGTCTTTTTATTGAAAAGTCACTTATTTTCATCTACATTTCCCCTTCTCCAACATCGCACTCCCTTAATCATAGGCAATGTGTGCGTTGACTTCAAATGGCAGCATCGAATTCTCCAAAATTTAATTGTAGATAATGAAACCCGGAAAGACGAATGGACCGTCCTCCCGGGTAGTGGATTATAAAAGACTATACAACCGGATATCCGGATACTTATCGTGGAACCAGCGCATCGCAAAATCGTTCTCGAACAGAAACACGTAATTATCATACCGATCTTTAACAAGCATCGCGCGTTGCCCGGCCATCGATTCCTTCACATCGCTTTCATTTTCAATCCAGCGTGCCACTTTTGAACCGACATGCTCCATATGCACTTCTACGTTATACTCATTTTTCATGCGATGCTCGAACACTTCAAACTGGAGCTGCCCGACCGCCCCGAGCAACACATCCTCAGTATGGAGTGTCCGGTAATACTGGATCGCCCCTTCTTGTACGAGTTGTAAAATCCCTTTATGGAAATGCTTGGATTTCATCACGTTTTTCGCAGTCACCCGAACGAATAATTCCGGCGTGAACTGAGGTAACGCATCGAATTGGAAAGATGATTTCCCGCCAATCACCGTATCCCCAATCTGATAATTCCCCGTATCGTGAAGCCCAATGATATCGCCTGCAACCGCCTCGTTAACCGTTTCACGGTCATCCGCAAGGAATTGCGTTGTCTGCGTCAGTTTAAACGTTTTCGAAATACGTGGAACCGTTACGGTCATTCCACGTTCGAACGCCCCCGAAACGATTCGGACGAATGCAATGCGGTCTCGGTGCATCGGGTTCATATTCGCCTGGATTTTGAATATGAAACCTGAAAACTCTTCTGCGTATGGATTGACTTCCGCCTCTTCTTTCGTCTTCCGCGGTTGCGGCGCGGGCGCGAATTGTAAAAATGTTTCCAGAAATGTCTGCACGCCGAAATTCGTCAATGCACTGCCGAAAAACACCGGTGTCAAATCGCCTTTTGCGACCCGTTCCTCATCAAAAGCATTGCCCGCTTCGTTCAGTAGTAGAACGTCTTCAAGCGCCTGCTTATAATAAGAAGTTTCCTGCATCGGATTCGGTTCCGCAAGTTCGCCTTCTTCATCCAACGCGAGAAAACGGTGTTCCTCGTCAACCCGAACTTGCTCGATCCGATGATTGAAGCGATCATAGATGCCTAGGAATTCCTTCCCCATCCCGATTGGCCAGTTCATCGCATACGATTCGATGCCAAGTACTTCCTCCAGCTCTTCCATCAATTCAAGCGGTTCTTTCCCTTGTCGGTCCATCTTGTTGATGAACGTAAAAATAGGAATGCCGCGCATCCGGCAAACTTTGAATAGTTTAATGGTCTGCGGTTCAATCCCTTTTGCGGAGTCGACCATCATAACCGCTGCATCTACCGCCATTAATGTACGGTAAGTATCTTCACTGAAATCTTCGTGTCCCGGTGTATCCAGGATGTTGACGCGCTTCCCGTCGTAATCGAATTGCATGACGGAAGAGGTAACAGATATCCCCCGTTGCTTCTCAATTTCCATCCAGTCGGATGTCGCGTATTTCCCCGTCTTCTTCCCCTTTACGGTTCCTGCATCACGAATTGCCCCGCCGAAGTAAAGTAGTTTTTCCGTAATAGTCGTTTTTCCTGCATCCGGGTGGGAAATGATTGCAAAGGTGCGCCGGGATGCTATTTCTTCTTGTATCGGTTTATCCATCATTATTTATCTCCTTCTGTCCTGCTTTTCTTAGCATAGACACAATGGACGATGATTTCAACAATTTTTTATCGAGAAGAGACAAGAGTTTTTGCAGATTTCGATTGGTTATAGGAAGAGTTTTTGAGGTAATGGAAAACTGTTTGACGGAGGACGGGAACTGTACGACACATTCGTAAATCCATGCGACAGCACCCCTGTATTAATCTCCAACCTAAATAAGAGCCGCCCCCTCTACAGGGCGGCTCTCCCACTTCATTCAATTCTCAGTAACGCCGGATCCAAATTTCTTTTCCGCTTCCTTAAGGGCAATTGCCGCATCTGAATGCGGGTATTTCTGATTGCCAATGATTTGGAAATCCTCATGGCCTTTACCTGCAAAAATGATGATATCGCCTTGCCCCGCAACGGAAACAGCGTGACGCACTGCTTCTTCACGATCGCCGATGCAGGCGTACGCTTCATGTGTCATTCCTGCGGATAACTCTGACAAGATGGACTCATAGGGCTCGTCCCTCGGGTCATCTGTCGTGAAAACGACGTAATCTGCAACAGACGCTTTTTCCGCCATAATCGGTCGTTTTATCCGATCGCGATTCCCGCCTGTACCGATTAGGAAAATCAACTTGCTTCCTTCCTTCTTATAAGGGAGAACGGCTGCAATCGCTTTTTCAATGGCATCCGGGGAGTGCGCGTAGTCGACATACATCGTCAATGGCAATGCGGTCGGCACTTGCTCCATCCGCCCTTTTACGGCAGGTACTTTTTCAAGATGACCAATGATTTCCTCAGTCGTCATCCCTTTGGCAAATAAAGCTGCGATTGCTGCTAGTGCATTGTAGACACTGAATTCACCAATGAGCCGCATCGAGACACGGAATTCCCCATCTGGCGCGTGAAGAGTAAATGCTGTGCCATCCGCTCTCAGTTCAATTTCAGACCCTCGGAACACTGCCTCACTCTGAATGCCATATGTGAGTACAGGATAAGAAGTCATTTCAGTCAACTTCCTGCTCCAAGCATCGTCCGCATTCACAATTGCAAATTTGCGCTTCTCCAAGTCTTGTCCCAGTTGGGCGAATAATAGCCCCTTCGCGTGGCCGTATTCCTCCATCGTCCCATGAAAATCGAGATGGTCATGCGTCAAGTTCGTGAATACAGCGATATCGAACTCGGTACCGGCCAAACGTCCTTCAACAAGTCCATGCGAAGACACTTCCATCGTCATCGTCGTACACCCTTCCTCGGCTGCACGGGCAATCATCCCTTGGGTCGTCAACGTATCCGGGGTCGTATTTTCCGTATCGTACAAAACTCCATCCAAATCAAAACCGATTGTCCCCGAGACCGCAGACACCTCTCCCGCCTGGCGGAGAATCGCATGAATGATGCCGCTGACGCTTGTCTTGCCATTGGTCCCTGTCACCCCAATCATCGTCATCCGTTTAGAGGGATAATTGTAGTAACGGGGCGCCAATAATGAAATGGCACGGGATGTATTTTCAACGAGAACGACAGCAACTCTGTCCAATTCGACATCAACAGGTTTCGTGGCAATAATGACCCGTGCGCCATTATCCACCGCTTTCCCTACATAGTTATGTCCGTCCACCGTAAATCCTTCGATGCAGACGAAAACGCCTCCCGCGTTCACCGCCCGCGAATCAACCGCAATATCCGTTACAGTCGACGGTATCGTCCCCAACACCTGTTTAACAGGCAAAATCGATAGTAATGTATGTGTGTCCACTTAATTCCTCCATTCAGTCCATCATCGCTGAAGTGACATACGCATGCAATAGCTGCGCGGTCGCATTCAACGAATCGGTATGCGTACGTTCCAATGCGTGTGAAGACTCGATGCCAGGCCCGAATAACGCATGTTTTACATCGAAGCCTGCCCGAATTGCGGCCGAAGCATCCGAACCGTAGAACGGATAAACATCAAGTTTGAACGGAATGTCTCCCGCCTTGCAAAGTCCCGTCAAATGCCGGGTCAATGCATAATGATAGGGCCCGCTTGAATCCTTTGCACAAATCGAAACCGTATATTCATCCGAAGCTTGTCCGTCACCAATCGCTCCCATGTCGACCGCTATGTATTCGACCGTCTCCCCGGGGATACTCGAGTTACCTCCATAGCCAATCTCTTCATTATTTGAAATATAGAAATGAGTCGTATGCGGAAGACCAACCCCTTCCTCTTTCAATGAGCGGACAAGACCTAACAACAATGCCGTACTCGCTTTATCATCCAAATGACGTGATTTGATAAAACCGCTGTCCGTCACTTCGAAACGCGGATCGAATGACACAAAGTCCCCCACTTCAATACCGAGTGCACGCGTATCATCCGCATCAGTCACTTTCTCATCGATGCGCACTTCAATATTATCCGCATTTCGCTCAGCGGTCCCAGCGTTTTTGTATACATGGACACTCGTCTGATGCATCAATATCGTCCCACGGACCGTTCTTCCCGCAGCAGTATGAATCAGGCAGTATTCCCCCTCCACGGCGTTCCAGTTGAAACCACCAATCATCGTCAGCTTCAGCCGCCCATCACTTTTAATCTCCTTCACCATTGCGCCAAGTGTATCGACATGCGCTGTCAGCAGGCGATGGCGTTGGGTATCAGTTCCTTCAATTGTTGCAATAATCGCCCCTTTATTCGTTTTCCGATGGGGTACCCCAATCGCGTCGAATTCTTGAGCGATCAGCTCCATCACATTTTCCGTATATCCAGAAGGGCTGGGTATCTCAACTAGTCTTTGTAACAAGTCAACCGTATGCTTTTCATTAAATATCGACGTCATTTCCATTCCCCCTTCTTTGCTAAAAAATCACTGTATTGCGAAGACGCAGAGTATTGTATTATAGTACTTAGAACAGCGAAAGATTTGAGGTGCATAATGGAACATTCGGCTATCATTCAATCACGCAACATGTTTATTATACTTTTTTTCTCGGTCAGCGTCATCGGTCATTTCATCATCGGCCACATTTTTGACGATACAGATGAATTTATCACCACATTGTTCGGTATTTTTTCAATTGGCGTATTGCTCGTCATGTATCGTTCAGGAACAAGACCACTTGTTTTGCGCAATTATATCGTAGGCGGATACAGCATATTTGTATTTCTCATCAATGTACTTATACCTGAGACTTCCCATTTGCTTTATCTACTGTTCCCAATCATCTTGACTGTTGCTTATACCGGCATTTGGCTCACAATTGTCATGACAGCGATCACCTGCTTAGAAGTTATACTGCTGTTTCACTTTTTCAAGCCGTATTATTTTCTGGAAAGCCAAACCGGATTGCTTATGCATTTCACTTTCTTCTTCATCATGGTGGCGATTCTTTGCCTCCTGCACACACTGAAAATCGGACCTGTTTGGCGCATGATTTATTCAGAAAACAAAAGAATGGATACAATCCTTTCGACGAAAGAAGGGTATTTGGATCTATTTTTCGAGCATACCGAGGATGCCATTGTGGTGTTTTCGACCGATTTAAAAATCTTAACCGTCAACCCCGCCTTTGAAAACATGTACGGTTGGAACAAAACAGAAATCATCGGTAAATACCCTGAACTAGTCCCATCTTCCGAGAGAAGCATTGTCGAGGAACGGACCAAAAATATATTAAACGGGGCTAGCTATCACCACATCAGGACAAAAGAAATGCACAAAGACGGCTCAGTTTTCGATGCTGAATTAACAGTTTCGCCCATCTATAATGAAAATCAACAAATCGTTGCGATATCCTGCATCGCCCGCGACATTACACTGAAATTACAAGCGGAAAAGCTGAGAATTGATACGGAAAAGGTCAAAGCAATCGGTGAAATTGCCGCCAGTGTTGCTCATGAAATACGTAACCCGGTGACAACCATTTCCGGCTTCGTTCAAATGATGAACAATGACCCTGCCAACCCCTATCATGCTTATACGAAAATAATGGAAAGCGAAGTTAATCAAATCGATCTTATTGTCGGTGAATTTCTAGTGTTGTCAAAACCTTATGTGAGGGAATCAAACGAATTCATTATTCAAGATACACTTCAACATGTATTGGCTATGTTAAACATTGAATTTACAGAACGCTCTATTCTCTACACGATTGATATGGCAGAACAAAAGGCCTTTGTACGCGGAAATGAAGCCGAACTAAAGCAGGTTTTCATCAATATTTTTAAAAATGCTTGTGAGGCACTTGTGAAAGATGGGGGCATCTCAATAACCGTTACACTGCAAAACGAAACAGTTTCCATCAGCATCGTTGACAATGGTCCAGGAATGGATCAAGAGACACTTGAACAAATGTACGAACCTTTTTTCACAACGAAATACGACGGAACAGGTCTTGGTTTGATGATTGCGAGAAAAATTATCACGGATCATGGAGGTTCACTTACCGTAACAAGTGACAAGCATAAAGGAACCGAAACAATCATTACATTACCGTTGATTTATCAATAAGATTTGATTAGAAAATACGAAAGGGCATTGATAACACTCAATGCCCTTTCGTATTTTATCCTATTAGCGAATGAGCGATTTTACCATTTTCAATTTATTTTGATACGGGGGAAACCCAAGTTTCATCGGAACAGATGTACTTTTTTTCATCATGGATTTGGCATGCGTAAATGTGTCGAAACTGTATTTACCGTGATAAGCATTCATGCCCGATGATCCGACTCCACCGAATGGTAAATGCAAATTGCCTACATGTGCTATCGTGTCATTGATGCACCCACCTCCAAACGGGATTGCTTCCGTGAAATAATTGGCAGCCTGTTCATTCTCAGTAAACATATAAGCCGCTAGCGATTTGGGAAGTTGACGGATTCTATGCACTGCCTCCCCGAGATTGTCATACGTCAGAACAGGCAGTATCGGGCCGAAAATCTCTTCCTTCATCGATGCACTGTTCCATGAACGGATATCCAACACTGTCGGTTCAATGTAAAGTTCTTCACGTTTCGTGGTGCCACCGTAAGCAATATGTGCATAATCCTTCCCAAGGATGTCCTGGAGTCGATCGAAATGCTTTTCATTGATAATTCGACCGTAGTCATCACTGTCAAACGCATTTTCCCCGTAAAATGTTTGGATGACCTCTATCATCTCATCGATCAGCCTGTCTTTAATGGAATGATGCGCCAGCACATAATCCGGCGCAACACAGGTCTGACCCGTATTGACCAACTTCCCCCAGATGATCCGCTCCGCCGCCGTTCTCACATTCGCAGTCTGATCGACCAACGCCGGGCTCTTCCCACCCAGTTCAAGCGAAATGGGTGTTAGGCGCTCTGCAGCCGCCTTCATGACAACTTTTCCGACTGCCTCACTGCCTGTGAAGAAAATGTAGTCAAATGATGCATGTATCAAGACTGTCGTTTCCTCCTGCCCTCCCTCGACCACATGAATATAATCGGAAGAAAATGTTTCCGTCAGGATTTTTTTTACGATTTGTGCTGTATGGACTGCCGTCTCTGAAGGCTTGACAATTGCACAGTTCCCGCCTGCAATCGCACCTACAAGCGGTTCCATCACAAGTTGGAATGGATAGTTGAACGGGCTGATAATTAGAACGGATCCATACGGTTCCCGCACGATATAGCTTTTGGCTGGTTGTAAATGGACGGGTGTTTTCACTGTTTCAGGCTCCATCCACTGTTCGAGATGTTTAACTATATAAGAAATACTGGAAAGTACAAAGCCGATTTCAGTCACATATGATTCAAATGGATTTTTTCCCAGATCCTTTCGAAGTGCCTCCGTAATTTCGCCTTCATGGACACGGATTGCCTCTTTCAACTTTACAAGCATCTCTTTTCTGAATGCCGCGTTCCTCGTTTGCCCCGAATCGTAATAGGCACGTTGGGAAGCAATCATCGCTTCTACATCCTGCGCTCTAACGTCCAACTCAATCCCTCCATTCATTCGTTACTATAATAGTAGAGAGATTCACAACGATATGCAAAAAAATAGGTTCATTCAATATCAGTCCAAAATTGGCCAATCAACTTGTGTTCTTCAATCTCTTCATCGAGCGAAACGGGCAATGCTTTTCAACGAATGAAAAGAAGTCAATGTTTCAAAAGGACTGTCTTTTACGCGATGCTAATTCCCGACCAATTGCATAGTTTAGAACAACCTCGGCTCCATATACTATAGAGGACAGTTCAAATAACAGCTGTTGTTTTGCCAATTGCCAGCACGCCCGTTTCCAAAAGCGATTCGTCTTCAGGATAAACGGTTTGATGGGAATTCAGCGGATTTTAACCGAACATCCTGTACATAAGCTGTAGGAAATGCGGGGAAACCTCACGTGTAAAACTTCAATATTCACGTGAACCGATCCATGAATCTCGTTGCTAAAGCCTCGGCCAATTAAGAATATGCGCATTTTGGTTAACGCCTCTTAACAGAGGATGCTTCAAAAAGTTGTATGTATCCACCGATTCTTGAATTTCAACCTTCATTTCAGCAAAAAGCGTCATGTTTAAAGCCTGATTGTTTTCCCGGACCGATTTGATTGCTTTCACACCTTTTTTTCATTTTTTCATCTGTCGATTTAAGGATAGGCCTAACGATCTCTTTTTCATCTTTTACGTTTCGTGCTATCACATTCAAGGGAATAGAAATTTAACTTGATACAGCAGGTGTCCCCGATGCAAAGGGTGGCGAATTGAATGCCGAAACGCTTTTAAATTAGAGGAAGTATAGGTTCCCTGCTGATCAAAACAGCCTCAAGCGCAATTCAAAATTTGGACGCAATTATACCGGGGCGTAATTGATTAAACAAAGAGTATAGAGGAGGAAATGGACATGACATCAACAGACACATGGTGGGAAACGATTTTTGAAGGGCATCTTTCATTGGGCATAAACAAAGAAAGATTCACCGAACTCGAGGAAGAAAATTTCCTTTATTTTGACGAGGAAGAGCAAATGGAGGAGCAGATACACTGATTTCACTCTCACTTCTATTGCCAGGTGTAGCAATTTCTAAAGAAACCTAAAACAGCTTTTCCGTTTGGATATGGAAAAGCTGTTTTTGATTTTGGATGAGGTAGACGGAAAAGCCTTCTTGTCCTATAACTCACTCAATGCTGCGCCATAAGTAGAGGGCAGCGTAACTTAAGTAGGGTGACCAATTCGGATAACAGGCTAGAATCTCATCTTTCGTCGGCTTGCGGTCCAGCCCCCATAACTGTTTCAACGCATTTTGCAAACCGATATCCGCCACCGGAAATAAATTCGGCCTGCCCAGACCGAACATCAGGAAATTTTGTGCAGTCCACGGACCGACTCCTCGGTAAGAGACAAGCTTTTCCATCACTTCGGCATCCTCCCATCGCTTGAGTTGCTGAAGGTCTAATTCCCCCGATACCATCGCTCGCGATAATCCGATGATATATTCCGCTTTTCGATTGCTAAACTGCATGTCCCGGAGTACAGAGACGTCCAATGACGCAATGCGCTCGGGTGAAGGATAACGCCAAACCCCTTCTACAGAATCACCGAACGTTTCCACGAAACGCATCGTCAACGTATGGGCAAAAGAAAGATTGAGTTGCTGATGAATGATGCTCCTCATCAACGTTTCATACAATGAAAAACTTTTGATGAGTGGTGTGCCTTCATGCGCTGTGAATAGCGGCTCAAGTTCTGTCCCCTTAAAATGCGCAGCGATTTCTATAAGCGGTCTGTCAAAATGGAAGATGGATTTAATCTCTTCAATTTGATGTAAATCAATTCCCCCTTCCAAGATAAATGTGGGAATTGCTGTTGTCCCTGTACCTCGTAGTGTAATAATATTCCCTTCTTCCATCGGTACACGTACAATTCGCCTTTGCACATCCACTGCGTTTACGGGATCACGTGCCAACCTTTCAAGCGCCCCATCGTAGTCATAGGCATAAGGCAGTTCAATTTGCGTTTCGATACAAAACACCTCTCTTTTACTCAATACTATCGCTTTTCATATCTTTTTAAAAAAGTTTTAGAAAAAGTGTTGACTTCTTCTCAAAACAAGCTATAATTAGATTTGTGCTTAGGACAAGCGCACAACATTATATCCCGGTTCCGTAGCTCAGCTGGGAGAGCACTACCTCGACAAGGTAGGGGTCGCTGGTTCGAGCCCAGTCGGAACCATAACGATGAACCCTTGGTATAGGGTTCATCGAGAAACACCATCCTTTAACGGATGGTGTTT
>CAWJLH010000003.1:0-20235 GCA_963843665.1 uncultured Caryophanaceae bacterium
GTTGGAAAAATGAAAATCCATTTCTTCCTTGCCCTTTAACTTCATACATCGCTGTGTCTGCATTTTTCAGAAGTGTTTCTAGGTCTTTTCCATCCCTCGGATACATGGCTACACCAACGCTTGTCGTGATGAAGACTTCGTGTTCCTCAAGATAAAAAGGCTGGGTTAAAAAATTGATGATTCGTTTGGCAGCATCTTCTGCTTCTTTTTCTGTGGTGTCTTTCAGGAAAATGGTAAACTCATCTCCACCATTCCGAGAGACAACACTACCATTCTTCATGCACTGTTGTAATCTTTCAGCTACCTTGTTTAATAGTAAATCTCCATAGGTATGCCCCATGGAATCATTTATATTCTTAAAGTGATCCAAATCTAAAAAGATTACAGCTATCTTATTCTTTTGTTTTTCCGCATCTTTTATGGTCTCTGAAAGATGTTCATTAAAAAATCGACGGTTGGGTAAACCTGTCAGTGGATCTTGGTACGCCAGTTGTCTAATGGTTTCTTCAGTCTTTTTATGTTCCGTTATATCACGCGCGTATACAGTAAATATAGGCGCTCCTTCTCTTTCGATTTCGGTAATCGTCAACTCAACCGGAAATTCCTTTCCATCATTCCTTACACCAATGATTTCCATCCGCTCATCAGAGAGGGCCTCCCCATTATTTGAACCGAGACGCGCAGCAATGTCTATGTGATGTAACGATGTGTCGTGAAAAAGGGCCCATTCCATGTTCTTCCCGATTAAATCCTCCCGAGAAAAACCGAAAGTACTCTCCACAGCCGGATTGCATTCTATGATATTTCCATATTGATCAATAATAATGACACAATCCAATACAGATTCAAGAATGGCTCCTTTAAAGGCAATTTCTTCACTCAAACGTTGGTCTAAAACAAAGGAGGAAATTAAAACAAATCCAAGTATAACAACCGCGATGATTGCAACAGAAATCACCATCGCATTCGTATCGGTAAGGGTTGCCACTTCATTTCCAGCGTCATGATCATCAAGCATGAATGTTGCAGCAGTCATTCCTGTGTAATGCATGCCCGTAATCGCCACACCCATGATCAGCCCGCTGATTAGTTTTGCTTTGTTGCCAATGCCATTTCGACTCTTCCGAAATTGAAATGCCAGCATGAGCGCAATGATTGAAGCACCGATTGCGATCAAGATTGAAATGATAAAAAGGAAAGGTTGGTAACTGACTTGGATACCTTTCATAGCAGCCATCCCAATGTAATGCATACCACTTATACCTAATCCCATGACTGTACCTCCAATACCTAATCTGGTATTGCTCATGTTAGGTTGACATATAAAATAAAGTCCAATCAGGGAAGCGCCAATGGCAATAAGGATTGAAAGGGTGACAAGAAGTACATCGTATGTAATCGGAACAGACAACTGAAATGCGGTCATCCCGATAAAATGTATCGACCAAACGCCGATTCCCATTGCAACTGATCCGCTAAACAGCCATAATTTCCTCTTCCATCCTTTTGAAAAATTCACTCTTCTTGCGCTATCAAGTGCTGCCAGGGCAACCATAAATGCAATGATAAAAGAGAGAGCAACCAAAGAGATCTCATGAATTCCATGCATTTGATGCAATACTATCAACCTCCTTGTCTGCAATGTTTGATATAGTTAGTTTTAATCAAATGTAAAACCGGAGATTATTAATACCGTTTCCAAATGATTCTTTTTACCTACCAACATTTTCGAGTCGAATGGTTAAATTGTATCACACAAATCACGTTTTTTCTATCAATTTAAACTATTCCTACAGTTGTAAGGTTTGTTGAAATTTGCCGAAAGTCAAAACAATGATAGCTTCTATTAATCCCTGGCATGAATAAGGATATCTTCCTAACGAAAATTCCGCTTTTTCTAGATTCGTCATCAAAAAACCAGCACCTTCTCGTTACATTCAAGAAGGTGCTGGAAAGTATTTAGTGTTTTTTATTTTTCAAAGACCTGATGCACGATGTCATTCGGTTTACTGTTATTCAAGTTTTTATAAATACAGCTAGCCGGTTTTTCGCGCAAGGTTTCGGCGAAGGCATTTGCCAGATCGGCTTCACCCGTTATATGGATTTGTTGCCACCCTCGTTCTTTTTTCAGCTTTTCAACAATTGCGCACATCCCTTTGTAAAAACGCTGCAAATTTTCCCTCAGACGAGGTTCGATGGCATCAGCTTTCGTGCTGCCCATTCCGATATTATGTGCATCGGATGCTTTTTTTCGTTCAGCCCATCCTTCAAGGTTGGGGTCGAAATCATAGGTGACTTCGCCATTGACATATCCCATTGCAGTGCATAATATACGTACCTCCCCGAAGCTCGGCAAGACGATTCCTGCTTCCGGATAGGCTTTGTACATATACTCCAACTGTTCGGTAACTGCATGATCCTCCCAGTGGAAATTCGTTTTGACTGGGACTTGTACATAATTGACCGACCATAATTCCGGATCCAGTGACGCAAAGATGACGACACCTTTCGTCAACTCCATCGAATGATCCTCGACTTCTTTGACCACTTTTTTCCTTAACTCCGAGAACGCTTTCATTTCCTTCTCGTCTTTGGACGCTGTTAAATATTCATCAATTCGCTTCAGTCCACTTTTCAAATGGATTTTCCATCCGCCGTTTAATGCCTCAGGATCTCCCGGATTCGTATTCAAATAGACACTTAATACGCAACGGTCATCACAACCAAATTCCTTTAACGCCTGAAGCTCTTTGCTAAATGACATAAATGGTTAGCCTCCTCCAGTATCACTTTCACTTTAAGCATACCCTCGCGTACCTGGTCTAAAACAAAACGATTGCTCCGAAATCACTCCAAGTCAAACCACTTTTTAGGAGTAACGGTTGCACTTCGTCACACATACGTTACATCGAATGGATATAAAGGAGTTGAACAAGTGAAATTCGATTCGATTCATAACTCACCGTACGATTTATTTACCGCCCAACTCTCTGAACTGGAAGAAATGGGTTATCCGGCCATGAAAATTCATCGAGAAATGAAAGAGGACAAGGAAGAGAAAAAAGGGCATACACACGGTCATACGGGTGCCACAACTTGCCAGGATGGGCACGTCCATTTACATCCCGGCGTGACAAGTACACCAATTGAAACAGAAGAAGGCCATATTCACTATATGAATGGTAATACAACTTTCGACGATGGCCATATCCACCAATACGAAACCTATACGAGCATCCCGATTCCGATGCCAGGCGGTTACCATACCCATTACGTTGAAATTCGGACGACTAGAGATGATGGCCATACACATGTCATTAAGGGTTTCACGGAACCTTCAACAAGTTAAAGCGTCACATTTCCGAAAAGCCATCCTTTTTAGGAATGGCTTTTCATTATTCTTGTTTTCTATTTTCCACGCATTTCTCGGGATCAATATGTGTCACTTCCCATTTCCCTTGCTTCTTTTTCACTAATTGTGACACTAATACATCTGTGTCATTCGTAAGTTGAACAAAGATAAATCGATAGTCATTGCCATCCGTTCCGATGACGTCAATGGTTTTCACGTAATCATCCTTTTTTGTCGGCAATCTCCTTTTGATTAATTTGCACCAACCCCCGTACTCGATATCGACAACGTCTTCCCCCTTTTGACGCCAACCGTGATAGGCAGCGCACAGAAAATCCTCTCCTGTCAATGTGATGGCATCTATTTTGGAAAGCCCCTCTTCCTGTACGACTGAAACGGTACCATAATGGTATTGAAAACCGGAAACGCCCGTCGCTGTCCCATTAATCGTTTCGAGTTCGATGAAAAATTGAAGCGGTTGGACGTTATTGGGATTTGGAAGTTGGTATAATTTAATCAGATTGGTATGACCGATGCCTTCGAAAGAGGATAGATACGTGGAGTACGGCATTTTCTGCTGATAGGCTTTGGTGAAGAAGTTGTAAGCAATCGGGAATGGAACCATCGCCCATCCTACTGTGCCGCATCCCCCAATGAGTTGACTTGTCAGGTTTTCAGCTTCCCGTAAAATGCTGAAATAATTGAGAAGCATATTTTGAGGTGAATCCAGCAAGGATGGTGGAAGATTGATTTCCTTATAGGTCTTTTCAATGTATGGATCGAAAAATTGATAGTCGAATAGTCGACGATTCAGGATAGCGCGACAGGTAGGACGAAAAAATTGTTCAACGTCAATCTGTGGATCGGGTGCTTTTTCATTGTTTTGTCCACGTTGACTCACTTGCTGCTTTTGCATTTCCGCACCCATGACATAAGCGGATTCCTTTTCTCTAGATCGAACACGTTTTAGAAACTTCACACAAGCGACTCCCCTTCTCTCCTATTGCCAATAGCGTATGCCACCAACCAAAAAAGGTTTAGCCGATTGCAGAGTAGACTGTCCAATTCGGGTCATACTATGTCACGAGGAGGAGATGAATTGGCAAGAAACAATAAAATCCTAGTCCCGGAAGCGCGTAAAGGATTGGATAAACTGAAAGCGGATGTCATGAGAGAACAAGGATATAATGTGAATGCGGACAAGCCTGACAATGTGAAATACGAAATCGCGGATGAACTCGGGATTCCCTTAACAAAAGGCTATAACGGCAAAATCACCGCAGAAGAAGCAGGAAAAATCGGCGGACCAATCGGCGGCAATATGGTAAGAGAAATGGTACGACTGGCACAAGAACAAATGATGAAGAACAACTAAAAAAATCCTGCACGTATTCCCCTCCAAAAAAAGAGCATCAAGGAAATTCCCCCGATGCTCTTTGTCTATTCTTTGATTTAATTGCTCCCGCTATGCAATTTGCTTAGCGTTTTAAAACTTCGAACGGACATCTCCATATTCCTCGAGAAGTTCTTCGAACGTTTTATTCTTTTCACGTTCTTTCCGTTCACGGCTCAATTGTTCTTGACGCTCCTCTTCTTTTGCCTGTTCGGCAGCAGATAATTCTTTTTTAGCCGCTTTCAGCTTTGCAAGAATATCATCACCAAGTGCATCAGAAAGTGTCAATCCCTCTTGTTCCGTCTTTTTCTGAGAAGGTGACGGTTGTCTGCGTTTTTTTGCCATTCTACTCACCTTCTTTCAATCAAGGACGTTTAACGATTGTGGCGACACCTTGTCCCCCACCAATACACAATGTTGCGAGTCCAGTTTTAGCATCACGACGCTTCATTTCGTGAAGAAGTGTGACAAGAATCCGCGCTCCACTAGCACCGATCGGATGGCCAAGTGCAATTGCACCGCCATTGACATTCAATTTTTCTTTATCAAACCCAAGTTCTTTATCGACCGCGAGCGCCTGTGCAGCGAATGCTTCGTTCGCTTCAACAAGATCGATGTTTGACAGTTCCAAATCGGCTTTGGCAAGTGCTTTTTTCACTGCTTGGACCGGTCCGATTCCCATGACGGATGGATCGACACCTGCGCCAGCATTAGCAGCGATTGTTGCGATTGGCGTAAGCCCTAGCTCGTCTGCTTTTGCTTTAGACATAATGACCAATGCAGCTGCACCGTCATTTAGGCCAGATGCGTTACCCGCTGTGACACTACCGTCTTTTTTAAATGCAGGACGCAGTTTTCCAAGCTTTTCTGCAGTTGTTCCTGCTTTGACATACTCATCCGTATCAACGACAACCGGTTCGCCTCTACGTTGCGGAATTACGATTGGAACAATTTCCTCTGTGAAACGACCCGCTTCAATAGCCGCTGCCGCTCTTTGTTGAGAATTCGCCGAAAACGCATCTTGTTCTTCGCGTGAAATTTCATAACGATCACAAAGGTTTTCAGCTGTAATCCCCATATGGTAATCATTGAATGCACACCATAGTCCATCCGTAATCATACTATCGATGATTTTCTGATCGCCCATTTTAAAGCCCTCACGACCGTTTTGCAATAAAAACGGAGCTTGGCTCATATTTTCCATGCCGCCTGCAACGATGATGTCTGCATCCCCTGCGACAATCGCTTGGCGTGCAAGATGTACCGCTTTTAAACCTGAACCGCATACTTTGTTGATCGTCAAGGCCGAAACTGTCTCGGGAAGACCCGCTTTAAGGGCTGCTTGACGTGCCGGGTTTTGACCTAGTCCCGCCTGAAGCACATTCCCCATGATGACTTCATCGACGCTATCAGGTGAGACACCTGCCCGCTCCAGCGCTTCTTTAATGACTGTTGCACCCAATTCTGTTGCCGGCACATCTTTCAATGACCCTAGGAACGAACCGATCGCGGAACGAACCGCACTGACAATTACGACTTCTTGTGACATTTCTTTT
Source organism: uncultured Caryophanaceae bacterium (assembly GCA_963843665.1). Lineage (GTDB taxonomy): Bacteria > Bacillota > Bacilli > Bacillales_A > Planococcaceae > Sporosarcina. The sequence continues at coordinate 6,302 of CAWJLH010000003.1, forward strand.
TCCCCCTATACCCTAATTATGTTGCCTATCTATGCATTCCTTCTTTACAATATACTAAAGGAGGGATGCTATGTTTAGTTTACCAAAGATTATCACAATTATCGAGGTCGGATCTCGCGATGGACTACAAAATGAGCAAAAAGTTGTCGATGAAGCTAATAAACTGGCATTTATTGGGGCTTTACAAGAGTCTGGTATCCAAGAAATGGAACTAACATCATTCGTATCACCTAAATGGGTGCCACAAATGGCCGATGCGAGAGCAATTGTGTCGAAATCAAAAAAAATCGGAAGACAATTTGTGCTTGCGCCAAATGAAAAAGGCGCGGAACTTGCACTTGAGGCAGGGGCACGTAATCTTGCCGTTTTTGTTGGTGTCAGCAATTCCTTTAATAAAAAAAATATTAACCGTTCAACGGACGAAGCGATTGAAGCGCTCGAACCTGTTATAGCCAAATTGAAAAAGGATGGCATTTTCATCCGGGCCTGTATTTCGACAGCATTTTATTGTCCCTATGAGGGGAAAATCGAACCCGAAGCTGTTATTGCATTATGTAAGCGCTTTGTCGCGATGGGGGCGGATGAACTGAGTGTCGCGGATACGGTCGGAATGGCCAATCCACGGGAAAGTTATCAATTGTTCAAGCTACTTAAAGAGGAATTGCCCAACGTTTTGCTTGCGGCTCATTTCCATGACACGCGAAAAATGGCGATGGCCAATATTGTTGCCGCGTTGCAAGCAGGTATCGACCGATTCGATACTGCCGCAGGTGGCCTGGGCGGATGTCCATTCGCCCCAGGAGCTACAGGAAATGTGGCTACTGAAGATGTTGTCCATATGTTCGATACACTCGGTATCGAAACGGGCATTGATGTGAAGAAAGTTTGTGCAGCTGTCCAACTCATCGAACCACATGTGTCAAGACCAATTGAAACGGGTATGTACAGGTTATATAAAAATGGCCAGTTGTAGAAGGAGTTGAAAAGTTTGAAACGGCGCGTACTTTATCTATCCGGTGTGATTTCAAGTGTTTTCACAGCGCTGTTAACTATTTTTGGTGTGATCTTGACGAACAGATTAATGTTTTTGAAATTGAAGGAGCCCGAATTGATCTTGAGACGTGAGATTCTTGCAAAACGTTTCGATGAACGATGGTATGAAAATGTACGGAAAGAAGACATTTGGATTGAATCGCCGAATGGCTATCGATTGAAGGCCGTCTTTTTGCAACCGCTCGAAACGACGCGAACGGTGATTATTTGCCACGGCGTTACGGAGAATAAAATCAATTCGATGAAGTATGCCCGCCTATTTGAACGGCTCGGCTTCAATTCCGTCGTCTACGATCATCGACGTCATGGTGACTCTGGTGGGAAAACGACAAGCTTCGGCTATTATGAAAAAATCGACTTACAGACAGTCGTCCATGCCCTCCGTGAACGGATCGGCAAACGCGCATTAGTCGGGATCCACGGGGAATCGATGGGTGCCGCAACAACAATTTTGTACGCAGGTACATACGACGATGAAGCGGACTTCCATATTGTTGACTGCCCGTTTTCCGATATCTCAGAACAGATTCTGCATATCTTACGAAAAAACAAGCCCTTACGTACCACCATGGCATTACGCATAGCGAACTTTTTCCTTAAAATGCGGGATGGCTACACCCTCAATCTGGTCTCACCGCGTGAAGTCGTCCAAAACATTACAAAACCGGTCCTTTTCATCCACAGCATGGAGGACGATCTAATCCCCTCCTATATGACAAAGGAATTATACCAGGCAAAGCAAGGTGACAAAATGCTGAAGCTATTCCAAAAAGGTGCTCATGCCAAGTCATTCATCGACAATCCAGAGCAATACGAAGAGACGGTATTGGAATTTCTAACGCGTTTCGATTTTGTGGAATGAAGTTCTGTACTTAATAAGAAGACCACCTCTTCCGCAGTTATCAGAAAAGGTGGTCTTCTTTAGTGAAATCAAGTGAATGATAAAAGGTGAACTAGCAAACACTCGTTATGTGTCCCATTCATCCCATCAACAAACGCATTCATTTTTCAACTACAACACCCGTTAGATGAATTAGAAAGGCGATTCAACTAAAGAATTGTACATACTTATAATACGGTTCACCGTAATGTAGTTCGTTTCCATTTTGCTATATATATCCTTACCAGCGATTCATCGCTATTTTCACCCGAACAACGTATAATAAGAAGAGCAGAAGAAGAAGATTTCATTTTTCCTCTAGTAAAAAAAAGAGGTGCAATTACTTGAAACAGTTTGAAAAAGCATTACCTGAGCAGTATGAAACTTTAAAAAAACAGGCGAATTATACGTCTAGCTGGCGAGAGCGTTTAGACGCAGTCGAAATGTTATCGGCTTATCAACATGACAAAATCATAGATTTATTAAAAAATCGTATGCAACATGATACTGTCAACAAGGTGCAATTAGCAGCCTATAAAGCACTTGTGGCGTTTGGCGAGGACGTTGAGAAGCCATCACCTGCACGTTTTGATATCATCAAAGACACAGACAAAATTTTCCTACGGGTGAAAAAGAGCTTGCCGAAGGACCATACAGTGGCAGACTTTGCGGATAAGCTAAAACGTATGCGATTAGATGTTTTTGATGCATATGAAGGCGACAAAGGTGAACAATTTATGAACTGGTTAGAGGAACGTTGGGCAAAACTGTAAGCAGTAGTTTGGTGATTCATGAAGGAAAGTCATTTTCTCCGCATGTGGAGAGAATGGCTTTTTCTTATCTTTCGGTACGTTCATTGGAAAGTAAGCTTGCATCCTTTTTAACAAGCTTATCGGCTTATTTAACCAATAGTGTTTTTGGATTAATGAGGTCCTTAGGGTAACAAGTTAAATAAAAAACGGTTCCTATACGTAAAGGAACCGTTTTTTACTGTAATGTTTTCTTAGCGTTGTAAATCAACATTTTCCTGAAGCCACCTCAATAAGAAAAAGCCATCCTTCTAGCAGCCAATTTTAAAACTAAAATAAAAATGGATGTAGTAGTACTGTTTGTATAGCGTCTCGTTCAGAAAAACGAAAAAATATTTATACCTCAAAGTGCCTATTTCATCGACCACAGTGCATACCTGCATGCATACGGAAAACCAAGCATTCCAAACAAAACAGCCCATTTGAATTGCTTGGTTTATTTTTTCTACTCTTTAACTATTCGCATTACGTACTCCAAATATCGATTTTAGCAATGGAGGTGTAACGACCGTCGTAACGATGATGACAATAATCATTGACGTGTAATAGTCTGCAGGTAATAGACCGCTCTCTAACCCCATCACTGCTAATATTAACGCAACTTCCCCTCTGAAAATCATTCCTGCACCAATACCCATTGAAGACTTCATATTGAAGCCAGATAAACGAGCACCAAAACCAGCACCTATAAACTTCGTGACAACAGCAATCACAGAGAACACAATTAGAAATCCTACTTGATCGCCGATTCCATCAAAAGATACAGCTAAGCCAATGCTTACAAAGGAAAACGGAACAAAAATTCCATATGCAATGGGCTCAACTTTGCGCTCAATTTCATCCTTGAATTTTGTTTGCGCAATGGCAATCCCAGCAAAAAACGTTCCTATAATCCCTGCAATACCAAGGTACTCTGCAAAATAAGCAAAGCTAAAATAATGATAATGAAATACATGATCTTTTTCCCAATTAATAATGCGATACTAACATCTGTTCCAACAAAGAAGCTCATCGCAATGGCAATTAGAATTACGACAATAATATCGTCCAAAACAGCTGCACCTAGCAAAGTTGAACCCTCTTTACTATTCAGCCACCCTAGTTCTCGTAATACTTGAACAGATATACTGACAGATGTTGCCGATAATAATAAACCGACAAAAATTGATTCCCCTACCGAAAAACCGTAAAATTGAGAGGCTATGTATCCACCTATAATTGGTGCAAGAATTCCACCAAAAGCTACTAATATAGCCGCTTTCTTATTTTTGTTTAAATCTTTTAAATCTGTTTCCAGACCCGCTAGAAACATTAAGAGCAAGACTCCGATTTGGCTAAAGATTGTTAATATCTCCGTGTCTTGAACCCAACCCAGCAAAGCCGGTCCTAAAATAAAGTATTATAAGCAAAAAAACATGGCGGTGCCAGCGTTGACTGACTCCACCATGTGTTACACTTATAATTTAATTGTAAACCTATCACAACAGTTCTTGCACATTTCTGCAAATACAACAATTTTCTTTAGTTGAAGAAAGCTAAATAGATTAGGGTGCCCACCATTAGTAAAAGAATGAGTATTCCTGTTCCTTTCCAACCTAGAGCTCCAACTAAATCTTGAAGTCCTCCACCGTGAATACCACCTGCAGGGTTTCTCTTTAATTCTTCTTGTCTCAACCTTTCTCTTCTTCCTTCAGGACCTTCTTTATCTTTGGTCAATGAAAGCATCTCCTCTTACACAGCTTTTAAGAGCGAATAATTATAGAATTCCTCATTTATTTCTCAACAATTAATCGACCTTTATTCTGGTCGATAGTCAACGTATATTCCTCACCATTTTTCAAAGGAATCTTGATCCTTTCTCCTTGATAGCGTTCATCAATATAGATAAATAAATAGCCATTTACTTCAATAGATACAAATTCTTCACGCTCTCCTTGTTGTAATTCCAATAAGCTATAACCTGCACTTGAGTAATTAAATAATGCAATGGTAGGCATACCATCGATGGTCAATGCAAACGCTGTTCGTTCACCATCTATCCATTCATCTTGTTTAGTTATTTCAGCGATTTCCTTATCTAATGTATAGGCTTCTCCATAACTATATTCGAGTTCTCGCCAGAGTTCTTGCTGTTTTGGATATTCCTGATTTGACCAAGTGCCTATTTGCGCCACTTGTCCTTCCCCATCAACACGAAATGTCACACCTATCGTTGGTGTTTCAATATCATTCACTTCAAACTTGCCGACCGTAAAGCCTTCTTCATAAGTTTGCGGTAAGATAGTAAATTCCTTATCTGGATAGTTCTCTGCCAAATAGTCACTGACTTGTTCATATCGCTCCGCATGTGTATTCACTTTTAAAGTAGGATAATATACATAATATCCTACATAACCAATGACAAGCACACTCGTTAATGCAATCGCCCATTTTTTTCGTTTTCTAAAAATAAACCAACTGAGTATAATCACTGCCAATACTGTAACTCCAATTAGAAAAAAATAGATATTTTCACTAGGATTCATGTAATCCCCTCCTTTTAACCACCGGAAAACGCTATTATTTGTTCTACTAACTTTTATGCCTAGTACGATTTGCTAAACATAAGATTGATTCTCTTCATGATCTGCCCTGTTGGTTTTTATTATTAATTCCTGTTCACCAAAGTAAGGAAGTCCTGTTTAAACGAACCTGACGGTAAGCCGAAGAAGTATCTGCACGTTTAGATTAGGACACATTTCATTCATGAACATTTCGTCATGTCACAACTAATTTCTACTATAGGGGATAGTGGTTTAGGTGAAACTTAAGCCATTACGCTTCAAGTGAAAAAGTAGGGAAACCGTTCTTCGGGTTTCCCTACTTTTATTAATTAGATTCATTTGATGGAGCCTGTATGATTGGTTGCTCGGCTGCTGTAGAAATTCCTTCTTTAGCCCTTTTACCCTTCAGTTTAAAATATTCGTCAACAGCTTGCTGGATAATCTTATTTTGAGCACCACTCGTGTGATCTCCTGGTCTTGTAGTAATGTTCGGAATTAGGACTGCATAGGCAATTTCCGGATTTTCGTAAGGTGCAAAACCGACATGCGATAAGTTGATAGTCGCCCTGCCAGAGCTAAATGCCTGCGCCGTTCCTGTCTTCCCCGCTCCATCATAGGCTTTTCCAGCAAAAAGATTCGAGGCCGTTCCTCTCGGTGCATAATACACGTAACGCATCCCGCGCTTCACTTGGTCAATTTCTGCATCTGTATTCTGAATCCGGTTTAAGACATTAACCTCCGTCTCCTGAATAAGGGGCCCCAGAATTTTACCATCCTCAGATGGTTCGCGGATTTCTTTTAACACTTTCGGAGCTATACGATAACCGCCATTCGCAATTGTTGAGACGTATTGAGCTAGTTGAAGTGTTGTATACGTATCGAACTGTCCGATGGATAAATCCAATAATATACCTACTGAATTACTATCGCCAATTAGACCGCCTGACTCCCCCGGTAAGTCGATGCCGGTTTTTGTTCCCAATCCGAACGACCCGAAGGATTGCCGGATTGTATCAAATGCAATTTCATTATTTCGTGCAGAATCTCCAGAGTTCGCATTCGCCAAGGCCAAGGCTATGCGGAACATATATACGTTCGAAGACCTACCGATTGCTTCAATATCTGTTACAGCAACTCTAGAGTTTTGATTAAACAGTGATCTTTTTGTAATACCACCGATTCGAATTGGTTCGTCTATCTTCGTTTCGCCGATACGTGCCACATTTTCCTGATACCCCGTAAGAAGCGTCGCCATCTTAATTGTTGATCCAGCCTCATGAAGTGCAGTGAATGTCCCATATGCATAGTCCCATATTTCGAGCCTTCCTGTTTCTGGATTCGTCACAACCTGCTTCCCTACTAGTGATAGAACTTCACCGTTATTCGGATTCATCATGACGAGGAAAGCCCTGTCCAATTCTCCGGTATTTGGTCCTCTTTTCAATTCCAACAGTTTATTCGATACAATCGTTTCAAGTGTTTGTTGCAGTTCGCTATCAATCGTCAGAACCAGATCTTTGCCAGGTTCACCTTGCCGAATTGTTTTCGTTTCGACGATACGCCCGCTCCGATCTTTAATATTCTTAACAATTGTTTTTTGCCCTTTTAACAACTCTTCATAATATTGTTCAATATAACTTTTTCCAACACGGTCATTTCTCGAATAATCCCGTGCTAAGAAATAATTCTCATGCGATTTTGGAATACCTTCAGTGGGGCTCGTAGTTGTCCCTAGAATCGTATTGTCTGATCTCCTCATACGTTCCCAATCCGTAATTGTATCCACGCCTGGCAACTCTCCTAGACGCTCAGATACAGTTGCGAATTCCTTGTCCGTCACATTTCCACTTTTCACAATTTGCGGGGAGTACGCATAGCCCGACATCATTTCCCTGTAAATCGCAAGTACTTCTAGCTCCTCTTCAGTGAATGACTCAATTTCCTCTTTCGTGATACGTTCACGTGTTAGCCTATTAATTTCACGCTGCAATTCCGTATTTGAAAGCGTACTATCCTTTTCCAGTGCCTCTAGCTCTTTTATAGAAACCTTCTTCGCCGCTTCTTCAGAATTCTTTAAAATCCAGAAGTCTCTCTTATCCCCAGTCGTAATCCGGTTCGTCTCTTGTTCGATCAAGACCGCAAGTTGTTCAGCAACTTTTAGCATCTCTGCTGAACTCGTCGACGTCATTTTCGTATATGTAATAGCGTTTTTCGGATCGTTATCAACCAGAACACGCCCCATACGGTCAAATATTCTTCCCCTCGGCACGCTTGTGTTGACAGGGATTTCTTCCGTTTTTTCCAAATCACGCGCATATTCCTCACCCTTAACAATTTGTAGATAACCTAGGCGAAAAATGAGCAATGAAAATAGGAAAAAGATTAAAAAGAATAGAATGTTCATCCGGAATGCGATATGTTTTCGTTGGCTAATTTTAGCCTGATCCACCTTACTTATCTGTTTTTTCATAATGCTTCTCCCTCTCCGTACACAATGCTCCGTGAGTTGAAAAAGAAAAAGAGCTACAGAGCAAATTAATAACATTATTTTACTCCAACTATTTCTCCAAAAATAACTAGATAAATCCTCGTTGACAATGTTTACTAAAGAAAAATTAGTCTGGTTTCACTAACACCCCTCCGTTACTGGCAATTTATCGAAGTAAACCACAATCTTCTTCCCTGTTACTTATCGTAGCGTATTAATTCTATTATACATTAAATATTTATATTTCTGTCACAATTTCGAATACTAGTTGAAGAAGCTCCGTATCAGTGGATTCTCATAGAAAGTTTTTCACTTCATTTTGATTAATACGACTGGGCTTTGCTAAGCCACATGGAATTCCGCATCATGATAGATGTGCAGCTTATTTCTATTGAATTTAGTTTTGAAAAACATACATTGATTTCCTCCATCCGAAAGACAAAAAAACACGCTCAACATTCAATTAATGAATGGAACGTGTTTTGTATGGCTTTCTAACAGCATTATCTAATTGAGCATCTAAATTCCATACCCTCATTCAAGTAAAGCACTCATTTGTTGCCTCTCGATAGGTTACTGATACCTCTTTTGGAAATTGCATATCCAGAGGGGTAAAGGGTACGTCTTTTTTTCAAAAGGCATGACATTATTTTAGACTTTCACTTAAAAAAAGAAAAAAGTATCGGTCAAAGCGACACAGCCTTCTACGAATAAAAACAAATTTAAGCACAAAAAAGACCCTACATGTAGGGTCTTTTTCAAGCTACTATTAAGCTTTTTGAACGTTTGTAGCTTGTAGGCCACGTTGTCCTTGTTCAATTTCAAATGTTACGCTTTGACCTTCGTCTAAAGATTTGAAACCTTCGCTTTGAATTGCTGAGAAATGTACGAATACGTCTTCTCCGCCTTCACGCTCGATGAAACCAAAACCTTTTTCTGCATTAAACCATTTAACTGTACCTTGTTCCATAATTATTGCCTCCTAGTGTGGTTATCCACACAATGTGTTACTATCCTTGCTCAAATACTTTAGACGAAAATCAAAATCTTTTTCAATCTGAAAAGGAACAAAAATAATTCTTCCTTAGAATAACAGATATATGATGAAATAGCAAATAAGACGATTACTTCTAATAAACATACTAAAATCTACCTTGTAACATTTACTAAACCAACTTGTTTCCACTGTCACCCTTAATTTTTTAATTCCTTCATGCTTCGTCAGTTTGGCCCGATTGATGAAAATGAGTGAAACAACCAGATCCAACTAAACCTATCCGTTACCTTAAGTACATTTCTTCGCACTCTACACGCACATGATGGATGTATCTTCAGACACATATTTTAGTCAACCAAAGGCATCCGGTACTATATTCCAAATGAGATAAATGGCAATAATTATATGAAATAAAATCCCAACACCTAACATCAGATGGGTACTGAAACTTTTAAGAATGTCAGTATATAAGTAATATATCCCAAAAAGAAAAAATGCATAGACGATAGGCATTCCTACACTGTACAGTAATTTACTCGTCTCCGAAATATCTCCCGGTGGTGCGTCGGCTGCAGAGAATAAAATGCCCATTATCATAAGAGATAAAAACAGTTCAATAAAATAGGTAACTGTGGCTACGAATAGAAAATAAGCACCGTAAGCAATCGTTTGTTTCATGCAACCCCTCCCCTGTGAACACGCTATACTCAGTCCACAATACCACAAAATTCAGTCAGTTTTCGAAGTTAATTTTCTTTGCCAGGTTTAGCAAAACATACTCTTTAACTAAGACACACTAGATCAACAGGATGTTTTGATAATTAAATAGGGAGAATCAAGTAACAAGTAGTATGAATCGTCATACTTAATCACTACTTCATACCTTCTGGATGACCAAGAATAATGTATACACTTTTCAGAAATAGGAATGTTATACTGGCTATACAAACTTGACTAGTTTGCAATAAGATCAGTCTTCTCCCAAAAGTGGACTAAGTAATTTTGTCATTATTTCGATGTGTAGAAGACGTAGTGACTACAGTTTTTTCCTATTTACTTGGATTGCATTTTTCGTTTTTTAAAACAAAGAGGTGAATTAATATGGAAGTAGTCTATTTTGCGGGTGGATGTTTATGGGGCGTACAAGCTTTTATAAAAACCTTACCTGGCGTTAAATTTACGGAAGCAGGAAGAGCTAATGGTACAAGTCATACACTTGAGGGCGATTATGATGGGTACGCCGAATGTGTAAAAACAGAATTTGATCCGACAGTTGTAACAATCAGGGAATTAATGGGGTATCTATTTGAAATCATTGATCCTTACAGTTTAAATAAACAAGGACAGGATGTTGGCGAGAAATATAGAACAGGAGTATATAGTGAAAAGCCTGAACACTTAAAAGAGGCGAAGGCGTTTTTCAGTGAGAGAAATGATTATGACCTTATAGTCGTTGAAGTATTACCTCTTACAAACTATGTGAGAAGCGCAGAAGAACATCAAGATAGGTTAGAGAGATGTCCAAATGATTATTGTCATATTCCTGAAGAAATAGTAAATAGGTATAAGTAAGCGAGAATAGTAAAAGAAGTAAAGTGACAGTTGTCACCATGAAAAAGTTGGATTGTCATTTACACATAAATATTGCCACACCCTATCTGGGATCATTTCTGGCCTATGATTTGGAACCTCTATTATATAAGAGCCACTTAATTGAGAATTGTTATCACTCATTGTATACTGGATTAGTAACAGCTAAATATAATGGAGTAAGGGGAATATATAATGCAAATCTACTGGACTAAAATAAATAAGATTATTGAAGAAACGCCTGAGGTTAAAACGTACCTGCTCGACTGTCCGGAAGACTTTACATGGGAAGAAGGTTCCCACACCCACTTCGCACTGAAAGGTTTTAATGCCGGAGAAAAACCAAACCGCGGCCTGATTCGTCACATGTCAATCTCCACTTTACCGAATGAAAATTCAATCGGTATCACAACACGCATCAGAGAGCAGTGCTCTGAATTTAAAACGATTTTAAGAAATCTTGAGGTCGGCAATGAAGTTGCAATATTTAAAACGCATTCGAATGTACCACTTAAAAGAGAAGACAAAAATGTTTACCTGCTGTCATCAGGTGTCGGACTAGCAACTTTCAGACCGCTTGTACTTGATTATTTCGAACGTGGTGACAACGTCAATCAAATTCATTCCCTGAACATCGACTCGTCAAAAGATTTCTTATTCCCTACTATTTTTGAATCCGCACCTGACAAGAAGTTCACATCGCAGTTCGTCGATAACCGTAAAAACTACTACGAAGAAGTGAAGAATCTTGCTGCCGACAAGAATGGCCTCTTCTATGTTGTCGGAAGCGATGAGTTCCTCGTGCAAAACATTAAAGTACTGCGTGAGCAGGGCATCAAGCCGGAACAGATTATGCTCGATAAGCATGAACGGGCACTGCCTGAGTTTTTATCATTTGATTTGACAATTTAAGCGAGACAATCTATTTTCTTGGTAAATACTACATCAATGCTCCATTACCGGTGCGATTATTTACGTATAAAATCACAAGCCTAATTCCTCGTTCAACGTAGGGATTAGGCTTGTCTTCATGTTTCTATTTACAATTGCTATTGGATGGTCAACAGGCACTGCTCCAAACTGATTATGATTTATATGAAGTACATTAACTTCTTAATCTAACACTCCGGTACCGTAACCCTCATAGATCCTTATATTATTTCTTTCAGATTTTGCAACCACACTATATTCGTTAAATAAGAACCCTCGACTTTGTGTGTACGATATTTTTACAATCCACCCACTCCCACACATGTTCATCTACATCCCTAACTTATTCTGGTTCAGAGCTGTTTGGTTGTTTTCAGTGCACGTATATACAGGCAGTAGCATAGAACCCTCAGCCGTACGGATTTATTGCATAACGAAAAGCAGACATGCTCAGCATGCCTGCTTTTTGTTATATTTGCATGTCATCAATGATTAACATAATAACCCTTATACATACCAATGTTCATAATGGGACTCAATTGCTCAACGTCTATAGGAATGCCCAAGAAAACATGATCGTTATCGTCCGGGAATTTAATGTCGAATGAACCTGCTTTCTTGGCATCCGCGCGGAACAAGTTAGTTCCTGGATTCTTGTGATTGCAGCAACCTGCTCGGCATTTTTTGGTAGTACATGCCTTCCGTGCTTCGTTTCTGCTCCCAGATCCAATACCGCAGACCGCTTTTCCTCTAGTATCCGTAAGCTACAGTAAAAATGCGGAGTGGAACTTTCCGCCACAATACCGTACCTTACTTCTTCTCCACCAGCGAAATGGACAGTGGCGATATACCGACCCGGTTTATCTATTCCGTTATGGATATAATTATACTTACCGTTGGGATCAGTCCGATCTGCATCGCAGCAGTCAGAGCGACTGGACGAGAGACATTTTCTGAACGTCACATGGTACTATTCTAGTGACTTTTTAACTTAACCAATTCTTTTACTGTTTTTCACATCACAAATTGCAAAAGAACCACATATTAAGATTCCCAAAATCATAATTACTGAAAAAAACCAACCTTCTCCCCAAGAAACTAGCAAAGAATATAAACATCCCAAGGCAATAACTGATGAAGCATATTTCGTTCTCCATTTCTCTAATTTCGATTGTTTTTTATCTCCCAAAGTCTCCTGTCCCCCCTATCCTGCTTGTTAGCTCAATAGCGGTTGCTCTCATTAAACAATCGCCCGATTGCCTATCTTATTTCTATTTATACTTCAACTATCTAGACACTTCCAAAAGCTGGCCCGTTTGTGAAATAACATAACTAGCTTTTTTTAAACAACTTTATTATTTCTGTACATATTGAAGTAACCTGCCCAGTTAGCTGAAGAACAGCGTTCACAAAAGTTGCTTCTCCATCGATACAACTTTTATGGTTACACCGTTTGGTTTATGCACAACTTCCTCATCAAAGATACGGTATCCAATTGACTTATATAATTTTATATTTTTAGGTACGGTCATTCGAACTTTACATTGTATCGTAGGTTTTTCATTTTGTTTTGCATAATCATCTAAAGCATTTACTAATTCTTTCGCAACGCCTTGCCCCTGTTTTTCTGGTATAACAGATAGCCTATAAAAATAAACATAATTATCTTTTAATCGAAAACGAACCATCCCTATCGGCTCATCACCAATATAACAAATTAATGCCTTTTCACCGTCTTCTAATGCTGTTGAAATAGTTTGTACCGTTTCCTCTAGAGCACTTGAAGGGGGTATTTCATTTTTATATTCTATAAATGCTTTAATCATCAAGTTATGAATTACTGGTGCATCAGATGCTTTTGCAAGGATAATCTTCATCGTAATCCTCTCTTCTTTTATTATAAATGTGAAATAAAGTTACTCTTATATTTGCCAACCAGTTTGTCCACCAGAAGAAGTACTGCCTACCTTTGGATCCATCCGTTAGTTTAGTGTTACAGTTTCATTAAAAGAAATACCAAGATAGCTGTAACTTATCTGCACCTTACTTACTTCTTCGTCATGAAAAACACTAACCCCATAAATTTCATCATCTTTTGAAGCAGTCCCCTTATCTAATTTTTCAAAGTAAGATGTGGGTGAAGTCCCTATTTTTATGGCTATTTCATCAGGATTCATAAATTTAAATTCCTTCGCATCTTCATGCGTATCATCATCGGTTATGATGAAGCCTTGTATCGCATTACTAACCTGAATCCTTGTTCTTAAAGGCTTTTCATTATTATTGATTGAAACATCTTCTATTTTTATTTCATGAAAGCCTAGATTACCAACACCAACAACAATTGATTTGTTGTTTTCACTTGAAGCAAGTGTACCAATCTCTAATGGCGGATTGACTTTTATAACGAAATAGCCTCCCACTATAATTAGTAGTAGTAAAAGTAGGGAAATCCAAAGTTTCCTCTTCAACTTCTCTATCCCCTTTGCAAACTATCTTTAACTTCTCTTGGGTTAATTGAATCATAACTTTTTAAAATACACAGAAATTTCTCAATGTCTTTATTTAAGTTTTCCACCCCTTAGCGGAATAAGAAAAAAGCTGTCTAAGTAGGGCAACGCTCTTCAAGTAAAGCATCCGTTAG
>CAWJLH010000004.1:0-20267 GCA_963843665.1 uncultured Caryophanaceae bacterium
TGGTCAGCTATGAATGTATCACGGCCGGAACGGGCACGGTTGTCTTTGTAATGAGCTTGTTCTTTTATATAGTAATCTTGGTGATACTCTTCTGCCCGGTAAAATGTTTCTGCAGGGCGGACGGTTGTGACGATCGGTTTTGAGAAAATTCCGCTTGCCGCTAGTTGGGCTTTGGAGTTTTCAGCAATTTCCTTTTGTTCATCCGTGTAATGGAAGATGGCGGTCGTGTAGGAAGAGCCGCGGTCGTGAAATTGTCCTTCTGCATCTGTCGGGTCGATTTGTTGCCAGTAGACGTCGAGCAATTTGTCATATGGGAATACAGCAGGATCGAATGTAATTTCAACGACTTCGAGGTGTCCAGAGTCGCCTTTTTTCACGTCTTCATACGTCGGATTTTCGAGATGTCCGCCCATATAACCTGATACGACGTCATGAATGCCTTCCCATTCTTTGAATGGTTTGACCATGCACCAGAAACAACCTCCTGCAAATGCTGCTTTTTCAAGCTTGTTTTCAGCCATGTAAGCCATCTCCTTTCCTTAGTTTCTCTAAATGATTTCAGTAAACCGGTACCCAACCTTCTTGAGTAACGAAGATACGTACTGCAACGACTTTACGATCGTCTGCGAGTGTGAAGTAATGGCGGATGTTTTCCGGTACGGAAATAAGATCGCCTGGATTTAGATGGACTTCAAAGAAGCGTTCGTCTTTGCCTTGGATAACGAATACACCGTGTCCACTTACAATGAAGCGTACTTCATCATCTGTATGATGGTGCTCTTGTTGGAAGTTTTTCAACATTTCATCCAGATTCGGTGTTGCGTCAGAAAGCGAGATGATGTCCGCTGTTTTGTAGCCGCGGCGTTCTGAAATGTCGTCGATTTCCGTTTTGAAAGCTTGTAGGATTTCTTCTTTTTCTTCATCGCTCAATTGGAACTTTTCGCGAAGGTGTTCAGGTAGCTTGCTGATCTCCCAATGCTCATAGATGACTTCTTGTTGTTCCAAAAATGCCGCGACTTCCGTTTGTGTTTCGATGACTTCGTTTGTGCCTTGAATTGTAATTGTTGCCATGATTATCTGCCTCTTTTCTGTAATTATTTCCGCAATGGAATTTACTTATTGTTGTACATGTAGGCGATTTTCGATGATTCGGATACAATCATGAAAATTAGTGAACGGGGAATAGGGAATGTCTAATTCCTCGCATTTTTCGATTAAGAAATCGCGTGCGATGACGACATCTGCCAGTTTTGCCGCTTCCAGATCGGTGATCGAATCACCGATGACAATGCTCGTTTGCTGGTTGTCGGTGTATTGGCGAATGATTGTCGGCTTACAACAGCCGCATCCTTGGCTCGTACAATGTTCGTCACAGCCGTGCGGGTAACGGATATGTATTTGTTCTCCTGAAAAATCCGCTTCGTTGCAATAGATCCGGTCGAATGGTCCGAATGGTTCGAGCGTTGGATGAACGAAGAAGTCGATGCCGCCACTGACAATATAGAGCGGTATGTTTTGCTCTCTTGTAAATTGCACGAACTCACCGAAACCTTCTCGGATTTTCGCATCCTCCAAAACGAACGACACAATTTCTTCTTTTTGTGAAGTGGGTAATAAGGAAAAGAGTTCGCTGACGCCTTTTTGAATGGACACCCTTTGCGCTAATATATCGTCCTTAATCGCTTCCCATCCATCGGGGGCGAACTTCGCCATGATGTTGATAATATTATCTTTCATCGTAATCGTGCCATCGAAATCACAAAAAATGACGGGGTTGAACTTTGTGGTCATCCCTTATACATCCTCCTTAAAACCTGAGCAGTAAATAGATAAAACCTCTTCTATAGAGTAAGAAGAGGTCTATTTTGTTTCGCTTCTAAATTATCACATTGTTCTAGATGACTGTCAATTATCGTAATTCAGTCGCTTTATGTAGTGGCCGGAACGGTTTTTTGTCGCTCCAATTCCTCTTCTGGTACGCGGATGAATTTAACAATAATCGCACTCACTACATAGAGGGCACTGAAAATCCAGACAACCCCTTCCGCTCCAACAATTCCGATAAACACCATCGCAATTGCAGGTGCGACGAATGTGGAAAGGCCCGCAGCAAAGTTCAGAACGGACATTGCCGCCCCTTTTTCTGCGCCCGCAACGGACGGGACTAATGCGCCAATTGGCACATAACCGGCTACCAAAGCACCCCAGATGAATCCGACAATACTTGTTGCAACGATACTACCATTTGTCAGTACCGGCACATAGAACAGAAGTGGTGTGAATATCGCACAGCCAATGCCACCAAACCAGATAATCGTGTTTTTCCAACCGAATTTATCGCCAATGAAACCGAAGACTAGATTGAAAATGATGTTTCCTAAGAAGAACGTACCCCATAATTGTAGCCAAGCCGTTGTTTCGATGCCATGCTCAGCCATGTGCATCGGTAGGAATACCGGAAATCCATAGACACTTAAACTATTGATAACGCGTACTACGCCACCCGCAGCAACCCGGCGGTTCGTTTTCAAAATCGTGATACCTTTCAATAACTCTCTGACCGCTTCGCGTTTGTTCGCAATTTTTTTCTTTTCAAACTTATCGCGATTGAGCACTAAAGCGAAGACCGTACCAAGACATACCCAGAAAATAGATGTCCACATTGTATTGATGTAACCCAGGTATTGGATTGCATAACTTGAATACCATGCGCCCAGTACCATCATGCCTGCACAAAACGCAAACCAGAACCAACCGACAGCTGAACTTAATTTGTTTTGAGGTGTCTTATAAATGACCCATGTCAAAAACGAATAAGCAAAGAGCGGGTAACCAAATCCTTTGATGAAGTAGGTAAGTAGCATAATCGGATAATTCATCGTTGAAAAACCGAATGTGATAAACCCTGCAGTTCCGATAATATAAACGGCTAATCCAAGCGCCATGGATCGTTTCGGACCAAAGACATCTACACAGACGCCTGAAAACCAGGAAGCGAGCGCAATCGAAATACCGTAAACGGTGAAAATAGCTGCTGATTGTTGAATCGTCAATCCACTTTCAACGAGGAAAGGGCTCAACCAGCCGGCTTCAATTCCGTCACCCATCATGAACAGCATGACACCTAAAAAGCCCCACCCTAAATTCTTTGTAATACCAATTCTTTCTAACATACCCTTCTCCCCGCTTCTATAAGTATTCATATTTGTTGTAGCTTCTATCGCTACAAAAAGAAAAGCCCTTCCCGATTGGACGGAAAGAGCGTATGACTTTCATGCATACTTGCACTAAAATACATGCTAAACTCTTTCTATCTCTCAAGCATCGCTTGCTGGATTTGGCACAATTATGTTGCCGAGGTTTCGCAGGGCCAGTCCCTCCACCTCTCTTGATAGAAAAAATACTATTTAGTTAGATGAAACACATTTTCAATTCTAAGTAGTGAGTTAATAGTATAGAGTATACTGTCGAAAGTCAAGCGCAAATTCTAATTTTCTAAAAAAATAGCAACTTTCCTGTGCTATAATGACGATAAATGTCGAATATACGAAAGGATAGTAACCTATGCATTCTTATCTTGAAATCGAAAACGGTGTAGTCCCCTCGGTCTGTGCACTGGATTGTCCAGACCAATGCGGATTGCTTATTCATAAAAAAGACGGGAAAATCGTTAAAATCGAAGGCGATCCTGATCATCCTGTGACACAAGGGAGTATTTGCAACAAAGTTCGGCATATGACCGAAAGAATTTACGATCCAAAGCGGCTTCAAACCCCTCTGAAACGCGTGGGGCAAAAAGGCGATGGACAGTTCGTGCCCATCAGTTGGCCGGAAGCCATCACAACAATTACCGACCAGTGGAAAAAACTGATAGCGGAAGAAGGTCCGGAATCGATCCTTCCTTACAGTTTTTACGCGAATATGGGCAAATTGAGTTCCAAAGGAATGGACCGCCGCTTCTTCAACCGCCTCGGATCGAGTCAACTCGACCGAACCATCTGTTCTGTTGCCGGCGAGGCCGGATACAAGTACACAATGGGCGGACGTTTCGGAACCGATCCGGAAGAAATGACGGAAACGAAGTTATTCATCTTCTGGGGCATCAACGCCGTCAGTACGAATATGCACCAAATCATGATTGCTCAAAAAGCGCGTAAAAAAGGGGCGAAGATCGTCGTCATCGACGTCCATAAAAACCAGACGGGACGCTTGGCGGATTGGTTCATCCCCATTCTTCCGGGTACAGACGGGGCGCTTGCCTTGGGGATCATGCATATTCTCTATAAAGAAAACTGGGTCGATCAATCGTTTTTGGAACAGTATACAATCGGCTATGAAGAGCTGGAAGAACATGTCGCGCAATACAATCCGGAAATGGTTTCCGCTATTACAGGCGTGCCGGTGGAAGATCTTTATGAACTGGCCAAGATGTACGGGACCACTTCCCCTTCCATGATCCGCATCGGAAACGGACTGCAACACCATGATAACGGGGGCATGATTGTCCGGACCATCACCTGCTTGCCCGCTTTGACAGGTCAATGGGGCTTAAAAGGCGGAGGGGCATTGAAATCGAATTCCGATTACTTGACCCATAATCTAGCCGCACTGGAGCGTCCCGAACTGCAGGAAAAACCGACGCGACGATTCAATATGAATTTATTGGGACAAGTCTTGCTGGAAGAATCGGAACCCGTTCGCTCCTTGTATGTCTATAACAGCAACCCGGCCGTTGTCGCCCCGGAAGCCAATAAGGTGCGGGAAGGCTTGGCACGTGAGGATTTATTCACAGTCGTCCATGACCTCTTTTTGACGGATACCGCCTTGTATGCAGATATTGTGTTACCTGCCACATCGGCTTTTGAGAATACAGACCTCTTTACGTCTTTCTGGCATCACTATATACATTTACAAGAACCAGTCATCGAGCCATTGGGCGAAAGCAAATCCAACCCGGATGTCTTCAGATTGTTGGCAGAAGCCATGGGGTTTGACGAGCAGGCTTTCAAGGATGAGGATGAGGAAATGATCGACCAAGCATTGAGCGATGTAACCAATCCGCATTTAGCCGACGTGACGTATGAAACGTTAAAAGATAAACGCTTTATGAAAGCAAGCGGCACAGGCGATTTCTTAACGCAGTTGAGGACGCCGAGTGGAAAAATCGAACTCTATTCCGAACAGATGGAACAGGACGGGTACCCGCCCCTCCCGACCTATATCCCGATCCTGCAAGATTCGGATTATCCGTTCTTGTATGTTCCGGCCATCAATCATAACTTCATGAACACGATTTTTTCGGATACCGAAAAACATCGAAAACTCGAAAAAGCACCGCGTTTATTTATGAATCAACACGATGCGGAACTGCGTGGAATTGAAGATGGAGCGGTTGTCCGGATATGGAACGAGCGTGGGGAATGTGAAATGGCGGTTACCATCGGCGAGCAAGTCCTCTCGGGTGTTGTCGTCAGTCAAGGCTTTTGGCCGAGTAAGCCAGGCGAAAAAAATCTCGTCAACGCTCTGACGCCTGATCGGATTGCCGACATGGGCGGCGGCGCTACCTTTTTCTCTGGGCGTGTTGATGTGGAAGTTGTATAAAATTAACTCAAATAAATGACAAAGAACCTCTCGAGATTTTCCTCGAGAGGTTCTTTGTTAGTGCTTATTTAGATCCAACAAGACCCCATTGATCAATCGCGCGTTGCAACGCTTGCGATTTTTCTGCAGCTTCTTCGAGGGAAATGTTTTTGACACTTGCGTCGATGGCCGCGCGGAAAGCTTGGGCACCTTGTGTCGGTCCATCCGGATGTCCGAAAATACCGCCGCCTGCATTGACGACTAGATTGTCTCCGAAATCCTTCAGTAATTGCGGTACCATTCCTGGATGGATTCCCGCGGATGGAACGGAGAACGTTTTTTCGAAGCCATTGTCCTCAACGAGCGCCGCATTGATGGCAAGCGCATCTTCTCGGGAAATGGCGACATTGCCATATGGGCTTGGGAATAACGATAGATCTCCTCCGACAAGTCGCGTCAACTTCCCGACAAGTAGCGAATACGCGAATCCGCCGCCCTTCTGACCGGCAAGAACACCCGATAATGCGGAATGCGCAACAATCGGTAAACCGATATTATTATTTTCACGTAATGTTTGCAGGGCATCTAAGCCGTACGCATGGACATTGAACAATAATGCGTTTGCGCCAAGTTCGGCAGCCTTCTCCGCTTTTTCATGCAACTGATGTGTCCGTCCTGACAGATTGACTGCATACAACACGCGGTTTCCGGTTTTGTCGTAATGCCGATCAATGATTTCTCTTGCAGTTGTAATCCGTTTATAAAACGGCGTTAATTCATTTTCAAACAGGATTTCATCATCCTTGATGAGATCGATTCCGCCAGCGAGCAGTTCTTCCAGTTGTGCGGAGAAAAAGGGTAAATCCCTTCCCATAACGCCTTTGAAGATTGCTTTCAGCAAGGGACGATCCATGACATTCAATTGTTCACGAACCCCTTTTGAGCCGAATCGAGGTCCAGGAAATTGCGCAAGCAGTTGTTCGCTAAAATCCAAATCGATCAATTCATAGCCTTCGAAAAAAGAGAGCTTCCCGTAAACAGTCGTGAAAATAGCGGGCAGATCCGCTGAAAAGTTCGCGGACGGATAAAAGATTTTCACCGTGTCCTTGACTTCCCCTTTTTCCACCGATAGGAGTTCACCTTTGTGATGCTTCAATTGTTGCTGTTCAAGATGCGGAATGTCTGTCCAAGAACCGATTGTCAGTCCCAGTGCGTGTTGCTCCGCTATTTTTTCCTGCTCCGGATGTGTCGGAAATAGATATGTAGCTGTGATTCCCATGTAACTTCCTCCTTCAATACTGTTTAATGCTTCTATATATAAGATCAATTACACCTCGGCGTAATTGTGTCCAGATTTTTTTCGAGCATGCTCGAAAAGTTCCTTTAAAAATCTGTGACATCCGCCGGAGGCCTTATCTGAAATCAGCGGGCATTTTCCGCTGATTTCAGATAAACCAGTTCTCCAACTCTTCCAACGAACGGATGGTATGACGGTTCATGATCAAATACTTCCCGAGCTCCAATGCTTTCTTCCGTCTTGCCATTCGTAGCTGTTCGTCTTCTTCATAATTCAAATCGTCAAGTTGGGAGATACCAATCGAGCGGCGCACCAATTCGCAACCTGCATAACCCAGCGCATCGGCAAAGTTTTCCTCCATCACATGCGTCAGGAAGCCGTCGATTTGCGTGTGGGGCTCATTGGATTCTTCTCTCCATAACCGACCAAACGTATCGGCATACGCATACCATGTTTCGCGTGCCTGCTCATAACGTCTTGTCCCAAATTCCGGATGACCGATCCCATTCAAATACAATCCTGCAATGAAAATGCCGACGTCAAATCCGAAAGGCCCAAAACAAGCAAACTCCGTATCGAATATGACGGTTTTTTCTTCGCTCATAAAGATGGCCCCGCTATGTAAATCGCTATGGATGAGCGCATCCGCCTTCGTCATGAATTTATGCTTTAACTTGGCCACTTCCAACTGTAACGGTTGGTTTTGGCTTAGGTAGTAGACATCCTTTTTCAGGCCTTCTTCAAAGTAATTGCTATCATGGAAATTGTATGGACAGTCGAAAAAGAGCTCTTCTGTCATTTCCCGCATGTACGGATTAGGCAGTGAGGCATCCAACTCTTTTTTCACTTTCGGGTCCATATAAAAATCAGAAGTATAGAACGTAGTTTTGGCACTGAACTCCCCAACGTCCCGCGCAAAAAAGTCCGTTTCCGTCCCATTATTCAAAGCTGTGCGTCCCATCACCATCGGATGCATATCTTCCATTACAACAATCGCCAGAACCTCATCCAGATGAAACACTTTCGGCACAGAACCAGGTATCATTCTTTCATATTCCTGCAAGCACTTTTGTTTCATGGACTACACGGTTAACCGGGATCGGCATGGACTCCCCGACGATTCGCGCATAAGGTACAGCCTGCTTTAAAATGAGGCTTTTCTGGTCCCCATTCAATCGGTAAACGTGATTGATTTTCCCATCACTTACTTCTGTCACCGTCACTTGTTCTTGCTCATTGTAAAAGCCTAATCTCTTCACATAGTTGATAATCTCATCATGTTCCAAAAATGCATATGTAGTAGCCGGATTTTCACGGTCGATAAAAGCGCTCACGCTGATTCCTCCTAGTTTTCACATGGTTCATACTCAAAAAAACCTCTTCACGTAAGAAGAGGTTTTCAACACAACTTCTTATCTTTCAGCGTAATCGCTGCAAGAATTAGCACCGTGCCCATTCGAGTCGGTTGCCGGGCTTCATAGGGCTCATCCCTCCGCCTGCTCCTGATAAGATTATATTTATCGTTTAAAGTTACTTTGGATTCAAATAATTCCTATAAAAGTATAGCATTAAATTCATATATTATCAATGAATTTAAAACTAATGGAATTGTCCATGCACGATTGTTTTGCAATTTCTCTATGAGTTCCGTATACTTTTTAGATTCGGTTATCGAAATTGTAGTATAATTTAAAAGTAGGAAGACCGGCTAAACGGTCAGTTGAACTTTTCGCCTGTAAAGGCTGATCAATAGAGTACGTGGATAATTTACCAGTTTACAAAGGAAGGGTTGGAAACCATGCAAGAAGAATTTGATGTAATCATAATCGGCGGTGGCATCACGGGGGCTGGAATCGCCTTGGATGCGGCAAGCCGCGGCATGAAAACAATGCTCGTTGAAATGCAGGATTTCGCTGCGGGCACGTCCAGCCGCTCAACAAAAATGATCCATGGCGGATTGCGTTACTTGAAAAACTATGAAGTGAAATTGGTGGCGCAAGTAGGTAGAGAGCGGGCAGTCGTCTACGAAAACGGCCCCCATGTGACAACACCTGAATGGCTTCTATTGCCAATTTACAAAGACGGCTCCATGGGCAAGTTTACCGCCTCATTCGGATTGCGCGTTTATGATTTTTTGGCAGGCGTGAAAAAAGAAGAACGAAAAAGTATGTTGACCAGAGAACAAGCCTTACAGGCGGAGCCAAAGCTCAAACAGGATGGGCTACTAGGTGCTGGACGCTTCGTCGAATATATATCGGATGATGCGCGCTTGACAATCGAAGTGGCAAAAGAAGCGATGAGTCAAGGGGCGACGGTACTGAATTACACCAAAGTCACTGATTTTATTTACCATGACGGAAAAGTGGCCGGCGTTCGCGTAGAGGACCAACTGAATGGGCAAATCCGTGAACTGCGCGCACGAAAAGTCATCAACGCCGCGGGTCCTTGGGTGGATACGTTACGAGAAAAAGACAACTCGATGGATGAAAGGCATATGCTGTTATCGAAAGGGGTCCATCTGGTTTTCGACCAATCCGTGTTCCCTTTAAAACAGACTGTCTATTTTGATACACCCGACGGCCGCATGGTGTTAATGATTCCGCGCGACGGGAAAACGTATGTCGGCACAACGGACACGGCTTATACAGGCGACATGGTTCATCCCCGAATGACCGTCGGCGACCGGGATTATCTAATGGATGCCGTTGCCCTCATCTTTCCGGAGTTGAACATCCAAACGAGTGATATCGAATCCAGCTGGGCTGGACTACGCCCATTGATCAATGAAGCCGGAAAAGGATTATCCCAAGTTTCACGAAAAGATGAAATTTGGAAATCTGATTCGGGACTTCTAACAATCGCCGGTGGAAAACTAACGGGTTACCGGAAAATGGCGGAAACGATTGTCGATTCAATCGCATCGGAACTCCAACAAGAACTTGGGCATACATTCCCTCCTTCCAATACGAAAAACATGCCCATCTCAGGCGGTCACGTGGGAGGATCCCGAAACTTCCCATCTTTCATGGCCGAAAAAATCGGGCAAGGAGTCGAACTTGGATTAGCCGAGGACAGAGCCCGTCACCTCGTCAAGAAGTATGGTTCCAATATCGATAAACTTTATGAATTAATCAAAGAAAATGGCCAGGCGGCACAGGAATCCGGAATTCCCGTCGACATCTATGCCCAACTGCTCTACTCCATCTCAGATGAATTCGTCCGCACCCCCGTCGACTTTTTCTGGCGACGTACCGGCGCATTGCTGTTCGACATTGACTGGGTCCATCAATGGAAAGCACCTATCATTGAACTGATGCAAGAACAACTCGGTTGGAGCGACGAGCAAAAAGAAAGCCATCGCGCAAATCTTGAACAACAAATACAGTATGCCACCGTTGCGGTTGACTGAGGCGTTGTTTAGTTTTAGGAGTACGTTGGTAACTTCGCGCGGAGTATTGGTTTCTTCGTATGGAGCATCGCTTACTATCTTGGTTACGTTATAAACAAATACCCTAGTCACTCCGCAAGGATGACTAGGGTATTTGTTTATTCATATTAAGTACGCCCCTAAAACCTCAATAATACTCTCCTGCTCTTCCAAAGCCATAAAAATGTTACCCATTAGGTAGTTGTGACCTACTTGGCTAGATTTCCCCTTACTATTTCACTCGTAAGAAATATCAGACTTACAGAACTATAAATGCTATAATTATAGGTATTATTTCACGCCATGATAGGAGATAACTATTATGATAAATGTTAATTCAGTTAAGGCAGCATATGTAAATAGCCAAATACTCAATTCTATTAATCCACATATTAAAGGTGTAGGGTTTCACTTCTCTGTATTAGGTCTACATGAACTAACGCGGCAATACTTTTCACTTCCCAAAGAAATCAAATTCTTATCCGGACCACAAATAGTCAACAGCATTAGAGATCATAGTAAGAATACGAAAATTACAAGTTCAGTTAAAAATGGCTTTATTATCGATAAAAATGTTAAAGAATTTTCTATAATCCTTTCGCTCACTAAAGAAATCGGAAGTGATTTCTCTATCCTTAGACTTTACGATATTCTATATAATCCTGATTTTTTCAAGGGCATTATTAGGTCAATAAAACGCCTCCTTAAAACCGAAGATTTTAAATTGGAGATGTGCTATGAAGTTTTAGATGAATTATTGGTCTTATTGATTGAGTATCTATATTCAAGAGACCATTCAAAAGAAGCACTTTACACGATTGTCAATAACATCAATAGCCAGTCTGATAACTCTTTTGATGCGGCCAATAATATCCTAGAGCATTTGATGCAGATTGGCACAACCCCTTTTTCCTCAATGGAAAAGTTAAATGTAGAATTATCTATAGATAAAGACAAACAAATTACCAACTATCGTTTTTTTCATTCCTATATTGAGGAACTGTTATCAAAAATGTATAACGAAAAGCGGATTACCAAGTATCGAAAAATCGATAAATTTTCTAAAACGGTATTTTATTTCACTATTTATAAATTGGATAAGAATTATGTCCATAGAAAGTTAGAACACATTTTCGGAATCTATCACCTATTAAAAAACAGGCTAGACCTTGGCAATACTCGCTTCAATCTATTTCTTGAAGGTGATGAATTCTCCTTTGAAAGTCCTCAGTCAGACAGCAAAATGACCATAAAACATTTCGATCGGTTTCTGATTGATAGCGAATACTCAGTTTTGCCGGAAATAATGAAATTAGAAATTTTAAAGATACTTGAGTGGACCAACTACCCTAACCGGACAAATGACAAAAAATATGCTTTTATGTCTCTGTGGAGCATTATGGAGTTTTTACTTATTGACTCTGTAGAAGATAATAAAATCGATACAATAAATAAGAACTTTGTGCCTTACCTGTCACTATTCCATTTCAGGAAATCAATCAAATTATTTTTCAAAGAAATTATCTACCAAATGAATCAAGATTTAAAGAAATCAGCTGAGGAAATAGAGGACTTTATCGACATAAAACTTACCGCTTTAGATATCAATATTTTAAATTTAACCATAGTTGATAAGTTTTCCATCTTCCTCTTTACGAATCATAAAAACTTGAAAAAACCCGTGGACAAATGGAGTGATTTTACAAACGAGAACGTGAATAAGGATATGCTGATTGCGAAAACCATTACGCTGACTCAAAATATTAATAATGATTTGAATATATTTGAAGATATGCTAAAAAACGATATCAAACAAATTTATAGACTTAGAAATATGCTAACACATAGCGGGGAAAATGACGGCAAGATTTTAGATAATACTTTTTATCGCTTAAAATATTACGCCCAAACACTCTTGAATGCAATTTCTTATAGCTGGATACATAATAAAGAAATTCAAACACTAGCTGAATTACATGAACTGAAGCGATTCGACGCATTACAATTCAAGAAATATATTGCGGAACATAAGAAGGAAAAAGGAGAAATGCACTGGATCAATCTATATGACTTTAAAGATGCTCTAGTCCGTATTCCTAAAAGCTCATTTTCATTCATTGAAAAATCTCCTAACTAAAAATCAACTTGCAGCCTCCCCAATAGCCGTGGTATAATTACAGTGTAAGTCCATATACTGTTAAAAACAGCCGATATTATTCAACTGCAAGGTGCAGCCTCTGGTGAATCCTTGAACAAACAGGTTGAATAAATCGGCTTTTATTTTGTTTAAAACCACAAATTTAAACTAAGCTCTCCTTCCGTAAACCACAAGTTACTTTTTATTTCCCCTCCATTCAATTCGAATTTGCATAGTTTAAAGGTACCCGTTTTATCATCTTCTTTTTGCTAACGCCTATCATAGGCCACTTACAAATCTAGAACTTTGTAAATGAAGTACCCTTTAGCCTTTCCAGCAAATTTTTCCCATTCCTCTTACTTCCATATTAACCTGAAATAACTACTTCGCAGTCTGTTCCTACTGTAAAACAACAATCGCTTACATAATAAAGAATTTATTTATATCAGAAATAAATAGTATTAATTAGTATTACTTAAATTCCTATTTTCTAAAACAGTCACTTGTTCCTTACTGGAATGGGCTACACGTTTTGTATTTTCTACCAACCGAAAAATATTATCGCAACATTGTTTGGCACCTATCACCAGTAAGGGCACACCAAGAAAATCAATTTTTAATCCTCTAGACAAAAAACCCCCAATCGTCATCGCTACTGGTACAGTGGGTGATGTATTGGAGAATATAATTTGTTCATGAAATTGATGCTTACTTTGAATCAATACTATTAAATTTTTCATTGCTGGAACAACAAGTTTAGAAGATCTCCGACCTATTGTATACACTGAGTCTCCATTTTCATCAATCCCATGGAAAAGGATTTTTCCAGCATCCTTTTTAGTTAATTTATTGAAATAGTTTACATGTAGTATTTCTTCTTTCGTAAGCTTACGTTCTGATTGGTCTAGTTCTTTTAAATGATAGGCAGCTGCCAGTGACGTCGTATGTGTTCCGCCAAAGTCATTATAGATATAAATCATGGTATCATCCTTTGAATTGTTATCTTAGCCTATTATGGGTAATTAATCTAAAACTAAACCCAATTCTTTTGGTTACCTGTCTACTTGAGTTAATTGCATAATTGCTTATTCAAACTTAAGAAATAAATGCCCAACTGAACTTTGTTCGGATATCAATGCTTTAAGACTCCATTTAAACGTTACAACTACTACGCAGGTACGCTCTCTTCCACATTCGCCACTTTATAAGCCTCGGCACACCCTCAATCGTAATTCTCTCCATTACAATCTCTATCTATAAAAAACAAGAACGCCCCATGAGGACGTTCCTGTTAATCCGTACAGTCATTTGTTTTTAATATACTCCATACCTTGCGGTGTGATCGCTAAAACCAGATTATCCGTCCCTTGCCCGCTATCCGCGGCATATTCCTTTTCAATCAGGTATTCAATCGCCAGTTTGCTATTTTCGTCTGCTTGTACCAATGCTTTGGGCAAAGTATAACTTCCACCATTATTAGCAAAGTGATAATCGTAAAGACTTTGCAACAGTAAATCCGACATTTTATTTCTTTCTGTTTCCGTCATGATAATCCCTCCCCTTTACATTCACAATTCGACAGAAGAGGAGGGAATCCTTTAAATAAAAGAACGCCTGTGGAAGTTTTTTTGTGAAAATTAATTAATTCCCTACTACGTTCTAATATGTGAGTTGCGTTTCGTGTTTTGTAAATAATTGTTTACCCCTATCTTCTTTCAATCGCCATACGCAAATTTGAGATGATACCCAGAAGCAATAGTAACGAAATAACCATTTTTTCAAAAGGTGTTCCTAACAATTGTTGTATAAACCCAAAGGACCATAGTACAACAAAAAACCAACAGATAACGGTTATTCCTCTTTTATATAAATAAAGTATATTTCCGCCAACAATTAGTGTGAAAACTCCTCCAATAATAGAAATAATGGTATTAATAATAGATATTGGTAGCTGAGTTGCGAGGGCTTCAGACCGTCCACCATTAACCCAGGTGAATGGAATAATGCCGCTAATAATTAGAAAATGGAGTAAGATTGTCAAAGAGTAAAAGCACATTCCCATAAATACAGCCGTTTTCATATTGATCTTTCTAAATGCTTCTAACATGCATTCACCTCAAGAAATCTAATTATACAAATGGATATGTCAACAATCATTTTCCTCCCGGATGTGAAGCAAAGTGAATCCAGACAAAACTGAAAGTAAAATACGCAAAACTTCATGTGCAATGCTATAGAAATCACTTATCGTGCTATAAGGCGATGATTGATTTCTTTTTTTCTATACAATTGCTTCCGAAACCGTTTTATGAAGATAGCCTATTGTCTTAGCCCCCTCCTCTTACAGTGCTTTAATATGATCTTTATTTGTATCGATTCGATCTACATCAAACCCTTTTTCCGCCGTCACTGCCCCATAGACTGTTCCGCAAGCGGATGTTACTTTTCACACATTTTGACTTTCTGTAAAGTAGTATAGAAGCAATGTGACACCATCACTTTTTTCAAAAAAGTCATTGCGCAAAATAGACTAGGGTATAAAAGGTATCATCCTGCTCATTTAGCGTGATTTCCACAAGCCATTCCAGCATATAAAGACCGTATCCAAAAATGATAAAAATCTATTAAACTAGTTATAACTTCACAAATAGACTAGTATTGTCGTATATACTAGAATAAAGTCATAATTTGTAGGTGATGGATTTTTGGACGATATTGTAATTACAGGGTATGGCATTAAAGCTCCTGGTGCTTATGATAAAATCAGTTTTTTAAATGTATTAAAAAAAGGTATTTGTACACAGAGCATTTTTAAAAGTGATAACCAGCCTAACACAGCTATCGTTGCGGGTTTAATAGAGGAAGATTTTCTAGAGATAAATAGGCAAAATTACAAACGGTATCCACGTTCTGTAAGATTGGCGATTGCTGCTGCTCTGGATGCATCTAAAATGTCGAATTTAGATTATTTTAAGCCACACCGTGTTGCTGTAATTATCGGAACAGCTGCTGGTGCAATTCTTGAAATTGAACAATACGCTGCTGCGGCTTTTGATTTAAAGAGTTTCCCGATTCATGGGGTATCATTTGTTGATACACACACTCTCTCTGGTTCTGTTGCTGAAGCGTTAGGTTCGTGCGGACCTACCTTCACATTAACAACAGGATGTACTGCCAGTATTGATGCGGTATTGATGGGAAAACTCCTACTTGAGAATGGGACAGTAGATGCTTGCATAGTAGGAGGATCAGATGCCCCTCTAGGCCACTGGACAATCAATGGCTTTAAAAAAATAAGAACACTCTCAACTGAGACCTCGATCGATCAAGCTGGAGTCCCATTTTCAACGGAGCATCAAGGCTTTGTTTTAGCCGAGGGGGCTGGTGTCATCGTTCTAGAGCGGAGACAATCTGCACAAGCGCGCGAACAAAAGATATACGGGAAAATTGAACGGGTCATTTCAAGAAATGAAGGGCAAAAACTATTAAGATCTGATAAAACGGGTAGACATATGCTCGAAGTTTTTCAAGAAGCCGTCGGAAATACTAAACCAAGCTATGTGAACAGTCAGGCACTTGGTATAGAGGAAAATGATCAGATCGAACGATTTATCAGTATGGAAACCTTTGGGTCGGACGTTCCAATCACTTCGATAAAAGGAATGATTGGACATACATTTGGTGCAATGGGAGCCATGCAAATCATTTCATCCCTGCTGTCAATGGAATATGGATTTATCCCTCCTACAATCAAAACATCAGGGAGTGGATTTGAAGACGTACCGATCGTTTATGAAACTAGGTATCAAGCTGTTGAGTCCGTATGTCTTTTTGGATGGATTTGAAGACGTACCGATTGTTTATGAAACTAGGTATCAAGCTGTTGAGTCCGTATGCTAACTACCCATGGGAGTAGTGCGAATAATGCTTGTCTATTATTGACACATGCATAGGAGGCTCATTATATGTTTTTTCTATTTTTAATTTTGTTAACTTGTATTCCTTTATGTATTGGGATTACGATACTTGTTTTATTCCAAAAAAATAATCTATCAAAAATCATTTTTATATTTCTTCTGTTGGCCTCATTCTGGCAATTAGATGTTGCATTTTTGTATTCGGTTAATCTGTTTAAAGAAGAGACCATTGAGTTTCTTTTCAAGCTCTTTCGATTTGGCTCTATCATGATTACGCCAACGATTTTCTATGTAGGGTATACAATTATCCAAGAGGAATTGTCAAATCATTTAAAAAAGAAGTGGCGTTTTTTCGTCAACCCTACTACTGTCCTACTTTTCTATGGGTTGGCCTTCTTGTTTAATAATAAAAAAAAAAAAAAAAAAAAAAAAAAAAAAAATCTTGTTTACATCATTGGAGGAGCGATAAAGGGATTAGTGGATTAGAACTCACACAAATTGGTTCTACTCTATTTTACTTTCCTGTTTATGGAGAGCTATCATGGATTTTCAAAATCCAATATTCTTCTTTTTATAGATAAGTATGATTATATTGTTTTATTATTAGTTTACATGTACCGGATAAGAAGCATGCGATCATTTTTAGTTTATTTTAATATCTTCACATCAATTGCATACGCAATAGGCTCCTTAAATATGTTCCCATTGTCAAGACTGTACCCAAGTTCGATTGCAATCTTGGTCTTTGCGATTTATTCCCTATACTAATTCTTTCGAGCCGAATGTATCTAGAAGTAGTAAACAATATGAATAAGAAGCTATCTGAGCAAAAGAAGTTTCTATTTCAAGTCATCGATTTAAACCCAAACTGTATTTATGCGCTCGACGAAAATGGCCGATATACACTTGTGAATCAATCCTATGCACAGTTAATGGAAATGAGTATTCCAGATATGATTGGGAAAACCGACGATGACATACATCAAGATACACGTGTAGTGAAACAAAACGTCAATCAAGAAAAAGGTAGCTCAAGCAGCCGGGAAAACTCTTCATTAGAGAGGAAGCCGTAACAGCCGACTCAGGAGAAATCATATGGTTACAAACGGTCAAAATACCAATTACGAAGAATGATCGCGTAGGGTTACTTGCTGTATCCACCGACATTACGGAACGAAAGCAATTTGAAGATGACATCAAGTACCAAGCCGATCATGACGCGTTAACAGGATTACCGAATCGTAGAATGTTCAATGCCGATTTAACGAACCAGCTAGAAAAAGCGAAAACAGAGGCAAGTCAAATTGCAATCCTGTTTATCGATTTAGACCGATTTAAATACATCAATGATACACTCGGACATGATGTCGGGGATCACTTATTAATCGAAGTAGCAAGACGAATTGAAAACGTACTAAAGAAAAGACATCAGGACGCAGCGATTTATCGGATCGGTGGAGATGAATTCACCATTTTACTTCCACATTATAATGGATCAGCGAGTGAAGCGTTTGCCAAAGAACTTTTAAACGAATTTAGAAAAAGCTTTTTAATCGATGGTGGGGATTACTTCATTTCACCCAGTATTGGCATTAGCATCTTCCCAGATGATGGGGATGACGCCAATACATTGATAAAACATGCAGATACCGCCATGTACTATGTGAAAGAAAGAGGAAAAAATAACTTTCAATTGTTCACAGCAGAAATGAATCAAGAATTTTACAGAAAAATGATGGTTGAAAAACATTTACGAACCGCACTCGACAATGAAGAATTCGAACTGTATTATCAGCCGATTATGGACCTGAAAACAAATGAAATCATAGGGATGGAAGCGCTGATACGCTGGCATAACGAAACACTTGGACAAGTCCCACCGGATGAATTTATTTCGATTGCGGAAGAGACAAGCATGATCCTACCAATCGGTCACTGGGTACTGAAAACAGCACTTGAGCAAAATGCGTCTTGGCAACAAGCAGCGGATAAGACTTTAACGGTAAGCATTAATGTTTCTGTGCGACAGTTACTCGATCCTACCTTTTTTGAAAAGGTGAAAAACGCGATTGAGTATACATCACTGGATCCGTCCTCTATTGCGCTGGAGATTACGGAAAGTATTGCGATGTATGGGGAGACGATGATTGAAAAGTTAGCTGCATTAAAAGAACTGGGAATCAGCCTATCCATGGATGACTTTGGGACAGGCTACTCCTCCCTCAGCTATCTGAGTAAATATCCACTGGATTCCTTAAAAATCGATAAATCATTTGTCATTGGCTTGAATCGAAACAAAGAGAACAAATCCATGGTACAAACGATACTAGCGATCGCAAACGAATTCGATTTGAAAGTCATCGCGGAAGGTGTAGAAGGACAAGAAGAATCTCAGTTAAGTCTTTGACTTTTGAAGATTTCAGTTTATTCCTTGTTAGTATGTCTTCATGCTTCCCCTTATTATGAACGGCAATTTCAAAGTCCCTGTACTCCATTCCTTCAACTGCATTGTCAATAACCACTTTTTCTTCGTCAATGAACACACCATCTGTATCGGTTAGTTGAGCAACCAGTAAGATATCTTCCTTCAAGAATTTGTTTTCCTTGATAATCGTACTTACAATTCCACCTATAAGTGTCTTTTGGGATTTACGGGTGTTTTTGGAATCTGATAAAACATCACCGTGCGTGATGGCAAACTTTACATTATGGGGTTTCCCCAATTCCTTAAGAAAAGGATACAACGCTTCCTCATCAGAAGAACCTTCCGCAATAACGATTACCACTTTCCTGCCATTTTTAATTGGACTCACCTGAATTTCCGGCTTTCCTAAAGGCCTGCCTAATATAAAAAGCATCTGTTTCTTTATAGATTTCTTCACTTTGTCCGCCCAATTGAACAGCTCGAATATAAACGTCCCTGATGTTATTGGTTTGCTTAAGTCCCGTCAATTTTATATAACGATTTTCTGGGTTTGTAGTAGTGAAAAATAAACATTCCTTCGGAAGAACTTCCAGCAATCTTAAGTTATGGGAAGTAAAAAGTAATTGACCACTTCCATAATCATGGAGGGTTTCAATGATTTCACCCAATAAATACTCGAATATGCCAGCGTCTAATTCGTCAATCACAACACAGGAGGTTTGTTTATTAAACATCGTTACTAACGTACTCAAAATCGAGAATAGTTTTTTGATCCCATCAGATTCACACCAAAATGGGAATTTAACTCCATCCCGATTACTCAGCAGCTCTACCCGGACCCCCTCTTTACCTTTGGAATCAGTTTCATTTCCAAGGTTATTTAACTCTATAGTCAATCCGGGAATAATTTTTGATAAGACAATATTAATTTGGTGGAAAAGTTCATTCGCAATCGTAAATAAGTTTTTAGGGATTACTTTTGCTTCGTTAAAAGCTAATCGGAAAGTTCCCCCCACCTCAAATTCTGAACTTTCCATTTGAAAAGCGATGGGCATGACGATATTTGCGTAGATTAAACCAGAGTTATCATTGGTTAAAATATGGAGGTTGTTTAAGAAGGAGTATTTCAATAAACTCAAGTATTTATACTCTTCCTTCAGGTCATGCTGTTCTAAAATTTCCAGTGTTCCTTTTCTAAACAGATAGGAGGTTTTTTCTTTTTCCGATAGACTTTTATTTACTTTCAAATCAACGATTGCATCTAGATTAGTTAACTTCTTCATATTTCTAACGGTTAAAAATTCCGTGTTTTTTTGGCTATCATATGAAACCAGGTCTTTAATGCGGATCCCTTTTTCAATTTTCTTGAATCGTATTTCTTCACTTTTTAATTTAATCTTTTCATTCTCTTGTTCAAAGGAGATCTTATATTCAAAAGTAGTGCTTTTCCTCGTCTTCCTCTATTAAAAACACGAAGGTTAACG
>CAWJLH010000005.1:0-190975 GCA_963843665.1 uncultured Caryophanaceae bacterium
CTGGATGTGGAAAAAGTTGAGCTACATTAAGAAATAACTCAGACTTACTGGTAAAGATTTTCTCTAATTCAGGAAAGGTTACCTGGATGACTTTATGCATTCTATTTCGAACTACACTTAATTCATCGTCCAATTCACCATAATGTCTGGATAGGCCTTTCAACTGGGGATAAACATCATCCAAGTTAGTTTCTAATCGTCTATTATTCGTAAAATGTGTAAGCGCTAATTGATGTGCGTCACTCCGATCCGTTTTATGGATGCGTAGCGTATCACATTGGAGCTTCGCCTCTAACGGATTCAGTCGACAATATCTGTAGCCATTATCTCGCATGAAACGTTCGAGGACTCTTGAATAGACACCCGTCGCTTCAAAGACGATGTGTGGCTGTTCCCCATATCCGTCAATTAGGTCATCAATCAATAACTTCAGTTTTGTGAACTCGGGACGCGTATGTTCGATTTCTTTCTCTAGTTCACATTTTTTCAATGCGTTATAGACGACCATGTAGCTTTTGCCCATACTGACGTCAAACGCTATAACGTGTTTCATATTCTGCCTCCTCTTGATGTCTGAAAGCTTCACCTTAACCTTATCGATTCCCATTTCTTATACACGATCTCAAAGGATCCAACATACTCAAACCTGATTCAAATAAGGGTGGTGAAGTAGGCCGGTTTTTCTTGCGGATTCAAGATCCCAAAGAGCTCACGACCTATTCTTCACCTCTACTATATAAAAAAAGTAGTGCGAACCAATGCCTTGGTCTGCACTACTAATCTTAGTATGTTTTTCTTGTTCAACTAAAGGGGCAGCCCAATTGAATAAGGAATGATAAAATTAAAGAAACAAAAAAGAGGTGTGGTTATGCTTTTAAATGACTATATTAATGAGAATTTCCCTAACTTTAGCCTTAAGCCACCCCTGTTTTATAACTGGGAAATTGGCATACGGTTCGAATTAGGGGTAGGTTGGGATAGAGAAAACAATTATGAAAACAGTCCCTATGTACAGAGGGTTTATAAAAGGGCTATCACGTTATTTGAATCATTACATCCACAAGATGAGGAAATTTTTTTCGTAGTAGATGTGAATGATTTTGGAGATGGAAAAACCTATAAGCACAAAGCGAGGATTTTTTCTCCCTATGTCTGTGAAAAATCAATCTTATATAAATTGAAGCATGCGAAAATGCCTTATATTTTCCCAGAAGATGATGAAGACGGAAAATATAAAACACATAGGTTTACTCTAAAATGCAAAACATCTGATATTAAATATATTTCATTGTTAAAGGCAGTATGCAATCAGGATTTAGGATTCCAGCCAAGTATTTATCATAGGATATATTTTTTAAATATCAAAAGGGAAACCATTTTTCATGTGTACGATGATAGAGGATGTGATTTGCTTGCAATCTCACCGGAATCTATACGAGACATTTATAACACATACAGTGATTGGATATTAGATTACGACAAAGATGAAATTGATAAAGTGTTTAAATAAGAGTTTATCCTGTTGAAGAAGGGAAATGGAAATTACGGTAAAATTCGAGTGCTGAAAACAGATTCTTCGAAATTTAATCTAGGCAGATTACTTTGAGAAGAGGGGGGATCTTATTGTGGAGTTAATTGTGCAATTAATCTTCGTGGGTTTTCTAAGTATTGGAACCCTCATCGCTTTGAGAAAAGATTATAATAAATTAACAGATGAACAAAAGAAACAACCTATAATGCTGATTTTTGAATCGTTTTCAACTATAGGACTAACACTTCTTATTATTGGTATAGTAATTTTTGAAAATTTACTGTTAGGAAATATAGCAATCATTTTATTTATCATTGGCATTGTTTTCAATGTTATTAGATACAGCAAGTCCAATAGTGTTCTTAGAAAGGTTAAGGCATTAGGGGTAGCACTATTTGTTTTAGTATTTTATATTTTTATCTATCACTAACGGGTGCTTTACTTCAAGAATGAGTAAAGCTTTTTCTTATTGATTAATGGAGTTTACTAATCGCCTTCACTTCGTTTCGTTGTTGGAATCCTGCGGTCCATTAAAACTGAAAAATGTTCCAACTTAAAAACAAAGGCTTGTTAATGACTAGTGTTAATCTCATTAGATTAACTAGCTAGTATTTAATGAGGGACAACGCATTTTTTTATGAACATCCCTTTTAAACTTAAGTCATTCATTTAATGGATATCAAAAATATATAGAAGTAGACATGTTGCTTATTTCAATACTTTGCAACCTTTTTACTTCCTCATTCGACTTTATTGCGTAACGGGAGGGGAAGGCCAAAATGGATATAGTAAAATTAGTGCAAAAAGCGAAGAAGGGGAATGATGAAGCATTTGAACAACTGATTCGTTCTGTTCGACAAAAGTTGTATAGGACAGCCTATTCGTACGTTAGAAATGAACAAGATGCCCTTGATATGTATCAAGAAACAATTTACACAGCTTATATTTCACTTAAGACATTAAAAAAACCTGAAAGTTTTCCAGGGTGGATTACAAAGATTATTGTCTTTAAATGTATTGATTTTATTCGAAAAGAATCCCGACATTTTACTACAGATGATGAGCAAATGTTTGCCGAACTAATTTCTACTGAAAACGCCGATTTTATAACCCATTCAATGGATTTATCGGAAGCCTTTAAATTCTTGGATCCGACTATTAAGACCCTTATATTGTTGAGATATTATCACGAACTGTCCATTAAGGAGATTTCCATTATAATGAACCGTCCGGAAGGAACAGTGAAATCTGATTTAAACAGAGCGAAAAAAAAGCTGAGACCAATCTTAAAGGAGGGCTATTTGCATGAATAAAGACACATTTAACCGATCAATTGACAACATAACTGTTCCCGTCGATAAGTTAATATCGAGAGAGAAGGCAGCCATGTTACAGGCCAAGAGAAAAAGAAAGGTTGGAAGAATAGCTAAGCGTTCTACATTAATTGCATGCGGGCTATGCATGATCCTACTGGGGTCCGGTTTTGTTTCAGCAGGCATGGCTAAAGCATTATCAAACATCCCGTTGATTGGACCAATTTATAAAGATTTTAGAGACATTGCCTCTGATAAAGTTGAACGCGATCAACTAACGACAGTAGTCGATAAACAGGATAGTCATAACGGCTTAACAATGACAGTAAAGGATGTTGCTTACGATGGAAATCGATTAATGGTATCGGTAATCTACACAGGTGAAAAAGAACTTTCGCTTAAAGAAGCAACTGTTGGTTATAACTATATAACGATTAACGGACAACCAATCGAACCAGTGAGTGGTTCTACAGGACAAGATGAGGTTGATTCGAAAACAATCATTGAACATCATCAATATACTTTTTCTAATTACGATGAATACGGTGAAAATGTTGAGATTGCGGTCCATGGAGAAGATTTATTTGGCTATAAAGGCGATTGGAATGTAGCTTTCCCGCTTGAAAAAGTAAAAGGCGATATCTCTGTGTTCAATCCGGGGGTGAAAACTGAAACGGGTAATGGAATTTATAATGTAACAGCTGACAAAGTAACATTTACACCTCTATCTACGAGAATAGACTTAACGGTGGATTACCCTGTCGAAATGAATGAGGATGATACATGGCCATGGTTTGATTTCGCCGTAGTCGATGATAAAGGTCGTGTATATGATAGATTGAATCTACAATCAGGCATGACCCCTGGAAACTACGGTCATCATATGGTTCTGACATTGCCTCCAATGGATACGATCCCAAAATCAATTACACTTAAGCCGAGCCATACAAATAGTGAAGGTTTAAGTGAAGAAATAAAGGAACTGGAATTGATCGTACCTTTAAACAAAAAATAAAGACCTTAGTCCGTCCTATCGAAGATACTTACCAGACTAATATATATTTTTAGTTTGATGAACTGATTCAACTTATTTAACTAAACTTATGGGGGCTTTACTTCAATTAAAGGTTGAGCCCCTTTTTTTATTCAATGATTTAGGAGGAATTATAGATGGAGTGGTCCCAATGGTTGCAAGGAGGTCCTTTCCTCGAAGTTAGTTTCTTATTGGAACTTAAAGAAGAGAAAACGAAAACAAAAACAACACAGGATATTATTAATAATTTATCAAAGGTTACAAATAAAATTGAAATTGTTGACGAAAATGTTGATGGAATTATTGATTTTTTTAATAGAGGTTATCCCTATGATGAAGAAGATCCGCATACCATTAACTTGCACTCATTAAGATTAAGATTATATGTCTATTTATTAAGGAAACGTAAGGCGACATTACAATTAGAAGTGGTTTCTCCAAATGCACTAATGGTCAATTTTTGTTTTTATGGAGATGAAAATGATGAACCAGAATGTGACCAAGTTGGAATAATGAAAGAGGAATTTACAGGCTTTACAAGTTTTCTTAAAGAATTGTATTCCATTTATGAGTTTAAAATCGGTGGAATTGCATTCGAAGAAGATGTACTGAAATTATTTGGGTTCGAAAAAACATACCCGAATGAATGTTTTCGTTACGAAAACGCGTCTCCTACCCATTTTTTAAAAGAACCCTCTTCTTTCGTAAATATAATTTGGAATGAAAAATACGAGAAATTAAGCCATATTCCTTACAATTACAAAAGGCTTGATAAGGACGGAATACTTATTGAAACGATTAATTTTAATGTCTAACCTTCTTCAACTCCCATGAAAATTAAAAAACGCTCAAAAGCTATAAAATTGCACAACAAAAAAGGCTCAGAAATAGTTTTTTTAAAAAAGGCTGAGCCTTCAGAATGATTATATTAAGTTGATAGTTAGAACAGGAACCAACTCCATTCTTCTTAGAATACAGGCAAGGCTGGTGCAATAACCAGAGTAGGATTAATCTCCCATGAGTGCTACTCGTATAGAGTGCGACATTCTGTGATGCACCGTGGTCGTTGGAGTCAGACTAACGGATGGGCTCAATGGCACCATAGTTGATCGACCTTCTTCGCCAGCCATACGAATCTATACCCGTTCTGAAACAATTTTCATCCTCTGTGGTGTAGCGCTGGTTTTGCGCTACATGGATGGCTAACGGGTGCTTTACTTCAATTAGGGGTTAAGCACCTTTTTTAGCTAAAGAAGCAGTTTAGTTGATCAAGGATTAATGTACAGAAGAGAGAATTGGTGAATTTAGGGATGTAAATTGCAGGGGAAGCTGGTATAAGTAAAAAAATATTATGGATTAAATCAATCATAGCGCTTTTTTTTAATGCTTATAATTTACATTTTCTTAAACTAACAAAGGACTAAAATTGTTAATGAGTTGTGCTGCAATTTTTATGGAAGGGACATATAACATGAAAAAATTGAAAGGTGTCATATCTTATTTTCTAATGCTCCCTGCTATCGTTTTAGGAGCTCTTGCAATGGTGTCATACGGTGTGACTTCGAGTATATGGATTCAAAACATAATAATCTGGATAGTAGGAACCGTTTTGAGTTATGTTTTTATTATTAGGAACAAGAATAAAAATATAAGTATTGGTAATTTTAGTTATCCCATTACATTCGTAGCTTTATTAGTTATCCCATTTTGGTTTAATGGTTCAGCTGGTGTGCATCGATGGCTATCCTTTGGACCAATTAATCTATATATAGCAAGTATTATTTTGCCTTTATTAATTATTCATTTATGGCAATTAGCTTTAAACAATCGTGAACATTATGTAATCGGGCTAACTTTTGTTACTTTAGTAATATTACTATTTCATCCAGATGCAGGTCAATTAACTGCATTTGCATGTGCTTCTGCGATCATTTTTTGGAAAAAGAATAGTAATAGGGTGGTAAAGTTACTAAGTATCATTCTTATAGTAGTCTTTTGTATCGTATCTTGGGTTTTTCTCGATGATTTAGCACCAGTTCCTTATGTTGAACATATAATCTTTTTAGTTGCAGACTTGGGGAGTTTTTGGTTTATTTTAGGTGTATTGTCTCTTTTATTATTATTATGTCCATTCTTTTTTTACGGTAATATAAATATTACTTCTTTATCATTAGGCGTTTACTTCCTAATGACGATGATTGTTACTTTATTTGGTAACTTCCCAATGCCAATCATGGGATATGGGATATCACCTATTATCGGTTACTTAATTGCTATCACTTGGCTTAATAAAAATAAATAGAAAGTATTGTTAGGCAAGTTATTCAACTAACGGGGAGTTTAGTTGAGCGATTAATTATCGCTTAACCTCTATTTATTTTGGGATATGTACTTATTCTTAAATGGCAGGAACTCATTCATTTATACAGCGTTACACATTAGGAAAGTGTGTATATTTGGTGGAAAAATTGACATTAGTATTGCTATGGTGGATTTTATCTGGTTGTGCTGGGTTGGCTGACTATGAAATCAATTTAGATAATGGATATCGTATCGACCGATTATCAGCCCATGTAACTGCAATCTACGGAGATGAACCTATTAAATCAGATGATGAATCATTTAATAATCATCTGTATGTTCCAGCTAAAGTGACGGATGTTTGGTGGAATGAGGAGTATATAGTTGCTAAACAAATGGTATTAGTAGCTGATGAAAGAGGTTACGAACAACCACCTGAACAACCTTCTCTGGACGATTTTCAATATTGGTTAATCGATGTGCACAATCATCAAGTTTTGGGTCCTTTAGATGAAAAAGAATTAGAAAATGAAACAGATAAATTGGGGTTAACTGAGAAAATATCCTTAACACCAATTAATAAATTAAAATAGATGGGAAGGGATATTTTTAATATCTTCTTAAACTAACGGATGCTTTCGTTGTAGAAAGAAAAATAAATAACAAGGGTCAATATCTCATACAAGAGAGGTATTATTCAGCATTTCTTGCGATTGATGCCTAGTTTGTGATAAAATACACTTTAAAATCAATTTTTCACATACAAGGAGTGCTTTCCATTGAAGATCGAACCATCGTTGAGAATGTCCATTTTTGAACCCGCTATTTTTGCAGACTTGAAAGCAGCAGCCGCGGCGAAAAAAGCGACTGGCGCTGAACTGATCGATTTAAGTCTTGGGAGTCCGGATCTTCCGCCGGACGAAAAAGTGAGACGTGTCCTTTCGGAACAAAGCGCTCAAGCAAATACATACGGCTATACACTTGGCGGCACAAAACGGTTCCATGAAGCTGTCGCAAGTTATTATAAAAGACGTTCCGGCGTCACACTAGATCCGGTAACGGAAGTCCTCCAAACGATGGGTTCTCAGGAAGGACTCGTTCATCTCCCGTTAGCCTTTTGCAATGAAGGGGATATCGTACTGACGACGAATCCTGCCTATGTCGCGTACGAAGCGGGCATCAAGCTCGCAGGTGCGGTTCCGTACGAAATGCCATTGCGTGCAGAAAATGGCTTCTTGCCCAATCTGGATGAAATTCCAGAAGACGTTGCTCAACGGGCAAAAATGATCATTTTGAATTTGCCGGGAAATCCGGTTCCAGCGTTGCCAGACGCACAGTTTTTTGACAAAGTCGTTGCGTTTGCTAAGAAATATAATGTTCTTGTTCTCCATGACGCGGCGTACTCGGAGTATTATTTCACGGGCGATTCTCCGACTAGTTTCTTGTCGACGCCAGGGGCAATGGAAGTCGGAGTGGAAATCAATTCTCTTTCCAAAAGTTTCAGCCTTGCCGGCGCACGCATTGCTTATCTAGTCGGCAATGCAGAGGTTATTCGCATCTTTAAAGAGTTGAAATCGAATTTGGATTACGGGACATTTGGACCGATCCAAGAAGCAGCTGCAACAGCGCTCGATCATGCGGAAGAGATTACGGATCGTCTGCGAAAAGTTTTTTCAGAACGCCATCATGTGTTAATGAATGGTTTAGCTGAGATTGGTTGGACTGCAACGCCTTCAAACGGCGGCATGTTCGTTTGGGCAAAATACCCGTTTGACATGGACGACAAGGAATTTGTCTTCAAAGCAATCGATCAATGCGGTGTCGTTATGGTGCCGGGGAGTATCTTCGGTTCTGAAGGTACAGGTTATGTCCGATTGGCACTTATCCAAAATGCGGAGGCACTTCAAAAAGCAATTGAGCAATTAAGCACACTAGATGTTAGTGCAGAAGCTAAATAAAGAAGGCGGAAAAGGGTAGAAAAGACATGCGCATCTGTGTCTTTTCTACCCTTTTTTGCTTGGAAAGCGACGCGTGATTGGTCAATACACTCACGCGTTCTTGTTTGTAAGTGACGAATTCATCAAAAACTTTTCGATGGGCTTGGACACCGAAGTGGGGGAGCGTGGTGTACCAATCTATTTCGAGGTGTTACACCATTCATAGATAAAGCCAATGATCACCTTTGTGAAATCCATCAACTGCTCAATGCGGACTTTTTCATTTACCGCATGCGCATTTTGCAATTCACCGGGCCCATAAATGACAGTTTGAATCCCCGCATTTCCAAGCCATCCGCCATCGGTAACGGTAGGGGAATAGTCGATAATTGCGGGCTTATTGATTTGAGATTCGTGCCAACGTGCCAACAATTGAACGCTGAGCGCTTCCGGATCTATTTCTAATGAAGGAAAGATTTCTCCCTTGTCCTCGATCATAGATGTTCCGCCCCAATCAAATGTTGGCGGATTCGTGCGTAACCAACTATCACTTTCGGCAACTTTGCGTAAATGCATTTCAACTTCTTGCGCAACTTGTTCATGTGTTTCATTTGGGTAAAAATGAACGGTAATCCACAATTGACATTCATCAGCAATAAAAGCTGGGTGTCTTCCGCCTTGAATGACGGCAGGGTTAATGGTAGTGGAGCCTGCCGGGAATCCAGGGTAACTTTTAACGACCGCCCAATGACGCTCCAAATCTTGTAATCCAGCAATCATTTTCATCATCTTTTCAATCGCACTTGCACCGTGGAGACCGCCGCCTGCGTGAATCATACTTCTTCGCGTAGCATCATGGTGAGTTGTTGGGCTTTTAATCGTCACCCATCCTGTAATGACGCCCCCTTGTCCTTGAATGCGAAGATCAGATGTATCCACAACAATTGCGAAATCTGCAGTATACCCTCTTTCAGTACACGCCAACGTTCCAGCTTCACCCACCTCTTCGCCAATTACAGATTGGAAAATCAAATCGCCAGCGAGTTTAAGATTAGCCTCTTTTAGTAATTGGATAGCGAACAGGGAGCAGGCTAGTCCGCCTTTCATATCCGCCGCGCCTCGTCCTATTACATGCCCGTCTTGAATCGTTGGTTGAAAAGGCCCGGTAGCCCATTGCTCCTGTTTATCAATTTCAGCTACGTCAACATGCCCGTTAATGATGAGGCTATTATGTAGTTTGGCATCTGTTCCTCTTAATAGTCCAACAACGTTTGGGTCATTTGGGTACACATCCCACTGATCAATTGAAAAGTCCATTGTTCTTAAAAAATTTGCGATAAAATCTTGTATAGCTTTCGTATTCCGTGCTGGCGGACTAGGTGTTTCAAACTGAATAAGAGCCTTTACAAGATTGACTAGCTCATCTTGTCTTTCTTCCACTTGAGTTAGTACTTGTTCAATGGATTGCATGAATAATCCCCCCTATTAAAAATAAAAATCCACTTTCACAGAATGGAAAGTGGATAAGTACACGTCGAAAAATGCACGAACAAGTTTTACCTCTTCTCTACACTAGCATTATCAGGTCAGGTCATTAGGGATGAGAACATAGGTCTCACTCAGCTTGGTAGTACCCCTAGGGTATCAATTATGATTTAAATAGATCTTTTTATACCCTCGCATGGATTGATAATTAAGTCAATCATCAGAATTATATGGAAGGTTGACTTCGCAGCTAGGCTTGTTGTAAAGTTCATAGATATTTATGATTAGGTAAATGTACTATACGAAAGGGGGGGGATAATGTTTGACCTGGCTACTATAGGCGCATTTATTGTTGTGGTTATCGGCTTGTTTTTGATACCAGGTCCTGCCGTTTTTTTAACAATTACGCGGGCTGCTCAAGGAGGGCGTAAAACGGGAATTATGACGGGCCTTGGCATTGCAACCGGCGATTTCATCCATGCTTTGCTTGCAGCTGTCGGATTTTCGGCAATTCTTATGACCTCTGCGGTTGCCTTTACTATTGTGAAATTCGTGGGGGCGGCCTATTTGTTATATATGGGTATTCGGGCGATTTTTGCGAGGGCGTCGATGAGTGGGATGCCTGACGTGAAGCAGGTATCGGCATCACAGGCATACGGGCAAGGTATTTTAGTAGAGGTATTGAATCCGAAAACGGCTCTCTTCTTTTTAGCGTTTTTTCCGCAGTTCGTAAATCCTGAAAATGGCTCGATCATTTCCCAGTTTCTAATACTTGGCATTATTTTTGTCGTAATGGGTATTGCCTATACAACGATTTTGGCAATCGGTACGGGGACGATTGGACGTTTGATGAAGCGGGAATCAGGAATCAGCCGATGGGGTGGAAAAGTCGTAGGTTTGGTCTATATCGGCATCGGTTTGCAAGTTGTATTGCAAAGTCGGTAATTAGGCGTAGGGCAGTGGAGTCCCTGTCAACTAGGCCAAGCTGCCAGAATTCCGGCTGTTCCGATACTTGTCATGTAAATAGCTTATCAAGCACTTACTATATATAATCAAAGATGACAACTAAAAAACATATTGGACATCCAAAGGACGTGGACATGTAATATATCTTACATGTCCACGTCCTATTTATGTTGTTGACTTTAAAA
This sequence comes from uncultured Caryophanaceae bacterium, assembly GCA_963843665.1. Classification (GTDB taxonomy): domain Bacteria; phylum Bacillota; class Bacilli; order Bacillales_A; family Planococcaceae; genus Sporosarcina. The sequence continues at coordinate 10,752 of CAWJLH010000005.1, forward strand.
TCAAGACCATGGGGGATGAAGTGATTTAAGTTATCCGGTTGTAAGGGTTGGAAAGGCACGTAGTACGTAACGTTTTCCATGAACAAAGCAGCACGAAAACCCCTTAGAAAGATGATTTCCAAGGGGTATGAAATTATTTATGAACCTACAAAATCGCCGCCATCCACGTGAATTGTCTGGCCGGTCATGTAACTGGAATCGGTGGAAGCTAAAAATACATAGGCAGGTGCATTTTCCGCAGGTTGGCCGCGGCGTTTCACAGGTGTATCCGCACCGTGCTGTGCAACTTTTTGTGCGTCGAACGTTGCGGGAATGAGCGGTGTCCAAATCGGGCCGGGGGCGACGGCATTTACGCGGATTCCTTTTTCTGCGAGATTAAGCGCGAGCGAGCGGGTAAAAGAAGTGATAGCGCCTTTTGTCGCAGAATAATCGATCAGACCTGCTGATCCGTTATAAGCGGTGATGGACGAGGTGTTGATAATGGTGTCGCCCTTCGACATATGAGGCAGTGCAGCCTTCGTCAAATAGAACAGGCCGAAGAAATTCGTATCGAAAGTCTCACGGAGCTGGTCGCCTGAAATGGCGGAAATGTCATCTTGAGGAAACTGTTTTCCGGCATTGTTGACAAGGATATTCAGGCTACCGAACTCGTTGACAACTTCGTCGACCAATTGCTCGCAATGTTCTTCCTCACTGATATCGATTCGGATTTTTAGCGCCTTTCCACCATAATTTTCAATGAGTTTAACCGTTTTCTCGGCATCCGCGTCCTCTTTTTCATCCAGATAGGCAATGGCGACATTGGCGCCTTCCTTCGCAAAAGCGACTGCAACTGCACGTCCGATTCCGCTGTCGCCGCCTGTAATCAAGAGCATTTTTCCCTTTTAACTTACCTGAACCTTTATAGTTTTTATCATCATAGATCGGCTCGGGTTGCATTTCCGATTCAATACCGGGTTGCTCGCTCTGTGTTTGTGGGGATACTTTGTTATCGATTTTTTCAAATTGATCTTGTGACAAATGAGTTCCTCCTTTAATTGACATCTAGAAGGACTATTCCCTGAAACGTTTTCAATAAACAATTTGCTACTTGATGAGGTGGTTAATGGCGTGCGCCGCTTTTCTTGTGACCAGTTTTAGTTCACAGACCAAAAAATGCAATAAAATAAAAACGGAAATGCCACGTAGATGATTTACTCGTGGCATTTCCGTTTTCCATTTTGGATATTAAGAGGGCGATTCTACACAAATTAATTCTGTGTCTGTTTTTTTGAATTGATTAATCTGGTCTATCGTTAAATGATGATCCGTAATGATGTAGTCGATTTTATCAAGAGAGGCAATCCCGATGGTTACATTTTTATCGAACTTTGTACTATCAGTGGCAACATATACTTCTTTTGATAATTCAATAATTTTTTTCCGAGTAATTGCTTCTTCTAAATTGTAGTCGGAGATTCCTTTTTCAACAGTTATGCCACTCGTACAGATAAATGCTTTTAATATATTCAATTCGTCAAAATTAAATAAGAATTCAAATGCAGTTACGGATTGTTCGTTCTTTCTTACTCTTCCTCCGATGATAATTAATTCAATATCACTCGTGAGCAATTCGTTCACTACGGGAATGGAATTGGTTACAACAGTGAGGTTCTTTTTGTTTTTAATATATTTTGCAATTTGATAGGTTGTCGAGCCACTATCCAAATAAATACAATCACCGTCATAAATGTATTCACTGCACTTTTGTGCAATCATCTCTTTTTCCTTTAGATGACTCATCATACGTATGTCGATTGTGGACTCCCCGAAATTCGATTCAACCAATTTAATGCCACCATATATTTTTTCGATTTTTCCCTCCGAAGCAAGCAAATTGATATCCCTTCGCAACGTTTCGACGGAAATATTAAATTCTTTAGTCAGTTCGGCTATTTTCAGGGCCTTTTTAATCAAAAGTAAATCTAGAATTCTCTTTTGTCTCTCCAGTGGAAACATATACACACCTCTCTCCATGTTTAAGGTTGCTTAGTTAAAGTGTACTTATTCCCAATGATCTATTCAACAGTACTACGTAAAGAGTATGTAAAGTGTTCGTGAAGTTGGCAAGAGTTGATAACGAGTTGGTCATAATTTACGTTGTTTTTACATGAATCATGATTTGTATTTACAATTTCATTTTATACTGAAGTTGTGTTTCGGGGAGGTGGAGCGTTTGCTGCAATTACAAAACATAGGCAAACAATATGATCATAAAGTCGTTTTAGATGATATTAATGTTGAGATTAAAGCAGGGGAGATTGTTTCACTATTAGGTCCAAGCGGGAGTGGTAAAACAACTTTATTGAATATTATTCTAGGACTAACAACTATGAACCACGGAAAAATCATTTTTAACGATGTGGATTTGACTAATGTACCGATGAAGCGTCGTGGATTTAATATCGTATTTCAAGATTATGCGCTATTTCCTAATTTAAATGCTTACGACAATATTGTATACGGTTTAAGAAATAAGAAGGGAGTAGTGTCTGAGAAGGAACTCCAGGATTACATTGAGTTCTTGGGGCTGAAACCTCATTTAACAAAGAAAATCGGTGAATTATCGGGTGGTCAGAAACAGCGGGTAGCTCTTGCGCGAACATTAGTAACAAAACCCAAAATATTATTATTGGATGAACCATTAAGCGCATTGGACGGCGTCATAAAAGAATCTATTAAACAGCGGATTCAATCGATTGCAAAAGAATTTAAGCTGACAACAATTATTGTGACGCATGACCCAGAAGAAGCCCTGACAATGTCAGATAAAATTTTGATCATTAATGAGGGAACGATTGCTCAATTTGGTACCCCGCATGAAATCATCAATCAGCCCAGTAACGATTTTGTTGAAGAATTCATTTTGAAGCAGTTACAGATTAAGAGGCAAAATATTTTAAACTTATTTGGTGAGAAATATGCCTAATGTAAAACCGGCAATGCGGGTCATCTATATCCCGATCTTACTATTATTTACGGCTTTTCTAGTAGTGCCTCTTGGCATTTTGTTTGTCCGTTCTTTTGAAACAAGCGAGGGATTCAGTTTCTCCAACTACCTTTCAGTCCTTTCGAATACAGAACTGATGGTATCCATTGGTAACAGCATTAAAATCTCCAGCCTTACTGCTGTCATTACGACTGTTTTAGCATTTGCCCTGGCCTACGCCATCAATTGTACAAACATTTATAAGCCATTAAAAACTGCGATTAAAACGGGAATACTTATTCCGATGCTACTCCCTACAATTACATACGGATTTGCGATTATCTATTCTTTCGGTAACCAAGGATTGCTCACAAAAATCCTAGGGGTAAATCTTTTTGAGATTTATGGATTTAACGGATTACTGATTGGTTATGTCATTTATACATTGCCGGCAGCCTTTCTTCTGATTAATAACTCATTCAAGTATATTGATAAAAAATTTATCATCGTTTCTAAGCTGATGGGTGATGGAATAATAAGAAGTTTTAAGAATACAATTGTTCTTCCGCTATTGGGAACTTTGGGTGGAGCTTTTGTACTTACTTTTATCTTAAGCTTTACTGATTTTGGAATACCGGCTTCAATCGGAGGGACGTATACGGTTGTAGCAACTCAACTGTATCAAGTCATGCTCGGTTCAATTCCAGATTTTAATAATGGTGCAGTCATTGCGGTTCTTATGTTAATACCGGCAGTATTTGGTGTTTTACTGTTAAACTACCTCGAAAAACGTAATTTTCACTATGACAAGTTTACCGATATTGAGTTGATGAGACATAAAGGTAGAGATATAAGCTTTGGGATTGTCTCATCTGTGATTTTAATGGGCATGCTTTCGGTTTTTGCCGTCATGTTTATTGCACCATTTTTACACAGTTTTCCTTATGATCTTACATTTACGCTTAAACACATAGTGGACACATTCCAATCAAGTGATTTAACGACTGTGTATAAAAATTCATTGTTCGTTGCTCTCTTGACAGCTGTTTTTGGTACGTTAACCGCGTTTTGCTCGGCGATTCTAAATGTCAGGACAACAATAAAAGGGAAATGGTCAATTGATATTATTTCCATGATGACGAATACAGTACCAGGCATGGTGCTAGGTTTATCGTACTTACTGCTTTTTAATGGCAGCAGTTTAAAAGGGACATTTGCAATTATTGTTCTTTGTAACATTGTCCATTACTTTACGACACCTTACTTAATGGCAAAAAACTCTTTATCTAAAATGAATCCGACTTGGGAAACGACTGGAGAGCTATTGGGAGATAGCTGGATAAAAACCGTCTATCGGGTTATTCTTCCAAACGCATCTTCAACCGTGATTGAGATGTTCAGCTATTATTTCATCAATTCAATGGTCACAATCAGTGGGATTATCTTTTTAGTCACAGCCCAAACTTCGGTAGTAGCGAGCAAGATTAAAGAGCTTCAACATTTCGCTAAATTCAATGAAATATTCATTTTATCAATACTTATTTTCATTACTAACTTAGTCGTAAAGTTGCTTTGTGATTATTTTCAAAAGAGGAAATTCAAACATCAATGAGGGGGTTATTAGTATGAAAACGATAAAGAGAATTCTACTATCTGTAGTTGCTCTAAGCTTACTAGTTACATTGGCGGCTTGTAGTAGCAGCACAGCGGCTGAAGGAAAAGTAGTCATTTATACGAATGGTGATGAAGCGGCGTCTGAAGCTATGGAAAGTGCATTGAATAGGGCGGGGTACGAAGGGGAATATCTGCTCCAATCATTAGGTACTTCTGAATTGGGCGGGAAAATGCTGGCTGAGGGCGATAAAATCGAGGCAGATATAGTGACGATGAGTTCTTATTTCATCGAAAGTGCCCAACAGCAACACGCCATGTTTGCAGACTTAACATTCAGCGCAGCTGCATTGGAACAACATCCATCCTATTATTTGCCGGTGTTAGCGAATACAGGTTCAATTTTTGTAAATACAGAAGTGCTGAAACAAAAAGGATTGCAGATGCCCACGACGATTAAAGATTTAGCGAAACCGGAATTTGAAGGTTTGGTGTCGATTCCGAACATTATGGATTCCTCAACAGGGTGGCTGTTAGTTCAAGCGATTATTAGCCAATACGGAGAAGAGGAAGGGATGACCGTTCTTCGTAAGATTATTGCCAATAGTGGTCCGCATGTCGAGAGCTCAGGTTCAGGTCCGATAAAAAAAGTACAAGCAGGTGAAGTCGGTGCAGGTTTCGGATTGCGTTATCAGGCGGTGATGGCTAAAGAAACCGGTTTGCCGATTGAGTTTGTCGATCCGATTGAAGGCAATTTTTCACTGACAGAATCAGTGGCAGTCGTGAAAAAAGACGAAGCAACAACGAACTTAGCAATGGAAATGGCAGAAGTAATCATTCAGAACGCACGAAAAGACTTACTAACACACTATCCGGTAGCGCTCTATGAAGGTGAAGTGGTGACGGATGTGAACAAACCGGCACATTCGATGACATTCGAACAACCGTTAACAGTTGAGTTGTTACAACAACATCAGGAATTTTTTAAATCAGCTAAATAATTTTACTGAGGAGTGAAGGAATATGAAAACCTATAAATTATTAACACCAGGCCCATTGACGACGTCAAGTACGGTGAAAGAGGAAATGCTTTTTGATCGTTGTACATGGGATCAAGACTATAAAGACATTACGCAAAAAATCAGAACCCAACTCCTCGAATTCGCATCAGCTCCCAAAGAGGCTTATACAACGGTACTTATGCAAGGAAGTGGTACGTTCGTTGTCGAATCGGTGATGACAACTGCAATTGCAGGAAATGATAAAGTGCTTATTGTAACTAACGGTGCGTATGGGGAACGTATTGTGAAAATGGCCCATTATATTGGACTGAATTATGTTGAATATCGTGTGGCCTACAATGAGTATCCAGAGGAAAATGACATAAGACGTATTTTAGAAGAGGATCAGCGAATTACACATATTGTAATGGTTCATTGTGAAACGACAACAGGTATTTTGAATCCGATTGAGATGATCTCGAACCTTTCGAAGGAATTTGACAAGACATTGATCATTGATGCGATGAGCAGTTTTGGCGGTATGGACATCAATGTATCTGAACTAGGGATCGACTATTTGATCAGCAGTGCAAATAAATGTATTCAAGGCGTTCCAGGCTTTGGATTCGTCATCGCAAATCTCGAGAAACTTGTAGCGTGTGAAGGGAATGCGCGCAGTTTGTCACTCGATCTATATGACCAATGGAAAGAGATGGACAAGGATGGGAAATGGCGTTATACGTCACCAACGCATGTAGTGGCTGCATTCGCAAAGGCGATGGAGGAGTTAGTGGAAGAAGGGGGCATTCCGGCTAGATTTGCCCGTTATCAACATAATAATCGTCTCTTACGAGAGAGACTGGAAAAAGTAAATATCCATGCCTATATTACAGCTGAAAAGCAATCGCCAATAATTACAACATTCCTTATTCCAAATGAACAATTCAGCTTTGAAGAATTCTATGCATATGTAAAAAAGAAGGGCTATGTCATCTATCCAGGCAAGCTAACGGATGTGGATACATTCCGGATTGGCAATATCGGTGAAATCTATGAAGAAGATATACAAGAGCTCTGCTCAATAGTAGAAGACTATATGAAAGTGGTGGCATCATGAACAAAGTAGAAGGCGTAATTTTCGATTGGGCTGGGACAACAGTCGATTTTGGCTGCTTCGCACCTGTAAATGTATTTGTAGATATCTTTAAAAATGCGGGGATTGACGTAACGATGGAAGAAGCGAGAGGGCCAATGGGAATGCTGAAAATCGACCATATCCGTGCGATGCTGTCCATGCCGAGAATCGCTGCATTATGGGAAGAAAGATACGCAAGAGCTTTTAATGAGCAAGACGTGGAAAATCTGTATGCTGAATTTGAGCCTGCACTGATGGCTTCGTTAGTAGATTATACAGATCCAATCCCGGAAGTCGTGGAGACAGTTGAGGTATTAAGGAAGCAAGGGTTAAAGATAGGATCGACAACAGGCTATACGACGACAATGATGAATGTCGTCGTTCCAAATGCCTTGAAAAAAGGCTATCATCCGGATTTTTATGTGACCCCGGATGATACGCATTCTGTTGGAAGACCATATCCGTATATGATTTATCGAAATATGGAACGACTCAAACTATCGGCTCCTTGGAAGGTAGTAAAAGTAGGCGACACCACTTCAGATATTAAAGAGGGCGTTAATGCGGGTGTTTGGTCAGTAGGAGTCGTGGTCGGTAGCTCAGAAATGGGTTTAAGATTGGAAGAATATAATGCATTAACGCAACCTGAAAGAGAAACAATCATTGCTAAAACAGCACGCACCTTTAAGCAAAATGGGGCAGACTTTACGATTCAAACGATCCGTGAACTGCCAGAGCTAATTGAAAGGATTAATAATCATATCTTAGAAGGTAAGAGACCACATTCAATGTAACATTGAGCAGACATACAAAACGGCTGGGCGTTTGCCCCAGCCGTTTTGTATTAGTTTAGAAGAAAAACAATCCAATGCTAATGACAATTCCGCTTAGCAAGAGTACGAACACGCAATACCCCATAATATCTTTCGCACGTAAGCCTGCAATCGCCAGTGCAGGCAATGCCCAGAATGGCTGGATCATATTGGTCCATGCATCACCCCAAGCTATGGCCATGGCGGTCTTCGAATAGCTGACGCCAAGCGATTGAGCTGCATCCAACATGATAGGCGCTTGCACCGCCCATTGGCCACCCCCTGATGGTACGAAGAAGTTCACAAGACCCGCAGCGTAAAATGTGAACAACGGAAATGTATGTTCATTCGAAATGGCAACGAACCATTCGGACATGACACCCGCTAGTCCTGATCCCACCATCATACCCATGATCCCTGCGTAGAATGGGAACTGAAAGATAATACCACCCGCTGTTTTCACTGCGGTTGCAATGGCCGCAAGGAAACGTTTTGGCGTCCCGTGGAAAATGATTCCGAGAATGAAGAAGATCATGTTTACGATGTTTAAGTTTAAATCGAATCCATTTGTTACGAAATGTTGAATGAGATAAGCGAGACCGAGTGCACCGATAAGCATGGAGAGAATATAACTATTTTCAAGCTTGCTGGCCGGCGTGTTTTCAGTTTTTTCTTCAACTTCTATTTCGTCTTCTAATAGCTTCGGATCGACGGTAACCGTATCTTCCGGTTTTGGTATCATGAAGCGGTTTAATATCGGGATAAGTAGAATAAGTGCAACGACAATAACCAAGTTATACGTTGAAAAAAGAGTTTCGGAAGTTGGAACGACACCCATAATATTGGAAAACGGGTGATCCACAGTTGCAATCGAAAGTGGAATCGATCCGCCAAGCCCCCCATGCCAAATAATGAAGCCCGAATATGCGCTAGCAATTAACAATCGATAATCAACAGTCGTAACTTTTTTAGCAATTTCTTTTGCGAAAAGAGCTCCAATAACGAGACCGAAGCCCCAGTTAATCCAACAAGCAATCAGCGATACCACTGAAACAAGAACAATTGCGGAGCCGGGTGTTTTGGCAAGACTGGCAAGCGAGCTTAATAGTTTCTTGAAAACGGGACTAATTGCCAAAACGTACCCGGCAACTAACACAATAACCATTTGCATCGTAAATGATAACAGGCCCCAGAAGCCGTCTCCCCAATGGACGACCATATCGAGTGGACCCGAATCGGTTAATCCGAGCCCTAGTAAAAATACGATCAGTGTCAAGATCGCGACGAAGATGTACGGATCCGGTAAATACCGTTCCATGATTGTGTTCGACCACTTTGTTAATACTTTCACAACAATATCCCCCTTTTTCCCCTTCTTAAGAATATCTTATTCTTACTAAACTATCTATAATATTCGATTGAAAATAAACTTTCTGAATTCGGTTTTGTTTTAATTGAAACGAAATCAATCTAAAGCAGTCTAATGCTATAACAAACAATATGGAAAGGATTGGTCAACTTGAGAAAATCGTCTATTTGGCTAGTAATTGCAGTATTTGTAACTGTTGTTGCCATCTCATTTGTATTTTTTAGTGATAAAGTGACAGTCACCGCATCGGATGCGGTTCTCTTGGATCAAGGATGGCATGCAAATTTCTCAGCGCCTCTGAAAAAAGATGCATTGGATTCGGATGAACTTTACGTAGCCGATCACAATGGCAAGCGGGTCAACGCAGAATTTTCGCTTACTGCTTCAGGGAAAACTGTACATGTTAACGGGCTCGAACCCGGCACCTATACACTTCATGTGAAAAAAGGGGCTATCAATGGGAAGTTTTTGAAAGTGTATCCCGCGAAACAAATTCAGTTCACTGTGCATGAAACGATTGAATCAATCGCCTCGGCAAAGGAGCTGGAAGCTTATTTTGAGCGTGCGAAAAGCATGCAGAAACGGGCGTATGGAGAGGTTACTTCGGAAATGGAATCGGCGGAATCGTCTTCACTAAATGCCGATACGGCCAACTCGGCAGCTAGCAGTGCCGGTGGTGATCATTCGTCAACGAATAATCAGGTGGAAGGTGTAGACGAAGCGGATCTTGTAAAAACGGATGGAAATTATATTTATTCCACACTTGGAAATGGGAAAGTCGTCATTACGGATATTCGCAATCCACAGCAGGTTCAAAAAGCTTCGGAAATTACGATGGAAGAGGGGTATTATCCATCTCAACTATTCCTGCATGATCAAACACTCATCGTAATTGGCGACAAATATGTACCGTATCCGAATGAAGAGAAATCGGATGAAAAAATGAGTATCATGCCGGTGAACGGAATGACAACAGTGCGGTTGTACAATGTCAGAAATCCTCAAAAACCATCCCTCATTCGGGAAATCGGTGCAGAAGGTTATTTGAACGGCGCAAGGAAAACAGGAGATATGCTATACATGGTCACCAATGTGCAACCGAATTTCTGGGCGATGGAAAAATTGGAGGGGGCTGTACTTCGTCCGCGTGTCGCTGATTCCGCCGAAGGGGATAGTCCGGAACTGATCGATTATAAGGACATTGCGATTCTGCCTGGCGCAATGGAGCCGTCATACTCGGTCATTACTGCGATTGACTTGTCCGCTCCTGCGGAGAACAAAGTCGTAACGAAAGGCTATTTAGGCAGTAGCGAACAACTGTATATGTCCGAGGAGAACTTATATCTCACAGCAACCATTTATGAAACGACTTCACCTGATACGCGTGTATCGAGTACCATGCTGTGGAATCCGGCTACTGCAGACAGTGAACTATTCAAGTTTTCGTTGAATGGAACGGCTGTCAAATTCCACAGTTCGGCCAGGCTGAAAGGACATTTGCTCAACCAGTTTTCAATGGATGAGCACAACGGCTTTTTCCGTGTCGTCACAACAGAAGGAAATATGTGGAACGATAAAAATCCATCCAAAAACCATCTGTTCATTCTGGATGAAAAGATGAAAGTCACCGGATCAGTCGAAGGACTCGCGAAAGGAGAGCGTATCTACTCTGCGCGCTTCATGGGGGACAAAGCCTATATGGTGACATTCCGTGAAACGGATCCACTATTTGTCATCGATGTGGCTAACCCGGCTGCACCGAAAGTACTTGGGGAACTGAAAATTCCGGGCTTCAGCAATTACTTGCATCCACTCGATGAAAATCATCTCATTGGTTTCGGTTATGAAACGGTCGCTGAGAAGAATTCCGGAGGCGGAGAACCGCTTATTTTAACAAAGGGCATGAAAATTTCACTTTTCGACGTCACAGATTTTGCAAATCCGAAAGAGAAAGATACAGAAATTATCGGTGGGCGGGGAACGTATTCGCCAATCCAATACGATCATAAGGCGCTATTCCAACATACAGAGCGCAATCTATACGGTTTTCCAATCATGGTTTACGACGAAAATGGAAAAGACCGCTCTATTGATTACCAAAGTTCCGGTGCGCTCGTCTATGAAATTACACCGGAAAAGGGCATCGTTTTAAAAGGGGATTTACTGAAAGCGAAGAAACCGGGCGAGCAGTACAGCGAGTGGGAAAGTGAAATCCAACGTATGCTCTACAGCAAAGACGTACTGTACACCGTTTCCATGAAGAAAATCAACAATTTTTCACTCGATACATTCGCACCAATCGGCGGCATGACAATCGATTGATTCAGAAAAAGAGAAGGGTCAGGCAATTGCCGGTCCTTCTCTTTTTGTACAGCGTTATGTGGTGGTGGGAAATTTAATTCTTATAGCTGTTCTGGTTTTGTTCGTTGTCATTTACCCCCACCTTCGATAAGATGATTGAAAAGAGCTTTCAGGGAGGCCGTGCCATGTCAAATCGAGATAAGGAAATGGCGATCGACTGTTGCCTGCTGGCGGGACGCCTCATGATGGAAGCGGGGGCCGAGACGTATCGGGTGGAGGATACGATGGTGCGTATGGCTGAAACGCAACAGCTTACTTCCACTCAAAGTTTTGTGACACCGACGGGCATTATTTTTACGCCAGGCAAACAGTATCATACAAAGCTGGTCCGAATACAGGAACGATCGACGGATCTTGAACAAGTGGCGTTGGTGAATGATGTGTCGCGCAAGCTATCTTCAGGGGCATATTCCCTCGAAGAAGCATTTGCCAAATTGCAGGAGATTGAAAAAGCGAATGTCATGTTTCCGTTGTGGCTGCAAATCATTTCGGCTGCAATTGTGAGCGGTTGCTTCTTAATCATGTATGAAGGGATTTGGACGGATGTTCCTGCATCGATTGTTGCGGGCGGTGTCGGGTTTAGTATTGTGACTGTAATTCATGAGTTGACAAGAGTAAAGTTTTTCGCCGAATTTGTCGCTTCGCTTTTCATCGGCTTGATTGCGTATGGTGCCATTCAGGTAGGACTTGGGACGGAGTTGGACAAAATCATTGTCGGGTCGGTGATGCCGCTCGTTCCCGGTCTATTAATCACGAATGCTGTACGGGATCTGATGGCGGGGCATTTCGTGTCGGGCTTATCCAAAGGTGCGGAAGCTTTACTTACGGCTTTTGCAATCGGCGCGGGTGTGGCACTTGTATTATCGTTTTGAGCGGAAAGGAGAGATGAGTTTTGATATGGATCATACAGGCGGTTCTCAGTTTCCTGGCCGCGGCGGGTTTTGGCATTCTTTTCAATGCACCGCGCAAAATGTTGTTTCACTGCGGTTCTGTCGGTATGACGGGATGGCTCATTTATCGCGCGTTTTATGAATGGTCCGCTGATCCGATGCAATCTTCATTTCTTGGTGCATTTGCCGTTGCCCTCGTAGCACATATTTTTGCACGGAAATTCGGTATGCCGATGATCGTATTCAGTGTTCCAGGGATCATCCCGCTCGTTCCGGGAGGGATGGCGTATAATGCGATGCGCCATATCGTTGAAAATGATTTTTTAGCGGCCATTTCGTATGCATCCGGGGCATTTATGGTATCTGGCGCAATCGCGATGGGACTTGTATTTGCGGAAGTGATGTTCCAACTCTTTTTTCGCTCGATTGCACATAGGAAACGAAAGAAGACATTATAAAAACGGAGTGCTCCATTTGTAGAAGTACTCCGTTTCATGTGCAATTCTATTGAAATGTGATTGTATCTGCGGTGGCAGGCATGCCGATGTAATACCCTTGAACAGCATTGACACCCATTTCTTTCAACAACTCGAATTGTTCTTTCGTTTCGACACCTTCAGCGACGACATACAGCCCCATCGATTTGCCGAACTGAATCATTCCTTCCACCAATTTCTGCGTTTTAGGGTGTGTTACTAAGGACTGGGTGAACAGCTTATCGATTTTGATTTTGGTGATAGGCAAGTTTTGCATATAGCGGAACGAAGCATATCCCGTACCAAAATCATCTAAGGTAAATGCGATCCCTTGGTCCTGCAACTCTATCATTTGATGAATGATGGATTGCTCTTCCTCTGCTTGAAAGGCGAAGTTCTCGGTTATTTCAAGCTCGATACGATTTGCGGGACAGCCTGAAGCGGCAAGAATATCGGTTATTTTATCTTTCATGCGTGCTTTGCCGAACTCCCGTACGGAGGAATTCACAGAAATCGTGATGGCTTGTCCTTGGCGGTCCCATTCGGTGGCAAGTCTTGTAGCTTCCTCCAGCACGAATGCGCCTATTTCGTGAATCAGGCCGTTTTCCTCGGCGATCGGAATCAGTTCGTCGGGCATGATTGCCCCGAGCTCCTCGTCTTCCCATCTGACCAGCGCTTCAAAAGTTGTGAATGTACCAGATGCAATATCCAACTGCGGCTGATATACGACTTGTAAATTATTCGAATCGAGTGCTGCATACATTTTTCGATCGATAATGGCGCGTCTATTCAGCTCTCTGTGTAATTCTGGTGACATTGACGCAATTTTTCTTCCACCGTGTTCAACAACATCTTTTGTCGCGGTTAAAGCCGCTTTCATAAGGTGATTGTATGTTTTCTGATTTTCCGGATATCGGACGATGCCACCGCTGACCGATAAAGGCAGAGCGGTATTGTCGATGTAAATCGGCTGCTGCTCGAGGAACTTCAGGAAACCCTGTACATACCAATCTCCAAAGGGAGTGAGGACGACAAATTCGTTGATGCCGATTCTCGCAATGGGATTATCTTGGAAGAATCGTTTCAGTCGATTGGAAAACGATTTAACCAGTTCTTTTTCTGATTCAAAAGATTGCAAGTCTTTCAATGTATAATAGTGGTCAATGCTCAGAAAGACGAATGAGAAGTGTTTTTCTTCTTCGATGAATTCATTGACCGTCAATTCAAGTTTGTATCGGCTCATCAATCCCGATTCGTAGTCGATGTACGCGATTTGCTGGAGCTGATCTTGTGAGTGCACATCCTCGGTAATATCGATTTCTAGAATCGTAACGGAAAATGGTTTGTCCTCTGTGCATGGAACAGGAATCGCCAGCATATTGACAAAAAAAGAATCGCCGGAGCGAGTAATTTTTTCGACAGGTCCGTACCATGACTTCCCACGGGATACGCTTGTCCATATCGTATGGGCCTGATGTTGACCGCTTTCAGTGTCGGGGAACATCTTCCAGAAACTTTTCCCGAGAATCCGTTTCGGTGTCCATTTGCTGACTTCCAGAAAGTTTTTGTTCGTATAGGTGATCGTTCCTTCACAATCCGTTCGGGTCACCATATAAAATTGTTCAAAAGCTTCCTTGATAGCCGGAAATTCCATTGTGAATTGTCCGTTATCCGATTTCATAATAATTACTCCTTCAATAGGGATGATAGTCAAATCATAAAGTACATACACCAAGTGTACATCAAAAAAGGTTCAATTCGAAGAGATACATAGAATTTGTCGATAAATTGTGAGAAGAATGGAGTGAAAAGATGGAGAGAGTGAAGGGGATTGTGATGATCGTATTTGGTGGCATGCTTTGGGGGGCAACTGGTCCGATGTTGGAATGGATTCTTGCGAATAGTGAAATGTCCATTCCGTTCATGCTCAGCATCAGACTTCTTTTGGCAGGGATCCTCATACTTGCAGTGTTGAAAATGAGAGGGCAAAGAATTACGCTACCATTTCAGCAACAAGTGTGGGCCCGTCAATTAGTTATCTTCGGAATGTTGGGAATGTTGGGTGTCCAGTATTCGTTTATCGCTTCAATTGATACGAGTAATGCGGTGATTGCAACATTATTTCAATTTCTTGCTCCAATTTACATTATTGTTTTTGTTTCCTTGAGGCAAAAAGCCCGTCCACCCCTTGCACAAGTACTAGGGATGGTTGTGACCATTGCAGGTCTATTCTTATTGCTGACGAATGGTTCATTGTCGGACTTTGCCTTAAGTAAGGAAGCGCTGTTCTGGGGGGCAGTCGTAGGATTGACATTTGCATTCTATACACTCTATCCCGCTCGACTGATGCAGGAATGGGGTGTGCTGTTGGTGGTCGGATGGGGGATGCTTGTCGGAGGAATGGTGCTCCTAGTCCTAAATATTGTCACCTTTTTCAAGGAGCTCCATTATTTATTGGAATGGAAAATAACAGTGATGTTGATGCTTGTCATCGTCGTCGGAACAGTGGCGTTTGTCTTGTTCCTGGGCAGCATGAAGTACATTTCTCCAGTGGAAACGAGCGTATTATCGAGTTTTGAGCCACTGACAGCAATGGTCATTTCCGTTCTTTGGTTCGGACAAGTACTTGGGATGTGGCAAATGGCAGGGGCAATTATTATGCTCGCAGGTGTTACGGGAATTTCCATTGCGGGAGGGAAGGCGAAAGAACAATGAGGACCGGCCCATGGTGGGAGCCGGTCCTTTTGTTATTCTTCCAAATACGTGATCATCAAGCTATCATCTGCCTCGATTTCCGTAGATGCCGGAACGAGAAGGTGGATGATGATTTGCCGCGAAATACTGCCAAAAGAGTTGCGGTTTTCATGACGGTCTTGGGTGAATTGACTCAACAGATACGCATCCCGATAAGATGTAAACACAATTTCCGTTGCGGGCGGTGAACGGAAAATGACTTCATCCTGATGCCAATCAGGAAGCGCATAGCGTAAGCGATCAGAGAAATCGAGGTCATTGATGATGAGTAGCGGTTTGTATACCGTTTCTTCAATCGTCCCGTCGTTTTCACTTTTTCGTTCGATATAAATGAAAGGAAGTTCATCGAAGCGATCATGCGTAGCCCTTGTCAATCGTAATGTTTCACCCGTCTGATGTGTCCGGCTTTCTAGAATGAGCGAAGGGTCAATGGACGAAAATTCTTTGTTGCGTATTTTATTGAATAGCTCTGAATCTTGATCGGCTTTTGCACTTGAAAGCTGTCGCGGTGACTCGGTTGAAGAAGCCTTATCCATGACGCCGACGGTTATCGTTGCAACGAGCAAGATTACGACATAGGTACTGAAAACGACATAGGTTATTTTTCGGTTCATCTGCCGTTTGGACGTTTTGAAGGTACGTAAGAAAAACAGGATGACAAATACAATCAAAAGGATGGTGAAGATACCACCGAAGGCCATCACCATCTCAGCTCCAAAGAGAAAACGGATGACAAATACAAGCAATAGAATGGAGAGAATACCAACGAGGGCCTTCATTTTCTCACCTCCATTTTATTCGTAACGGCTATTGAAATCGCGAAGAAAACAGCCAGTGTACCAAGCACTTTTAGAAGAAACAGTAGAAATAACGTTTCTGCCCCATAGAACAGCACAGTGTCCAATAAAAATCCTCCGCTATCATCCGTACTGAGTTGCCAATAAGGGACAATGAAAATGGCGACAAAAATGAGTGGAATGACCAGTTTGCTTCGCTGGATGAATGCCCCGACCATATATCCGAAGCCTGCAAATAAGACCGTGTATAGAATAGACGTCAAGATGCGGATGCAAAAGTCATAAGGTGAGTCGAACACGCCAACGGATTCAATGATGACGGAATTGTTTTGAATGATCGTGATTAATTTGATAAGTGAGCCGGAAAGCGATGCCGTTATCCCTCCAATCGAAGCAATCAATAGCAGAAAAAGAATGCTCGCTAGATGGTGGCTCAATCGATTGGAAACGAACGTGAATGCATCGTTGCGGTGGGCAATGGTTGTCATGAGAATCCCCATGGAAAATGCCCATACCCATGTGAAAACGATAGGGGTTTCATTCATCGAAGTACTCCAGGTAATCATCAGTGGTTCGGACCCTGACATGCCGCCACTACTGCTTTCAAAACTGAGGAATATCCCAATCAACTGCATGACGATTAGCGATATGAAAACGCCAGTATAGGCATTCAGCTTGAAACGGAATTGCTTTTTGACAACGTCAATGAGTCGCGGTTCTGTCAAATACATCGTCGATTCCCCCTTTTGTCTCTGTCGTCAGCAGCAAGTATGCGTCATTTGCCGACACGGGTATTCGTTTGATACCGTCCTCGGTCAAACGAACTTTTTCCTCCATAGTAAAGTTGTTTTCCACGATGGCTTCACTGGACAAGCCGGTTGTTTTTTCATCCAACACCTTTTTGGTTGCAAGATGGGAGGTTAGGCTGTTTGGATTCCCGACCAATTTCACATACATCTCTTGGAGCTCTGTAATGGGGCCGTGGAAATGGGCGACGCCATTGTGAACGAGTAGGATATCCTCCAATAAGTCTTCGATTTCTTCCAGGTGATGGCTGGACAATAATATCGTCCGTGGATGCGCGATGTAATCTTTTAACAATGCACGATAAAAATCTTTTCGGACCGCTGTATCCATGCCGTTCGTCGGCTCGTCAAAAATCGTGAGTGGGCAATGGGAAGCGATCCCGATGATGGCGTTAAACGTATTCTTCTTCCCTTTGGATAAATGCCTGTAATAGGCATTCGGATGAAAGCTGAAATAATCGAAGAGCCGCTCTGCAAGGAGGGCGTCCCAGTTACCATAAAAGCGCTTGGCCTCACGTAAAATATCCTTCAAGTTCAGCTTCTCTGAAAAACTCATCGTGTCGTCAATGAAGATTGAGTTGGCCGATACTTTTAAACTATTGAAAGGGTGTTCCCCAAAAACCTGCAAATTGCCGCTAGATTCTTTTGTGAAGCCCGCAATCATTTTCATCAGTGTCGATTTTCCAACCCCATTTCGACCGATAATGCCGGTCAACACACCTTTTTCAATCGTGAAATTCATGTCATTCAGTACGTGATTGGACCTGAAAGATTTCCGTACATGTTGGCATTCAATGACTGTCATGTTGCATCCTCCTTTTTCCTCTTACGCTCCGCATCAATCATGGACAGTAGGTGATGATCGTCGACGCCGAGCAACTCCGCTTCGTTTAACAATTCCTTAATGAGCCGTTGCAAGGTATCCTCTTTTCGTTTGGCGAGTAATTTTTTTCGTGCACCTGGGGAAACGAAAGTGCCAAGACCTCGGCGTTTATATACAATTTCAGCATCGAGCAACAAGGTCAGGCCTTTGCCCGCTGTTGCGGGGTTAATGTTGAAAAGGTCTGCCAGTTGGTATTGTGAATGGACCTTTTCATCGGCTTGAAGCGTTCCATCGATAATTCCTTTTTCAATCCACTCCGCGATTTGAACGTATATCGGCTTTGAATCGTCCATATCGAGCATAAGCGTCACCTCCTGTTGGTGTAGTGCATTACTGTTGTAATGTACTATATGTTAGTAGGAGATAAAATGCAACTGGTAGATTAAACGATGTTAGGATTGCATCTTATAGGTAGTGAATTCCGCATTTCTTTAGTACCTGCTATTTCACGCGAATTCCCCTTGATGGTACTAGTAACTGGACATCGGAATGGGAGTGGCAATGCTGGCTTATAGTGGGTTTGACTGGTGGGTTCTTAGCTGTCCGATATATCCTACAATTCAGTTTGGTCCGCTATACACATGCACCACCCTGTGGCATAATAAAGACGATGAAAGTAGTTCGTAATTCGAAGGGTTTTTGGGGGTCAATAAAATGAGAACGGTTTTTTCTTATGCGAAGCCATATAAATGGCCGATCGCGATTGCATTATTCCTAATGCTGCTGGAGTTGTCCGTCGAGCTGATTCAGCCGTTGCTCATTGCGAAGATTATTGATGACGGCATTGTGACGGGGGATGAGGGGGTCATCCTGAAATGGGGAAGTGTTATGATGGCACTCGCATTCGTCGCATTAATTTCCGGAGTGGTCAACTCCTATTTCGCCGCACATGCAGCACAAAGTTTCGGTTTTGATTTGCGGCAAGCACTTTTTCGTCAAATCCAGGCGTTTTCAATGGCAACTTTCCTACGGTTTCCTACATCGGGCTTAATCACACGTCTGACAAGCGATGTGACGATGACGCAAAATATCTTGTTTATGGGATTACGGATTATGATGCGCGCGCCGTTGTCCGTGGTCGGCAGTTTGGTCATGGCATTTTTCGTCAATGCGAAACTGGCACTCTTCCTCGTGATCGGTGCGCCATTTCTACTGATTTTCCTTTATGTCATGGCGAGAAAAGGAGTCGCGTATTTTGCGGGTGTCCAGCAAAGGTTGGACCGGGTCAACCGGGTCATTCAGGAAAACTTGCAAGCGGTGAGGCTGATCAAAGCGTATTTACGCGGCATGTATGAAGCGAGTCGTTTTTCAAAAGTGTCTGATTTGCTGCGAAAAGATACGGTGCAGGCGATGCGGACGATGGAACTGATTTTACCGATTTTACTGCTTGTCATGAATGGTAGCCTCATGGCGGTTCTATGGTTTGGTGCGGTTGAAGTCCGCGACGGGGGCGCGCAAGTCGGGGAGCTTGTCGCAATCGTTAACTATGCCATGCGGATGACGGGGGCATTCTCGATGTTTTCCTTCATCATCATTGCGTTCTCAAGAGCGAAAGCATCATCGGATCGGATCGAAGAGGTGCTGCATGCAAATGAAAATTTGGAAGTCCAACATACAGAGAGTTCGGGACTTAGCCAATTCGAAGGCGACTTGCGATTTGAAAATGTGTCGTTCAATTATCCAGGGAAGGCCGAACCGATTTTGGCTAACATATCTTTTCACGTGTCTCCGGGAGAAAAATTGGTGATTATGGGCGCGACAGGTTCCGGAAAATCGACCTTGCTGAATCTAATCCCGCGCATTTACGAGGCCACGGAAGGGAACATCTATGTAAGTGGGATGGAGGTGGGGGAGTGGTCGCTGAAAGAGTTACGCGATACAATCGGGCTCGTTCCACAGCAATCGATTCTATTCACAGGGTCGATTTTGGAGAATTTGTCCTGGGGAGATACGGAAGCACATGTGGATGAATTGGAGGAGGCGGCGAGGAAGGCGCAAATCCATGAGTCCATCGATTTGTTCCCGCAGAAGTATGGGACACGTGTTGGGCAGAAAGGCGTCAACTTATCGGGCGGTCAAAAACAGCGGTTGTCGATAGCGCGGGCGCTTGTCCGGAAACCGTCAATCCTTATATTGGATGATAGTACAAGTGCGCTCGATGTGAAAACGGAAACGGCGTTATGGGATGCGCTTGAAGGGGAGGCGGCGACGATGCTTGTCGTTACGCAAAAAATCCGGACTGCACAAGGAGCGGACACAATCCTTCTTCTCGATGAAGGGAAAGTGGTCGGTTACGGAACACATGATGATTTGATGGAGCAATCCGCACTTTACCGGAAAATTGCGGAATCCCAATCGGAAGAGGAGGCGGCGTCCGATGCTACGCACAATTCGTAAACCATTCGGCTATGAACCCATTATTAAAAAAGAAGACATGAAAGGGTCGGGTAGAAAGAAAAAGGAACGTGCTGGCGATTGGAAGTCGACGCTCAATCGAATCTGGAAAGTGGTCGATGAACAGCGTGGCTTGCTGATTACAGTTCTCGCACTGGTATTTGTCAGTTCGGTCTTGGCGTTACTCGGTCCAATCATGATTGGAAATATCATTGATACGCATATCATTCCGATGCAGTTTGACGGACTCGGCGGGAAAATCGGCCTGCTCATCGCCATCTATTTCGGTCTGTCATCTGCTATGTATTTTCAGAACTTCTGGATGGTCGGCATTGCGCAGCAAACGGTGTTTCGTTTACGAACGAGTCTGTTTGCCCATCTACAGAAATTGCCGGTCCCGTTTTTTGATAAACGGCAGCACGGGGAACTGATGAGCCGGGTGACGAATGACATTGAAAACGTCAGCCAAACATTGAACTCCTCTTTCATTCAAGTGTTCTCGAGTGTATTGACATTGACGGGGACATTTGCAGTCATGCTCTATTTGAGTCCGCTTCTGACCCTTTTGACAGTGATCATTGTACCGGTCATGTTCACCGCGATCAGGTGGATTACGCGCCGTACCGGTTTATTGTTCAAAGAACAGCAGCAGGCGGTCGGTGAATTGAACGGGATGATTGAAGAGACGATTTCCGGCCAGCGCATCGTGAAAGCATTCTCACAGGAAGAGCGTGTGCTGGAAGAGTTTTCTCAGAAAAGTGAAAGACTTCGCCGGACGGGTTTTTGGGCGTTGACGTATTCCGGATTCATCCCCAAAGTGATGAATATGTTGAACAATGCCAGTTTTGCAATTGTTGCCGGGGTTGGTGGTTTGTTGGCAGTGAAAGGGGACGGCATCGTCACAATCGGGACAATCGTCATCTTCTCGGAATTTGCACGGCAGTTCACACGCCCGCTCAATGACTTGGCGAACCAGTTCAATACGGTGCTCTCGGCGATTGCCGGGGCGGAGCGGGTTTTTAAGATCATGGATGAGCCGGTCGAGAAGGACGAGGCGGAAGGGCGTACAGAGAGGGTGCTTCGGGGAGACATCGAGTTCCGTGAAGTATCATTCGGATACGCGGTGGAAACCGATGGCTATACGATTGACAATGTTTCGTTCCACGTGAGGGCGGGGGAGACAGCAGCATTTGTCGGCGCAACAGGAGCAGGAAAAACGACAATCATGCAGTTGCTGGCACGCTTTTACGAGGCGGATAAAGGACAAATCCTGATTGACGGCATACCGATCAGCGACTTGTCCCGCCAAACACTGCGCAGTCAGACCGCATTTGTCCTGCAAGATCCATTTCTTTTCGAAGCGACCGTCCGTGAAAATATCCGTTATGGGAAATTGGACGCAACGGACGAGGAAGTCATCGAAGCCGCAAAAAAGGCCAACGCCCATAGCTTCATCAGTCGGTTGGAAAATGGTTATGACACTGTACTGACAGCGGATGGCGGCGAAATATCCCAAGGGCAGAAACAATTATTATCCATCGCAAGGGCTCTTGTAGCAGATCCCGTCCTCCTGCTATTGGATGAAGCGACAAGTAGCATCGATACGGTGACCGAGCTGGAAATACAGGAAGCATTGGATCGCTTGATGGAAGGTAGAACGAGTTTCGTCATTGCCCATCGACTTAACACTGTACGCAAGGCGGACGCGGTATACGTCATGGAGCAAGGGAAATTGATCGAGTCTGGCAGTCAGCAGGAACTGATTGAGCGCCAAGGTGTTTATTATACAATGTTGTTGGAATCGAAAGTTTAAGATGCGAAAAAGGCTACAGGGAAGCGTCGCCCTGTAGCCTTTTTCGTTCATTTCTTATCTTCAATAGTTAACGTTGTCCCATTATCGAAATTGACTTCGAGGTCGAATTTGGAATAGGAATCCAACTGGTACCACTCCAAGATCCGCTCAATTACTTCTTGTTGAGGTGTATCCTTGTTAATATGGATATCGACGAATAGCTTATTTAACTGATTCATCGCTTCCACGCCTGTCAGCTTTGTATTCCTCAGTCTATTTTCAAAATCGGCTTCTGCTCTTTGGGTGACATCATAATCCACGTCAATGGCATCTTTACCATCGAAATCAATTTCAAGGTCGAATGTTGAAAAACCGTAACCGCCCCCTGTATCCATGGAGCCTCCTTCTTTCTCGTGTTCATGGATAATGTCCGCGTCTTCCCGATTCGGCTTGTCCGCATGTTCGCTGGAATTTCCGCATCCGCCTAACAACAAAGCACTTGTCAATGCAATAGCGCTTGCCAGTTTAAACGTTTTCATCTTTTTTTCACAGCCTTTCATAATAATGCCTGTACTTCCTATTTTGCCTGAAATAAAATTTCTTAAACAATTGGAGGTAGGAGAAAAGAAAAAACAACGGGAACCTAGTGTCCAGAGGCGACCGTTTGTCCATGATTGGGATTTGGATTGTGCTGGAAGCAAAAAAAACCGGCCAGGATGCCGGTTTTGAATAAATCATATAGGAGGGCAGATGCAGCGTTCTCATTACCATTTTGCACTATATTCTTCAGAACTGCCAAGCATTTTCCGGATTTGTAGCAGGGAACCGTCGAGAAGTCGAATACGTCCATCGAAATAGCCGACCAGTTGTTGGACCTCTGTACGGGCGAGCCGGACATTGGTCATTGCCGTCCGTTCGAAAAATGGTGTGAAAGTCAGTTCGACCGTATCCGAAAATTTCGTCCGAATACTCCAAGGTTCCATAAAATTCATCTTATTATACGTGAACAAGACATCCTCGTGAATCTTGGTCATTGCACCATCGATGAATACAGCATTCTCCGTCATCCCGGTCCCATCCGTCCATTTGCCGCCAAAGTTAAGCCCGATACGGTGCCCCCTGAGACGTTGGGAAGCCATGGCCCAGTTCCATTCCGCCTTGCGCGGCCAGACGCCCCGTCCAAAATCGAGAACCGCAAAGCTGTACTCCCGATTGAAGTCATAGCGCTTATCGCCGATTTTCACAAAGCCCGATGTGGGCAACGTATGATGTTTCGAAGTGAATTGAAAAACATCCCTGCTTGTAGGAATCACAACATTCAACGACTCGTCTTGTTCGGGGTGTAGAATATGAAGATCGGCATGAAGCACTTCATTATCAAAGTCGGGAATCGTGACAGACAGATGCGTTTCACCTTGAATATGTACGGTTTGTACCGTCAAATGCCCGTTTGTAAATTTAAGGTTGCCGAGAACATCTTCAGGCATTTTCACATTGCGTGCGATCGGAAGGGTAATCTGTTTTTCATAAAATCTTTGCGTTTCATAATCCAATATATAGACAAAGCAGACAGCCGCATAATCGAGATGGCTGATCGTCGCGGAAAAAAGAAGATCCTCACCGTATACACACCAATAATTCCATTTCTTCTTCCGCATGAAATGTCCCGTTAGATTACTCCGGATGAATGGCTGTCGGGAAAAACCAATCGCCTCCGGATTTAGCAACCCCTTCTCAACACATAATGTTACAGGTTCAGTAATTTCTCTCTCTGCATGTTGCATGTAGATTTCCACCTGCCTATTGTCTTTTCATATTCTTATTGTTATAATTCTTATTGTAGCAAACTTTCGGGGCATTAGCTCAGCTGGGAGAGTGCTTGCATGGCATGCAAGAGGTCAGGGGTTCGAGCCCCCTATGCTCCATACATACGGAAAGCGTCCAAACCTTAGCTATCAAGGGTTTGGGCGCTTTTTATTATGGATACAGTTAGGCTATATAAAAATGAAACAGGATTCTTGTTGACAGTTTTCGTGAAAAGTGAAAAACGCCGTAAAAAATGAGTTTAGTGATAAAATAACAATTGGTTGTAACTATTAGTTATGACCTTTTCGATTTAATATTTTAGGGGGAAGAAGAAAATGAGGTTTATTGTTAATAAATTATTATTAATTGGATTGTTAGGGTTAATGCTAGGTGCTTGTTCTGCAGCAACCGATACGGAAGAAAGCTCAGAGAATACAACAGAAGAGACCGTAGTAGAAACTGTAGAAGCAATTGAGGAAACTGAAGAAAGAAGTATTGTAGCCGATGAAATTACAACAACCTTCTATCCAGAAGTAACTAGATTAAGACATCTTACCGAAGAAGACCTTGAGTGGTACGATATAATTATGACAAGATTAAATGCTATAGATGATTTCTCAGGTGATCGGGAGACTGTATACGAGATAGCTGAAGAATACGGAGAAGATCCTGAAGAGCTGTGGTCTAATTGGTTAGAGATTGTTGACGCAAAATGGTACGGTGATAATGGGAATTATGCTATTTTGTCAGAGGCTTATCATAAATTAACTAGTGAAATTCTTGAAAAAAACATCGTAGGAGAAAATATAGAACATATTAGCGGTGGGTCTGAATTAGACGAGGAAAATTTAACTACCTCTGTATATCAGAAGCTACATGTAGATGGAGAACCTCACGAAATTGCTTACGTAATTGAACACAGAGATGATTTTAATATTGCTGAAATAATTGAGTTTAGTATTAACGGGGAAAAGATAGATTTTTAAATATATTATGTTTGGTTACGTTCCTTGTAACTATTTCGATGCTTTAAAAACCTCATTTAGACATAGTGTGGTGAACCGTACCACAAATAGTGTTTAGCAAATAGGCAGTAGAGTAAAAATGCTCTGCTGCTTTTTTGTGTGGAAAAATATGCATCTTACCGTACGTACATGCAAATAAGAGTCAATACGTATTTCAGTCATTACATGCCACCTTCGATAAAGTTTCCAAATACTATAGTAATAATAACTTATTTAATAAATAGAAGTTCTTGCATCCCGTTTCAGTATAGTTAGAATAATGCTCATTTAAATTTATTTATTCTGATTGTTTATTTGGCTAATCATTGATTGCTACAGTGTTTGAATGCTTTTAGGACTTTGGAAGTGTTACTAATATCGTGTTTTTTGTTACTGTTTTGTAATTAAATGCACATGCTAGCGTAATATTTTTTCGCTATACTAATATACTTAGTAAGGGAGCGATTAAGATGATAAAACGAATTGTTTCAATACTAATAGACAAATAGAGGTAAGGGAGTGCGATTAAGATTAAGATGAAAAAACGTATTAATTTAATTTTTATGACAGCAATAATCTTCATGTCATCGCTAGTTCCTGCTAATGCGATGGCTGTTGGAACGGAAGGGGATCGCCCCTGGATGAACACCAAGCTTTCTGCTAAGGAGCGCACTGATTTGCTTCTTGATGCAATGACAATGGAACAGAAGATCCAGCAGATTGCTATCTCACGCTTCAATGAGAATGATACTGGTGAGACGGTTGTCATCAACAAGAAAGGTAGCAGCAAGTACCAGAACGGAGAATTCGCCCCACAGGGTACTCTACCCGGATGTGAGTGGCAGGACACAGGCCGACAAATCCGTGGAATCGAGGATCTAGGCATCCCTACAATCCGCATGACCAACGGTGGTACGGGCGTGAAGGGCGGATCGTGTGGCAATGACCCAGAAGCGACTGGCCTGCCGTCCTCCCTGTCTATGGCTGCAACCTTCGACCGTGAGTTAAACTATGAAGCCGGCAGAATCCTCGGCGAGGAGACACGGGCATTCGCGCATCACGTGTTGCTTGGACCGGGCATGAACCTCGTACGTCACCCGTATAATGGCCGGAACTATGAGTACTTCAGTGAAGACCCGTACTTGACGGGTATCATGGCGACAGAACAAGTCAAAGGTATCCAGGCTCAAGGGGTCCAGGCGCAACTTAAGCATCTTGCCGGCAACGAGCAAGAGACCGAGCGTTGGACGATGGGTGTACAAGTTCCATCACAGGCAATGAACGAGCTGTATATGTTGCCATTCGAAATGACCGTCAAGGATGCTGATCCAGCTTCGGTAATGTGTTCGTTCCCGGATGTAAACGGTACTTATGCATGTGACAGTTCTGAACTACTTCAAGATGCCTTACGGAAAAACTGGGGCTTTGACGGTTACGTCATGAGTGACCGTCGTGCAATTCACGACACGGTTTCTGCCATCAAGGCTGGCATGAATGTCGAGCTCGACTGGGCTCCACAGTACTACACTCAAAAGAAGATTCAAGAGGTCATCGACTCAGGTCAGGTGACAGAGGACGACATAGATAATCTACTTCGTCCGCGTTATATCAAGATGATCGAGTTCGGCCACATGGACGAGCCTTACGACAAGTTCATGCCGGAAATCGTTGATCCTATGCTCAACGGGGCTAGCGCAAGGAAGATGGCTGAAGAAGGATCTGTACTATTGAAGAACGAAGACGGCTTCCTACCACTTAACGGTGAGCCAAAGTCGATTGCACTAATCGGCCTAGAGTGGTTCGCAGGTGAGGCTAAGATGTCACCGCGTTCCGTTCGAGACAACAACGAGAACGTCAATACACCTTACACGGTTACACCACAGGATGGCTTAGAGAATGTGATTAAGGAGCTAGGCTACGACACTAAAGTGACGTACAACGATGGCCGTGACCCAGAGGCTGCTGCGAAGCTTGCTGCTAAATCTGATGTCGTACTTCTTATGGTCGGCGATAACCCACATGAAACTGCGGACCGCCAAACACTCGGCTTCCCAGCTATCGATCTAGATACGCATAGGGACCGAGAGGACTTTGTTGAACAAGAGCCGATGATCGACGCTGTTATGGAAGCTAATGCGGAAAATACTGTTGTGGTTCTGAAGACTTCCGGTACGGTGCTTATGCCGTGGTTGGATGATGTCCCTGCAGTTCTTCAAGCATGGTTCCCAGGCATGGAGGATGGCAATGCCGTCGCTAACTTGCTCTACGGTAAAGTTAATCCATCCGGTAAGCTGCCGATGACGTTTGGTGCCTCTGAGCGTGAAGCAGCATTCGCAACTGAGGAGCAGTACCCTGGAACGCGTCAAGACACTGGCAAGCCAGGTGGCCCTGGCCCGTACGGTGATGGTTCCGACCAATTAATCGCTAAGTACACAGAAGGACTTGAGATGGGTTACCGCTGGTACGAGGCAAACAACGTGAAGCCATTATTCCCGTTCGGATATGGCCTGTCATACACATCTTTCGAGTATGACAACCTTAAAGTCAAAAAAGTCCGTGGTAAAGGAAAAGGCAAAAAAGACTCGTTGTCCGGTATTGACGTGTCCTTTACGATCACGAACACAGGAGACGTTGCTGGTAAAGAATCAGCACAAGTCTATCTGACCCTACCAGACGAGGCAGGGCAGCCGGCTAAGCGTCTTGTCAACTTCGAGAAGGTTAACCTTAAGCCTGGTGAGAGCGAGCGTGTGACTGTGCGCATTAACCATGCAGACTCTAATCATCCGTTCTCCTACTTCGTTCCGGAAGAACCAGATAATCTTGCTAACTGGGCAGACGGCGAGTGGGCAACTGCTGACGGAAAGTACCGGGTACATGTCGGTGGTTCTTCTGCAGATACCCCGTTGGAAAAAGATGTTCCGATGAACTTCAAACTCAGCAAGGACAAGAAAAAGGACAACGGCAAAGGGAACAATGGTAACAAAGGCAACAGCCAATGACAATAGCAATGGCAAGGGGACTCTGATCAGTAGCCCCATAGCCATGGGATGATGTCGGCGACCCGGTAGAGGTCATCAACATCCGAATATAGTGAGCCCGCGAGCTCGGCATAAATTGCCGAGCTCGCGGGCTCACCCCTTTTCTCGAAGCTTTTATGGGCGACGAAAGGGACGAAAAGAGACAGGAAGGACGTGAGAAATCTTATGAAGGATTCCGTTCGGAACAGCAAGCGAGGTCTGGTGCATTTGTTATTGGTGATCCTTGGACTGGTGGTCCTCTTGACTGCATGCACCGTTGAGGAATCAGAGGAGCCGGTCAAAAGCGATGAAGCCGTAGAACCCGCCCCATCCGGGAAAGATAACGCCGAGGAACCAGCCCAGTCCGAGCATGGCGACTGGCAGGTCCCTGGCTTGGTGGACCGTTCCGGCGCGCCGATCGAGGTGCCGAAGCCTGGTCCAGTCACAGGAAGGACCCTTGACGTCACGGACTTCGGGGCAGATCCAGATCCAGACTCACACGACGATGCAGCAGCTATCAGAGCGGCCTTGGACGCGGCCGAACAGGGCGACGAGGTCTTTCTGCCGGCCGGAACGTATGACCTGCGCTCCACTGACCCGGACGATAAATCGGCGAACATCGTATTGCGCAGCGGCGTGGACTTGCGAGGCGAAGGCCAGGAGCGCACCTTACTGCTGACCTCTCTCGACGGCGAGGATGACAGCCGGGTGATCCGCGGTTCCGGCGTCAACGACGTCATCATTGCCGACCTCACCATCACTTCCCGTTATGAGGGTTCACTCGGCGACGACCCCAAAGATGGCGATGCGGGTGGCGGCCCGATGTATGGAATCCATCTCGGAGCCCAAGATGGACAGGCCAGCTCTCAGGTACTCGTGGAGAACTTGAGCATCCGCAAGTTCGAGCGCCACGGCATCTCCGTCAAGGCCAGCCGTGAAGTGACCCTCTCTGGAAACTTCATCAGTGAGGCAACTGCCGTCGGTCCCGGCGGGAAGGGCTATGGCATAGCAATCGAAGGTTCAGCTAACCAGCACGATCCGGATGCCGCCAATGATTCCCGGCACAATGTCGTCATTGGCAATACTTTCGATGGCAGGCATCTGAGACACGCTATTCTACTGCAATTCCGCACGCACAACAATCTCGTGGCGGAGAACAACATCGTCGGTAGCCACCTCGATGCCATCGATCTACACGGCGAGGGTGAATACCTGAATGAGATCCGGGACAACACGGTCATCGACGGGCAGCGGGCGGGCATCGCGCTGGGCAATTCCGGCGGGAATAAACACAAGCACGATGCCTCAGGACCTGGAAACTGGGTACACTCTAACAACCTGATTGGAAACCGTCAGGGAATCCTCGTCATCCTTGGAACTCCTGACACCCTCATCGAGGACAACAGGATCACCGCTGGGAAGGATTCGAAAGTCGGCATTGAGGTCCGCAATGCGCCGGACACAGAGCTGCATGGTAACCACATCACTGGAGGGACTGACGGGTTCTGGGCCATCCAGCTAAGTGAGGACCGCGGTACTGACGGACGGGGCAAAGGAATCCCCTCAGGCATCAGGATTGAGTCCAACGTCATTCGACAGGCCGCCAACGGTATCAGGATTGATGCAGGGCAAAATCTTAGCATGGTCGAAAACGTCATCGACTCTATCGACGGAGCTGAGCAGAGGATGGCTGACGGGATTAAGGTGAGCCGGGTGGAACAGCGTTCCAACGATTCAAACAAGGGTAAGTAAAAGGGTCTTTCTAAAAAGCCCAAAATTTATATAAGCTCGAGGAAAAATGATGCCATTTTTCCTCGGGCTTTTTCATTCCCATTATATTTTCTTAATCCGTCAAGGCCAGCCGTGAAGTAACCATCTCCGGAAACTACTTCAGTGAGGCAACTGCCGTCGGTCCCGGCGGGCAGGGCTATGGCATCGCTATCGAGGGGGCAGTGAACCAGCATGATCCGGATGCAGCCAACGATTCCCGGCACAATGTCGTCATCGGCAATACTTTCGACGGCAGGCATCAAGATCGAGGTCGCGGGAGAGCGCCCAGTGCATGTCGACCAACACCGCGGCGGCCGTTAGCCGGACATAAGGCTACTATTTTGTTGACACTTTGTTGGCACTTTCAAGCATGCTGTCAACAAACAGAACAATTATATCAGATTAAAACCTTCTGAAATGCTTATAAATCAAGGTTTTTCGGAATTTAAACTGTTATATAAATTGACGGCATGCAAATAATACGGGTTCGATTCCCGTAGGCTCCATACCTTGATAAACAAAATAACTGTTGTTTTCCACTCAATTTAAGAATGGAAAACTCCGTCAACACTTCGCTATTTCTGCTAAATTACAGAATGGGAAGTGTTTTTTTATGAATTATTTTGATGAGAAACCTAAAATTATTAAGAGAAAACCACACAAAAGAAGCGACAAAAAGGTGGTGAAAAAAGACAGTATTCAGCCGATATTTGAACAGTTTCTAGGGCACAAAGTCAAACGAAATTTACGCCCAGCATCTTTAAATCAATATGTAGGTCTAATTAAAAATCTGAATAAATTCCAAGCTTCAAGAAGTGACGAACCATTGTATTTAACCGATATAACAGTTCAATTTATTGAAGACCAAGTTTATTACTTAAAGCATGAATATGTACGCTATGACGGGCACAAATTTATTCCCGACCATGCCAAAACAAAAGCGCTGAAAGATGTTTCTGTAGCCGGTAAATTAAAATATTCGAACGTGTTTATGAATTGGTGCCAAAAACAAAAACTACTAACAGAAAACCCTTTCGATGATTACGATGGGTTCAAAAAAATAAAGAAGAAGTTGAAATATTGTCTAGGGAAGAAATAAATAATTTACTAAAAGTGGCCAAATCCTACAGTGATAAAGGTTTCAAGCACTTTAGAGACGGAGTTTTTTTACATTTGCTCGTAGATGGAATGTTACGTGTTACGGAGACATTAAAAATAAGTCCAGCAGATAGTAATTACACTGAAAGAAGTATTGTGATTCGTTCAGATAATGCAAAATCACGTAGAGATCGCATTATTCACCTGAGTAATAAAACGTATCGACTTATAACTCAATTCATCGAGGAAAATGAAGCATTTGACGATAATGTGATAACGAGAAAACGAGACAATAAACGGAAATAACATTGAACCAGACGACCGAGCTTGCAATATAGGCTCGGTCTTTTTACGTTCATGAGTGTTTGTATGCAAATAAAAAGACCACAAGTCCGATAAGCTGGCAGTCTGTAATGGTGTTGATTTCCATATTCTATCGAAATCAACACCATCAATAATTAGCGAGTTTGCCGGCATCTTTTAGTGGATCCCATGTTGCGTATAGCGGAATGCTTGTTTGTTGGACGACACAAGTATGTGAAATTGTAGTTTCCGGAAACATAGCTACTTATAGGTCTTTAGACCCTCGTGTGATTAAGAAGGGGAAGAAGTAAGTAATATATAAGGCAAATAGGGATTAATTAAGGAACATTTAGGGCAATTAAGGAATTATTAGAGAAAAAATAAGGAATTAATAAGGAAGCAATAAGGAATGATTAAGGAATGTATAAGGAATTTAAGAATGTTAAACCATACACAATAGGGAATAATTAAGGTATACTTAAGGAACTATAGGTTCCTTAATGAGGAGTGATTGAACGTGTTTAACCCCAAATTTACTTACACAGATACGATGGTTTCAACTCTATTGTCCATTGAGTATTCAAGGGCGGTTGTAAATCTTGCGCCGCTTCCTGATCACGTTGAACGTGACTTGATTGAACAAACGAAAGTGAAAATGACGCATTATTCAACGCGTATTGCCGGAAATGGATTGGATCTAGAACAGGTGTCACGAGTCGTCAAACAAAAGCAAGAGACATACCGAATTGCTAGGGAGGAAGAAGAAGTACTAAACTATTGGGAGGCACTATCGTTTTTATCTCGTGAGAAGCAAAAAAGAACCCCGATTACGGAGGATTTCATCTTAAAGTTACATGCCATCATTTATCAGCATGAGATAGGGAGGGAATCTGTAAAAAGTAAGTATCGTGGACCGACAGAACCGGGTGTCCTTTTTGCGGTATTTGACAATAAAACAAAACGACCTGATTATATCCCCCCTATGTATTCGGACGTTCCTAACTTGATGAAAGAGTTCGTTGCATGGCTCCAACAGGACACCAATCTCCCAATTCCGGTCAGAGCCGCTATCGCCGCCTATCAATTTTTAACGATTCATCCATTTGAAGGCGGGAATGGAAGAACGGCACGTGCATTGGTAACGTACATGCTCGCAATTGCAGATTATAATATGAAAGGTTTTCAATCGATGGAAGAGTATTACGTGGAAGATTTAGACGGTTATGATCGCCATTTGCAGATGGGGCTATCCGCTTTGTATTACGACGGGCGACATGCTCCAGCCGACTTAGCACCTTGGATAGAATACTTCATTAAAATTATGGCAGTAGCCTATGAAAAGGTCGCGACTCTTGAAAAACAGCCCATAAAAAGGCAAGAAGAACCTGAAATGATTCGTTCATTTGAACCGAATGAACGAGCATTGCTGCGCTTTCTAATTGAAAATCAACGACCTGTAAAACCAAAAGAACTGGCCCAACTTTTTCAGGTGAATGCACGAACGATTTCAAACTGGTCTAAGCGTTGGATGGAGAGAGGATTGATTGAACCGGCAGGCGGCACGGAGCGGATTACAGCTTATCAAATTGGGAGTGATTATTACGCATTCACCCTGTCGGATCTTGGGTATTAGGATTGAACTGCTGTTGAGTGAATGAGCGGAAGGGTAGGGCTATAAACATTGCTTATACCCTCGAGGCTATGCACACCACGCACACCTTAAAGGAAGTTCAATTACATAATGAAACCCAGATTTCAAACAATCGGAATAACTTTTCTCTGTTTCTCAATGGTGTTCGGTATAGTAGGAATGATGATTGTAGCTGCATTTCCATCTTCTCCAGAACAGGATAAAATTGCTGAAGATAATCGAGAACGTGTGAAGATACGAGCGGAGCTGTATAAGAGTAAGTGAGAGGGTGCGTTGAAATCAAGGGTTTGGACGCTTTTTTTATTCAAATGGGGGATTATTTGAGGTTTTATTATGGGGCGTTGTTTAGTTCCATGAAAACGTTTAGAAGTTTCATGAGTGTTGTTTAGTTCTGTTCAAGCGCTCCATAATGATTGGAAAACATTGTCTAGTTTTTGCGAAACGTGGCTTAGTTCCACAGGAACGCTGTTGTTCCCTTCCGGAATGCATTCCGATGGGTTCGTTTTCATATGCTTCCGTAAGGAGGGGTTTGATGGTTTACAACAGGGAAGCGGCCGTCCGGTATGCGAATACGTGGTGGAATAGCCGCAATCCGGCATTTCCGTCGTTCGATGTGGATTGTACGAATTATATTTCACAATGCTTGCTTGCGGGTGGGGCGCCCATGCATGGCTACCCGAACCGGGAGAGGGGCTGGTGGCTGCGTGGGGGGACTTGGAGTTTGAGTTGGTCGACGCCACATTCCCTGCGTTGGTATTTTGCGGGTTCGAAAAAAGGATTGACGGCGAAACAAGTTTCGTCTGCTGAGGAGCTAGGGTTGGGGGATGTCATCTTCTATGACTTTCAAGGCGATGGGAGATATGACCATTCGACAATCGTCACCGCGAAAGATGGGAATGTACCACTCGTCAATGCCCATACGTTCGACGCACAGCATCGTAACTGGGCATACAAAGATTCGTATATGTTCTCCCCAAATGCAAAGTATGTCTTTTTCAAAATCAATGATCAAATCTCGTGAAAAAAAGCAGTCCGTTTAAACTCAACGGGCTGCTTTTCTTCATTTATTCATTCAATCAAACCATAAAGCCGCAAGCGTTCCTTCGCCCGCATGGACGGCAAGGACGGAACTGATATCTCCGATTTCCACTTCGATGCCTGGTACTTGTTCTAGGAGCAAGTTTTTCAAATGGATTGCCTGCTCTCTGACATTTCCATGCATCAGATAAATTTTGCGTTTGCCGGCATGATGCCTTTCTGCCACTTTATCAATCAAATACTGCAAAGCTTTTTTCTCGGAGCGCACTTTTTCAATTGCCTGTAATTCGCCTTCTGCTGAAATTTGGACAATCGGTTTCACTTTCAATAGGCTGCCAAGGAAAAATTGGACGCCATTCATGCGTCCGCCTTTGTACAATTGGTCAAGTTTGCCGATTAAGATGTAATTATGCAATGTACCTGCCATTTTTTCCAGTTGTTCGATGATTTCTGGAATGGTGGCACCGCCGTCGTACATTTCCATGCCGCGCTCAATCATCCCGGTAATGCCATAGGAAAGTGCTTGTGAATCGATAAACGTAACAGGGAAGCCGGCAATTTCAGCGCCCGCCTTAGACGAAGCGAGCGTTCCGCTTAACTTACCGGAAACGTGGATGGCGATGGCTTGCTCATATTGTTCGCCGATGATTTTGAACTGCTCGGCAAATTCACCTGCAGAAGGCTGCGATGTTTTTGGAAACTCGTCTGCATCCTTTATTTTTGCATATAATTGCTGAGGCGTCAGGTCGACACCGTCGATAAATTGTTTTTCCCCGAAATGTATATTCAATGGCACTGAAAAGAAATCCGGATGTAATTTGAGATCCTCAGAAATATAAGCAGTACTGTCTACAATCCACGCAAGCGGCTTTTTATTCATGCTATCGATCATTCCTTATCGTCTATTTTTTCATTAAGAATACTATATCATGAAAAGTAATCGGGTAGTATTCAGAGAAGAGGAGATACTGAATACTTATCAAGTGATGTGCCAATCTCGCATTTAGTAAGGTATAATGGTCGGAGTATGTAAAAAGGAGATTTTGCGATATGAATGAACAAGCGTTATCTGTTAGGAAAGCAATTGTTTCGCGTCGTTCGATCAAAAACTTCAATGGACAACCGGTCGATCCGGAAAACATTGCTGAAATACTGGAGGATGCAACATGGGCACCGAATCATGGTAACCGTAATCCATGGCGATTCGTTGTTGCTGCCGATAAAGAGTATGTAAAGTTTCTTGACGTTCTACGTGAATTTGGTGTTCCTAAATGGAAAGAATTGTCGGAAGAGGACCTCAACAAACAGATGAAGAAATTTACGGGTCCGGGTGCGGTTGTTTTCGTTATCGTACCAGAGGATGCGCGTCAAAAAGAGCGACTTGAAGATTATGCTGCAGCGAGTATGTTGATCCAGAATGTACATCTTCTTGCATGGGATAAGGGGATTGGGTCGTGCTGGAAAACACCTGGATTCCTGGATAATCCAAAGTTTAGAGAAGCGCTCGACATTAAACCGGGTGAGCGGATTATCAGTATGCTACAGTTCGGGTATTTCAATGAAATTCCGAAAGCCGCGCCACGGAAACCACTTGAAGAGATTGTTACGTATTACGGACAGACAAGCGAAAAAGAATAAGATAATGGAAGTAGTGCTTGGATTGCATGTAAAGTTGCAATCCAGGCGTTTTTTTATTAGCGCTTAGCGTTCGTTGATTGGCGAATCGGGACTTTAGCCCTTTCAATAATCAATGAAAAACCGGACCCTCCCAGAGAGAATCCGGTAACACGATCATTTTTTCAATTCGTCTTTCGTGAATCCGGCTATTTCATAATAATAGTCGCCGATGACGCGTAAGCCTTGGTCGAAGTTTTCCAAGTGGAAGTGTTCGTTCGGAGCATGGAAATTTTCCGTTGACAGCCCGAAGCCCATTAACACGACCGGTAATCCGAGAATTTCATCGAACGCAGCAACAATTGGAATCGACCCGCCCATACGTGTAAAGGCTGTCGGTACATTGTACACTTTTTCGTAAGAACGTCCCGCAGCCTGGATAGCAGGATGGTCGAATGGCGTTAGGAACGGTTTTCCTTTATCGAATTCACTGACGGTGACCGTAACACCTACCGGTTTATGCTGTTCAATATGGTCTTTCAACTTTTTAACGATATCGTCGGGATCTTGGTCGGGGACGAGTCGGCAGGTGATTTTAGCGCCCGCCTCGGCAGGCAATACTGTTTTGATACCTTCCCCGGAAAAGCCGCCGAAAACGCCGTTCACTTCAAGCGTTGGGCGGGCCCATGTGCGCTCAAGATGGGTGAATCCTTTTTCCCCGAATAATTCTGTGACACCGACTTCTTTCTTCAGTGCCTCTTCGTCAAAAGGAAGTGCTTGATAGGCTGCACTTTCCTCGTCCGATAAAAGCCGGACATCATCGTAAAATCCATCAACCGTAATCGTCCCTTCTTGGTCATGGAAGGAAGCCAGAATTTCGGCAATCGCATGGATCGGATTCGCCACACCGCCACCGTAGATGCCCGAGTGGAGATCACCTTTTGCGCCGCGGACATCGATTTGTACACCGCTTAACCCACGCAGGCCGTAGCAGATTGCGGGTTGTCCAGGGCCGTACATGCCTGTATCGGAAATGACGATGACGTCCGCCGCAAGCTTGTCTTTGTTCGCCTCGATATACTTCTCGAGATTCGGGCTTCCGATCTCTTCCTCGCCTTCGATGATGAATTTGACGTTCACCGGTAAACTGCCTGTTTCCTGCATCAATGCTTCGACTGCTTTTACATGCATGAACACTTGCCCTTTATCGTCACTTGCCCCGCGTGCGTACAATTTATTGTCCCGCACTTCGGGTTCGAATGGACCAGTTTCCCAAAGATTAAGCGGATCGACAGGCTGGACATCATAATGGCCATAAACGAGAATCGTCGGTTTCCCTTCCGCATGCAGCCAATCGCCGTAGACGACCGGATGCCCGTCCGTTTCATCGATTGACAGGTTCTCAAGCCCCGCCTGTTTGAATGAATTCAATAACCACTCGGCAGCCCTTTGCATATCGCCCTTATGCTCAGATAATGAACTGATACTCGGAATCCGGAGAAACTCTTTTAATTGCCCGAGATGTTCCTCCCGTTGTGCTTTGAAGTAATTGTCCAATGTGTGTAAGTGATCCAATGCAATCCCTCTTTTCAGAATATCTTCGTCAATAGGATCAGTATAGCAGAAGCGTCGGTTTTTGAGTAAGTAGGACGGACGTAATGGTGCATTGTATGGTATGCTATTTGGAAAGTTTCAACTTCATTCAGCAGGAATTCAGTGCCTGCTGAATGAAGTTAATGCCTCCGGCGGATGCCACAGATTTTTTGGGGAGTTGTATCGAGCAAGCTCGATACAAAATCTGGGCACAAATACGCCGAGGCGTATTTAATTTGATCGGAAACAAACCAATCTTGGGAGGAACCGCTTTTGTTTATCGCTCTAGGGTTTTTATTGTTCATGTCGTTTTTCCTATCAGGTAGTGAAACGGCACTGACGGCAGTCAATCGGATGAAAGTCCAATTTCGTGCGGATCAGGGGGATAGGAAGGCAATCAGGCTACAGAAACTGATTTCCAAACCGGACCGCATGATTACAGCGATTTTGATAGGTAATAATGTTGTCAATATATTGATGCCGACCATCGTCACGATGATCGGGTACGATAAAGGGTGGTCAATCGGAATTGCGACGGGAACCTTGACGGTTCTGATTATCGTTTTCGGTGAAGTGTTGCCAAAAACGATTGCTGCCACATTTGCGGAGCGTGTCGCTTATACCGTGGCGCCGTCTATTTCATTTTTGGTAAAGTTAATGACGCCATTGACCGCACTGCTTGCGTTATTCACAAATATTTTCATCCGCATCATTTCAAAGGGAACGGTGACGGAGGCAACTTTGACGAAGGACGACCTCCGATCGATGATGGATATTGCATCTGTGGAGGGAATGTTCGAGCAGGAAGAATCGAATCGTTTGAAAGAAGTACTCGACTTTCCGGATAAAGACGTTTCTGACGTACTTGAAACCCATCGAACGGATATTGTCGGCTTACCGATTGAGTCCACATATGAAGAAGTACGCGATACAATTCTTGAGCATGCCTATACACGTTACCCTGTTTATGAAGAGAATATGGATACGATTCTAGGTGTCTTCTATTCGAAAATGTTTATCAAGTGGTCGATGAATCCCGAGATGACACTTGGCGATTTGATCGACCGAAAACCGCTGTATGTCGTCCAATCTGCCAGCGTGGAAAAAGTGTTCAAACTGATGCTCGCAAAGAAGAAGCATATGGCGATTGTCTTGGATGAATACGGAGGGACGCTTGGCGTTGTGACCCATGAGGATATTATCGAAGAGATGATCGGGCAAGATATTGAAGACGAGACAGACGTGGACGAAGAAGTGCTTGTCTATGAAAAGATGGACGATATGCTGATTTGTCACGGCAGGCTTGAAATCATCGACGCAATGGAGCTTTTAGGCATCGAATTGCCTACGGATCATGATACACTGGGAGGCTTCGTCCTGCAGGAACTCGGCCATGTCCCTGAAGAGGGCGAACGGTTTACATACGATCATCTGCTTTTCGAAATTGAAGAAATGGAACGTAGCCGGATCATTCGTATGACAATCACCATCAAGGACACAGAAAGTTGAATCGCATATACCCGCCTCCGGAACCGTTAATCGGTTTCGGGGGTTTTTTATGTTTTTATTGGTGTCTAGGCTCCGGGCGCAAGATGCTCGGAGGCTCACAGGATGTAAGTTACGCAGTCGTTGCCATTCGAACAGTGAAGGGTACGATTTGCCGTATTTCCGCGTTCTATACGGGAATTAAGGCACTTTCAGGACGCGGCGAATTTAGACTGCGTTCCTTTAATAAGCGGTGCCCTTCGCATTTCATGTTGTCCAGTCTCCAAGCGCCAGCCGCTCGGGTCATAAGCCAATCCTACTGTACGGCAAAGAACGCCGCTTCGCAGGCTCGTCTTATGCCTGTCGC
The DNA here is from genome assembly GCA_963843665.1 of uncultured Caryophanaceae bacterium. Classification (GTDB taxonomy): domain Bacteria; phylum Bacillota; class Bacilli; order Bacillales_A; family Planococcaceae; genus Sporosarcina. The sequence goes on from CAWJLH010000005.1 coordinate 49,547, forward strand.
GGCTAAATGGCGCTTTCCGCTTTTCTTTACCTTACATCTTTGTAAGTGAACTGAAAGAGAATCCGATGGCTTGAAATGTCAGGATTGCCGATAATGGAAACAACAGATAGAAGACGGAGGGTTTCGTATGAAAATAAATCTGACTGGGTTGTATGATGAATATGGCCGTTACATATATCACTTATGCTTGAAATTGACACGGAATAAAGACGAAGCGGAGGACCTGATGCAGGATGTCTGGCTGAAGGTCGTTCGCTATAGCGGACGCATGGACACTGTGGATCATATGAAGGCATGGTTGACAACAATTTGCATGAACACATTCCGTGACAGGTACCGGAAAGACGTCAGACGGAGCAAACATGTGATGCACCAACCGGAAACACTTGATGTGCCGATTCTGGATCTTGTGCCGAGCGACAGCTTGACACCGGCGGAGCTACTTGAGCAAAATGATATCCAATCACTTGTCCAACAAAAGGTCGGCGAATTGGATGCGATATACCGGACAACAATCGAATATTTCTACGTCTATCAATATTCATTGATCGAAATTGCGGATGTGATGAAAGTGTCAATCGGAACAGTAAAGTCACGATTATTCCGTGCGAAGAAATATTTGAAGGAACTGATGATGGAAGATACCGCTGTTCAGGATTATGTCACTGCGTAAAGGCACAGCCAATCATGGCTGTGCCTTTAGTTTGCGTTAGCATGACGCAGGGAATAGAACAGTTAACGTATACAACAAGAAATGAGGAAATGCTGTGGAAACTAAAAAAATGAAGCAAAGACATGGCATCCGAAAACGGGTCTTATTAATCGTTATTGTTTTGTTTATGCTGCTGTATGGCGGTGTAACGCTCTGGCATACATACAAACCATTGCCTGATGGAATCTCTTATGACGGGGATATCCATTGGACAAATGATGTTGAACTGTTTACCGATTTAACCTTCGCCCAAAATCGGGAGGGGGACGGATTGGAGCATGAGCTGGCAATTTTTGATGAAGTGTATGCAATGATTGACCGCGCGGAGGAATTTATCGTACTTGATTTCTTTTTATTCGATAACCACTACGATGAAGACATCGAATTTCCTGAAATTGTCGAAACGATGACTATGAAACTTATAAAGAAAAAAGAGGATAATCCGGAAATGCCTATCATCTTCATTACAGATCCGTTGAATAAAGGATATGGATCTTATGAAACAAAGTGGTTCGCACTGTTGGAAGATGCGGGCATCGAGGTTGTTTATACGGATTTGGACCCGCTGCGTGATTCTACGCCTATCTACTCAGGCTTGTATCGGATTCTATTTCAATGGGTGCAGCTCGAGAACAAAGGCTGGATTGCAAATGCGATGTCCAGTAAAGCACCCAAAATGACGCTTGCTTCCTACATGGAATTGCTGAATGTCAAAGCGAATCATCGCAAAACGGTAATCACCGACCAGGAGGGACTCGTCACATCAGCGAACCCGCATAATGCGAGTGGTTTCAATGGTAATACGGCATTTAAAGTAAAAGGTGCCATCCTGAATGATATGTTGGAAGCAGAAGAGGCGATTGTTCGCTATACGAACGGTAAGACATTGCCAAGGGTGGACGTCGGGGAACAGAGTAGGGGGAATTATGCAGTACAATACCTAACGGAGAAGAAGATTCTTGATGCCTTGCTTGGAGACATTGCGAGAGTGCAAGAAGGAGATAGTATCCGGATTGGTATGTTCTACATCGCAAAACGTGATGTCGTCAATGCACTCATCGACGCTACAAATCGGGGTGCTGACGTGACGCTGATCCTCGATCCGAACGAAAACTCATTTGGCAACAAAAAAACCGGGCTGCCTAATCGGCCTGTCGTCCAGGAGATGTTGGAAAAAACAGAAGGTGAAATCAATATCAAATGGTACAACACAGTTATTGGACAGTATCATACGAAACTGGTTGCGGTACAAACCGCCGAAGACACCTATATTACAAACGGTTCCGCAAACCTGACGGAAAGAACATTGGATGATTACAATCTTGAGGCGAATTTACGCGTAATTGCCCCGAATGATAGCAAGCTAGTCAAGGAAATCGACGCCTATTTTAACAGACTACTGGACAATGAAGATGCGTTATATACACTGGATGTCGAAACCTATCAAAATCAATTCACATCCATCCAACGCGGCATTTATAGCCTCCAGAAGCTTTTGAAATTGACGACTTATTGAATGAAGGATGAATCGGCTTAGTAACGCGGATATGTTCGCTTGGAACAAGCTTGCCTGTGACTTATTCTGCTTCTACATCATGTAAAGCCCGCATTGCCAATGGCAATGCGGGCTTTCGGTCATTTTATCGGACGATTGCATATGTTATTTGTGTGCGCACTCGTGGCACTGATACATTTATTCGAAAGAGGCAAGTTGCCTATTCAGTTCCGCGAGTTTTTCTTCCATTGTCGCCAAACGGACTTCGGCTTTATTGACAAAGCTGTCATTGCCGGTCGATTCAAGCTTCTCGATATCACCTTGAAGATTGATATAGTCCATTTTTAGTTCGGCGATTGCCGACTCCACTTGCCGTTTATTCATAATAGGGGGACACCTCCACTTTTCCCCTATTTTAGCATATTGGAAGCTTCTTTTCCTTTGCCGGTCATTAAAGAACTACGTTTCGGATATTCAAGGTAGTATCGGATTGCCTCGCACACCGCATCTTTTCCATCACCCAGTCCAAGTGCCGTTTGCCGCGCAATCGCTTTTTTGCGTAACGGCTCATGCAACAATGGTTCCATGATGGCGTTCAGTAGACTCGATTGTTTCACTTTGCGTCCAAGCCCTAAATGGATAAAGCCGTGATGCTCTTTCGGAAAGGCGAGTTCTGTCTCGAAATCATTTTGTGCAAGTACAACGCACGGAATGCCCATAACCGCCACCTCATAGGGCATGTAGCCGGACGCACAAAGAATAACGTCCGCCGACGCGCATACTTCCGCAAAATTATACGGATACTCCAAGATGGAAGTGTTCCTTCTCCCAAGCGCCATCATACGGAGCGTGCTCGTGTCATGCGCATACCGTTCACCGACTAATAGCGTCACTTTCAACGGAATCTGTAGTTGTAGCATATGCCGCAAAGCGCGGTACGATAAGTTTCCTTCATCTTCATCACCAAATGAGATGACCAAATGGGGGAGTGGATTCTGCCGCTCCTTCCGTAGGCCGATCTGTTTGAATGGAGCCATCGCATCATCGGCGATGAAACTCTCTAGACCGACGATATAATGTTCTGGCATGGGATCGTATGTTTCGCTATAAAGCGTTTGAAACACCAGATCCGCACTTTTCCCACCATCGCCAAAATCATCGAAATGAATGATGGAGGGGACGATTCCCCGTATTTTCTCGACTTCTTCCTCGATGGTTGAGCCGCTATCGCGAATCAATAAATCAGGCTTCAATGCCGTCAATTCACGTAACAAAGAATTGCTGTTCCCGACCTTAATCTCTTTAAACCCGGCGGGAGCCGGAGGAGAATCTTCCCCACATAAAAACAGGATATCCATTTCAGTAGCCAAGGCTTGCGAAATTATAGCCGCTCTCCGTGCGGGGTATGTCCCTTTTCCGTCCGAACGAGAGATGTAGATGGCGATTTTTTTCTTTTCATGTCTGTCTATTGGAATCACCCTTTCTAGCAACATTTTTCCATTGATCTCTACCACCCTATGTGGAAGATATGGGGAATATACGGATTTTGATAGGAATCTAGAGTGAATGCATTCACACTGGAGAGGGGACAATATGTTTATCAGGGCAGTTGGTGCTTACGCCGTAAGTAATCAGCATACTCCTCCAACGAGAAAACGCTTTACGTAAAGGAGACAATATATCCGCAAAACAATTCAACGCACCGACCTAGAAAACAGCTATCCCGACGTCTCCCGTATCTCCCTGAAAAAATCACGTGGTTTGTAAGGGGCATTATGGTAAACTAGCAGTATTTCATATTGGGAATGGGGTGACTTCCACTGTTTGATTCGTTACTATTCGATTTGATGCTCGTCGTTTTGATCGGGATTTTGTCGCAATGGTTGGCATGGCGTTTCCGGATGCCAGCGATTGTCGTCATGTCGATTGCAGGGCTGCTAGTTGGACCGATTTTCGGTCTCATTAATCCGCAGGAAAGCATGGGCGAGCTATTTGGTCCGATCATTACGTTTGCTGTGGCGATTATTTTGTTTGAAGGTAGTTTGAATCTGGATTTCAAAGAGATTAAAGGGTTTAGTAAGCCCGTTGCACGGATTGTCACGGTCGGTGCATTCATCGCATGGATTGCGGGATCGCTGGCAGCGCATTATTTGGCAGGACTTTCATGGGCGGTTGCTTTCATTATTGGCGGCTTGTTCATCGTAACGGGGCCGACCGTGATTTTGCCGCTTCTTCGACAGGCGAAGCTGAAACCACGTCCTGCGGCCATATTGAAGTGGGAAGGGATTGTTGTTGACCCATTCGGCGCATTGCTTGCGGTGTTTGCCTTTGAATTCATCAGATTTTTGAATAACGAAGTGACGTTGACTGCATTTCTGCTATTTTTTGCGGCGTCTACTTTTGCGGTACTTCTTGGCTGGGGGGCTGCCCGGATCATGGGCAATGCGTTCGAGCGGGGGAACATCCCTGAGTTTCTAAAAGCACCGGTCCTCTTTGCAGTTGTCATTTTCACCTTCGTTTTTGCGGACGAAATCATGCATGAGACCGGGTTGCTTGCGGTCACTGCAATGGGGATGACGATGGCAAATATGCATTTGACAACACTTCAGGACATCCGTCATTTCAAAGAAAATATATCAGTTCTGCTCATCTCTGGGATTTTTGTCATGTTAACTGCATCATTGGACCCGCAAACGCTGATTGAAATTTTCAACCCGAATATTATGCTGTATGTTGCGGCGATGTTGTTCGTCGTTCGACCCTTGTCAATCTGGCTTTCAACGATTGGGACGGAATTGAATGTACGGGAGAAGCTGTTGATCGGATGGATTGCACCACGGGGGATTGTGGCATTGACTGTATCGGGTTATTTTGCGACGATTCTTTTGGAAAACGGATACGAGGATGCAGAACTGTTAACTGCATTGACGTTTGCGCTCGTCCTATCGACCGTTGTGTTGCATGGCTTTTCAATCAGCTACCTTGCGAAAAAGTTGAATCTCACCACGACGGACGAATCAGGCGTACTCATCGTTGGTGGCAGCCGGTTTGCTGCGGAGCTAGCTCAATCGGTGAAAGAGACGGGGAATGAAGTACTGATTATCGACCCGTCATGGGCAAAATTATCGTTTGCACGCCAACTGGGCATGCCGGTTTATATCGGGGATATCCTATCAGAGCAGACGGGATATCACCTGGATTTGTCGCCGTATAGATTTATGCTCGCAATGACAAAGACTGATATGTACAATGCCCATGTATGTGCGGATTTTGCACATGACCTTGGGCGCGACCATCTGTATCAAACAAAATTCCAAGTTGGAAAAGACGTCAAGGCGTTTACGATAGTGGGCGGGCAGTCGCTATTTGCACCTGCCATTTCGATATATGATCTCGAAGATCGAATGAGTGCAGGGCATGTCATCCGCAAAACGCTGATTACTGAACAGTATAGCTACACGCAATACTTACGTGAACGGGATGATAAATCGATACTTCTCTACATTCTTCGTGCAGACCAATCGATTGAATTCTTTACACCTGATGTTGAATTGCAAGCCACAGCGGGGGATGCAATCATCGCGCTCACATCGCCTGCAAAAACAATTGAGCGGGTGAAAGAGCGTTTGGAAGATGAAAACGGGGAAGCAATCCCGTATGAGAAAATTGAAGAGTTATTCAACGGGGATGAAAAATTGGAAAAGCCGATTATTCCAGGAGACGCCCCCCTCTCTTCACAATGACTTTCCTGTGCCCAGGCGGCTTGCGCCCTTTGGCGACGTCTAATCACCAGACGCCAGCTGCTCCGGGCACTAGAAGGAAGAATTCGCCTTTCCGTTGGTTATTGAATACGATGGAAAGGCATTTTTTTGCCGATTTCTATTTGTAGTCGCCCAACATGCATCACAATCGAATCTCCTTTATAATCGGTATATGAAGAAAGGGGATTTATTTATGTCCAAATCATTAGTTCTAGCTGAAAAGCCGTCCGTAGCACGCGATATTGCGCGGGTGCTCGGCTGCAATAAAAAAGGAAATGGATTTCTTGAGGGAACAAACTATATTGTCACATGGGCGCTCGGCCACTTGGTGACACATGCCGATCCGGAAGGGTATGGCAATGAATTTAAGGAGTGGAAGCTCGAACATCTTCCAATCATTCCGGAGCCGTTCAAACTCGTGCCAATCCGCCAGACGTCCAAACAGTTCAATGCTGTCAAAGCGCAATTGAAACGCAATGATGTGAAGGATATCATCATCGCGACGGATGCGGGACGTGAAGGGGAGCTTGTGGCACGTTGGATCCTGGAAATGGCTAAAGTCCGGAAACCTGTCAAACGCTTATGGATATCATCCGTGACGGATAAAGCAATCAAAGACGGTTTCAACAATTTAAAGGATGGCCGTGCGTACGAGCATCTTTATGAGGCGGCGGTCGCCCGGGCGGAAGCTGACTGGGTTGTCGGCATAAACGCGACACGAGCGCTAACAGTGAAGTACAATGCACAATTATCGACAGGACGTGTGCAAACACCGACCCTTGCGATGATTGCGGAGCGCGAAAAGCAAATCCGTGATTTCAAGCCGAAATCGTTTTATGGCATGCAGGCATTGACAGAGTCTGCGAAGTTTACATGGCATGACAAAGCAGGACAGACGCAATCGTTCGATAAGGCGGCAGTCGAGAAATTGATGGGGCAACTCGAGGCAGTTCATTCCGGCAAAGTAACGGATGTGAAAACGGCACCGAAGTCACAGCCTGCACCATCCCTTTTCGATTTGACGGAACTGCAAAAAGAAGCGCATCGCCGTTGGTCATGGTCGGCGAAAGAGACGCTTTCCACTTTGCAAAATCTCTATGAACGCCATAAAGCGGTGACGTATCCACGTACTGATTCGAAGCATTTGACGTCCGATATGGAGGGGACGTTGAAAGAACGCATTAAAGCGGTGGATCTCGGACCGTACCGGAAGTCGGTCAATACATTGCTTCGTTCCGGAGCAATCAAACCGCAAAAAGGCGTCATTGACGACAAGCGAGTTTCGGATCACCATGCCATCATTCCGACAGAGGAAACACCGCTGCTTCAAAATCTGTCCGATAAAGAGCAGCGTTTATACGACTTGATCGTCAAACGATTCCTTGCTGTCTTCTTCGGTCCGTTCCGCTACGACCAAGTAACGGCGGAACTTGCAGTCGGTAGTGAGATGTTCAAAGCGAAAGGCCGTACAATCACCGACGAAGGATGGAAAAAGGTCTATTCGACAGATGAGGAAGAAGCGGATACCGATACACTTCCTGCATTTAAAAAAGGTGACGAAGTGAGCATTCGTGCCATTGTTATGACAGATGGCCAAACGAAACCACCTGCACGATTCAATGAAGGGACATTGCTTGCGGCAATGGAAAATCCCGCTCAGTTCATGCAAGGCGAATCAAAAGAGCTTATCAAAACAATCGGTGAAACGGGTGGACTTGGAACCGTTGCAACACGTGCCGATGTCATCGAGCGGTTATTCAACTCGTTCGTCATGGAGAAAAAAGGGAATGACATTTACACGACGTCGAAAGGCCGCCAACTGCTTGAACTCGTTCCGGAAGATTTGAAATCACCGGCACTGACAGCGGAATGGGAACAAGGGCTGACGAAAATCGCGAAAGGCCAGATGAAAAAAACGGCCTTCATGAAAGACATGATCGATTTCTCAAAACGTACCGTAACGGAAATCAAAACAGACGATAAAAAGTTCAAACACGATAATGTCACTGGGAAAACATGCCCGGATTGCGGGAAACTCCTACTTGAAGTGAACGGCAAGCGCGGCAAAATGCTCGTCTGTCAAGACCGTGAATGCGGCCACCGAAAAAATGTCTCGACACTGACAAATGCGAGATGCCCAGTTTGTAAAAAGAAACTGGAACTGCGCGGGGAAGGCGATGGACGGATTTTCGTCTGCAAATGTGGGCACCGTGAAAAGCTGTCAGCATTTGAAAAACGCAGAGCGAACTCTGGCGGCAAGAAAGCGGATAAACGCGACGTCCAGAAATACATGAAGAAGCAGGAAGAGCCTGAGAATACAGCAATGGCGGATGCGTTGAAGAAGTTGTTTGAAAAATAAATAGTAGGTAATGGAAATAGGTGTTTCATCTGTCTTGAATGGACGGATGGAATACCTTTTTTAAATGGAGACTATATATTGATCAAATGAATATGTATAGAATCTAGGCGAAGGGTTCGAATCGGTTCAATTAAGTTCTTGATTTCACTACATAAAAGTAAGGCCTCTACTTGAATACTTTTTAAACTCAGTTTACTTAAAGTAGAATCTTCTTTATACTTAATACTGAATACATAACATTATAAAAAGAATAATTGAGAAATAGGTTTTTTAAGCGGTTGAAAACAACTGGTTAAAACGAAGAGGGAAGTTGGTGCGAGTCCAACACGATCCCGTCACTGTAAGCGTTTGAGGCGACTAAGGCATAATCCACTGTGCATAAGGCATGGGAAGGAGTTAGTCAGCCGGTGAGACGTAAGTCAGGAGACCTGCCTATTTTGATTTTAAACTTCCTCGAGGAAGGGACGTTTAAAGTGATTTGTCAATACATGGGATGCAAAGTGCTGCCCCAATTAGGCCAACAGGATGTTGGTCTAATTGGACGCGAATGGATGTTAGTGACCAAACACCCTAGTGACGAACGCTTTTTTATGTGCGCCTTCCTCTAAGAAGAGCGCTTTTTTTGATGTAAATAAAGGAGTGGTTGGATTGAAGGGTTTATTTCAGAAATGGGGTTTACTCAGTGTTGTCTTTGTTTTCATGCTGGCGTTCTTGACGGCATGCGGTACGGACAAAGAGTCGACAGGAGCAGCGGGCGATGTCACAGGAGAAGGGGCATCTGAAGGAATAGAAGAAGTTGCGGGAGCATTTCCGGTCACCTTTACGGATGATGCGGGACGGGAAGTGACCATTGAAAGTGAACCGCAATCGATTGTGTCGATTCAGACAAGCAATACGGAAATTTTATATGCACTGGGTGCGGGCGACCGCATGATCGGTGTTTCTGATTACTGCAACTATCCAGCTGCAGCACTTGAGGTCCAAAAGGTTGGGGGACAAGATATGGATGCAGAGCTTATTCTTTCTCTCTTGCCAGATATCGTATTTGCCACAACGTATCACCACGACACGCACGGAAACATCCTGAAGCAGTATGAAGAAGCGGGGATTACAGTCGTTGTGACAGGCAGTGCATCCACTTTTGACGACGTCTATCAAACGATGGGCATGATAGCGAAGGCGACAGGAACAACTGAGAAGGCAGACGAAATCATAAATGACATGAAAGATCGACGTGCAGCAATTGAAGAAAAAGCAAAAGAAATTACAGATAAAAAGAAAGTATGGGTGGAAGTTTCACCGGCTCCGGATATTTTCACGACTGGGCAACATACATTCATGCATGAAATGCTGGAAACCATCAACGCAACAAATGCCGCAGAAGATCAGGACGGCTGGGTGAAGATGACGGAGGAGGAAATCGTGCAATTGAACCCGGACGTCATTATTACGACATACGGCTACTATGTAGACAATCCAGCTGAACAAGTTTTGGCACGTGACGGTTGGGCAGAAGTGACAGCGATAAAAGAGGGACAAGTATTTGATGTAGATAGTGACACAGTCACGCGTCCGGGACCTCGTTTGATCCAAGGAGTGGAAACACTTGCCGAAATCATTTATCCGGAAGTTTTTGGGGAATAAAGTAACCTGGCTTTACATGCTTAGTATCGGATTTGTGCTTGGTGCGCTGTTGCTCGGATTATTCGTCAGCAGCGTCCAATTCCCGATCATGACCATTTTACATATTGTGTTGGACAAGTCATTCGGAATCGGATGGCTTGAAAACATTCCGAAGAACGAAGAGTTAATCATCTGGAATATTCGATTGCCGCGGGTATTACTGGCCCTTTGTGTCGGTGCTTCGCTTTCGTTAGCGGGTGCCGCCTTCCAAGGGTTATTACGTAACCCGTTAGCAGATCCTTATACAATCGGTGTGTCGTCGGGTGCTGCATTAGGTGCGGTGCTGGTCATCTTTTTCCAATTTACGATTATCGGGCTCGGCAGTTTTACATTGCCGGTTGTCGCCATTGGCAGCGGATTTATCACATTGGCCATTGTCTTTGGATTGGTCCGGTTGAGCAGTAGGGGTCTTGCCATTGAAACAATCATTTTGGCAGGGATTATCGTGGGTGCGTTTATCGGATCCATTACATCGCTTCTCATCTCGCTGGGAGATCGGGATGCAATGACACAAATCATGTACTGGTTATACGGCAGTGTTGGGATGAGGGGATGGAGTCATGTTCAGCTTGTCATCCCCTTCATGATTGTCGGTTCGATTATTTTACTCATGCATTATCGTGAATTAAATGCGCTTGCGCTTGGGGAGGAAGCAGCCGATCATATCGGCGTCAACGTAAAAAGAGGGAAAATCATGGTACTGATTGGCGCCTCATTATTGACGGGTGCGGCTGTAGCAGTTTCCGGTACAATCGGTTTTGTCGGGCTTGTTATCCCGCATCTGGTCCGTTTGCTGACCGGACCGAATCACCGGCATCTACTTCCGTTATCGATGCTGTTCGGAGGTTCGTTCCTCATTTTGGCGGATTTGCTGGCCCGGACGCTCATTGCTCCGAAAGAATTGCCGATTGGTGTCATCACAGCATTGGTCGGCGCGCCTGTCTTTGCATTTCTGTTGATCAGGGAAAGAATCGGGAGAGGTGAGCGTGGATGATTCGAGTGGAGCAACTTACGGGCGGTTATGGGAAAAAGCCGATTGTCCAAGGCATCGATTTGGAGATTAGAAAAGGGGAGTTTTTCGCCTTGCTGGGACCGAACGGGAGCGGAAAAACGACGCTTTTCAAATTGATCACAGGGCAATTGCCAGCCAGTTCGGGAGATATCTTCATCGCCGGGAAAGCGATGTCAAAATTGACGAAGTTGGAAAAGGCGAAAAAAGTAGCCGTTCTCTCCCAGGAAGTTCAAATGACCTTCGATTATACAGTCGAAGAAATCATTAACCTGGGACGTTACCCGCACCAAAAAGGCGTTTTGAAAATGCTGTCAGCGTATGACCGTCAAGTGATCGATACGGTGATGGAGATTACGAAGGTCGAACGCTATCGTAAAACACAATTCCGCCTATTAAGTGGTGGAGAAAAACAACGTGTGTTATTGGCAAAAGCATTGGCGCAAGAGCCAGAAATTTTATTGCTAGATGAACCTACAAACCACTTGGATATTAAGCACACGTTTCAAATGCTCGATTTGCTGAAAGAGTGGCAACAGACGAAAGGTCTAACGGTATTTGCGATTTTGCATGATTTGAACATCGCTTCTCTCTATGCAGATCGTGTTGCATTACTGCATGAAGGTTCATTTTTAGAAGTTGGGGATGTCAATACGTTACGCAAAGAGCAGCAGTTGAAAAAAGTGTATGAAGTCGAAGTGAAGACACAGGCACATCCGCTAGTAGCGAAGCCGCAACTTCATTTGACGCCGGCGCAATCGTATGTACCTGATATCATGCCTTTACTGGAAAGCTATCAGTTTGAACGAAAAGAGCGTGTAGCTCATCTGCAATTTAACCAACCGTTGCGCGCATTATCGAATGCGAGTGTAGGAGCAGGTATGCAATGGTTGCAGCATTTTTGTTTTGTTGCGGATTTTTCAGAAGGTACCGAAACACCGCTGCTTGCACGGTTAGAAAATCAAGGAATTTCTCCTGAACAAGCTGCGGCGGTTGGATTTAAAGGCGATGTGCAGGATATTGTTTTCAGTGAACGAAGAGTGGCGGGTGTTCCGGTGTTCATCGTGGCTGTGATCGAAGTGAATGATGACACGCGGAAAAACGTAGACGCCATTCATCTGATGCTAGTTGTCGATAATCACTTGCAAGATAAGACGCTACTGGATTGGTATATGGTTGTGACAGAAGCGAAAGTGAAAGCCTGCCAGCGCTTAAAGTTACAATCGGTTCAATCGGCGAAAGATGTGTTGCTGATTGCTAGCACACAAGGGGCAAGTCAACCCCGTCACTCGGAAATTGGAGAGGCATTCCGCACTGGAATTGAACAGGCAGTCTTTGATGTAATCGAAGAGGGCGTTTTAAAGGTACGATATACGATTAAAACACGAATGGGGGACAATTATATGAGTGAAAATAAAAATAGCCGACGGGGACTGACGCTCGTCTACACAGGGCATGGCAAAGGGAAAACAACCGCGGCTTTGGGGCTTGCACTGCGCAGTATCGGACGAGGCTATCAAGTGAAAATCTTGCAGTTTATCAAATCACCGCAACGGTCTTACGGGGAGCAAATCGCGTTGAAAAAACTGGGTGTGGGGATGGAACAGCTTGGTATCGGTTTTACATGGCTGAAAACACCTGAAGAGCATCGTGAAGCACTCAAAAAAGCATGGCCGCAAGCGAGAGATGCTGTCATGAGCGGCGAGTACGATGTTGTCATTTTGGATGAATTGAACAATGCGCTGGCAATTGACAAGTTTCCAATCGAAGATGTTCTACCTCTAGATGAAATACTGGAAACAATTAAAAATAGACCGTCCCATGTCCATCTCGTCATCACAGGAAGGGATGCCTTACCTGAAATCAAAGAAATAGCGGACCTAGTCTCAGTCATCGAGCCTGAAAAGCATTATTACGACGACGGGGTAGAGGCAGTCAAAGGACTAGAGTTTTGATTCTGCAGAGGTCTCGTTGAAGTTTGAGTAATCAGAGCATGCCACATCAAAAAAACGCCCAGGCATCTGAGCGTTTTTTTGATGAATTATTTTACTATCCTTACTGAACTCTTGCACCCTACTGTTTATCGGTAATCATTTACCCGCTTGTTTTGGCGTTATTTAAATTTTAAGCTGTTCTGTAATTTTTTCTTCTCCGATTCCAATATAAGTAACCTTTTTCTCAGGTATGTCTACATGATAGATTGCAATTCCAGCCTCAGCAATCTCTTTTAAGAAGGCTAAAAAGGGGAGAGAGATGTTAGATATTGCCTCAAGTACCTTATTTCGATTAAATTTATCGGAGATAACTAAGCTTACTTGGGAATCCGTTTTAAACTCCGAATGAACTCCTTTATATGTGGCTTGACCCGTAGCAACTTCAATTTCGTATTCATGAATGCCTCTATGGGACAATTCTTCTAAGAATTGGGGAAAGCTAATTTTACCGCTACTTCTACTGCGGATAATCTCTTGAAACTCACCTTCTGTTATTTTGTCAGTCACAAATATACCTCCAATTAGAATTCATTCGTAAATATCTTTCTTCACTATTATCACCTTAGAGATACTTCTTATTCGAAATGATGGTCTTGATTACCTAAACCTGCCGTTAGCTTAATAAGAACAGAGACGCTTATTCCACAGTCGTGCCCGATTGTTGAATATCGATCTATTATTTTTACCCATGTTCTGATTTTATTTTAACTTTCACTTAAAGTAAGCGAAGATTATCGGTCAAAGTGACACAGCTAACCACTAATAAAACAAATTCAAGCACAAAAAAGACCCTACAAGTAGGGTCTTTTTCTAGCTATTATTAAGCTTTTTGAACGTTTGTAGCTTGTAGGCCACGTTGTCCTTGTTCAATTTCAAATGTTACGCTTTGACCTTCGTCTAAAGATTTGAAACCTTCAGTTTGGATTGCTGAGAAATGTACGAATACGTCTTCTCCGCCTTCACGCTCGATGAAACCAAAACCTTTTTCTGCATTAAACCACTTAACTGTACCTTGTTCCATAATTGTTGCCTCCTAGTGTGGATATCCACACAATGTGTTACTATCCTTGCTCAAATACCTTAGACGAAAATCAAAATCTTTTTCAATCTGAAAAGGAACAAAAATAATTCTTCTTTAGAATAACAGATATATGATGAAATAGCAATAGATCGACTCTTATCTCTAATAAAGATATTAAATTCTACCTCGTAACATCGATAACACCAACTGTTTTCACTGTCTCAATCAATTTTTGAAATACCTTCCTTCAACAACGATTTGGCCCGATTGTTGAGTACAAGTTAACCAATACTTTTGAATAAATGTCTAGACTTTTTTGCAGCCAAAAGAGTATTCACCTATAAAATACTTGTTTTTAAATAGAGTCATTTTCATGACGGCCCCTTAATTAGGAAACCTGTCCGTTACATTAAGTATAACTATTCACATAACCTCACTGGATCCTTAAATCAAAATGTTCGCTTGTATCGTTCCAGTCTACTTTTATCACTAACTCATCTTCTGCAATCGTAGAAGGACTATTGGCGCTTAATGAATTGTTGTGATAGATGCCTTCTTGATTTACAGTAGCATCATTCGCGCCGAAATCTATTACTCCGTTATTTTTGGATTCCACATAATAACGAAAACTATCACTTTCATCTATGTTATTTCCTTTGTTAGTAAGCTGGATTTGATATGTTTCTTCACCATTCGTTTGATGAACGGTTACAACAGCTAACCAATTTTTACCTTCGCCCACAAACGTTAAGTCATTCTCATTCGTTTGGCACGCAGATAATAGGGATACAAAAAATAGGATAGACATAAATAACTTTTTCCAAATAGTAATTCCTCCTTTAAATAATTATGCGATGGCATCTATTCTTACAATAACCGGCCTGATTCAAATGCGCGAAATACAATGAAATGATTAACAAACCGATTATTCCTGAATTTAGCATTCGTACAATAAGAATACCATGGTATTCAATCGAAACCTGATCATTTCCAACAATCCGAACCGTCTTACAATCGATGACGGAGCTTCGCGTAGCCGGGAAAAACGTCGACACGTATCTTATTAAAAGCAATTGCAGGGTGGACGGGCTATTGTGTGGAGATCTGGTAGCCTAGTAAATAGCGCTATCGTCGTGTTTATTGTTCTGATAGAAGCGGGTATAATTGAATTACTAGATTGTTGTGAATTCAAAGGTATGGTGGTGAAGAATCATGAATGCTGTGACTGTATTCAGGCGCCAGCGAATCGCTGCAGCGCTACGATGCACAACGACGAAGAAATGCGGAAAGTGCCTATCATCGTGATCTCCAGTACAATGGACAAAATCAGAAAACACTCGCGGAACTTGAGGATTTATTGACTGGAAAGAAGGAACCTGAAACGGTGCGGCCGGAACGCCAGGAAATCCAACACTCCGGCACAGGGCAGATGAAGCAGGTCGTCCTTCCAATCGGGAAAACGCTAGAGGAAACGATTGGTCTATGGAAAGATGTACGGACTGAAGCGATGTCGGTGCCTGAACCATCGACTGCCGATTACCGGCTTGCGGCAACAGCATCTGCCAAAATCATGCAGACCGAAGCGCAAATCGCCTTGCATAAACGTGCCCAGTCTGAAATTGAGGCTGTTGCTACACGTGATGATGTGGAAGCTGCACGGGTGGCATCGATGGCATTTCCCACGGACCTCGACCGCGAAGTGTTCTTGTTGAAAAAGCGCTACGAACAGGCGATTTCTTCCTATTCATTCCATGCGCAGATGAAGCAGAAAGGCTTCGAGAGTGATCGGCCGAGTTTTTATAAAATCGCATGACGGACTGGATGAGGTCGCCTGTTAACTGGCGGCCTTTTCGCTATTGGAGGAGGAATCGTGAATGGCAAAACAGAAGAAAGTGAAAACAAATGCTGTACGGATCCTGGACGGGGAAGGGATTTCGTATGAGCTCATGGAGTACAATGTAGATGATGGGTTGTTGGATGGTGTTTCGGTTGCTGAAAAGACGGGGCAGGTGGTGACGACCGTCTATAAGACGCTTGTTACAATTGCTGCGCCCCGTGAGCTGTTCGTATTTTTAGTGCCAGTGGTAGCAGAACTTGACTTGAAAAAAGCCGCGCGGGCGGCGGGCGTAAAGAAGCTCGATATGCTTCCGCTAAAGGATTTAACGAAAGAAACAGGCTATGTCCGTGGCGGCTGTTCGGCAGTTGGGATGAAAAGGAAATTCCCGACGTTTATGGACAAGTCTGCAGAAACACTTGAAGCCATGATTGTCAGTGCTGGGAAACCGGGCTTACAGATGAAACTTAGTCCTCACCAATTGGCAAAGGTAGCAGAAGCTTCATTTGTCGACGTATTAAAAGAATAATATTTTTAAAGCATGTGCTGCCAAGCCGTGCTTTTTTTTATGGACCGGGCATAGGCTAGTCGTATGTACAGAAAGGATGGATCGGCATGTATGGAACCATAACCCAATACATGGGGACAGCCTTTACGGGCCAGGGAATCTCACATAAGTACGATAAACTGATAGCGGCTGCTTCAGAAACTATTTTTTTGAAATGTCCACCGACAAACGCACTCTCGAGTTTGTTGAATGAAGCCGCGGCGCTCTACCTAAAACGGGGATTTGATGTCGATAAATTCATGAATCCCGTGCAACCGGAGAAAACGGACGCAGTCTTTGTGAAAGGACTGAATCTGCTGGTCCTTCAGGCATCGCATCCCGTCGCGTTGGAACCCTCTAATATCGGCGGAAATCACCGGGTCATCAGTTTTTATGATATGTATGACGAAACGAGATTGCGAGATAAGAATAGTGTAATTACTGAAAAGTTGACGGAAGCGGATAATGCACTTGAGAAAGCCCTAGGGATGCTATCGACGGCGAAGAAAATTCACGATGACTGGGAGTCGTACAATATTGCAAGGATGATGTGGGATTTACATGAAAGTCGTATTCAATCCTTAAGGGAAGAACTCTTTGGAACAATCAGGCTGAATAAGGAAGCGGTCGTTTCACATCGACTGATTGGCTCGTTGACTTCGGCAGGGGCAAAGGATTTCATCCCGTCGATTACAAAGCGTTTGGATAGAAGAATGCTGATTAAAGGGCTTCCAGGAACGGGCAAATCCACGCTCATGAAGGCGGTCGGAGCCGAGGCGGAAGAGCGGGGGTTCGATGTTTTGTATGGCTGGTGCGGTTTAGATCCATCGGGGGTCGATCTCGTTCAAATCCCTGAACTGTCAGTCTGCCTACTCGATGCGACGAAGCCCCATGCCTATGACCCTGAACGTCCGGGCGACGAAATACTCGATCTTGTGCAGATGTGTGAGGAAGATAAAGCGATTGATGATAAAATCAGTGCCATCAGTGAAACGTATTCGGAAACGATACTTGACGCGACGGGCTATATGCAGGCTTATGCGCAAGCCTCAAACAGCATGAGAATCACCATGGATTCGGCTATCCGTCAATCCGTTTTCGAGAGGAAATCGGCTGCACTCCAAAACCTTTTGTGACAAGGATGTACTTCATTCTGCGGCTGAACTGGCCGTGTGGTAAAATGGAGGCATTACCTGTTTGAAAGGAAGATCACCTTGTCTAAAGCACTCGATGCATTTTTACACCAAAACTTAAAGGAACTCCGTGACCAAGGTCTGTATAACGAAATTGACCCTGTAGAAGGTCCAAACGGTCCCGTCATTACAATAAAAGGAAAAGAACTCATCAATTTATCTTCCAACAACTATCTGGGGCTGGCAACAGACCCGGATTTGAAGAAGTTAGCAATTGCAGCTACGGAAAAATACGGCGTAGGTGCTGGAGCGGTCCGCACCATTAACGGCACGCTCGACATCCACGTGGCGCTTGAAAAAAAGCTTGCCGAATTCAAAGGAACAGAAGCTGCGATCTCCTACCAATCCGGCTTTAACTGTAATATGGCGGCCATTTCGGCAGTCATGACGAAAAAAGACGCGATTCTTTCAGATGAACTGAATCACGCTTCAATCATCGACGGCTGCCGCCTCTCTGGCGCCAAAGTCATCCGTGTGAACCATCAAGATATGGATGATCTCCGCGCGAAAGCGAAAGAAGCGACAGAGTCAGGCCAGTACGAAAAAGTGATGTATATTACAGACGGCGTTTTCTCCATGGACGGCAACATCGCCAACTTGCCGGAAATCGTAAAAATCGCCAAAGAATATGATCTAATTACGTATGTGGACGACGCTCACGGTTCAGGCGTCACAGGAAAAGGGAAAGGGACTGTGAAACATTTCGGGTTGGAAAAAGAGATCGACTTCCAAATCGGTACGCTATCAAAAGCGATCGGCGTCGTCGGCGGATACGTCGCTGGTACGCAGGAATTGATCGACTGGCTGAAAGTCCGTTCCCGTCCCTTCCTTTTCTCGACTGCACTTCCGGCGGGCGACGTCGCTGCCATTATGGGCGCGCTCGATAAAATCATGGCGTCAACAGAGTTGCATGACAAACTATGGGAAAACGGCAACTACTTGAAAGAAGGACTTGCCAAACTGGGCTTCGATATTGGCGTATCCGAAACACCAATCACACCATGCATCATTGGTGAAGAGAAGTTGACACAACAGTTCTCCAAACGCCTGGCGGAAGAAGGCGTCTATGCCAAATCGATTGTCTTCCCGACAGTCGCCAAAGGAAAAGGCCGCGTCCGCAATATGCCGACAGCCGCTCATACAAAAGAAATGATTGATGAAGCACTCGCAGTCTACGAAAAAGTAGGTAAAGAGCTCGGCGTCATTTCATAATTGAATAAAAAATCCCGGACAGCTTACATGCTGTCCGGGATTTTTTTGATTATCAAGTTGTAAAATCCCCGTTTTCCATGCGTCGCATCGTATGGTGCAATACATAGCGTTGCATACCGACCGCACTCTCGATGGACTGTTCGGCCTCTTGGTGGAATGTTTCATAATCCCCGCGATTATGGGCAGCATATGCTTTTAATGAATGGATCATCCATGGGGTATGAAGTTTCGAGAGTAATTCGCCCGCTATTTCAAACTGTCCCTTCATCACAGAGGCATGCGCGGAATAATAATCTTTGTATTCTTGCCCGCTTATGTTTTTCACGTGTCCTAGAAGTGCAGTTGCATTATTTTGGATTAGCGCGAGATTTGCCCCGTACACATCATACATATCCTGTTGTTTATACGTATTCATGATTCTTTTCAAGGCGTCTTCAATATCTCGTTTGTTGCCGTGTGCCAGAGCATAGGAATAACTGAAAATCGGCTTCTTGTAGTTACTGGCGACGTATCGGTCGATGGCACCAAGTGATTTTGACTTGTAAATAATATACAGCGGCCATAGCATCGAAAAAGCTACATAAAAGGCGATGATAATGATGAACACAATCGATTTTGGAATGCCGTAAGAGAAGAGGCTGAACGTTAACAGGAGTCCTACTGCCAGCAGAATAATGAATTTAAATGCCTTGGAAAAGACGGAAGGTTTCCTTTTTTGCATCATGCACCTCAACTTTTTCTTTTCGTATACCAGATAGTTTAGACCAATATTGTTTTGATGAAAATCATTGTTGTATTTTCAGGGAGGACATTTTATAATGGGTTTAAGTTGTTTTATAGGAGTATTTAATTTTATGTAAAACAAGTGTCCTTCCCGTAAGGACAAATGTATCGTGATAAGGAGTAGTTGAGAAATGAAGAAAATTATGGTTACAGGGGCGCTTGGTCAAATCGGTTCGGAATTGATAGCGAAGCTTCGATCGGAGTATGGTACAGATAATGTATTGGCGACAGATATCCGACGCACGGACTCAACGGGAGCAGGCCCTTTTGAAATTCTAGATGTTACGAATGCCGATAAAATGCATGCGCTCGCAAAGGATTTCGGTGCAGATACGATGATGCATATGGCGGCATTATTATCTGCAAAAGCGGAGAGTGAGCCATTGTTCGCTTGGAACCTCAATATGGGAGGATTGATAAACGCTTTGGAAGTGTCCCGTGAACTGGAAATGCAATTTTTTACACCGAGTTCGATTGGTGCATTCGGTCCGTCCACGCCTAAACATGACACTCCCCAAGACACGCTACAGCGTCCGACAACGATGTATGGGGTCAATAAAGTCGCCGGTGAATTGCTTTGCGATTATTATTTCCATAGATTTGGGCTCGACACGCGCGGCGTCCGGTTCCCGGGTCTGATTTCATATGTTGCCCAGCCTGGAGGGGGAACGACTGATTACGCGGTCGATATTTATTACAAAGCGTTGGAAGAAGGGAAGTATACATCGTATATCGCGGAAGGGACGCATATGGATATGATGTATATGCCTGATGCATTGCAGGCGATTGTCGATTTAATGGAAGCGGATTCCGCGAAATTGATGCACCGCAATGCATTCAATGTGACGGCGATGAGTGTTGAACCGGCGCAAATTGCCGCATCAATCCGGAAACAGATCCCTACATTTGAAATGGCTTACGATGTTGATCCGGTACGTCAGGCGATTGCTGACAGTTGGCCGGACGCGATCGACCCGACTGCGGCGATTGAAGAATGGGGCTTTAAAACAGCCTATGATTTGGAGAGAATGACAGCGGATATGTTGGAGAAATTACAACTGAAACGCAGTGCGTAAGGAAAAGGCCGTGGAATCATTTCCACGGTTTTTTTAACAAGATGGTGGAGCAGAGCTGGCATAAGAAGAAACGTTGTTCACGGAAAGAGGCGTAACCAATGTTGATGGAGCGAATAATGTCACGTGAAAACCTGCTTTCTGCTCTGAAAAGGGTGGAACGCAATAAAGGGAGCCATGGTGTTGATGAAATGCCCGTACAAAACCTACGGAAGCACATTATAGAACACTGGGTATCCATGAAAATGGAACTCCTCCAGGGAACTTATGAACCGCAACCCGTCCGCAGGGTCGAAATCCCGAAACCTGACGGTGGTGTGCGTCTATTAGGCATTCCAACCGTGATAGACCGTTTTATTCAACAGGCGATTGCCCAAGTTTTAACCTCTTTATATGATCCGACCTTTTCGAACCATAGTTATGGGTTTCGACCTAATCGAAGTGCTCACGACGGGGTAAGGAAAGCAAAAGGATATATACAGGAAGGGAATCGCTGGGTTGTTGATATCGACTTGGAGAAATTCTTCGACAAGGTTAACCATGATAGGCTCATGGGCGTGCTTGCGAAACGAATTGAAGATAAGCGTCTTCTTAAGTTAATCCGTAAATACTTGAAATCGGGCATCATGATAAATGGTATCGTGACAACTAGTGAAGAAGGTACTCCGCAAGGAGGCCCCTTAAGTCCACTACTTTCTAACATTGTACTTGATGAACTGGACAAGGAGTTAGAAGAAAGAGGTCATAAGTTTGTGCGGTATGCCGATGACTGCAACATCTATGTGAAAACAAAGAAAGCAGGAAATCGGGTCATGAATTCTGTCACTTCGTTTATTGAAGGGAAACTAAAGTTGAAGGTGAATCTGAATAAGTCCGCAGTAGACCGGCCATGGAAGAGAAAATTTCTTGGATTTAGTTTTACCTTTCATAAAGAACCTAAGGTTCGGATTGCCAAAGAAAGTGTGAAACGAATGAAGAATAAAATCCGTGAAATCACCTCAAGGAAGAAACCTTATCCTATGGAGTATCGGATAAAGAAACTCAACTGAATAAAATCCCCAATCGCCAAAGCGACTGATTCGTCTCACAGAGCGACCAATCTGCACAAAAAAGCCTTCGCAACAAGTTGCGAAGGCTTTTTAAACGACATTAAAATATGAGATGTCCAATTCCTGCAACGATCGGTAGAGCAATTAGCGTACGTAGCAAGAAAATGACGACAAGATCCAAAAAGTTCACAGGAATTTTAGAACCTAGGAGAAGTCCCCCGACTTCAGACATATAGATGAGCTGAACAACTGAAACCGTTGCGATGACGAACAACGTTAATTCTGAAGTAATCACTCCGTCTGCAAGAATAACCGGCAGGAACATGTCCGCAAATCCGACAACCATCGTTTGCGCCGCTGCCGCGGCCTCCGGAATGCCGAGAACCATTAAAATCGGTTCGAAAGGCTTTCCTAAAAATGTGAAGATACCTGTATATTCCGCAAGAATAAGCGCAACTGTACCGAATGCCATGACGACAGGGGCGACCCCAATCCACATGTCAAGGACATTTTTCATGCCGTCGGCGACAACTTTTCCTAACGATCGGCTTTTATTCGCCGTTTCGAGTGCATTTTCAAGGCCATGCGTGAAGACATTATAGCCCTCGGGTAATTTTTCTTCATCGCCCGTAAACGGTCTTTTGTCGATATACTCCTCTTTTTTGCTCGCAAGCGGATAGATGCGCGGCATAATGAACGCGAGAACCAATCCGGTTAACAGAACAGTCCCGTAAAACTGAGGGAAGTACGCGGACATGCCGACTGTATCAATAATGACAAGCGAAAATGTTATGGAAACGACGGAAAATGTCGTTCCGATAATCGCAGCCTCTTTTTTTGTATAAAAGCCTTCTTCGTATTGTTTACTTGTCAACAATACGCCGATTGTCCCATCGCCGATCCATGATGTCAGTGCATCGATCGAAGAACGGCCAGGCAGTTTGAAGACAGGACGCATGATTTTCATCATCATCGTTCCGAAGAATTCAAGTAATCCAAAATTCAACAGGAGCGGCAAAAGTAAACCTGCAAAGAAGAAAATGGTGAATAAGAATGACACCAGTCCATCCGGCGCAAGGAGTAATCCCCCTGTATTTTCATTCCAAACGGCTTCTGGTCCGATTTGGAATGTCACCATGACTGCGAAGATAGCCCCAATGACGCGGGTGATTGTCCAAAACGGTGACACTTTGAATAAATTTATGATGAATGACGGTTTCGAGTGATTCTGTCTGACGAATAAAAAAAAGACAGAACCGATTGCCGCAATAATAATTACAATCATGGCGGCCATTGGCATTGCAGGCTCAATTGCCGTGGATAAAATATCTGCTAACTTAGCGACAGGAACTTTCCACTCATCGCCAAACTTTAATGGAATCATAAACAGGATGACGCCAAGAATTGATGGAATCATAAAATATAACCATGTGGATAGAGAAAACTTTTTCACAATACTCCTCCTATATATCAAAAAACATAAAATGTATAACTTGAATATTTATACATACTAACTTGTTTTTGTCTCTTTGTAAATAGAGTATGTCCTATTTCTATTTTTCGATTTATTCCCTATACTAAAAAAGCTGCAATCCATGTGATTGCAGCTTTTTTAGTATGCTTATTCAAAATCATTTGTCCATTGATACCTGTAAAAACGTTCATTGTTGAGCCATTTCAGTATGTCGGGATCTTGCGCCGCCAACTTTTTCTCTGTCTCTTTCATCATCCAAACTGTTTGGGATGCATGAGCTTTCAATGTAGCAATTTTTTTATCCGCTACGTCGGTTACATCATGAATGATGTCCGGTTCGCCAAGTACGTCGACTGTATTGTTTGCAAAAGCGAGTGTATAGAGTACAGGTCTTTCCGTTTCGGGAATACGTCTCACGGCGCGAACAACTGCTCGTGCTGTTGCATCGTGGTCAGGGTGAACGGATAGGCCGGGGTAGAAGGTAATCACAAGTGAGGGATTCGTCTCGTCTATCAAATCAGTCACAAGCTCCACCATTTTTTCATCATCTTCGAATTCAATCGTTTTGTCGCGGAAGCCCATCATCCGTAAATCATCGAGCCCCATTGCTTCACATGCTTTTTGAAGTTCTTCTTTCCGGACCTGCGGCAAAGTTTCCCGGGTTGCGAATGGTGGGTTGCCAAGGTTCCGCCCCATCTCACCGAGCGTCAGACATGCATAAGTGACCGGAACGCCCATTTCACGATACGAAGCGATTGTGCCGGAAACACCGAATGCTTCATCATCGGGGTGGGGGAATATGACCAGTACGTGACGTTCTTTTTTAATCATGAATTCATCCCTCCTTAGTAAGTGAACGGTGTTTCGCTAATTTCAAGCGCGACCGCCAGCTTTCCTTCGCCATCATGTCCTGCCATCAGAAGTCGTCCGTGTTCGTCGAGTTCATAATGCGTAATGCCTTGTGCATAAATCCAACCGGATGGCAGCTTCAAACCGATACGGTGGGGTGAATCGCCGGCTACTTTTCCGAGTTCAAATTTGACGACGATATTGCGGATGAATGCACCCGCATTGAAAAATCCTTCGTTGAGATGCGTGGCATACGAGCCGTTTGTCGTTTCAAGATGGATGTACACATCTTTATTGGCAAAAGAAGTGATGAGTTCCTGTAAATGATCAGGTTTTACTTTTTTCATGCAAAATCCTCCTTAACACTGGTACAATGCTTTTATTTAGTATATAGAAGATACGTGTTGAATGCGATTTATGGGGCTTGAAAGTGGGAGAGGGGAAGAGAGAGTGAATCTGCAAGGAAAAAGCCTTGCAATTACAATCAAAGCCTTTGCGAGTGCAAGTAAATACAAAAACGGCCGAGAGATCGGACCCCGGCCGTTACATCTATTCCTTAGACTTCAGTTGTCGTAATTTCTGGTGCGCCGAAACGGTTTTTCGCTCCGTGCATAACCGGTCCGACATAGTCGTTCAGTTTCCAGCCGTTCGCAATCGCGGCCGTGACAAATTTCTTTGCTTCTAAAACTGATTCGTTCACATCGAGTCCGTTGGCAAGGTTTGCTGTAATGGCTGCTGCAAATGTACACCCTGCTCCATGATTGTAAGGCGTATCTGTTTTCTCCGCTTCAAGAAGTGTGAACGTTTCACCGTTATAGAAAAGGTCCGCAGCTTTGTCATGTACCAATTGCTTACCGCCTTTGATGACGACGTTGCGGGCGCCAAGTGAATGGATCTTTGCAGCGACTGACTTCATATCTTCAATCGTCCGCGGTGTTTTCATCCCCGCCAGTTGCCCCGCTTCGAATAGGTTCGGTGTCACAATTTCAGCCTTCGGAAGAAGGAATTCCACCATTGCGTCAACCGTTCCAGGGTTAAGCACTTCATCATCGCCTTTACAGACCATGACCGGGTCGATTACGACGTGGTTCAGACCTGATTCTGCAATCGCGTTACCCGCCGTCTGGATCACTTCTTCTGTGCTGAGCATGCCTGTTTTAATGGCGTCGACGCCTGTCGAAAGGGCTGTTTTGATCTGCGCCTTCAAGACATCGACCGGTAACGAGTAAACGTTGTGGCTCCAATTATTGTCTGGATCCATCGTCACAACGACTGTCAATGCTGTCATGCCATATGTTCCGTGCTCCTGAAACGTTTTCAAGTCGGCTTGGATGCCAGCGCCGCCTGATGTATCTGTTCCTGCGATTGTTAAAGTCTTTTTCAACGACATAATGGGAACGTCTGCTACTATAAACATAGAAAAACATAGAAGTTTTCCTACGCTAGACATTTTCCTGCTTCTCCGTACCTCGCCTCGCCAATTGCTCGCTACTACGATTGGTTGGGCACTCCACAGGCGTAAATTCGGATGTAGCCCACCCTACATCTACACGTTGTCGTTATGTGACAATCGTGTAGGATTGCGTATACTTCAGATTTAAGCTGGCATTGAAGTCCCGATTCATTTCTAGATTGCAATTGGCACAAGAGAAAGTTCGTTCAGACAGAGACAGCAACTTTTTCTGATGACCACAGCTTGAACAGCGTTTGGAGGAAGGGAACCATCGGTCGACAAGACGGATTTCAATACCGATGTCCAAACATTTGGCGATGATCCATTCTTTAAATTGGCTGAAGTTTTGCTGTGCGATTGCGCGTGCCAAATGTCGGTTCTTCATCATGCCTTTGACGTTTAAATCTTCGATAGCGATAAACGCTGGTTTGGTTTTCACCAGCTCACTGATCATATAACGAATATACGCTTTTCGAATATTGACTAGTCTAGCGTGCAATTTTTGAACAACTACCAGTTGTTTTTGCCTGTTTTTAGTGCAGAACTCACCTCTCTTTCGATGTTTATTTTGTTCGTAACTTCGGCTTAGTTTCCGCTGTTGCCGTTTTAATCGTTTTTCTAGTTTTATCATCCTTTGATCTTTGTTGATGTTTTCAAAAACAAGGTGGTTACTACAGGTTGCGAACGTTTCAAGACCAAGGTCAATTCCGATGCCATCACTTTCACTCACATACTCCGTTTTTATTTGTTCGATTGTGCATAAAACAGACACGAAATAACGACCTGCTTTTTGCGAGACGGTACAGCTCGTCACATTTGCATTCGTTGGAATATAACCGAATTCCTTCAATTGTACCCAACCAATCGTCGGAATTTTAATTCGGTGACGTTCAATGGTTAAATCTGTCGCATTATTTTTCGGAAAATACGCTTTTACATCCTGGTTTTTTTTCTTTTTGAAGCGCGGAAATTTTGCCAAACCTTTAAAAAAGTTCTTGAAAGCTTTATCTCCGTTCATAATGGCTTGTTTTACCGCTTTGCTGGAAACCTCTTTAATCCATCGATCTGTTTGTTTTGTGTGGACATTATTCAACCATTTCGAAAAATCATAGCCAGACATGTGTTTGTTCGTTTCTTGATAATGATTCTGTGCAGTTTCCAGATAAAGGTTATAGACATATCGACAGACACCAATAGTCTGATTGATTTTTTGCCGTTGCAAATCAGAAAGAAGAATTTCAGTTTTAAATGCTTTCTTCAAAACGTTCAGCCTCCTCTACTTGCCCATGCGTATAAACCTTCTTCCACTTGGGTTTCGATAAGCGATTCATCTTCTGGCGTTAGCCCGGTTTTATAACGTTTTAACCGTTACGTTTAACCTACTTGCAAATTCCTTTGGCTTATAAATCTTTTCCACACGTCCATTTTAGGTTAATTTTCTATGCTTTTAACATATAAAGTAACAGTCGTCAACTCCTTTAATTTAGATTAAACTCTATCCTAATCTTAGCAAATAAATCGAAAATTACAATTGTCGAATGTTATCGGCTCTTAGCACTTTGAACACGGAATAGCCCAGAAGTGCTCCGATGATAAAAGTCACAAGGGCGCTGATGGTGTGCCCAGTCAGGACAAGCCCAACGGCCAATGCGAAAAGAATGAGGGCCGTCATCCCGAAAAGGATCAGAAAGACGATCAGACCGGCACTTTTAGAACGTTCGGGAATAGCGTTCTGCTGTTTCGTAGCGTCCGTTATCTTTTTCAACTTTTCCCGTAATGGTAAATTCGTCATACTGCGCCCCTCCCTAAATAATCGTACCATGTCTTTCTAGTTGTTTGAACTGCAACTTTCCTATAGTCTGAACGTATAAGAATATGTCGGAATAAGAGGAAATGAGGGTAAGAATGGAAGAAGGAAAGAAAATAGATGAAATCGAACGGCTATTGGCAGAGTTGAAAGCTTCCAAAGAACAGTCGGCTGTTACGGTAGACACGGTGAAAGGCCGACCATTCGGGTTTTGGCGCGCCGGGAAACTCTTCCTTTCCTTATGGAAGAAATCATTTTTGGTCATCGCATTGCTTATTTTGCTGCTACTGATTGCATTGCCGTTTGCGGCGTTTTACATGTTGAAACAAGGGAGTACATTTACGGAAGATAAGGGCGTGTTCCTTGAGCAGATTCTGGACTTGAAAGAACTTGCAACCGCGGAAGCGTATACGAAAGTGATCATTGAGCGTCAAGACAATACATTATTCGGACAAAGTATAGGTCTCGATTTACCGGGCACGAAACGGCAGCTGCTCGTCGTCATTCCAGGCTCCGTAAAAGCAGGAGTCAACTTGTCCGGGTTAACAGAAAGAGATGTCGTCGTCGACGAAGAGAACAAAACCGCAAAACTCACATTGCCGCCTGCTACCTTTTTAGGAGGGGCTGAAATTTATTTTGATAAAGTCGAAGTGTACTCCTACGAAGGGGTCTTTCGTGAAAAAGCGAATATCGAAGAGGCGTACGCGCTTGCCGCCGAAGCGAAGGAGCTGATCCTGGAGGAAACCGCCGGGCAAGGTGTCCTGACAATGGCACAGCAAAATGCTGAAAAGACATTACGTGAAATGTTTTCATTCGCCGGCTACGAGGTGACGATTGAATTCGAGGAGTGATGATAGGATGACAGAAAATCCTTTCGGGAATGACTGGAATGATCTCCTGAAAGAAGAGTTCGGGAAGCCGTATTATTTGAAACTGCGAGAGTTCTTGGAAAAGGAATACGCGGAACAGACGGTTTATCCACAAATGAATGACCTCTGGACGGCTTTTAAATTGACGCCTTTCCATCAGGTGAAGGTCGTCATACTGGGGCAGGATCCTTATCATGGACCTGAACAAGCACACGGTTTAAGTTTCTCTGTGCAACCGGGTGTAAAGATACCGCCGAGTCTTCGCAATCTATTCAAGGAGCTGGCATCGGATATCGGCTGTCCGGTTCCGGAAAACGGGACGCTGACAGGGTGGGCACAACAAGGTGTACTCATGTTAAACACGGTGTTAACAGTGCGGCAAGGACAGGCCCATTCGCATCGCAAAGCAGGGTGGGAAACCTTTACGGACGAAGTGATCCGGCGGTTGTCGGGACGTAAGGAACCGATTGTTTTCATCTTATGGGGGCGTCCTGCGCAGGAAAAGAAAAAGTTGATTGATACATCACGCCACGCGATTATCGAATCCGTCCATCCGAGTCCGCTTAGCGCAAGCCGCGGATTTATAGGCAGCCGTCCGTATTCGGCGGTAAATCGGATTCTTGAATCATGGGGGGAAACACCGATTGACTGGTGCCGGACAGGCAACAGTACTGGCTCCAGTTTCTAACACAATTTGTGCTTTTAAATTGTGCTACACAATTTGCACACTTCGAATTGCAGCAGCTAGCACAGCTTTGCACCATTTGGTAAACTTGAAAGTGAAATGAGGTGACCGTTGTGGCAGTCAATTGTTTTCAATGCCGCCATTTCTTCGTAACGTGGGATCAACGGAATCCGCGTGGCTGTAAGGCATATGGATTTAAAACGCGGGAAATGCCAGTGGTCGTCGTCAAACGATCGTCCGGCATCGACTGTTTGAAATTTGAACAGAAAAAGGGGGAGGGAAGACGATGATACCTTACGATCGGATCATAGCGGAGATGGAACGGCAACTAGGCACAGCGAGGCAGGCAGGCGATGAGCGTGCAATGCGGGAAGCCTTAACCGCAGTCAAATCGCTTTGTGAAGTGGCGCTTGGCGGAGAAGTGGAGCGGGAAGAGAAGATTGTCCCGAAAAAAAACCTTGCAGTGAGTCAACCTGTCCAATCCATTTCTTCATTGGAAGGCCAGCCGCTTGTGGAAAAAGATGCGAATGGCGGCTCGATTTTTGATTTTTGATTAGGTAGAAAAGCCTTGTTCGTCGATATCGATGTCATGGATGACGTAAACGCCATTAAAATGATTCATCACAAGAAAGTAGGAGAAATGATGCCATTTTTCATTATCGCAGGGGCTGTCAACGCCGCAATCGCTGTAGCACTCGGTGCGTTTGGTGCACATGCCCTGAAAGAAAGACTAACCGAACGCTATTTGGCCATTTGGGAAACCGCGGTCCAGTATCAAATGTTCCATTCACTTGGACTGATTGCAATCGGGATTCTGATGAGCTCGTCGCTATTCGGAGCATCGACGCAACTAAGTTGGGCGGGGTATTTGCTACTTGCCGGAATCATCATTTTCTCGGGTAGCCTTTACATATTAAGCCTGTCAGGAGTGGGCATACTCGGCGCCATTACACCGATTGGCGGCGTGGCCTTCATCATCGGTTGGATTATGCTGATTGTCGCAGCTGTGAAATATACACAGTGAAACAGAGGACCTTCTACTTTAGTTTTCTGCAAAAAAATCTTCCGCAGCCCACATAAGGCTGGCGGAAGATTTTTTACATTCTTGGTTGTCGCGTTGTTGTTGTTGTTGTTGTTGTTGTTGTTGTTGCGGTTGTTGTGGAAAATAGTTCACGCCGTCCTGGAACTCGGCAAAATCAAAGTAAATCATTGGGAAGAGATAACTATGACCGGTCGATTCTTCTTTGATGATGACGTGATCTCGGCCCGCTTGTTCTACGACGCCTGTGACGGCTAGCGTATTAAAGCCGCTTCTTACCGCATGTTCAAATGAGAAATTAAAAGTACCAGGATTGCCTATGTTTAAACGTAAAATATTCTCGATGTATGATCGCTCACCTGCAGGCAGTCCATTGCCGGGAGGTCTTCCTTCGGTGCTTGGTACCATTGTGGGTGGGGTAACATATTGATTTTGATAGGCAGGATTCCAATAATATTGGACCATTTCTTCATCCTTTCATAAATAAAGTCAAATCCCAGGGCAGTCTTGTGTCGTTGGAGAATAAAAACAATGTGACTTGAACCTGCCTGTGTTCCATTGGTTATACCACTGGGCAGGGCAATCTCCTGTCGGCATGAAAAATAATAATGACCGCTCGCCCGGGGTGAAACGCTCGCCGTTGACAACGCGTCTTGGCAATTTTCGGTTCAACTCACGGGGGTGATGGTGAATATACCCTTCCGTTGTCACTTCGAAGCCCCCTGGCCTTTTGAAAACCAACTCCTGAAAAGTTTCGGATATCGTTGAAATCGAGACACGCGGCACGTACACAGTTCACCCCGACATTGCCGACCAAAAGCATGCCTAATTCACAATCACCTTCCGCTTCGGCGTGCATTAAACGTGCAAGCAGCTCAATTCAGCACCCGTGTTTTTTATTACTGCCACGGCACAACCCCCTTGGGGAATCATATGAAGCGCATGTCTAAAAGATGACTGCAAAAGTAAAAAGTCGAGGTGGATAGAGGGGAAGCAATTCGAGTTTGAATGAAAAATAAAAAGGAACCCGCATTTGATATGCGGATTCCTTTGATTGATTACAAATTGAAGAATGCTGCTTTTTTCTCGCCTTCCAAAATCGTACCGACGAAGAATGAACCAAATTCGCCGTAGCGTGCGCTCACTTCGTCAAAACGCATTTCGTAGACGAGTTTTTTGAACTGGAGAACGTCATCCGAGAACAATGTCACGCCCCATTCGAAGTCGTCAAAACCGACGGAACCGGAGATGATCTGCTTCACTTTACCTGCGTAGCTACGGCCAATCAGCCCATGACTGCGCATCAGTTCTTTCCGTTTGTCCATGTCGAGCATGTACCAGTTGTCTTCGCCGTCGCGCTTCTTGTCCATTGGATAGAAACAGATGTATTGGCTGCGTTGCAATTCTGGGTACAGACGTCCGCGAACGTGAGGGTTCTGATACGGATCTTCGTCTGAATCGCCCGCAAGATAGTTCGATAGTTCAACAACTGATAGATACGAATACGCTGGAAGCGTGAAATCTGCAATTGCGAGTTTATTGAACTCCGTTTCCAATTCCTGTAGCTCGTCCATCGTTGGACGCAATGTCATCAACATGAAATCGGCTTTTTGCCCAATGACTGTATAGAAGGCATGAGCGCCTGTTTTATTGTCATCCGCTTGTTGGAGCTTTTCAAGGAATACGAGAAATTCGTCAACCGCTGCTTGGCGTTCCTCTTTTGAAATCAGTTTCCAAGACGCCCAGTCCATTGTGCGTAAATCATGTAAAACATACCATCCATCTAGTGTTTGTGCTGCTACGTTCATATGAATTCATATCCTTCCACAATGAATTTACTTCTTCTTCGAGTGTAGCATAGTTGGGAGGGAAAGCGCCTCTCATACGAGGTGTTGTCACGAATTTGACATGAAGTGTTCCACTGTTATCAAGGCGAGAAGTCATGTATGCTAGAGGTATGAAATAAGTGTACAAGCTTACCTTGACCACTAAGTCACAAAGCCTATGAGCAGGAGAAATTGACATGTCACATTATGAATCCTATTTAACCATCCCTGAATGGCGGTTCGTGGATGAATCAATGACCTTACGCAATCGCTCGGCGTTAGAATCATTCGCCGCTGACGATACACTTTGCCATCTTGTCGGCCAACAGATGAGCATGCCGGTAGTACGGACATGGGTGCATGCGCCGACGGTTGTACTCGGCATTCAGGATCATCGGCTTCCGCGTATTGCGGATGCCATTCCAGTGCTTGAAAATGCAGGCTATACTGTCATTGTCCGCAATTCGGGCGGCCTTGCTGTCGTATTGGACGAAGGTGTACTGAACATCTCGCTCGTCCTATCGGAACATGACTCGTCAATCGATATCCCGGCTGGCTACGAAGTGATGCTCGCATTCGTCCGCAGGCTTTTCCCGGAAGCGGCCGATCGCATCGAAGCCTATGAAATTGTCGGATCGTATTGTCCGGGTTCGTATGATTTAAGTATCGGTGGCCGCAAATTCGCAGGCATCTCCCAACGTAGATTGCGACAAGGCATCGCGGTCCAAATCTATTTATGTGTCGAAGGAAGCGGGGCAGAACGGGCGGAGCTCATCCGGGACTTTTACAACACCGGCCTGCAAGGGGAAGAAACAAAGTTCACCTACCCGTCCATTCAACCCGAAGTCATGGCATCCCTCTCTGAACTATTGGACATGCCCCTCACAGTCAGCGATGTGAACATCCGAACGCAGCTGCTTTTGCGCGAGGTCGCAGAAAACATCTTCATGGGTGGTTTCGATGCGGAAGAAATGGATCTCTACACCTTCTACCTAAGCCGCGTCGTCGAACGCAATCAAAAAATGTTAGCACGCTGATAAAAGCCGGCAGTCTCCTCGAAAAGGGGGCAGCCGGCTTTCCGGTGTAACAGAATAAGTAGACAATATAATCGTATAACTAAGCAATAGTTGCCTTATACTAAACAAAGTTTGTGGAAAACAAGCCAAGACGTCTGCATAAGTAATTAATCTATTTACCCAAAGTAAAACCGCCGATCAATGATTCATCGGCGGTTCTTTGGAAACAAGGTTTCCGTTTTGTTCCATTTTGAAAACGGGAGCGCTTCGATCAGCGTCGTCATCTAATGTGACGAGGCGGCGTGCGCGGTTCATGATTTGGACGAATTGCTCGTAATCGGCGCGCAGTGTTTTGTTTTCCTGCTCGAGCTTTTCGATTTCCTTTTCGAGTTTCTCCGTTCTTTCATTTGCTATTTTAGCTGTTTGCCGCCAACGGAGTGAATCGGTATCTCCCGCTCCCGTGTGATGCATGCGGACGAGGTAAGCGATTACTGTGTCCAGGGACAGTGCCGATAATGGAACGGCGGCCTTATTATCTTCGTCCGCTCCTTGTGAAGGTGTGTATAATTGTTGTCCGCGTCGTTTGAAATCTTTACCGAGGACACGCATTGCTTGCTTGCGTTCTTTTTTTGCGTCCGCAAGCTCTTTTTCATAGTCGCGTCTGACAACAGCATTCCATCTGAATCCACAAGCGGCTGCTGTCCGGTTGAGTGTATCACCGACTTCTTCGAATGCGCTTAGCTGTGTACTGCCTTCACGTACGTGCCGCAACACCGTCTCTGCCAATAAAATATCGTTTTCTTCAATCCAAGCATCCTGTCTAACTTTCACCATTTCCGTGCCTCCTGCCATATGTTCATAGTCTCTTACTACGGTCAGTGTGGACAGGAATGCGTGTCTTTATTCATACGAAAATAAGCATTCTATCTCTTTTTCACTCGAATGATCCTTTTTCCATCTTCCTACGCTACGGTTTTTTGATTATAATTAAGAGAATGAGTTGACGGGGGTGCAAGATGGCATATAGAGATGAAAAGCTTGCAGAAGAGAAAGTTTTCAAGGATCCGGTGCACCGTTACATCCATGTGCGGGACCGGGTCATTTGGGATGTAATCGGCACCCGTGAGTTTCAGCGCCTTCGCCGGATCAAGCAGCTTGGGACGACGTATCTGGTTTTTCATGGGGCGGAACATAGCCGTTTCCATCATTCACTCGGCGTCTACGAAATTGTCAGGCGGATTGTTGACGACATTTTTAGCGGCAGGTCCGAATGGAACGACGAAGAGCGGCTTGTGACACTGTGTGCGGCGCTTTTACATGATCTGGGGCACGGTCCTTTTTCGCATGCGTTTGAAAAAGTGTTCGATCTCGACCATGAAAAATTCACCCAAGGCATTTTACTAGGGGAAACGGAAGTCAATGCCGTGCTGTCCCGTGTGGCGCCTGATTTTCCGCAAAAAGTGGCGGACGTCATCGGGAAAACGTATCCGGACAAACTCGTTGTCAGTTTGATATCTAGCCAGATTGATGCCGACCGTATGGATTATCTGCAGCGCGATGCCTATTTTACAGGGGTATCGTACGGCCATTTCGATATGGAGCGAATCTTGCGCGTCATGCGTCCAACGGAAGAACAGGCGGTTATTAAGTATAGCGGGATGCATGCGGTGGAAGATTACATCATGAGCCGATACCAGATGTATTGGCAAGTGTATTTCCATCCGGTTTCGCGCAGTGCCGAAGTCATTTTGATGAAAATTTTACATCGTGCGAAACATTTACATGAAAGTGGGTATATTTTTAAGCAAGAGCCCGGTCATTTCCGTTCGTTTTTTGATAGGACCTTTGCGCTTGAGGATTATATTGCTTTGGATGAAAGTATTTTGCTGACTTATTTTCAAGTATGGATGAAGGAAGATGACCCGATATTATCGGACCTCTGCTATCGGTTCATTAACCGGAAGCTGTTTCAATATGCAGAGTTCGATCCGGCGACGGAATATCGTAAAATTGGAGAGCTTGAACAGTTATTCAGGGAGGCGGGCATCGATCCAGACTATTACTTGCTCGCGGATTCGTCATCAGATTTGCCGTACGATTTCTACAGGCCGGGTGAAGAAAATGAGCGCTTGCCAATCTACTTGCAGATGCCGACTGGCGAACTGAGTGAGTTATCGCGTTCCTCGGATATCGTCGATGCCGTTTCAGGAAAACGGCGGACAGACCATAAACTCTATTTCCCGGAAGACATTCTAGAGGCGGGGAAAGATGCAAATCCGCTGTATGGAAAAATTTTGCAGTTGTTGAAAATGTAATTTATAACTTATGGATTTTACGTCCAGATTCCAGCGCCTAGGGGCTCGGGTCATAAGCAGAACGGAAAGTTCATCGTTCCGTCGTCAAGCCGACTAAGGAGGGATTGAACTTCATCCCTCCCGGGCAAAGAGTGCCACGTTGTCGACTCGCCTTATGCCTGTCGCAGGCGCTTGCGCTTTTGTTTATAAGAAAGGGGTGGCTCTCTTGTTACAAGAGCATGCCAAGATTGTGCAATTCATCGACCTGGCACAGGAAGTGACGGGTAGGAAAAAAATGCAGAAAATGATTTACATCGCAAAGCGGATGAATTTCCCATTTGCAGAAAAATACGAGCTTCATATGTATGGTCCGTATTCTGAAGAGTTGACGTTACGTATTGAAGAATTATGCGAGATGGGTTTTCTCGCGGAACAATGTATGGACAAGGGTTCATATGTCCAGTACAGATATAATGTAACGGACGAAGGGAACCGTTTTCTCGAAATGGCCAATACGCCTCCCGAAACGCTTGGAACGTGCATCGACATGATGAACGGCAAAAGTTCCCGCTTCCTTGAACTCGTATCCACACTTCTCTACTTCGATCACCTCGAAAAAGATGAACAAATTGCCAAAGTCCATATCGTGAAAAATAAATTGAACTTCTCCGAAGAAGAGATGACCGCGGCATTCGATTTTATCGCTGAATTGCAAACATATGCAGTCCATTAAAAGAGGCTACCTTAGGATTATCATCCTCGGGTAGCCTTTTTTAAGATGTCTAGGCTCCGGGCGCCAGACGCTCGGGTCATAAGCCATTTTGGCTGTCAGGCAAAAAACGCCTCTTGGGCCTACAGAGGAAAGATTGAACTGCATCTTTCCCTTGTAGGTCATGCAGTCGTTGCCTCAGGACGCGGCAATCTTAGACTGCCTTCCTTACAACCGTCTTATGCCTGTCGCATCTATGCAGGCGCCCTGCGCTTTTGTTCATTATTGGTCGCTCTTAAGCTTTCCAGCATGTGCATAGTTATCTTTCGACATCTCTTCAATGATGACGTGAATCGCTTCAATGGGAGCGCCTGTCGTTTCAGCAACAGCATCCGTCACTTTTTCGCACAGCGCGCGTTTCTGTTCATTCGTACGGCCTTCCACCATCTTTACAGTTACAAATGGCATTCCAATTCCCCCTTTCTCCAAAAATCGGGTATAGTATAAATAATAGCAGACTTGGAGGTGTTGTCGAATGGCAAATGAACAAAAACCGAAACAAAAATTGGGCTTCACAATTATAAAAGATGATCCGACAGATGGACATGGCGGATTTGGAATCGGCTCATTGTCATTGGAAAACGTTTCGCCCGTAATCATTGATGTCGAAGAAGGGGTCGCACGGATTGAAATCGGGGCGATGCACGCGAGAAGTGATACGGAGCGCGGCATCAAATTCACGCTTAACCGCGAAGATTCAGAAGGCGGGAAACCGTACTGGCTCGTTTGGGTGACGATTGACTTTACTAAGGAAGGCCCTTATTACGCGGGTGTCACAGCCTGTGAGATGGTCGTCAACCGAGAAAAGCGCCGAGGCTACAAAGTACTCGCGGACCACGTCAACCGCATGGACAAATCGATGAAACGCCATATCATCGTCGATCATATGGACGATAAATCAAAGCGGATTTTAGCCGACTTCCTAGAGAGCCATAACAAAGAATTATGGGATCGCAGCGAACCGAAGCTGCATATCGGTCTTGGCGTGGAATCGCCTGAATTATGAACAATATGTGACAAATTCCGTATACTTCCGAATCTGAGGTTGAATGTCTCCTTGAAAGGAAGTACACTAAAGCCATAGCTTGCTATTGGAAGCTAGGACACCGGACTAGTGCACGCCTAAGGATGGACTATCAAACAAACCCAAGCATGATACACCATTCGACAGGACGCCTGGACTGGTAAAAAAGCTTTCCTCCGCTGAAAATAATCAGAAGAGGAAAGCTTTTTTGATTTTAATGAAAAGCGCAGGGCGCCAGTCTAGGCAATGTTGAAAATTTATTCCGCCACGCATTCCTGACTTATTCAAAAAACGAAAACGGGAATAGATCAAATTTTTTGCCATCCCCTTCGTCATCTTGGGAATAGCGGTGTTCCCGCAGTCCTTTATCCGTGCATAATTTTTGCGGCATATCTTTTTCCTTTACGTAAACAAGACGTTGTTTTTCGCACTCGTTGACAGCAATCCCGCCTGTTTCAACGTCGACGATGACACTGTTTACGCCGTCCGGAGGGATGAACGGTTCAGCCGGTTTGCCGCTATGCGCCCGTTCCATGAAATCAATCCATATTTTTTTAGAAGCTGCTTTATCCTGCGAGTCGGTGAGTTGTTTACCGACGTCGAATCCGGTCCAAATGCCTGCCGTAAGCGTAGGTGTGTAACCGATTAGGTACTGATCTGAAATTGTCGTTCCGGACTTGGCGGCGTAAGGGCGCGTCTGTTTTTGCCGCATCGATAATCCGGTGGCGGATGTATAGTCGTTGAATACTGGATCGAACATGCCCGTCATTAAATGGGTGAGCACGAATGCATCTTGTTCGGAGAGGGCCTGTTTTTTGCTTTGTTTTGAGTGTTCATACACCGTTTTCCCTTTTGAATCCGTAATTGATAAGATGGTCATCGGTTCAATCTGCAGACCGCCTGATGCGACCCGGTTATAGGCACTCGTCATGTCGGAGAGTGTGACAGCCGAAGTCCCGAGCGCGACGGCAGGGGATTCAGGGAAGTCGGCATCGATACCCAGTCTTTCCGCCATCTTACTGAATTTCCGGTAGCCGATTTCCTCCAACGTCTTCACCGCGAAGATATTGTCGGAGATGGCCAGTGCTTGTGCCAGCGAAATCGGATGACCCGCGAACTTCCCGTTGACGTTATTCGGTTCGTAGGTGGAGCGCCCATCATCGTACGTGAAAATTGTCTTTTCAGTAGACATGAATGTTAGCGGATTGAAACCCTCTTCAAGTGCGGCGGCGTATAAGATTGGCTTCATCGCTGAACCGGGTTGGCGTTTTGCCTGGGTCACCCGGTTGAAAGGGCTTTCGGTGTAATCTACCCCGCCAACGAGTGATGTCACAGCACCGGTTCCCGGTTCAATGGATATGAAGCCGACTTGTAATTCGCTGTTCGGCATCCATTTGGCAATCACTTCTTCTGCGGTTTGCTGATGGTGCGGGTCCAATGTCGTGTGAATGACCCAACCGCCTTCTGCAGGGGAGCGTCCTTTGTCCGTCAGCACTTTTTCAGCCTCGCGCCACACTTCATCCAAAAAATAAGGGGCGACACGCTTCTTATCTGCCCATTCCCGATTTTTCAACGTGATCTGTTCGTTTTTCGCCCGCTCTTCTTGCCGCTCCGTGATATAGTCCTGGGCTTCCATCAGTGAAAGGACAAGCAGTTGCCGCTCCCTGGATTTCTCAGGGTTTTCAATCGGCGAGTAAATAGAAGGTCCTTTTGCGATGGCTGTAATGACTGCGGCCTCTTCAAGCGTCAGGTCTTTCGCCGACTTGCCAAAATAAAACTTGCTCGCCGCTTCGACGCCATACATGCCGTGTCCGAAATAGACTGTATTCATATAGCCTTCTAAAATGGTGTCTTTGTCGTAAAAAGTTTCCATCCGATACGTATAAAGCGATTCTTGTATTTTCCGTTTCCACGTCTTTTCAAATGTCAAATACAGGTTTTTTGCATACTGCATCGTAATCGTACTGGCCCCTTCAACTTTGCGGCCGCTTTTTACGTCTTTCAGAAGGGCACCGGCAATCCGACGATAATCGAATCCGTTATGCTTGTAAAAATTCTTATCTTCCGTCGCAATGACTGCGTCGATAAGGAATGGGGACATTTCATCGAGGTCGACCCAATACCTGCGTTCAGCTGAAAAACGGTCCCCAATCTGCTTGCCGTTTTTATCGAGAAAGACGGTTGCTTTAGGCACACTTAACGAAGGCGCACCCGTAATTTGGGCATACAGCCGCAGTGAAAGAAATAGGGTCAGCGCAGCCGTCAGTAGCGTAACGGTCAACAACATCAGCCGCCGGAGCTTCGTGCGCTTTTTTCTCTCTTTCACAATTTCGCTACGTCGCATAGATTTCCCCTCCCGTCCAAACCATTTACGCCCAGTATGCGACGCAAGGAACAAGATTAAACGGAATGCCTATAAAAACATGCACAATCCACGCATAGATTGAAATCTACAAGGAAAACAGGATATAATAAGAAGATATTTTTAATAAAAATGCAAGACCATAGTAAAGGCGGTGAACGTATGGAATCGCGAGATCATGAACGCGACGTTGAAATCCGGCTCCATTCGTCAATTCGGCATCCGGAACAAGAGCAGGAGACCCATGAAATGAGCCTTGCAGGGCAGCTCATTCAAAAGAACGGGACATCCTATTTGAAATATGAAGAATTGCAAAATGGCGACTGTATTCGTACGACAGTCAAGCTGGGTGCGAAAGAAGCGGTCATTCTTCGCAGTGGCGCTGTTATGATGCGGCTTCCGTTCAGTAAGGACGGCGAGCGGGCGGGGACATATGGTAGCGGGCCGGCAGCATTCGGTCTGCTTGTCAAAACGAACGAACTTTCTTACACGGCGGAACAGGACGATAGCGGAGGTCGCTTCAATGTGCA
Organism: uncultured Caryophanaceae bacterium; assembly: GCA_963843665.1. GTDB lineage: Bacteria > Bacillota > Bacilli > Bacillales_A > Planococcaceae > Sporosarcina. The sequence continues at coordinate 89,269 of CAWJLH010000005.1, forward strand.
CTATGAATTGCATGCGGAAGGATCGTTGCTCGGAACTTACGAACTGACTATTACATACACGGAGGGTACAAAATGAACGCGGTAGAACAAATCCAGCACGAGGTGAAATCGGCATTGCGCCAAGCAGTGATCGAGACAGGTCTTGTGGAAGAAGCAGCGATTCCTGCTATATTGCTTGAAACACCGAAAAACAAAGAGAATGGCGACTACGCAACGAATATCGCCATGCAGCTGACAAAATTGGCGAAAAAGCCACCGCGTGCGATTGCGGAAGCGATCCTTGAGAAACTGGACACAACGGGCACATCGATTGAATCGATTGACATTGCAGGTCCGGGCTTCATGAACATCCGATTGAAAACCGATTATCTAGGGGACGTTGTGAAAACAGTTCTAGAACAAGGCGAAAACTACGGTCGCTCCGATTCAGGCGCGGGCGAAAAAGTCCAAGTCGAATTCGTTTCTGCCAACCCGACGGGCGACTTGCATCTTGGCCATGCACGAGGGGCATCCCTCGGTGACTCGTTAAGCAATGTCCTCGACTTTGCAGGCTATGACGTGGCGCGCGAATACTACATTAACGACGCGGGCAATCAAGTGCATAATCTCGCAAAATCCGTTGAAGCACGCTATTTCCAAGCGCTCGGGTTAGATAAAGAGATGCCAGAAGACGGTTACCAGGGACAGGATGTCATTGGAATCGGTCAAAAGTTAGCAGAACAATTCGGCGACCAATACGTCAATGTCCCAGAAGAAGACCGTTACGAATTTTTCCGCCAATACGGTCTTGATTATGAATTAGAAAAATTAAAGAAAGACCTTGCGGATTTCCGTGTTTCGTTTGATGTTTGGTTCTCGGAAACTTCGTTATATAAAAACGGCAAAATCGATGTCGCACTCGATAAACTACGTGCGAATGGCCATGTGTTTGAAGAGGGAGGCGCGACTTGGTTCCGCTCCACGACATTCGGTGACGATAAAGACCGCGTGCTTATTAAAAATGACGGTACGTACACGTATTTGACACCGGATATTGCTTACCACGAAGACAAATTGAATCGTGGTTTCGATAAACTCATCAATATCTGGGGTGCAGACCACCATGGCTATATTCCACGGATGAAAGCGGCAATCGAGGCGCTTGGCTATGACCGCGAGACGTTGGAAGTACACGTGGCGCAAATGGTTCAGTTGTATAAAGATGGCGAGAAATTCAAAATGAGTAAACGGACAGGAAAAGCGGTAACGTTGCGCGAACTAGTTGAAGATGTTGGCTTGGATGCCGTCCGTTATTTCTTTGCGATGCGTTCGGGCGATTCCCAAATGGACTTCGACCTCGACCTGGCTATTTCCCAGTCCAATGAAAACCCTGTGTACTATGCACAATATGCGCATGCAAGGATCTCTTCAATCTTGCGTCAAGCAGGTGAAACAGAACTGTCTGCTTCCGTGGCGAATGTTTCTTTATTGCAAGCGGAAAAAGAACTGGAATTGCTGAAGAAAATCGGAGACTTCCCGAAAGTGGTTGGCGACGCTGCAAGATTACGTTCACCACACCGCATCACAAACTATATCCAGGAACTTGCCGCAACTTTCCACAGCTTCTACAACGCTGAAAAAGTATTGGATCCGTCGAACCGCGAGCTGTCTGAAGCGCGACTCGCACTCATTACGGCAACCCGCACGACAATTGCCAACGCATTGAAACTGGTTGGCGTTTCCGCTCCGGAAAAAATGTAAAAGGATTGGCCGCTACACTTCGGTGTAGCGGTTTTTTTTATGTAGCATCCATCCTCGACACGAAAAAAATCTATAGTATACTAAAGGATGTCTTAAAAAAATAAATAGCCAAACATAAAGGTGCCCCGCCTTCAATGACGGGGTTAAAAGGGAAGCCGGTTCAAATCCGGCGCGGTCCCGCCACTGTAAGTGTGAGCACGTCGCAAAAGGTCACTGGAATCTGATTCCGGGAAGACGCGGCAAGCTATGAACATGAGCCAGGAGACCTGCCTTTATGGATCACCCGTTACCCTGCGAGGATAGGATCGGTGAAAATCGCTGTCTTTTTGTGTAGCCGTATTTTTACTGAAAAACAATCCTCCGCCGTAATGCGGGGGATTTTTATGTTGATTTAATGAAGGAGGAACTAGACATGAAAAAGATGTGGCAACTATGGCTTATGTCGGTGCTGGCAGTTTGCTTACTAACAGCATGTGGAACTGCAACAGACGATAAGCCGAAAGTGGAAAAAGAAGATGTCGCTGAAAAAGACGTAGTCGAGGCGGAGTTCCCGCTTACGCTGACGGACGCGGTCGACCATGAAATTACATTGGAAAAAGCGCCGGAAACGATTGTTTCCCTACAACCAAGCAACACTGAAATACTGTTTGCCCTTGGATTGGGCGAGGAAATCATCGGCGTGAACGACTGGGATGATTATCCTGAAGAGGCGCTTGAAAAAGAAAAGGTCGGCGGGATGGAGTTCAACGTTGAAAAAATCATTGCCATGAAACCGGAAATTGTTTTTGCGCATGAGTCCGCACTTGGCATGGCTTCGGAAGGATTCCAGCAACTCCGCGATGCGGGCGTTCCGGTATACGTCGTGAAAAATGCGACAGATTTTGAAGAAACATACGCAACAATCGAAACCATCGGGAAAGCGACAGGCAAAATAGAAGAAGCTGAAAAAATCGTCGCGGATATGAAAGTGAAAGTCGACGAAGTGTTGGCAAAGACGGCTACTGTAGAAAACAAAAAGAAAGTTTTCGTTGAAACGTCACCAGCTCCCCAAATTTACACACCGGGTAACAATACGTTCACGAACCAAATGCTCGACATGATTGGAGCGGAAAATATTTCAGCTGACAAAGAAGACTGGTTCGTGATGGATCCTGAAGAAATCATCAGTCGCAATCCGGATGTTATCCTTGTCATTTACGATTATATTGACACGGCAGTCGAGGACGTTTACAAACGTAATGGCTTCGATGCAGTGACAGCAATCAAAGAAAAAGCGGTCATCCAAGTTGACGAAAACAAGACAAGCCGTACAGGTCCGCGTCTTGCAGATGGGTTGGAAGAAATGGCAAAAGCAATCTATCCAGAGGCTTTCGGTGAGTAAATCAAGCGTTGCCTACATCGTGTCCGTCGCCACGCTCGTCGTGGCGGTATGGCTCGGTGTATCGATCGGGTCTGTGGAAATTCCAATCCGTACATTATGGAATGCGGGAGCGGATGAGACCGCGACCACAATTTTGTGGAATATCCGCATGCCGCGCGTCTTGCTTGCCGGCTTGGTCGGTGCATCACTGGCGATTGCGGGGGCTGCTTTTCAAGGGCTGCTGAAAAATCCGCTTGCTGATCCATACACCCTCGGAGTGTCATCCGGCGCCTCGGTCGGTGCTGTCATGACACTCTTTTTTGGACTTTCCATCCCGATTTTCGGCATCTATACGCTTCCGCTATTTAGTATGATCGGCGCTGCACTGACGATGTTCCTCGTGCTTGGATTTGCGCGGCTCGTCGACAGGGCGATGAAAATGGAAACGATCATTTTGACAGGCATCATTTTCGGATCGTTCCTCGGTTCGGTCCTCTCGCTGATGATTGCGCTCTCTGGAGAAGAATTGCGGCAAATCATCGGCTGGCTGCTCGGCAGTGTGTCCATGCGGGGGTGGAACTATATTACAATGATCCTGCCTTTTGTCATCATCGGCACCGTTATGCTGTGGCTCAATCGCCGCGAATTGAATGCCATGTTATTCGGTGAAGAACGGGCGCACCATTTAGGCGTCAATGTCAAACGCCGGAAATTCATGATTCTGATTGGCGGCTCCATCTTAACGGGTTCCGCAGTTGCGGTCTCTGGAACAATCGGTTTTGTCGGACTCGTCGTTCCGCATATGACACGGCTCATGTGGGGGGCGGATCACCGTCATTTGCTCACTCTATCATTCTTGAATGGCGCCTCGCTCTTAATCATCTGTGATTTGATCGCACGGACAATCATTTCGCCTACGGAATTGCCGGTGGGCGTCATCACAGCGTTTATCGGGGCACCGGTATTCGCATTCATATTCTACAGGCAACGAAGGAAAGGGGCGATGTAATCGTGTTACAAGTCGACAATCTGTCCGGTGGCTATGGCAATGAACCTGTCGTGAAAGCCGTTACGTTTGACGTCAAAAAAGGCGAAGTACTCGGCATTCTCGGTCCCAACGGCAGTGGGAAGTCTACGCTAATAAAGCTTCTATCGGGTGTTCTACCAAAGCAGGGAGGCTCGGTTACCGTTGACGGAAAGGTTGCGTCTGCCTACTCACAAAAAGAGTTTGCCAGAAAAGTGGCGGTGTTGCCGCAGCTGCATGCCCATGCTTTTTCCCATTCGGTCCGCGAAACGGTGGAGCTTGGCAGGTATCCATACCAGACTGGTCTTTTCTCCTCTTGGTCCGCAGAAGACGAGCGTGCCGTCAATGAAGCCATGGCCTATACCGCAGTCACACGTTACAAGGATACATCGATTGAACTGCTGTCCGGCGGCGAACAACAGCGTGTCTTCGTTGCACAGGCACTGGCCCAGGAAGCACCGGTTTTACTGCTCGATGAGCCAACCAATCATCTCGATATCGCCCATCAGCAACAGCTGCTTGACACGATCCGCAATCAGGCGGTCGATAAAGGGCTTACGGTCATCTCGGTTTTCCACGACATTAACTTAGCTGCGTTGTACTGCGATCGCCTGTTGCTAATGGAGAAAGGGAAGATTGTGAAAATCGGGGCACCTTTGGATGTTGTGAAAGAAGGGATGGTCCAACAGGTCTATGCGGCGCGCGTCAAGACGCAACCGCATCCCGAAATGCCCAAGCCACAAATTACGCTTCTTCCGGATACAAAGGAGGAAACGAATGCATTTACTGTACGAAAAGAGGATTTTACCATTTCGTCCGAATACGTTTCCTTACAAGCGGCGGGTCCTTTGAAAACGTTGTCCTCTGCCGTCCATAACGCGGGAAGCGGCTGGTACCGGACATTCGTCAACCGGCATGTCGATGCGTCTTACCATTGCGATGATGTCAAAGCTGAAATGGCGGCTTACCTTGAACAGCAGGGCTTTCATGTGACGGACACTGTCGGTATGATGACAGCCGTCACGACCGAACATGTGGAAATCGAAGAGTACCAAGGAGAATTCGGTACGGTGCTCATCGCTGTGACGGCGGGCGTCGGCAATGCGGTCGATGTATCGGAAGCGTTGACCCGTGACCGTGAACCGCGTATCGGTACCATCAATACATGGGTCATCGTCAATGGTAAATTGCCTGACGAAGCATTCATCCAAGCGATGATAACGGCAACCGAGGCAAAAACGAAAGCACTCCAGGTAGAAGAGGTGACCGATCCGCTGACAGGCACCATCGCCACAGGGACGTCCACAGATAGCTTGCTTGTCGCCGCGACGCAGCAAGGGGAAGCGCTGCCCTATGCGGGACCAATCACGCCACTTGGCAAGTTGGTTGGTCACGGTGTTTATGACTGCACGGTGCGGGCAATCCGCGCTTATAAGAAAGCGAAGGAAGAGACAACATGATCCCTGCGCATTTCATAGCGATCGCCATTGGTTTTCTACTTGATCGGATCATTGGGGATCCCCCGTCATGGCCGCATCCCGTTCGCTGGATTGGCACGTTCATTTCAAAACTGACCGCCGTGTTGAATAAAGGGCGGTTCCGCACAGGGAAAGGGGCGTTGGTTCTTTTCATCCCTGTTGCCATCGTCTTTGTCCTCGTATTTATGCTCGTCGGATTCGCTTATCAACTACATGTCTTTGTCGGAATCCTGACGGAAGGCGTCCTCATTGCAATCGGTTTGGCACAAAAAAGCTTGCGGGACGCGGCACTTTCGGTTTACGAACCACTTGTGGCCAAAGATTTACCGGAGGCGCGTCAGAAACTGTCATGGATTGTCGGCCGTGATACCGAAAAGTTAGAAGAAAGCGGCATTGCACGGGGAGCAATTGAAACGGTGTCGGAAAATACCGCGGACGGCATAACATCCCCTTTATTTTGGGCGTTTTTCCTCGGAGCACCGGGGTTATGGCTGTACAAAACGGTGAATACACTGGATTCGATGATCGGCTACAAAGACGAACGTTATGAGAAGTTCGGGAAGTTTTCGGCCCGGGCGGATGATCTATTGAATTTCATTCCCGCGAGGATTACGGGGATGCTGATTATTTTTTACACGCCCAATGAAGGCAAGCAATCGTTCATGAAACGTTTCGCTGGCTGGAGCAGGGATGCCAGACGCCATCCAAGTCCGAACAGCGGCTATTTGGAGGCGGCGACAGCCTGGCAACTGGGTGTAAAGCTGGGCGGAAAAAGTACATATCGCGGACAGGTATCCGAACGGCCGGAAATCGGTCCGGGCACTGTCCCGCTTACCGCGTCCCATATTAAATCGGCCATCACGGAAATGCATACGGTAGCATTCATTTTTTGGTTAGTGATGACTGTGATTGGAGTGTACATCTATGCAGTTGCCTGAACACGGTGCGAATCCGCATCATGTCTATGCAAGATTGGGAATCGAAGTGCCGAAACATGTGCTGGATTTCAGTGAAAACGTCAATCCGGCAGGACCGCCGCAAGTTATTGTAAACCGATGGCCGGATTTGTGGGCGCAGCTAGGGGCCTATCCGGATCCGCAAGGCGAACCGTTTTTATCCGCTGTAGCTGGTTATCATGGGCTGCCGAATTCTTATTTTTTTGCAGGGAATGGAGCCGCGGAGCTGTTGGCGCTGGTGGCTGAACGCTATCGTGGCAAGCGCGCCGTCGTCGTCCATCCGACGTTTTCCGAATACGAATCGACCTTGAAGGCGAAAAAGGTTGAAATTATTCGTGTCGTTGCATCGGAAGCGGATGGATTCACGTTGCCTGTTCGGGAAATCATGGAGGCAATGGCGGAGGCCTCCGTTTTGTACCTTTGCACGCCGAACAATCCGACAGGCGTTATGCCGAGGCGGGAGGTGTTGCAAACGATTATCCGCCATAGTGCGGAAGTGGGCTGTGACATCGTCCTGGACGAAGCGTTCATTGATTTCGTCGATGAGTCCCTGTCGTTCATAACTGAAATTAAAGAAAACCCACATGTCATCATCGTTCGTTCGATGACGAAAATGTACGCCATCCCGGGCATCCGTCTCGGCTATATCGTCGCCGAGCCAACTGTCATCGGAGAAATCAAAGCCTTGGCACCCCATTGGAATGTCAACGGCATTGCCGCACAAATAGGAGCGCTCTGCTTGTCGGAAGAAGCATACAGGCAACAAGCAATCAGGCATAGCAATGCGCAACGCGAAGAATTGAAGGCGTTTCTTCGAGCGAAAGGGTGCACTGTGACGGATTCCGTGACGAACTTTCTTGCTTTTAAACCACCGGAAGGCCTTGATGCACGGGAAATGTACAAGGGTTTATTGGAAAAAGGGATCGTTCTCCGGCACTCCGAAAATTTCCGTGGAATGGACGGTCGTTGGCTACGGATCGGCATGAAAAACGAAACGGAAATGGACGTACTGAAAAAAGAGTTGGCTATATCGTGTGCGTGCCTGTCGCCGCTTACGTTCATATGCGGAGGTGTGCGCAGCGGGAAAAGCGCTTATGCGGAAAAAATGCTCGTTGCTGAAGCGCAGAAAACGGGCGGACGACTCGTCTACATCGCGTCCGGTACGGCGACAGATCCTGAAATGCAGGCGCGAATTGGGAGACATCGTCGAGACCGTGCTGAGCACAAATGGGCGACGCTCGAACAACCGACAAAGTTGGAAGAGGTGTTGCCTTTCATTCAAACAGGTGATTATGTCCTGTGGGATTGTGTGACAACCTGGCTGGCGAATGAATTGTATGACGGTTGGGAATCGGGCACGCCTTGTATTAAAATACGGGGCTGTATGGAGCGAAAAGTGGCTCGGCTCGTTGGGACGATTGCCGCGATTCGGGCAAAGGCTGCGCATTTCGTAATCGTTTCGAATGAGGTGCTGGATGACCTTCCGCCGGACTACGCAGAAACAGAAATCTATCGCAGATGGCTCGGCGACATCCACAGGCAACTGGTCGCCAAAGCGGATACGGCGATAGAAATGGATACGGGCATCCCGACGTTTTGGAAAAAGGGGGCGGGGCAGTGAATGGCTTGATTGTGTTAGGCACCGCATCGGATTCCGGGAAAACGATGATCTGTACGGCGTTATGCCGGCTATTGGCGGATGAAGGCATCCGTGTCACGCCTTTTAAATCACAGAATATGTCCCGGTTTTCCGCATTAACGGAAAAGGGCGAAGAGATGAGCCGTGCGCAAGTCATCCAAGCGGCCGCCGCCCGCACCGTTCCAACGATTGAAATGAACCCGATTTTATTGAAACCGGGCGGCGGCATGCAATCGGAAGTCTTCATTTTAGGTGAGCGTTTCGGCCCTATCGCAGGGATGACTTACCGTGAACAGTTTTTCAATCGCGGCATTGAAGCGATTCAGACGTCGCTCGCCAAACTCTCGGAAACGTATGACACGGTCGTCATTGAAGGGGCGGGAAGTCCCGCCGAAGTGAATTTGAATGATCGGGAAATCGTCAATATGCGCGTCGCAGAAATCGCTGATGTACCAGCTTTGTTAGTGGCGGATATCGACCGCGGGGGCGCGATTGCTGCGATTGTCGGCACCTTGCAGCTGATGGCGCCGCAACACCGTTCGCGTGTCAAAGCAATCATTATCAATAAATTTCATGGGGATCTCTCCTTTTTCCAAGACGGCATCGATTTCATCGAATCGTACACGGGCATCCCGGTTGCGGGCGTCATTCCGTTCAAGAACAATCATGGCATTGAAGAGGAAGATGTCGATCGGCCGGTGATGGCTGCACCGGAAGGCGTCGATATCTACGACGAATGGGCGGCACATGTAAAGGCCCATCTCAATTGGCCGCTTGTACAAGAAATCCTTGCAGGGCAGGTGGAGTGATATGACCGGCGTATGGCTCGCGCTGCAATTTTTTACCGCGGTACCCATTCACAAGGAATACCCGCTCGGCCGAAAAGAAGTGACGGCGATGTACGCGGCGCTTCCTTTTGTCGGTGCGGCAATCGGGATCGTCATGTACGTCGTTTTCGTTTTGATGCAAGATGTTCTTGGGATGGGCCCGCTGTTAACTGCGGTTTTCATCGTATTGGTGGGCATTATCCTGACAGGCGGCTTGCACGTGGATGGCTGGGCTGATACGGGCGATGCGTTCTTTTCCTACCGAGACCGTGTCAAACGGCTCGAGATTTTGGAAGATCCACGCCTCGGAGCTTTCGGGACGATGGCGCTTGTTTTATTGATTGTCGTGAAAATCGCATTGTTCCATGAAGTCTTATCGCGCGGCTCTGCGCATCTTGTGCTTTTCATCGCGCTTCCTTTATTGGCAAGGGGAGGGATGAACGTCTATTTCACGACGATGCGATTAGCGAAAGATAAAGGGATTGCCCATTTTTTCAAAGAGAAAATGGCAGTCAAGTGGGTTGTTGGCTCTTCGTTAGTGAGTAGTGCAGTTGTGTTACTCATCGTCGGATTCATTCTGGAAAGCATGATTGTTCCGGCCGTTTTGACAGCTGTACTCCTCATCGTCATTTATGTTTACCGAAAATGGTCGCTCAACCATTTCGGCGGCGTCACAGGTGACTTATGCGGTGCATTCATAGAAGGGATGGAGGCGTTGTTATGGCTGACCGTTTTGTGTTGCATCTAATTCGCCATTTACCGACTGCGGGGAACGAACAGCGCCGGTACATCGGCTGGACCGACGAACCGATACTGGAATCGACAGAATTGCGTCCATGCCTGTCACCTGAACACTTTGTCTACGGCAGCGATTTGCTGCGCGCGAGACAAAGTGCCGCGTTTTATTTTCCGGCGGCGACGTTTGTAGCGGACAGTCGTTGGCGCGAATGTAATTTTGGTGCGTTTGAAGGAAAAACCTATGCAGACCTTGAAAAGGATAAGGACTACCGGAGATGGCTCGATGACCCAGAAGTGAATCACCCGCCTAGGGGCGAGAGTCTAATTGAAGTAAAAACGAGGGTATTAGCCGTGCTTAAGCAAATGCCGAACAATGCGGTTGTTGTGACGCATGGTGGTCCAATCCGGGTCATCCTGACAACTTTTACGCCTGAGAAAGTCACGTTCTGGTCATGGAAAGTTCCGCATGGCGCGGGTTACCGGCTTGAATGGGAAAGTGAAAAAGCATTCAAGGAGGGAAAATCATGCACGTCTATATCGGCGGTGCCCACAACGGCAAACGGGATTATGTAAAAAAGACATTGGCGAACCAAGACAGCGAGTGGTTTGAAGGCACACTCCCGGGTGACAGTCACCCACACAACTCAGATACAATTCAGACAGTGGTAATCGCGGGACTTGAGGAGTGGCTTGCGAAGACGGCGTTTTCGGAAGAGGACGCAATTGCCCAAGTGTTGGACGCAGTTAGCGGCCGTGATGCTGTTTTTATACTGACGGACATCGGGCGGGGAATCGTTCCGATTGACGCCGGGCAGCGGCAGTTGCGCGATACTTGCGGTCGTCTTTATCAGCGATTGATCGCAGAAGCGGATGAAGTGACACGCATTTGGTATGGCATTCCACAATTAGTAAAGAAAAGGGGAGAGGTACTATGAAAATTTACACACGTACAGGGGATAAAGGAAAAACGAGTCTGATTGGCGGACGTGTTGACAAAGACAGTCTTCGCGTAGAGGCTTACGGTACGATGGACGAGTTGAATTCATTCGTCGGAAAGGCGATGACGGAACTTGATCCGGCAATTTTCAAAGATATGCTTGAGGATTTGGAAGCGATTCAGAACGAATTATTCGATGGTGGCGGCGATCTCGCCAACATCATGAAAGAACGTCATTATAAATTGGCCGATGAGCCGATCGAAGTGTTGGAACAGCGCATCGACGCGCTAATGGAAGAGGCACCTGAGCTTGAACGTTTTATCTTGCCGGGCGGATCGCCGGCAGCGGCAACACTCCATATTGCTCGGACAGTTGCAAGACGCGCAGAACGTCAGACTGTGACGCTCATGAAAGCGGAAGAGGATGTTTCACCAGTCGTACAGCGCTATTTGAACAGGCTTTCCGATTATCTTTTCGTCGCAGCCCGAATTGCCAATGCACGGGTGAATGTACCGGATAACGAATACGTCAGAAGCGCAAAAGTGTTCCGGACGGACAAGAAAAAGGGCGAGTGACAGTATGAAACTGCAAAGACTCACATTGACAGCGCTGTTTGCGGCACTTTGCGTCATCGGCGGCTTCATCAAGATTCCGTCCGTTATCGGTTCTCTGGCACTCGACACGGTACCCGCCCTCGTATCGGTCGCATTTTTACCGCCCGTATTCTCGGGCGCGGCATCGATGCTCGGACATCTGGCCTCCGCAATGTATGCGGGATTCCCGTTAGGGCCTTTTCATGTACTGATTGCACTTGAAATGTTCGTCATCATCATTCTCTTTGCCCGGCTACACAAGGCGGGACATCACGTACTGAAATGGTTGTTTTTCATCATCGCAAACGGTTTGCTTGCACCACTGCCATTCTATTTTCTGGTGTCACCGGCATTTTTCCTGGGCGCTTTGCCGTCCATCCTGCTTGCCACCGTTTTGAATGCTGTCGTGGCGGCGATTGTCATACCGGCCCTTCGGCATGTGGCGGATAGTCGGATGGGCGTACTGCGATGAGAAATGCCATCGATATCGGCAACGGTTTCATCGTTACAACGGATAATTCGGGCGGCATCGGTGAAAAGCAGGGGGATCTCGTAACGGTTCCAGACCGAGTTACCGCTTACTTCGCCGCCCGTGTAACTTTGCTTGAGCAATGGGCCGCCCATGCGGAGCCGATGACCGTTTTAATCCACAATTTCAGTGGCGGTGCGAGCTGGGAACACTATGTGGTAGGTGTGTCGGATTTATTCCACGAGGCGGGGCTGGCGCTTCCGCAGATCAGCGGCAGTTCGGAAACGAATATGGACCTTGTGCAATCCGCGATGGCCGTAACGATGATTGGTCGAACAACCGAGTCGCCGCGTGACGAGGAATCCAGCTGGTTCACTTATGGCACGCCACTCGTTGGCAATGAAGTGCTCGAACGTGCAGAGGAAGTAGCCTCGTTGCGGTTACTGAAAGAGGCACTGGACAAAGGAATCGTTCAGCGGATATGGCCCGTCGGATCGCAAGGGATTCTAGAAGAAGTTCGCTCGATGACCGGCCATAGAGAAGCATCGGTTGAATCGGTATTGGACATTGTAAAAACAGCAGGACCTGCAACGGTCGTCCTTCTAGCGATTCCACATTCGAAAAAAGAACAAGCCGAAGCACATTTTGGCAACCATTTGAATGAATTGTATATCATCACTACATAAAACCTGCGGCTTCATTGCAGGTTTTTTTCTGCTTTAAAAATTTAACTTGGAAGCGACCGATCTCTCCATCGAAGCGACCAATCCCATTCATAACCCACCACCAACCGTGCATAACCTCAGTTAATTATCTAAACTATCGAAAACTGATTCAGCTGAATGATCATTCCTATTCTAAACTAGAAGTAGAGAATCGACAGAATTATTATTTTAAACTACACTATTCATAACGTTATAACAAAGGGGAAGGGGAGAGGACGAATGGGACCATTAATCATTGTCAACTGGGTTTTGTTTCTAGTAGTGACGGCATATGCACTTGCGTTGTTCACCTATTTGATCAAAACACGGATTCAATTCATCAAACTCGGAAGAAAAGAAGAGTTTGATAACAACGTCAAAGAACGTCTCCGAAAAATCTGGGTGTATGTTTTCGGACAAAAGAAATTATTTAAAGATAAAAAGAGTGGAACCATCCATGTGATGTTTTTCTATGGCTTCCTGCTCGTGCAATTCGGGGCAATCGATCTCATTTGGAAAGGATTGAAACCCGGCGCGCATTTGCCGTTCGGCGCTGCTTACCCAGCATTCACTTTTTTCCAGGAAGTTGTTGCGCTGACAATTCTCGTCGCGGTCGTGTGGGCATTCCACCGCCGTTATATCGAGAAGCTTGTCCGTTTGAAGCGGGGTTGGAAATCGGGACTTGTCCTGATTTTCATTGGGGGACTCATGCTTTCAACATTATTGGCAAACGGTATGAACATCATTTGGCAAGGTCATGAAGCGACATGGTCGGAACCGGTTGCATCGGCAATCGCTACTGTTTTCAGCTTTTTACCGGCAACTGGGGCGGCAGTCGTATTCTTTGCCGCATGGTGGGTGCACCTGCTCATTTTACTGACATTCCTTGTTTATGTGCCGCAATCGAAGCATGCGCACTTGATCGCGGGACCGGCCAATGTGTATTTTCACCGGCTTGATCACGCTGGCCGATTGAAGCCGATCGACTTTGAAGCGCTCGAGAATGTCGAAGATGAAGATGAAATGCCAACGCTGGGTGTCGGGAAAATTACGGATTTCACGCAGGCGCAAATGATCGATTTCTACGCATGTGTAGAATGTGGCCGCTGTACGAATATGTGCCCGGCATCAGGGACCGGAAAAATGCTATCTCCAATGGACTTGATTACAAAATTACGAGACAACTTAACGAATCATGGTGCACTTGTCACGCAACAGAAGCCTTGGGTGCCGACTTTCGCCTTCAACACGACAAAGGGGAACCAGATTGCGATTGCGGCAGGCCTTGAAGGTGCCATGATCGATGATATTTACAGCCCGTCCCTCATCGGTGATGTCATCACGGAAGAGGAAATCTGGGCGTGCACGACATGCCGGAACTGTGAAGACCAATGTCCGGTCATGAACGAACATGTCGACAAAATCATCGACCTCCGCCGTTATCTCGTCATGACGGAAGGGAAAATGGATCCAGATGCGCAGCGTGCAATGACCAACATCGAACGCCAAGGGAATCCGTGGGGCCTTAACCGTAAAGAGAAGGAAAACTGGCGGGCTGCACGTCCAGAACTTCATATTCCAACGGTGAAAGAAATGAAAAAAGCGGATGAGGAATTCGAGTACCTGTTCTGGGTCGGCTCGATGGGTGCATTCGACAATCGTTCACAAAAGATTGCACTTTCATTTGCCCATCTGATGAACGAAGCGGGCGTCAAATTCGCCATCTTGGGGAATAAAGAGAAGAACTCTGGCGACACGCCGCGACGCCTAGGCAATGAGTTTCTATTCCAGGAATTGGCGACAGCGAACATCGGGGAATTCGAAAAAGCGGGCGTCACGAAAATTGTCACAATCGACCCGCATGCATATAATATCTTTAAAAATGAATACCCGGATTTTGGATTCAAAGCAGAAGTCGTTCATCATACCGAACTGCTTCACGAACTCGTCATCGAAGGGAAGTTGAAACCGCAACATGCCATCAATGAAACAATCACATTCCATGATTCCTGCTATCTGGGCAGATACAATGACGTCTATGACCCGCCACGCGAAATCTTAAAAGCGATTCCGGGCGTCAACCTCGTCGAGATGAAAAGGAACCGTGAAGAAGGCATGTGCTGTGGTGCAGGCGGAGGACTGATGTGGATGGAAGAAGATACAGGCCACCGCGTCAACGTCGCACGGACGGAGCAGGCACTCGAAGTGAGCCCGGGCATCATCTCATCTGGATGTCCGTACTGTCTGACAATGTTGTCCGACGGAACGAAGGCGGTCGAAGTGGAAGAGTCTGTCGGCACGTACGACATCGCCGAACTGCTTGAGCGCTCCATTTTCGGAGAAGAAAAGCAACCTGTTGATGTAGATGAAGAGGCAGGCGTTTTGCAATAAATCATTGCTGAACTATCAGTATTATCGTACAATTAGGATAATGATAGGGAGTGTGTTCACTCCCTATTTTCATAGAAACATGTTGAGCGAGCGTTCAGTCGAGCATCCTGTGCAGTTTTCATCGAGTGGGTTTAAATGAAAGCGTTATCAAAGGGAACTGGGGGCGATTGGAATGGCGAGAACAGTCATTATAGATGGAGTTCGGACACCTTTTGCGAAATTCGGAGGAGCGCTGCAATCCATGACGGCTAGTGATCTTGGAGGCAGGGCTATCAAGGAAGCGTTGATGCGCGCAGAGGTGAAAGTGGAGGAAGTCGATGAGGTGATCATCGGAACGGTTTTACAGGCGGGGCAAGGTCAAATTCCATCCAGGCAAGCGGCTACCAAAGCGGGTCTACCTTGGTCCGTGAAAACGGAAACCATCAACAAAGTATGCGCATCGGGTATGCGAAGCGTTACACTTGGCGACCAGCTGATCCGCCTTGGAGATGAGGAAGTCATCGTTGCGGGCGGCATGGAATCGATGTCCAATGCACCGTATTACTTACCAAAAGGGCGATTCGGCTTGAAAATGGGCGATGCACCACTTGTCGACGGCATGCTCTATGACGGATTGACCTGTTCGTTCTCCCCGGACCGCGTCCATATGGGGACATACGGCAACGCAACGGCGGAAGAATTTTCATTGACCCGCGAATCGCAGGACGAATGGGCTTTGCGCAGTCACGAACGGGCGAATAGAGCCATCGCAGAAGGGTTTTTCGCAGAAGAAATCGTACCGGTCGAGATTCCAGGACGCAAAGGTGATGCGGTAATCGTCGACACGGACGAAGCGCCGCGTCGCGATACATCGCTTGCATCCTTGGCGAAACTCCGACCGGCATTCGGCAAAGAGGGTACCATCACGGCGGGGAACGCACCGGGCGTCAATGACGGAGCGTGTGCCCTCGTCTTGATGAATGAAGAAAGGGCGCAGCGGGAAGGGAAAATGCCACTGGCAACTATTCTCGGTCATGCTGAAATCGCCATTGAGCCGAAAAACTTCCCGCAAACACCGGGACTTGTTATTAATGAGCTCTTAACGAAAACAGGGAAGACGCTAGAGGACATCGATCTATTTGAAATCAACGAAGCATTTGCAGCTGTTGCTCTCGCAAGTTCACAAATTGCAGATCTTGATCCCGAAAAGGTGAATGTCAATGGCGGAGCGGTTGCACTCGGGCATCCGATCGGAGCGAGTGGAGCCCGCATCATCTTGACGCTGGCCTATGAACTGAAACGCAGGGGGGGCGGAATTGGCATCGCGTCAATCTGTTCGGGCGGCGGCCAAGGCGACGCCATCATGATTGAAGTAGCTGGCACCAAAACGAAATGATCCGGGGGGATGTAAGGATGGAAATCAAAAAAGTGATGGTCATCGGAGCGGGGCAAATGGGTGGGGGCATCGCGCAAGTATGCGCCCAGGCAGGCTTCGATGTGAAACTGAATGACATCAATGAGGAGTCGTACCAAAAAGGGCTGGGGGTCATTACGAAAAACCTTTCGCGTAATGTGGAGAAAGGCCGGATGACGGAAGACGAAAAAACAGCGGTGCTCGGCCGCATCACGAAATCATTGGACCTGCAGGATGCTAGCGACGTCGATATCATCATCGAAGCGGCCGTTGAAAATATGGACATCAAGCGATCGATTTTCGCACAATTGGATGCCATCGCACCTGCACATGCAATCCTGGCATCGAATACATCATCGCTTCCGATTACAGAAATTGCGGCGGCAACAAACCGTGCTGAAAAAGTGATCGGCATGCATTTCATGAACCCCGTTCCGGTCATGAAGCTCGTCGAAATCATCCGAGGCCTCGCGACAGCGGACGATGTCTATAAAACGGTTGAGGACATGACGGTGAAACTGGCGAAAACGCCCGTCGAAGTGAACGACTTTCCAGGCTTCGTCTCGAATCGTATCCTAATGCCGATGATCAACGAAGCAATTTATACACTTTACGAAGGCGTCGCGACAAAAGAAGCGATTGACGACGTTATGAAACTTGGCATGAACCACCCAATGGGGCCTCTGCAACTTGCAGACTTTATCGGACTCGATACTTGCTTATACATCATGGAAATCTTGCACGACGGATTCGGCGATTCCAAATATCGTCCATGTCCATTACTTCGGAAATATGTCAAAGCGGGATGGCTAGGGAAGAAATCAGGACGCGGTTTCTACGTTTACGAGTAAAGGGGAAATGGTTATGGATTTACGATTCACCGAAGAACAACAGATGATGCGCGACATGGTCCGCAGTTTTGCGAAGACGGAAATCGAGCCGTATATTCCACGGATGGAAGCGGGAGAATTTCCGCGTGACATCTTAAAAAAGATGGGCGGTCTCGGGTTGATGGGCATCACGGTTCCGGAAGAATATGGCGGAGCGGGAATGGATTTCGTGTCGTATATCAGTACAATCCATGAGCTGTCCAAAGTGAGTGCGGTTGTCGGGGTCATCCTATCCGTCCATACCTCGGTCGGGACGAATCCGATTATATATTTCGGAAACGATGATCAGAAAAAGCGCTATTTGCCAAAGTTGGCGAGCGGCGAATACCTCGGTGCATTTTGTCTGACAGAAGCGTCATCAGGCTCGGATGCTGGTTCGCTCAAGACACGCGCAGTGAAAAAAGGGGATCACTATGTGTTGAACGGCTCCAAGATGTTCATCACCAACGGCGGGGAAGCGGATGTCTATATCGTCTTTGCGTCGACCGATCCATCCAAAGGGACATATGGCATCACAGCGTTCATCGTCGATAAAGATACACCTGGATTGGGTATCGGAAAAGACGAGCGGAAGATGGGGTTGCATGGATCACGTACCGTCGAGCTATCCTTTGACAATATGAAAGTCCCGGTGATAAACCGTCTCGGTGAAGAAGGCGAAGGATTCAAAATTGCGATGGCAAATCTTGACGTCGGCCGGATTGGCATCGCCGCCCAAGCGCTCGGGATTGCGGAGGCCTGCCTCGAAGCGGCTACGGACTATGCGAAACAACGTGTCCAATTTGGCAAACCGATTGCGGCACAGCAAGGGGTCGGCTTCAAACTGGCGGACATGGCAACGTCGGTCGAAGCGGCTAGATTGCTCGTGTACCGGGCAGCACAGCTTCGTGCAGAAGGATTGCCTTGTGGGAAAGAAGCATCGATGGCCAAATTGTTCGCTTCAAAAGCAGCAGTGGACGGCTCAATTGAAGCAGTCCAAATTTTCGGCGGCTACGGATACACAGAGGACTATCCCGTCGAGCGTTATTTCAGAGATGCCAAAGTAACAGAAATCTACGAAGGAACTAGTGAAATCCAACGCATTGTCATTAGTAAGCATTTATTGAAATAGAAACGGTGACGCGGTGAAAGTCACCAATGACAATGTCTTCAAAAGGGAATAAGGGGGACCTAAAATGAATTTCAAGTTATCCGATGAACATGAAATGATCCGTAAGATGGTTCGTGATTTTGCGGAAAAAGAAGTTGCGCCGACTGCGGCGGAGCGCGATGAGGAAGAGCGTTTCGATATGGACCTTTTCAACAAGATGGCGGAGCTCGGACTGACGGGCATCCCTTGGCCAGAAAAATATGGCGGCATCGGCAGTGATTACCTTGCCTATTGCATCGCCGTCGAAGAACTGTCCCGCGTCTGTGCATCGACAGGTGTCACGCTTTCTGCACATACCTCGCTTGCAGGCTGGCCGGTATTCAAATTCGGAACCGAAGAGCAAAAACAGAAATACTTGCGTCCAATGGCGGAAGGTTCGAAAATCGGCGCCTACGGTTTAACGGAACCAGGTTCAGGCTCTGATGCGGGCGGTATGCGCACAACGGCTAAATTGGACGGCGATGACTATGTGTTGAACGGCTCGAAGATCTTCATTACAAACGGGGGGATTGCGGACATTTACATCGTTTTCGCAGTCACTGATCCGGACTCGAAACATAAAGGGACGACTGCATTCATCGTCGAGAAAGATTTTCCCGGCTTCTCCGTCGGGAAAAAAGAGAAAAAACTCGGCATCCGTTCATCGCCGACAACCGAAATCATGTTTGAAAACTGCCGTGTGCCGAAAGAGAATAGGCTCGGTGAGGAAGGGCAAGGTTTCATCATTGCGATGAAAACGCTGGACGGCGGCCGGAATGGAATTGCGGCCCAGGCCGTAGGAATTGCACAAGGTGCCCTTGACGCAGCAATCGACTATGCGAAAGAACGCGTTCAATTCGGCAAACCAATCGCCGCAAATCAAGGCATCGGCTTCAAGTTGGCGGATATGGCGACAGCAACAGAGGCATCCAGACTCCTTACATACCAAGCGGCGTGGCTGGAGTCCAACGATCTGCCGTACGGGAAACAATCCGCTATGGCGAAACTGATGGCTGGCGATACGGCGATGAAAGTGACGACGGAAGCGGTTCAAGTCTTCGGCGGCTATGGCTATACGAAAGATTACCCGGTTGAGCGCTTCATGCGTGATGCAAAAATTACGCAGATCTATGAAGGGACACAAGAAATCCAACGTCTCGTCATCTCCCGAATGCTGACAAAATGACCGGGGGTGCATTATGGAAACGAAACGCCAGGTGAAATCATCCGTCAAGGACGAGAGCCTCATTGAAAAACGGCGTGAGCAAATGATTCGCGGTGCCGTGAAACTATTTAAAGAAAAAGGGTTCCATCGGACGACGACCCGCGAAATTGCGAAAGAAGCGGGCTTTAGCATCGGAACGCTGTATGAATATATCCGGACGAAGGAAGACGTACTCTATCTTGTTTGTGACAGCATCTACAATGAAGTGCTCAATCGCCTTTTGTCCCTCCCAATCCAACAAGGAACGATTGATGGGCTGCAAGCGGCCATTAAACAATACTTCCTTCTGATCGATGACATGTCGGATGAATTTCTCGTCATGTATCAGGAAGCGAAATCATTGCCGAAGGATGCATTGAAATATGTACTGAAAAAAGAAATGGAAATGACTGCACTTTTCGAAGACATTCTGCAAACATGCCGGAAATCCGGCGAGCTGCGCATAGCGGAAAAAGATATCAATTTAGCCGCACATCATATCGTCGTTCAAGGACAGATGTGGGCATTCCGAAGATGGACATTGCATAAAAATTATAAGATAGAAGATTTCATCCGCGTACAGCTGGACCAGCTCTTCAACGGGATAGTGGGGGAATGAATAACTAAGCAATCTGGTGCCAGTTACTACCACAATTTGTGCTCTTCAGATTGTGGCGGCAACTGGCACATTCACTGGGGAAGGAAGGGGTGTTCCATATATGGCAACAGCTGAAATTTACAAACCGAAGCATCATGTGCGATTTGTAACCGCCTCAAGCCTATTTGACGGTCACGACGCCTCCATTAATATTATGCGTCGCATTATGCAATCCACCGGGGCGGAAGTGATCCATCTTGGGCATAACCGTTCGGTGGAAGAAGTGGTTAATGCGGCGATTCAGGAAGATGTGCAAGGGATTGCCATCTCTTCTTATCAAGGCGGTCACGTCGAATATTTCAAATACATGTACGACCTGCTTCAAGAAAAAGGGGCGCCGCATATCCGCATCTACGGTGGCGGCGGCGGGGTTATCATCCCGAAAGAAATCAAGGAATTGCATGATTACGGCATTGCTTGGATCTTCTCACCGGAAGACGGCCGTAAAATGGGGCTGCAAGGGATGATTAACCGGATGATTGAGGAATGTGATTTCTTGACAGCCGTTGAAAATGAATCCGCACTTCTTGACGAAGTCAGTACGGATACACCTGAAATTCTCGCGAACCTTCTGACGTATGCGGAGGCAAAATACGACCAAGACGATGCCGATGCGCAAGCATTGATCAAAAAAGCGCGAAGCCTTTCAAAAAATACACCTGTTCTCGGGATTACGGGGACAGGTGGTGCAGGGAAAAGTTCGCTTACGGACGAACTGATCCGCAGATTCATTCACGAACTGCCAGATAAGAAAGTGGCGATTTTGTCCATTGACCCGACCAAGCAAAAAACGGGCGGCGCCCTCCTTGGGGACCGTATCCGTATGAATGCAATTTTCAACAAACGTGTCTTCATGCGCAGCCTTGCAACGCGCGGCTCCAGGACGGAACTTTCTGGTGCACTGAAAGACGTATTGGATGTCGTCAGGACGGTCGGATACGATCTCATCGTTGTGGAAACGAGCGGAATCGGGCAAGGCGATGCCGAAATAACGGAAGTATCGGACGTATCGATGTACGTCATGACGAGTGAATTCGGTGCGCCAACTCAACTCGAGAAAATTGACATGATTGATTTTGCAGACCTCATCGTCATTAACAAATTTGAAAGAAAAGGCTCTGAAGACGCGCTTCGCCAAGTGCAAAAGCAGTACCAGCGTAGCCATCTTCTG
Source organism: uncultured Caryophanaceae bacterium (assembly GCA_963843665.1). GTDB lineage: Bacteria > Bacillota > Bacilli > Bacillales_A > Planococcaceae > Sporosarcina. Next base: position 110,571 of record CAWJLH010000005.1, read on the forward strand.
TGGGATAAACAACTGGATGACATGCCGGTCTATGGCACCATCGCCAGTCAATTTAACGATATAGGAACGAATTCACTCTTCGCGGCACTCGTCTCCGTGTTAAATGAGAAATGCGGACTGGACTGGGAAACGTCTTATGCAAAATCCGTCAAAACACAGAAACAGAATGTCATTATTCCGATTGACCGTTATCACTACTTGCGGGAAATCGCTGCCACAGTACGTGACTACCATAAAAAATCCGAACAGCAAGTGGAGCTGGCACGCCGTTTATTCCAATTGGAAGGGGCCGTGGAAACGGTTCATGAAAAAGCGCCGAATGATGCACTGACCGACTCCCTTCAATCGCTCGCTGACGGCATCCGTGAAGAATTGACAGCAGAATCAAAACGCATTCTGGCCAATTGGGAACAGCTGAAAGAAGCCTATGCAGGTGAAGAATTCGTTACAAAAATCCGCGACAAAGAATTGCGGACGGCACTCACAACGACCAGCCTTTCCGGTTTGAAAATCCCGAAAGTTTCGCTGCCGAAATTCAAGGATTATGGGGAAATCCTGCGCTGGGTCTATAAAGAAAACGTACCGGGTTCTTATCCGTACACGGCCGGCGTTTTTCCGTTTAAACGCGAAGGGGAAGACCCGAAACGTCAATTTGCGGGGGAAGGGACACCCGAGCGGACGAACCGCCGCTTTCACTATCTATCAAAAGACGACGATGCGAAACGGTTATCGACGGCCTTTGACTCCGTCACACTTTATGGGGAAGACCCTGATGAGCGTCCAGATATTTTCGGGAAAATCGGGGAATCCGGTGTCAGCGTCTGTACGCTTGATGACATGAAAAAGCTCTATGATGGCTTTGATCTTTGTGCGCCGTCCACATCCGTTTCAATGACCATCAACGGTCCGGCACCGATTATTTTGGCGATGTTCATGAATACGGCGATTGATCAGCAAGTGCGCATCAAAGAGGAAGAACTTGGACGTACGTTGACGGTGGAGGAATTCACTGAGGTGCGTGAGGCGACATTGCAAATCGTGCGCGGAACGGTGCAAGCCGATATTCTGAAAGAAGATCAGGGGCAGAATACATGCATCTTCTCGACGGAATTTGCGCTGCGCATGATGGGGGATATCCAGCAGTACTTCATCGATCAAAAAGTGCGTAATTACTATTCAGTGTCGATTTCGGGCTATCACATTGCCGAAGCGGGCGCGAACCCGATTTCCCAGCTAGCTTTTACGCTGTCGAACGGCTTCACATTTGTCGAGTACTACTTGAGCCGCGGCATGAATATCGATGACTTTGCACCGAATCTATCGTTCTTCTTCTCGAACGGACTCGATCCGGAATATACCGTCATCGGACGTGTCGCCCGCCGCATTTGGGCAGTCGCAATGCGCGAAAAATACGGCGCCAACGAACGGAGTCAGAAGTTGAAATACCATGTGCAAACATCCGGACGCAGTTTGCACGCACAGGAAATCGACTTCAATGACATCCGGACGACGCTGCAGGCATTGATGGCATTGCAGGACAATTGCAACTCGCTGCATACCAATGCCTACGATGAAGCGATCACGACGCCGACGGAGGAATCCGTCCGCCGGGCGATGGCGATTCAAATGATCATTACAAAAGAGCTTGGCCTTGCGAAAAATGAAAATCCGCTCCAAGGGGCATTCATCATTGAAGAACTGACAGACCTCGTCGAAGAATCCGTCCTGCAGGAGTTCGATCGGCTGAACGACCGCGGTGGCGTACTTGGGTCTATGGAAACCCAATACCAACGCGGGAAAATCCAAGAAGAATCCATGCATTATGAAATGAAAAAGCATTCAGGCGAACTGCCGATTATCGGTGTTAACACGTACTTGAATCCCAACCCGCCTTCTGAAGAAGACATCGACAATATGGAACTGGCACGCGCCTCGAAGGAAGAGAAAGAAACGCAAATTATCAACTTGCGCAACTTCCAGGAAACACATCGGGTACAAGCAGAAGAAGCTTTGCGGAAACTGAAAGAAACAGCCGTCACCGGCGGCAACATCTTCGCCGAACTGATGGAAACCGTAAAATCCGCCAGCCTCGGCCAAATCACCAACGCCCTCTACGAAGTAGGCGGTCAGTATAGAAGAAATATGTAAGTAGTTATTCCACGGGGTGTGGTATTCCCCGTGGTTTTTTTGTTGATGGCCTAGAGATATAACATGCTCAAGATGAGCGCTTGATTGCGGAACATGGAAATCGGACCGTGGTGCCAGCTGCTGCCACAATTTGAAGTGCAAATTTGTGACAATGACAAATTGTGTTAGTAACTGGGCACGGTGTATTTTTCACTATGCTGCTGGTGAATGCTTAGTACTATATAAACTTAGCGAAGGCGCCTAAAAAGGGGTAGCCTCCCGCCGAAGCGGATTCAAAAAGTAATCACTATATCAGCACAACCATAAATTTTCGCGCACGTCCTAACATACAATACCAGTGGGTCTAATTTCCATGTATAATAAAAGGACGATCGGAAAGAGGTGTAAACTTGAAGCTGTATCATCACGTATTGATTATTGCTATACTTGTCTTTCTTACATTTTTATTATATGGTGATGGTTTCGGTGCAATCCCCTTCATGCTTACTGCTCTATACCTCATTTTCATTTGTATCAAAGAGCTTCGACACTTCAATAAGAGTAAAAGATTGTAGCATATTTCGGACCGCATTGTATATAATGATAAGTATGCCTATCTTCATATGAATGAAGGAAGGAGGAATGAAGTTCAATTCCTCCCTGATAAAGCCTCCGGCGGATGTCACAGATTTTGAAAGGAGTTAATTCTCCAAAAGCGTAGGGCGCCTGCCTAGGGGCGACAGGCATAAGGCGAAGATGCGGCGTGGTGCTTTTACCACAGAGCAACTTTGACTTATGACCCGAGCTCCTGGCGCCCGAAGACTAGACGTGAGCTTTGCTCAATTCAAAATCTGGACGCAATTATGCCGAGGCGTAATCGATGTTTAGAGAAAGGACGTGCGTTGAATGAATATCCATGAAATGACGAAAGAACAACTTTCGGAAGAATCGATGATTGATATCGCGTTTGCGATTTTGACTGAAAAACAAGAACCGCTTACGTTACCACAGTTGATGGACGAAATCCGTAAGCTAACAGGCGTAACAGAAAAAGAAATGAAATCGAGAATGCACCAGTTCTATACGGACATGAACATCGATGGACGTTTCCTCGCCATCAATGATAACCGCTGGGGACTTCGTGAATGGTACCCGGTCGATCAGATCGAAGAAGAAACAGCTCCAGTCGTCAAAGTACGCAAAAAGAAGAAGAAGAAAAAAGCTGTACTGGATGAAGATGATGACGAAGAAGATGACGAAGACGACGAGGACGAGCTTTTCGACGAAGAATTCGACGAACTGCTTGACGAGGATGATGATGACGACGAAGAAGAGGACGATGAAGAAATCATCGAAATCGAAGAGGATCTCCTAGAACCGGACGACGACCTTGAAATCGTTCCTGACGATGAAGAGATTGACTTGGATGAGGAAGAGGATGAAGAAGAAGACGAGGAAGAAGAAGACCTCACATAAATTTACTTGACTTCACTTGTCGAACGCTATAAGATTTTACTGGGCTCCTTAAAAAAGGACACATGAATCAGTGCATATGCGCTCCTCCTGTAGGCGATAACTACAGATGGGGCGCTTTTTGATTTTTTTTATTTATAGTAACTTAAAAGTCCGGGGAAATAGGCATCCTTTAAGGGACAGAATTATGTAGTGCGATTAAACGAACGGAGGAATTGGACATGACAAAATACATCTTTGTAACGGGTGGCGTCGTTTCATCATTAGGAAAAGGCATCAATGCAGCATCGCTTGGGCGGCTCTTGAAAAGTCGAGGTCTACAAGTGACAATCCAAAAATTCGACCCATACATTAACTTGGATCCAAGAATGATGAGCCCTTACCAACACGGTGAAGTGTTCGTCACGGAAGACGGGGCAGAAACGGACCTGGACCTTGGCCACTATGAGCGTTTCATCGATATCAAATTGAATAAGTATTCGAACGTCACAATGGGGAAAGTGTATTCCTCCGTATTGAAAAAAGAACGTCGCGGCGAATATAAAGGCGCAACGGTTCAAGTTATCCCCCATATTACAAACGAAATCAAAAGCCTCATCAAACGGGCAGGAAAAGAAACGAATGCAGAAGTCGTTATCACAGAAATCGGTGGCAGTGTCGGTGATATCGAATCCCTTCCATACTTGGAAGCAATCCGTCAGATGAAAACCGATCTCGGTAAAAATGATGTCATGTATATCCATAACACGCTTGTTCCTTATTTACAGGCTGCCGGCGAACTGAAAACGAAACCGACACAGCATAGCGTCAAAGAATTACGAAGCCTCGGCATTCAACCGAATATGATTGTTGTTCGAAGTGAATACCCGGTACCTCAGGATATGAAAGATAAGATCGCTTTATTCTGTAATATCAAGGCGGAAGAAGTTATCGAAGCATTGGATGCGGAATCTTTATACGAAGTGCCGCTTAAATTGCATGAGCAACATATGGATAAAATTGTTGTCGACTACCTGGATCTTGAAACAAAAGAACCTGATTTGACGGACATCCAAGAGCTGGTCTCACTTGTCAAATCACTTTCGAAAAAAGTTCGCATTGCACTCGTCGGGAAATACGTCGAACTGCAAGATGCCTATATTTCAGTAGTGGAAGCGTTGCGTCACGCTGGTTACGGTTTTGACGCGGACGTTGAGGTGAAATGGATCAATTCTGAAGAAGTGACCGCACAAAATGTAGCCGAATTGCTAGCGGATGTCGATGGCATTATCGTTCCTGGTGGTTTCGGAGATCGGGGAATTGACGGGAAAATCGAAGCGGTTACGTATGCACGTACAAACGAAATTCCATTCTTTGGAATCGGTCTTGGCATGCAGTTAGCAGCGGTAGAATTCGCACGCAATGTCATGGGAATTTCAGACGCGCATTCCACTGAATTCGATAAAGAAACACAAAATGCAATCATCGAAAATCACCCTGAAGATAATGGGGATGAAGAGCATGGCGGTACAATGCGACTCGGTTTGCATCCATGCAAATTGACAAAAGGGACGAAAGCACACGATGCATACGGTGAAGAATTGGTCTACGAACGCCACCGTCATCGGTTCGAATTCAATAATGCCTATCGTGAACAATTCGAAGGGGCAGGTATGGTTCTTTCAGGGAAAAGCCCTGACGATCAATTGATTGAAATGATTGAGTTGAACGATCACCCATTCTTCATCGGCTGCCAGTTCCACCCGGAATTCGCATCCCGCCCGACACGCCCACAACCACTATTCCGCGACTTCATCGGCGCGGCAATGGCAGGGAAATAAGAAAAGCGAAAAGCGCCGTTTAGATGCGACAGGCATAAGACGGACCGGCGGAGAGGCGTACTTTGCCTCACAGCCGGATTGGCTTATGACCCGAGCATCTGGCGTTCGTAGCTAGACAATAAGAAAAGCGAAGAGCGCCGTTTAGATGCGACAGGCATAAGACGAGTTTCCAAGCAATCAAAATGCCGCACCCAACGGAGAATGCCGCTGGGTGCGGCATTTTTGTATTCATTACCGGGAAGCGCCCAATCCACATGCCGAAACGACTAAAAAGCTGCACCCGAGTGGAATCTTCCCACTTGGGTACAGCTTTTTTAGTCATCAATCCTCTTCAGAAATCATCTCGTCATACGCTAGCTTCACGGCTTCGTACACAAACAAGGCGGCCATGGCATGTGGCTGAACAATCCGTTCTCCGTTTTCGCTAGGCAACAATCCACGTGTCAGCCCGGTAGCTACATACGTATAGGCCAAGTCTTCGAGTGCATTGTCATCTCCAGGCTTCTCGGCTGCGAGTGCAGCAAACGGGATGAAACGATCTGCCAACAGTCGCGCCAATTCTAAGGATTTCTCGTCTGATGCCGACCGTGTCAATAGCCAAACACGATCGGCCGATCCGATTTCCATCTCATTTTCATAGCGGACAGCGCCATAAAGCGGTTCCACGCCGTCCAATGCCGTCGCGATGACGGCCTCCATTTCTTCGAATCCTGCCAGTATGACACGACCTTCTCCAATCGTCGCCTGTGCAAGCAGTCGGGCGGTTTCCTCTATCGCTTCTTCGCCATTCGCCGCAATCCGTTGAAAAAGACCGCTAATCTGTGTTGTCAATATCTTCACTTGTACCACCTCACATCCATTATAAGATTTCCATTAATGAAAGCCTACACATACCGCTTATGATTACGAATTCACTTCATCGAAGGTATGATAAACCTAAAGTGAAATAATTTGGAGGGCGGGGGGTGAACATGAACACCTCCCCCAACTGACTACAGCAAACGGAAAATACGATTGAAATGCTGCGCATCATTTTGGAAAAAGCATATGAAGGCGTCGACGTCGTTGTCTGTTCACAGAAAGTGGACAAGTGTACGTTACTTCCGTGAACATATCGAAGTGGGTATGCTTGGCGTCAACCTGGGTGTTCCTGCACGAGGGCACTCTTCCCGTTCTCGGGATGGAAAAATTCATTTTACCGCAACGGGTTCGGACGGCGTCGAGTTTTACACAAAAAGAAAGATGTTAACGGCCAGATGGTGAACAAATATATATAGAGTTTGATTGAAAAAACGGAAAAACATTGTGCGAGAATAGCATTATTATTCTCGTACAATTTTTTATTTTTGAATAAATTCGTTGCCTCTCTGGTACAATGATGTCCAGTCGGAAATGTAACCGACTAAATTAATTATGAAACCGAATTAATAATATTGCGAAAAAAAGAAGGATAACTCAGAGTGGTGTCTAATAAGTACTAAACAAGAAAATGGTGATTGCCGGGAAGAAGGGACTGCAAATGAAAAAGTTATTAATCGTTGATGATCAACAAGGCATTCGTCTTTTGCTCGACGAGGTATTCCGGCGGGAAGGTTACGCCACAAAGCTCGCGGCGAATGGAATGGAAGCGCTTCAAGCGGTGCAGGAAGATGCCCCTGGTTGTATCCTACTGGATATGAAAATGCCTGGAATGGACGGGATTGAAGTCCTAAGAAAAATGAAATCGGATTGGCCTGAAATACCTGTCATCATGATGACTGCATACGGCGAAATCGAAATGGCCGACGATGCGCTGAAAGGTGCAGTTGTAAAATTTTTTACGAAACCTTTCGATATTTACGAAGTCCGCGATGCAGTCAACGCACTATTCGCTAGCTGACTAAGCAGGCAGTGGTAAACACTGTCTGTTTTTGTTATGATAATAGAGGTATATAAGAAGTAGAAACAAATATAAAATCCAGTTCAATTTCCAAGGAGGAATTCGTGTGGCACTCGTGTCGATGAGAGATATGATGATTAAAGGGAAAGCAGAAGGATATGCAATCGGTCAGTTCAATTTGAACAACCTTGAATATACACAAGCCATTTTACAGGCGGCACAGGCGGAACAATCGCCGGTTATCTTAGGGGTATCTGAAGGCGCAGCACGTTATATGGGCGGTTTCACGACAGTCGTTAACATGGTGATAGGCCTTATGCATGACTACCAGATTACTGTACCAGTCGCAATCCATCTGGATCACGGTTCAAGCTTTGAAAAATGTCAAGAAGCGATTGACGCCGGCTTCACTTCCGTCATGATCGACGCCTCTTCGAAACCACTTTCGGAAAATATTGAAATCACTAAAAAAGTTGTTGACTATGCGCATGAGCGTGGAGTTTCCGTGGAAGCGGAACTAGGCGTTGTTGGCGGACAAGAAGACGACGTTATTGCGGATGGCGTAATTTACGCGGATCCTGCTGAATGTAAAGAACTAGTCGAGAAAACAGGCATCGATTGTCTGGCACCCGCACTTGGATCGGTCCACGGACCTTACAAAGGGGAGCCGAATCTCGGATTTAAGGAAATGGAAGAAATTTCGAACCAATCCGACCTGCCACTTGTCTTGCACGGGGGGACAGGTATTCCGTTAAAAGACATCCAACGTGCTATTTCACTTGGAACAGCGAAAATCAACGTCAACACTGAAAACCAGATCCAAGGTACGAAAGCGGTACGTGAAAAACTAGCAGCGGATGCGGATGTATACGATCCACGTAAATTCTTGGCACCAATGCGTGACGCCATTAAAGAAACGGTCATCGGTAAAATGCGCGAATTCGGCAGCTCACAAAAAGCATAAATAAAGCTTTTCGTAAGCACGAAGTGTTGGGAAAAATAGCTTTCCATTGCTTTCGAAAATAGCAGAGCTTTTCCATAAGCCTTTCACATTACATTTAAGAAGAAACATAGTGATTAAAACCATATAGCCATTCAATCATCAAGGAGGAATCATTCATGAAGTTTTTCATTGATACAGCAAACTTTGAAGAAATAAAAGAAGCACATAGTTGGGGAATTATTTCGGGCGTAACGACAAATCCATCACTTGTTGCCAAAGAAGATGTTCCGTTCCACGACAGATTGCGTGAAATCGCAGCACTTGTCCCGGGTTCGGTTAGCGCGGAAGTCATTTCTCTTGAAGCGGAAGGAATGATTGAGGAAGGCCGGGAACTCGCGAAGCTTGCTCCAAATATTACTGTAAAATTACCGATGACTCCTGAAGGATTAAAAGCTTGCTCAGTCTTCGCTCAAGAAGGCATCAAAACCAATGTGACCCTCATTTTCAGTGCAAACCAAGCACTTCTTGCGGCACGTGCGGGCGCGACTTACGTATCCCCATTCCTTGGTAGATTGGATGATATTGGCCAGGACGGCATGTCGTTAATCGCGACGATTGCTGACATCTTCACCATCCACGATATGAAAACAGAAATCATCGCTGCCTCCATCCGCAGCCCTCAACATATTACAGATGCTGCGCTAAGCGGCGCTCATATCGCAACAACACCATTTAACGTATTGAAGCAATTATTTAATCATCCATTGACAGACAAAGGAATCGAAGCATTCCTGGCAGACTGGGAAGCAAGAAAAAATAAATAAGGGTTTTTCTCAGGCACGAAGTGCCTGAGAAAACAGCCTACCATCAGGGGTATTTCGTGCTGAAGAAAATAGCTATCCGCTCAGGTCGTCTAGTGCGCAAGCAGGCGCCCTGCGCTTTTGTTCAATATCCATAGTTCTTGAAATAGAGGTCTTACTGCCCGTCACTTCGGGTTTAAAGGAGAGTAATATGGACGTTTATAAAATAAAGGGCGGCAAACCATTAACAGGGACGATTAAAGTGAGCGGAGCGAAAAACAGTGCGGTTGCGCTCATCCCTGCATCGATTCTGGCAGACTCCCCTGTAACAATTGATGGGCTTCCGGAAATTTCAGACGTGCAAATGCTTCAGGCACTGCTCGAAGATATCGGGGGCAAAGTTCATTTTGAAGCGGGAAAAATGACAATCGACCCAACAGAAATGGTGGACATGCCACTTCCGAACGGCAATGTCAAAAAACTGCGTGCATCCTATTATTTGATGGGCGCAATGCTGGGCCGGTTCAAAAAAGCGGTCATCGGTCTTCCGGGTGGTTGCCACTTGGGCCCACGACCAATCGACCAGCATATTAAGGGCTTTGAAGCACTTGGTGCAAAAGTGACGAACGAACACGGTGCCATCTATTTACGTGCTGAAGAGTTACGCGGTGCAAAAATTTATCTGGATGTCGTCAGCGTCGGCGCAACAATCAATATTATGCTTGCGGCAGTACTGGCAAAAGGACGGACAACAATTGAGAACGCGGCAAAAGAACCTGAAATTATTGACGTCGCGACATTATTGTCTAATATGGGTGCAAAAATCAAAGGTGCAGGTACCAATGTCATCCGCATCGAGGGCGTTGAAAAACTTCATGGGACGAAGCATACTATCATCCCTGATCGGATTGAAGCCGGCACATTTATGATTATGGCAGCCGTGGCGGGCAATGGGATTACCATTGATAATGTCATTCCATTCCACGTTGAGGCGCTTACTGCAAAACTTCGTGAAATGGGCGTGGACATCGTTGAAGGAGAAGAACAGATTTTCATTCCGAAATCTGTGAATCTGCAAGCCGTCGATGTGAAAACGCTTGTCTACCCAGGCTTTCCAACGGATCTGCAACAACCGTTCTCGGTTCTGTTAACCCAGGCGACCGGCACATCCATCATTACGGATACTGTCTACTCAGCGCGATTTAAACAAATTGACGAACTACGCCGGATGAATGCGGATGGGCGCGTCGAAGGGCGATCCGCCATACTAGCGGGACCAACGCCTCTTCAAGCGGCTACAGTCCGAGCATCGGACCTCCGCGCAGGCGCGGCTCTCGTTATTGCGGGGCTCATCGCTGACGGAGAGACGGAAGTTCAAGAAATCCAGCATATTGAGCGCGGCTATAGCTCGCTCATCAGTAAACTCCAAGGAATCGGGGCGGATATCCGCAAAGTATCGATTCCAAAAAAAGCAGTCGTTAACGAATAAACGATTATGCTATAATTTAGGCAGAGTTGAAAATTTACGGAACGCACGTAAAACGGGAGGAACAGAGATGGAACGCAGTTTATCGATGGAATTAGTTCGGGTCACAGAGGCAGCGGCAGTATCTGCGGCGCGCTGGATGGGGCTTGGTTTGAAAAATGAGGCGGACGATGCTGCCACAACGGCAATGCGTACGGTCTTCGATACAATCCCGATGCAAGGAGTTGTAGTCATCGGAGAAGGAGAGATGGACGAAGCGCCAATGCTCTATATCGGGGAAGAGCTTGGAACAGGCGTCGGTCCGGAAGTGGATGTCGCAGTCGACCCGGTCGAAGGGACAAGTATTGTTGCAGCAGGCGGATGGAACGCACTTGCAGTCCTTGCCATTGCGGACAAAGGAAACCTTCTTCACGCTCCGGATATGTACATGAACAAAATTGCAGTCGGTCCTGAAGCTGTCGGCAAAATCGATATCGATAAGTCGGTGACAGAAAATCTCCATGCTGTCGCCAAAGCGAAAAACAAAGACATTGGTGACATTGTAGCAACTGTTTTGAACAGAGAACGCCATGCTGGGATTATTGAAGAAATCCGTAAAGCAGGTGCTCGTATCAAGCTCATCAATGACGGTGACGTCGCAGGAGCTATCAATACAGCCTTTGACGACACAGGCGTCGATATTCTGTTCGGCCTCGGCGGGGCACCAGAAGGCGTAATCGCTGCTGTTGGATTGAAATGTCTTGGCGGTGAAATCCAAGGTAGACTCGTACCATCCAATGACGCGGAAATTGAACGTTGCAAAAAGATGGGCATTGACGTCAACAAAGTGCTCTATATGGATGACCTCGTCAAAGGGGACGATGCGATTTTCGCGGCAACCGGCGTAACAGACGGTGAGTTGCTGAACGGTGTACAATTTAAAGGTGGCTATTGTGAGACACACTCACTCGTTATGCGTTCGAAATCTGGCACGATCCGGTTTGTAGAAGGCCGGCACAGCATGAAGAAAAAACCAATGCTTGTTATGCAAGATTGACAGACCTCGATGCCCGGCTTATAGTCGGGCATCTTCACTTACAAAATAGTCGGTCTAACGAAACCCGTACAAATGGTGGAGCATACGAAACTGAATGATAGATCCCAAAAACGAAAAACTACCTTCCTGGAATAAACCCCTTTTATCAATTACACCAAGTAAACCCATTAACGTAAAGAGTGGTGCGAAACAATGACAATATTAACAATCTCGGCGCTAGAGAACATGACTTTGAAAGAGTTATATGCTCTCGCCAAACAATACAAAATTGCTTATTACGCAAAGTTGACGAAAAAGGAGCTTATTTTCTCCATTTTGAAATCGAGAGCGGAGCAAGAAGGATATTTCTTCATGCAAGGTGTCCTTGAAATCATTCAATCGGAAGGCTATGGATTCCTTCGCCCAATCAACTATTCGCCGAGTTCAGAAGACATCTATATTTCGGCGTCGCAAATTCGCCGCTTTGACCTTCGAAACGGTGACAAAGTGTCGGGTAAAGTACGTCCGCCGAAAGAATCGGAACGCTATTACGGTTTATTGCACGTGGAGGCCGTCAACGGCGAAGACCCGGAAGTGGCACGCGAACGTGTCCATTTCCCTGCACTTACACCGCTTTATCCGGAACGCAATATCAAACTCGAAACGAATCCGACCAATCTTTCCACACGGATCATGGACCTCGTTTCACCTGTCGGATTCGGTCAGCGTGGGCTGATTGTTGCACCGCCCAAAGCTGGTAAGACGCTATTAATGAAAGAAATTGCCAATTCCATAACAACCAATCACCCAGATGCGGAACTGATTGTCCTCCTCATCGATGAGCGGCCGGAAGAAGTGACCGACATCGAACGGTCTGTCAAAGCGGATGTCGTCAGTTCGACATTTGATGAAGTGCCTGAAAATCACGTTAAAGTAGCGGAACTGGTCCTGGAACGGGCAATGCGACTCGTCGAACACAAGCGGGATGTCATCATTTTAATGGACTCCATCACCCGCCTTGCACGCGCATACAACCTTGTCATCCCGCCAAGTGGACGTACGCTTTCCGGAGGGATTGACCCAGCTGCTTTCCACCGCCCGAAACGGTTTTTCGGGGCAGCCCGAAACCTGGAAGAAGGCGGAAGCCTGACGATCCTCGCAACAGCTTTGATCGACACGGGATCTCGGATGGATGAAGTCATCTATGAAGAATTCAAAGGAACCGGTAACATGGAACTTCATCTCGATCGGAATCTATCCGAACGCCGGATCTTCCCGGCAATCGACATCCGCCGCTCCGGCACGCGGAAAGAAGAGTTGCTCATCCCTTCCGAACAACTTGAAAAACTATGGGCCATCCGGAAAACCTTCTCCGATGCACATGATTTCGCGGAACGTTTCCTGAAAAAATTGCGCTTATCAAAAACGAACGAAGAATTCTTTGAAAAGCTCAATACAGAGATGAAAGCCCATCGCAACGGTAAAGGACTGCTCTAAAGTTAAAGGAATTCCACCTTTATTTCTTCGGTGAAAAATAGTTGCAAGAGAAAATAGGATTTGTTATAATCACTAAGGTAACTTAATTACCATCTGCTGCATATGCGACTGACATACTCGGGTCGTGTAAGGCATCAGTCTTATAATATAACTCTGTTCCAGATGGTTCAGGGCGAGAGGAGAGAGATTGATGAGAGCAGGAATTCATCCAGCTTATAAAGTAGCAACTGTTACTTGTTCATGTGGTAACACATTTGAAACAGGTTCTGTAAAAGAGGACATCCGTGTGGAAGTTTGCTCGGATTGCCACCCATTCTACACTGGACGCCAAAAATTTGCTGCAGCGGACGGCCGTGTCGACCGCTTCAACAAAAAATATGGTCTCAAAGAAGAAGGCCGCGAAGAAGAGTAAGTCTTTCGCGATACCCGTCAGGTGCATTTGCACCAGGCGGGTATTTCTATTTCTAGATGGAGATGTCGTGCAAAAGAATCCGAACATACATAAGGATCTGTACATTTTGTCATCCCTCCGTCTCTAACGACATTCCATAGCGAACTAATAGACGTCAAATCCGTACTTTTTTCGGGTATGCTAGATATTCTTAACCCAATAAATAATGATCATCTAAATAAAGCTGAGAGGGGACTTACCATGTACGTATCCATGCAAGGCGGTTGGATCGAAGTGATTTGCGGTAGCATGTTTTCAGGGAAATCGGAAGAATTGATCCGCCGTGTCCGCAGGTCTCAATTCGCCAAACAAAAAATTGCAGTATTCAAGCCGGAAATCGATGACCGCTACAGCGAAGAGGCTGTCGTCAGCCATAATGGGACAACTGTCATCGCAAATCCGGTCGCCAGTTCAGCGCATATCGAAGAATTCGTCACAGACGAATATGACGTCATTGCCATTGACGAAGCCCAGTTTTTCGATGAAGGCATCGTTGACACGGTCATGAATCTCGCAGACCGCGGGTTCCGCGTCATCCTCGCGGGACTCGACCAAGATTTCCGCGGAGAACCATTCGGACCGATGCCGCGTCTTATGGCAATCGCCGAACATGTCACGAAACTCCAAGCCGTCTGCACCGTCTGTGGTTCACCATCCAGCAGAACCCAGCGGCTCATCAACGGCACACCAGCCGGCTACGCCGATCCCGTCATCCTCGTGGGTGCATCGGAAGCGTACGAGCCAAGATGCCGCAAGCACCATGAAGTGCCGAAAGGTGTAACGGCTGCGGCTGCCGTAAAAAGATAAAATGGTGTAGACCCGTTCAGGTAAACTGGACGGGTTTACTGTTATGTGTAGAGGTCTATACTTGCTTGGAATCGTTGCTACGTTTGCGCAAAACGTTGCCCAGTTCTCCGACAGCGTTGTGACCAGCTGCATTGTTTACTCTCCATCGAAACGTTCCGATCTTCACCCGAACGATCTCCAACAATCGCATCTAGAGAAATAACTGTATTTACCCTGTCTATTCCCGTACAATTAACATACAAAAACAGTCTTAAAATGAGGTGTCCACAATGTTTGAAAGGCTTCAGGCAGTAGAAGACCGATACGATCATCTGAACGAAATGCTCAGTGATCCCGATGTCGTCAGTGATATGAAAAAGCTCCGTGATTATTCAAAAGAGCAGTCCGGATTGCAAGAAACGGTGGAAACGTACCGTATATACAAAAGCGCGCTTGCTGAACAGGAAAATGCGAAGGAAATGTTGGATGAGCCGCTGGATGATGAAATGAAAGAACTTGTCAAAATGGAATTGTCCGAGCTTGATGATAAAATCGAGGAACTTGAAGCGCAACTGAAATTATTGCTCGTTCCGAAAGACCCGAATGACGGCAAAAACGTCATCATGGAAATTAGAGGAGCGGCCGGAGGAGACGAGGCTGCTCTATTCGCGGGGAATTTATTCCGAATGTACAGCCGTTATGCGGAAATGAATAACTGGAAAGTCGATGTGATGGATGCTTCTCCGACGGAACTCGGTGGTTTTAAAGAAATTATTTTCACGATAAACGGTAATGGTGCGTATTCAAAACTCAAATTTGAAAATGGCGCGCACCGGGTTCAGCGAGTCCCGGAAACCGAGTCG
This sequence comes from uncultured Caryophanaceae bacterium, assembly GCA_963843665.1. Classification (GTDB taxonomy): domain Bacteria; phylum Bacillota; class Bacilli; order Bacillales_A; family Planococcaceae; genus Sporosarcina. The sequence goes on from CAWJLH010000005.1 coordinate 125,711, forward strand.
GGCGGAAGGACGCATACATCAACTGCGACAGTCGCAGTCTTACCGGAAGCCGAAGATGTCGATATTGAAATTCTCCGGGAAGATCTGAAAATCGATACGTACCGTTCAAGTGGTGCAGGTGGTCAGCATGTTAACACGACAGACTCTGCTGTTCGTATTACGCACCTGCCGACGGGAATCATCGTATCCATGCAAGATGAAAAATCACAAATTAAAAACCGTGAAAAAGCGATGAAAGTATTAAAAGCTCGTGTCTATGATGCAGCACAACAAGAAGCGCAAGCAGAATATGCTGCGAGTCGAAAATCGGCAGTCGGAACAGGTGACCGTTCTGAGCGGATTCGGACGTATAATTTCCCGCAAAACCGGGTGACTGACCACCGTATCGGCTTGACCATCCAAAAACTCGATCAGATCATCGAAGGGAAGCTCGATGAAGTCATCGATGCCCTCATTCTCGAAGAGCAGGCACAGCGTCTAGAAAGTTTGGACCGCAATGACTGAAAAAATCTATGAAGCGTTACAGCGGGCTACTTCATTATTAGAAGAAAAAGGGCTCGACCAACATGCGGCGAAACTCCTGATGGCATTTATCACCCAAAAAACGAGTGCGAATTTGCTCGCCGATTTACGCGAGCCACTTACGGAAACAGAGTATAACGCTTTCTGGGATAAAACGCGTGAGCTGCTCACGGGGAAACCTGTGCAATACATCATCGGGCATGAACAGTTTTATGGCTACACATTCAAAGTCGATGAAAATGTCCTCATTCCGCGTCCGGAAACGGAAGAACTCGTTTATGATGCATTGGAGCGAGGAAGACAGATTTTTCCTCACCGAGCAATCCAAGTGGCTGACATCGGTACGGGTAGCGGGGCGATTGCGGTTTCATTCAAAAAAGAGTGGCCGGAATCCCTTGTTACCGCGACGGATATCAGTGAAGGTGCATTGGTGATCGCCAAGGAGAACGCAATAGCGAACGACGTAGAGATCGATTTTCGCCAGGGCGACCTCGCCGAACCGATTGCCGGACAGAAATGGGACATCGTCTTATCGAATCCGCCGTACATCGCGCATGAGGAAGTGGTGCAAATGGCCGGAACTGTTGTCAATCACGAACCGCACAGTGCATTATTCGCAGACGAGGACGGGCTCTATTGTTACCGGAAACTCGCACAAAGCTTGCCGCCGCTCATGAATAAACCTGCCTTAATCGCTGTTGAAATTGGCTATCAGCAAGGGGAGGCTGTACATCAACTGTTCCAAAAGGCGTTCCCTGATGCGACTGTTGACGTCGTTCAAGATATCAACGGCAAAGATCGGATGGTATTTTGCGAGATTAGTGAATAAACGCCCCTCCCTCTGGTAACAATGCAGAGTAGGAGGGGATCAACATGTTAGAAGATTACGAGATTAAAAGAACACCAACTAGATTTGAAAAAGTCATCCCATATATTGAATTTATCATCGTGCTCATTATCATCCAGTCCGTCATCACCTTATTCACAGGAGATACGGAGGAGGGAGACGCCATTCGTTTCCGCTTGCTCGCCCATTCGGATGCACCGGTCGATCAGCAGATTAAACAAGACATCCAACGTGAAATCGAACCGCTGATTGCGAAAGCGGTTAACAACGCACAAACGAATGAAGAGCTTGTGGATAACTTAGCGGCAATTGAAAGCACCATACTGGAAGTGGCCGAATCCATGTCAAACGGACATTCAATCTCGCTAGAACGTAAAGAAGCACTGTTTCCACCCAAACGTTCCGGTCTTTTCATCCACCCACAATCCACATACGACGCCTACATTTTGACAATTGGCAGCGGACGTGGGGATAACTGGTGGTGTGCATTGTTCCCGAAAATCTGTTTTCCAGATGAAAAGGACAAACAGGAGGAACAAGAAGACGAAAAAGTCACTTTTTTCGTCTGGGAGTGGATAAAAGGGCTGTTCGCTTAAAGTTATCAACGTTTATTGTGGATAAAATATAGAAACTGTGTATAAAGGGGGTTTTTACGCGTGGAGACATTCATTATAACTGTGGATAATAATCTGGATAACGAAAAAAACTATAAACAGGCTGTGGATACTTTAAACGGCGGCGATGTTGTCGCCTTTCCGACGGAAACCGTGTATGGACTAGCAGCAATTGCGACGGACGAAAAAGCCGTGCAAAAAATTTTCGAAGCGAAAGGTCGGCCATCCGACAATCCATTAATCGTACATATAGGTCAGAAGGATGAAGTTGCTCATTATGCGACGAATATTACAGCTAAAGCTGAAAAACTCATGACCGCTTTTTGGCCTGGACCGCTGACGCTCGTTTTCGATAAAATACCCGGCATGATTGCTGAGAACGTGACACCCGGCGTCGAAACGGTCGGCCTTCGGATGCCGGATCACCCCGTTGCATTGGAACTCCTTCGTGAACTCGGGAAACCGCTCGCTGCGCCGAGTGCCAATCGGAGCGGCAAGCCGAGCCCGACAGAAGCAGCCCATGTCTATAATGACTTGAAAGGGGCGATTCCAATCATCCTTGACGGAGGAAAGACGGGAGTCGGCCTTGAGTCGACGGTCATCGATATGACGACTGTACCCCCCGCCATTTTAAGACCGGGGGGTATTACCAAGGAAATGATTGAAGAGCTCATCGGTCCTGTCCAAGTTGAAAGCAAAGCTTCCGATGAAAAAGCACCGCGTGCGCCGGGCATGAAGTATTTGCACTATGCACCGGATGCACCGCTTTTTGTGATTGGTCCGAATCCGGAAGACATTGGTTCTACGGTGGATGCGCTCCATAAAGAAGGGAAGAAAGTGGCGATAATCGGTCCAGATGAATTGGCTATTCCGCAGGCGGACTGGTTTTTTGCCATAGGTCCCCGAAATGACCACGAAGCGATGGCAGCGAATCTTTACAGGGCACTTCGCCGGTGCGATACGACGGAAGCGGATCTGATTCTGGCTGTGGAAACGGACGGGTCCGGAGTGGGTGCCGCCGTCATGAATCGGTTGATGAAGGCGGCCGATGGAAAGCGCTATAGCGACCGAACTGAATAGGAATGCCCTCCTCGGTACTCGCATAATGTAAATGGATGCGGAAGGAACCCGGGGAGGTTTTAGTGTGACGGAATTATTCGCGGCGGGGATCACAACCATTGATATTATTATTGTCTATGCTCTCTTGAATGTGAAAAAAGGAAAGTTGAAATTGGCGGTCTGGACAGCCTTTCTTAATCTTGCGTTCCCGTTTCTCGGTTTTGTGGTCGGTGAAATGACGGCCAGCCTTTTTATGGACTGGAGCGGTTTATTGTCCGGTGTCATGTTGAGCCTGATCGGCTTACATATGCTATTGCATGATGATTCAGATGCGCAGACCAAACTGGTATCTCCGTACCTTATCGCGGTGGCCGTCAGTATTGACGCCTTTTCGGTGAGTGTTTCTTTTGGGATGCTCCATTTTGATAAGGTCCTTTTTATAGCGGCAACGGGATTATTTTCCCTTGTCTTTTCGTATGCTGTCCTGCTTTTTAAAAGTCGTCTGCGGATAAAAAATGGACGCCTCTTGAAGGCATTTGCCGGCGTTGCTTTTTTAGCTATGGGAATAATGTCTTGTCTCAGTTGAAAATACCTATAGCTTTATATAGAGATTTCGGTTAATGTGAAGGGAAAAGGAGATAATTATGAATATTTACTTTATTTGTACAGGGAATACATGCAGAAGTCCGATGGCAGAGGCCATTCTTAGATCAAAAGGGATTACTGGCGTAGCGGTTCGTTCGGGAGGCGTCTATGCCCAGGATGGATGGGAGATTTCGCCGAATGCAAGAACACTAATCGAAGAAGCGGACATGCCGTATACACCTGTTTCCAGGGCTGTCACTCGTGAGGATTTGGAATGGGCTGATTTGGTCCTGACCATGACGGAAGCGCATCGAACCATTCTTTTGCATGCCAATCCTGATGTCGAACATAAAGTGTTTACATTAAAAGGATTTGTACAAACAGACGTTCATGCAGACGTCCATGATCCGTTCGGTGGTGATTTGGAAACGTACCGCCTAACTTTTGATGAATTATCGCGCATAATCGAACGACTCGAAAAGAAATTGTCGGAGGATTCAGGACGAGCGGTAACCAATGGACAAGTGCTTTGAAGGTCTAATCTAAAGGGCTTTACAACGTCAATGGACCGTTTGACAGTCCGAGTAAAATAGCGGAAAAGAGTTTGTGCAGCCTCAAAATTGATTGAAGGCTGTTTTTTTTGCGGAAAAATGGTAGAATGAGTTGTGAGTATATTATGAAAAGAGGGGTGCTGTGAAGATTGCAATATCTTCGGACCATGGCGGGAATAATTTACGCCGTGAAATTGTCCAATTACTAGTAGAATTAGGCATTGAATATGTCGACTATGGACCGGATTCCGATGAATCTGTCGATTATCCGGATTTCGCTTCACCGGTTGCTAACGGTGTCGCGTTGGGTAATTTCGACCGCGGCATTCTGATTTGCGGGACGGGGATCGGCATGTCCATCGCCGCAAACAAAGTGAAGGGCATCCGCTGTGCCCTCGTCCACGATGTCTTCAGCGCGAAAGCGACAAGACAGCATAACGACTCGAACATCCTCGCTATGGGTGAACGCGTCATCGGACCGGGCCTCGCAAGAGAAATCGCCGCCACATGGTTAAACACAACCTTCGAAGGCGGCCGTCACGAACGCCGAATCGGCAAGTTGATGGAGCTAGAAGATTAACGGACGAAAGCGGAAGCAGTTAGCAACACTTCGGTAAAGTCACCACGAGAAGGCAGGTGAAGTGTAATGGATGCTTTGAACTTATGGAAGCTTCAACTTGAACAATTATTATCGGAAATGGCCGAACAGACTCGGCTTGAACCGGGCACATTTTTTGTCGTCGGTTGCTCGACATCCGAAATCGCAGGTAGCCGGATCGGAACGGGAGGCGCCCTTGAAATTGGCGAGGCGCTATTCGAACCGTTAAGGGACTTCGCAGAAAAACATCAACTATTCCTTGCATTTCAAGGATGCGAGCACATCAACCGGGCATTGACAATTGAACGCCGGGCTGCAGAAAAATTCAATCTTGACCCGGTATCCGTCATTCCGGTAGTACAAGCTGGCGGTTCAATGTCGGCGTATGCGTATCTACATATGGCTGATCCGGTCGTCGTTGAAACAATACGGGCAAATGCGGGTATCGATATCGGTCAGACACTAATCGGCATGCATTTGAAACCGGTTGCAGTCCCGCTCCGGACGTCGATTGGAAAAATCGGCGATGCAATCGTCACAGCCGCCACAACAAGACCGAAGTTGGTTGGTGGAATTAGAGCAGTATATGAATAAAAGCGGAAGACGCCGTTCAGCCCCGACAAGCGCTGGAAGACTTGTTAGCGGAGATACAATTCGATTTCTCCTATAGAAATCGAATTGCCTTTATCCGCAAGACTGAAGCGACTCATGAGGCTGGCGTCTACAGTCCAGACAAAAACTATAGATGAAAAAGGGGAATGAGAACATGGAATTGAACAATGTGAAACGTGAAGACGTAGCAATTTATGAGGCAATTATGGCAGAGAAAAAGCGTCAACAAACGAATATCGAACTTATTGCATCAGAAAACTTCGTAACTGAAGCGGTCATGGAAGCTCAAGGTTCTTATTTAACAAACAAATACGCAGAAGGCTACCCGGGCAAACGCTATTACGGCGGTTGTGAACACGTCGATGTTGTTGAAGATATCGCACGTGACCGTCTGAAAGAAATCTTCGGTGCAGAATATGCAAACGTTCAACCACACTCAGGTGCACAAGCGAACATGGCTGTTTATTTCGCTACGCTTGAGCCGGGCGATACAGTTCTTGGTATGAACCTTTCACACGGCGGTCACTTGACGCATGGTAGCCCGGTGAACTTCTCGGGCGAATTGTATAATTTCGTCGAGTATGGTGTGGGCGAAGAAGACGAACTGATCGATTATGAGGATGTCCGTCAAAAAGCGCTCGAACACAAACCGAAAATGATCGTGGCAGGCGCAAGTGCATACCCACGTGAAATCGACTTTGCGAAATTCCGTGAAATTGCGGATGAAGTTGGCGCTTACCTATTCGTTGACATGGCTCATATCGCAGGACTCGTTGCAGTTGGCGAACACCAGAACCCGGTTCCACATGCACATTTCGTCACTTCTACGACGCATAAAACATTACGCGGACCGCGCGGTGGACTTATTCTTTCAACTGAAGAATTTGGCAAAAAACTGAACAAATCGATCTTCCCAGGCGTGCAAGGTGGCCCATTGATGCATGTCATCGCTGCAAAAGCGGTTGCATTCGGTGAAGCGCAAAAACCGGAATTCAAAACGTATATCCAACAAGTGAAAAAGAATGCGAAAACACTTGCTGAAGCATTCATTGCAGAAGGCGTAGATATCGTATCTGGCGGCACAGATAACCACCTCGTATTGGTAAATCTGCGTTCCCTCGGCATTACAGGGAAAATTGCGGAACATGTGTTAGATGAAGTTGGCATCACTGTCAACAAAAACACAATTCCTTTCGATACGGAAAGCCCATTTGTTACATCTGGTATCCGGATTGGTACACCTGCAGTGACAACACGTGGTTTCAAAGAAGAAGAAATGAAGGAAATTGCATCCATCATGGCAAGCCTTCTGAAAAACCACGAAGACGAAGCAGTGAAAAAAGAAGCACAACAACGTGTTGCGGCATTGACGGAAAGGTTTCCTCTTTACGCATAATCTTCAATAAGAACAGGCCGCTATCCAGAGATGGCGGCCTGTTTTCGTCTATAGCATGAACAGCAATCTTCTGATCCTACTTGGAAAGCACATGCTACGCCATAAAATCAACCAATTACTCAGAAAAAAGGAACAAGCATAATCAGCCTAGGTTTAAGCATCAGGTTTCTGTTATAATGGACTGGACATTCTGAAAAGGGGCGAATACAATGCCGAAAGTACATGTTTTTGATCATCCGCTAATTCAGCACAAGCTGACACATATACGTGACAAAAAAACGGGAACGAAGGAATTCCGTGAACTTGTCGATGAAGTGGCAACACTCATGGCGTATGAAATTACACGCGAACTCCCACTAATGGAAGTGGAAATCGAAACACCGGTTCAAAAGGCGCAATCCAAAGTCCTTGCTGGTAAAAAACTTGGCGTTGTTCCGATTTTACGTGCGGGAATCGGTATGGTGGACGGGATTCTTAACCTGATCCCGGCAGCAAGAGTAGGACATATCGGACTTTACCGTGACCCGGAGACATTACAACCGGTCGAATATTATGTAAAACTACCTTCAGACGTTTCAGAACGGGACTTCTTCCTCGTCGATCCGATGCTTGCTACAGGTGGATCTGCGATTGAAGCGGTCAATTCACTGAAAAAACGCGGAGCGAAAAACATCCGGTTCATGTGCCTGATTGCCGCACCAGAAGGCGTAAAAGCAATGACGGAAGCTCACCCTGACGTGGACATCTACATTGCCGCACTTGATGAGAAGCTCGATGAAAAAGGCTACATCATACCAGGACTGGGCGATGCAGGGGATAGACTTTTCGGAACAAAATGATTGGGAAGGCGTGAACGTTTTGACAAAGAAATGGAAAGTGATGACGATTTTCGGCACGCGGCCCGAAGCCATCAAAATGGCGCCGCTCGTACTGGAATTGCAAAAGCATTCGGACGAGATTGAATCGATTGTGACCGTAACGGCACAACACCGCCAAATGCTTGACCAAGTACTCGAAACTTTCGGCATCACGCCTGATTACGATCTCAATATTATGAAGGATCGGCAAACGCTTGTCGATGTCGCGACGCGCGGACTTGAAGGGCTCGATCGAATCATGAAGGAAGCCCAGCCGGATATCGTGCTTGTTCACGGGGATACGTCAACGACTTTCATCGGAAGTCTCGCGGCATTCTACAATCGGATTGCGGTCGGACATGTGGAAGCGGGCCTCCGTACATGGGACAAATACTCCCCTTACCCGGAGGAGATGAACCGTCAGCTGACGGGCGTAATTGCGGACCTTCATTTTTCACCGACAGAAAAGTCGGCACGTAACTTGGTGAATGAAGGGAAATCGGAAGATCGCATCTATATCACGGGCAATACGGCGATTGATGCACTTCAGACAACCGTACTCGAAGAATATGCACATCCTGTGCTGGACAAAATCGGATCGAACAGACTTGTACTATTGACTGCACATCGCCGTGAGAACCTCGGGGAACCGATGCGCAACATGTTCCGTGCCATCAATAGATTACTCGCGAAGCATGACGATATCCAAGTCATCTATCCTGTCCACATGAATCCAGCAGTCCGTGAAGTGGCAGATGAGCTTTTCGGCGGCAACGAACGGGTCCATCTGATTGAACCGCTGGAAGTTGTCGATTTCCATAACTTTGCCGCACGCGCCCATATTATTTTGACCGACTCCGGCGGTATCCAGGAAGAAGCGCCGTCACTCGGCAAACCGGTCATCGTTTTGCGCGATACGACCGAACGGCCGGAAGGGATCGAAGCCGGTACATTGAAACTCGCCGGAACGGATGAAGAAACGATTTTCGAATTGACGGATACGCTCCTCTCTGACGATGGCGAATACACAAAAATGGCACGAGCTTCAAACCCATACGGTGACGGACATGCATCTGAACGAATTGTCGAAGCTTTGAAAGAATACTTATCTTCTACAAAATAAAACGTACTCAAAAAGACGGCCGGGTCTATTCGGTCGTCTTTTTGAGTAGGGAAATTCCTAACGGGAACTTCGGTCTAAATAAATTATTCCGGCAATTTTGTCGATTGTTTGACAAAACGAACACATTGTGAAGAATTTCACGGGAAACAATTGACATCAAAATTTGCCTATTGTATGCTTACAAAGGATAAAAATGATAGGGTTTTACATACAGATGGACAGCGCTGAGCAACGTATGCTGTGATTTTTCTTTCATCCTATCATCCTTCATGTCGAAATGGGTCGAAATCGGTTTCAAAGCCGTCATGGACTAAGATTTTTTTCCAAATCACCTCTGCTTCGACAAAATTTGCATAATTTTCAGGTTCCACCCTTTTCGGACTTTTGCCCGTATCTGGCTGGACCGCGAAACGAGAACCACCCTCGCAATTCCGTGTGATTAGCATTTGACTCACCCTTAACAATAGGTGCAGTTGTATGCGTCGTACAATCCTAAAATACGAATCAGGAGAATCACCTACCATGCAAACTTTGCAAGAAATTTATAGAAGGCAAAAGAGGGTTCTCTTTTTTTTGCTCGCATTGCTCGCATTAGGTTGGGTATTTACTGATTTCAAGACAGTTTTCGCGGGTTTAATTCTGGGATCTCTGTTTGGATTGTATAATTTTTGGATACTTGTCCGTAAAATGGAGAAGACTGACAGGAAGTTTGCGGAAGGTAAGCAAAGTTTATCGCTTGGGACTGTGTTGCGTTTCGCATCTGGTATCGCTGCGGCTGCACTTGCGACTGCGATGCCTGAACATTTCGATCTGATCAGTACGGTTATCGGATTCGCGATACCTTACATTCTCCTACTAGTGGAGAGGATCATCTACCACGCAAGACATCAATAAAACGTTTTCGCTAGCAGAGCATTTTGTAATGCGGAGCGATACCCAAAAAACCCTGACTTGATTCTGGATGCAAAAGGGAGGTGAACGAAAATGCAACATGGAAATCCGTTAGCTACGGCTTTCAAAGGAACAGCATTCGAAATGACATTCAACCTATCAAACGTCTTAATGCTATTCATTACATGTCTAATTGTTTTCCTCATCGCGTTTTTCGCTACACGGAGTTTGCAGCTGAAACCGACAGGAATGCAAAATTTCTTTGAATGGATCATGGATTTCGTCAAAGGGATTATCAAGAGTAATATGGACTGGAAAACGGGTGGACGATTCCACGTGTTAGGAATTACCCTTATCCTGTTCCTCTTTGTATCGAACGTATTAGGACTTCCGTTAGCGATTTACTGGGATGGGGACCTTTGGTGGAAATCACCGACTGCTGACCCTTTAATTACGTTGACACTAGCAAGTACGGTTATTGTTCTTACACACTATTACGGTATTAAGATGACAGGCATGAAAGAATATGGAAAAGGCTATCTCAAGCCACTCCCTTTCCTTGCTCCGCTTAAAGTCGTCGAGGAATTTGCAAATACGCTGACACTCGGTCTGCGTCTTTATGGTAACATCTACGCTGGTGAAGTTCTTCTAGGACTCCTGGCTGGACTTGCAACATCAAGTTGGCTTGGATTGTTTGGAGCGGTTGTGCCGTCTCTTGCATGGATGGGCTTCTCGATTTTCGTCGGGGGGATCCAGTCATTTATCTTCGTTATGTTGTCAATGGTCTACATGTCACACAAAGTGTCAACTGACCATTAAGCATATAATGCCCGGATAACCGGGCGACAAAACAAAAAAAACAGTAAAACTTAGGAGGAAACAATAATGATAGGTTCAGTTGGTCTATTAGCGGCAGCAATCGCAATCGGTTTAGGAGCTCTAGGAGCAGGTATTGGGGCAGGTATGGTTGTATCACGTACACAAGAAGGAATCGCACGTCAACCAGAAGCACGCGGTATTCTTCAAACAAACATGTTCGTTGGGGTAGCACTTGTTGAAGTTGTTCCAATCTTCGCAGCAGTTATTGCATTTATCGTAATGAACCGATAAGTAGTACGATACAGGGTAATAAATGGCGAAGAACGTATTATGTAGTTCTTCGCCATTCCTTTATGTAGATAAATAAAATATCCATATTTAAAGAGACCTATGCTCTTGAAGGGAGTGAAACAATCGTGTTTTTGGATACCTTCGCCCTATTGGCAGCAGATGGTGAAGCTGTTAATGGCTTGGCAAAATTAAACAATAGACTTAACCTCGGCGATATTATCGTTACGGTCACATTTTTCACGTTACTTATGTTACTTCTGAAGAAGTTTGCATGGGGACCACTGATGGGGATCATGGATCAGCGTGCTCAAATGATTTCTAATGATATCGAAGCGGCTGAAAAAAGTCGTACAGAATCACAAAAACTACTTGAAGAACAGCGCAATTTATTGAAAGAAGCGCGTGTTAGCGCAACAGAGATTGTTGAAAACGCCCGTAAACAAGGTGAAACACAGCGTGAAGAACTCATTACAACAGCACGTGCAGAAGTGGAGCGCATGAAACAAGCGGCTACAGTTGAAATCGCAACAGAGAAAGACAAAGCTGTTGCAGCAGTACGTGAAGAATTCGTATCATTATCAATCCTTGCAGCGTCTAAAGTACTCGGTAAAGAAATTTCCGAAGAAGATAACCGCGCAATGATCGAAGAAACGATTGTGAAGGCAGGCGAAGGCCGATGAGCCAATCGGTTGCGGCACAACGCTATGCCCTCGCATTGTTTGAACTAGCACAAAAAAATGGACAAACCGGACCGATTCGGGAAGATCTTCACGAATTGAAAAAAGTTTTCCAAGACAATGAGGAACTTGGGCAACTGCTTGAGTCTCCAAAATTATCCGCAACAAAAAAGAAGGAATTGCTAACAGACATTTTCAAAGGAGCGAACCCGCTCATTTTGAATACACTGTCCGTCCTGGTTGACAGGAAGCGTATTGATGAGGTGATCCATCTCGTCAATGAGTTCAACGCATACGCAAATGATGCGGCTGGCGTCGCTGAAGCGAAAGTGTACTCTACACGTCCGCTAACAGCAGATGAAAGCCAATCCATCTCCACTGCGTTCGCACAGAAAGTCGGTAAACAGTCCTTGCGAATAGAAAATATCATCGATCCAAGCCTAATCGGGGGCATTCGTCTCCAAATCGGCAACACGATCTACGATAGCAGCGTAAGCGCGAAGCTTGAGCGTCTGAGACGGGATCTTATCGGATCATAAATCTGAAATTTGAGGGGTGACATGCATGGGCATCAAAGCTGAGGAAATCAGTGTTCTCATAAAACAGCAGATTGAAAATTATCAATCTGAGATGAAAGTGAGCGAAGTAGGTACAGTTATCTCAATCGGTGACGGTATCGCACGTGCTCATGGCCTCGACAACGTCATGGCCGGAGAACTTCTTGAGTTCTCAACGGGTGTTTTAGGTATGGCACAAAACTTGGAAGCGAACAACGTAGGTATCGTAATCCTTGGACCATACACAGACATCAAAGAAGGCGATGAAGTACGTCGTACAGGTCGTATTATGGAAGTACCAGTCGGTGATGAACTAATTGGACGCGTAGTTAATCCACTTGGTCAACCGGTTGACGGACTTGGACCAATCGCAACGACAAAAACACGTCCAATCGAAAGCCCTGCACAAGGGGTTATGGCACGTAAATCCGTTCATGAACCACTACAAACGGGTATCAAGGCAATTGACGCACTTGTACCGATCGGTCGTGGACAGCGTGAATTGATCATCGGTGACCGCCAAACAGGTAAGACAACTGTTGCCATCGATGCAATTTTGAACCAGGCTGACCAAGATATGATCTGTATCTATGTTGCAATCGGTCAAAAAGAATCGACAGTCCGTGGAGTAGTTGAAACACTCCGTAAACACGGCGCATTAGATTATACAATTGTTGTGACGGCTTCTGCTTCACAACCATCACCGCTTCTATACTTGGCGCCATACGCAGGAATCACTATGGCTGAGGAATTCATGTTCGCAGGTAAACATGTACTTATCGTTTATGATGACCTTTCCAAACAAGCGGCTGCATACCGTGAACTTTCCTTGCTACTTCGTCGTCCTCCAGGTCGTGAAGCTTACCCAGGTGACGTTTTCTATCTTCACTCCCGCCTTCTTGAGCGTGCAGCGAAATTGAATGACTCACTAGGTGCAGGATCTATCACGGCACTTCCATTCGTTGAAACACAAGCAGGGGACATCTCCGCTTATATTCCAACGAACGTGATTTCCATCACGGACGGACAGATTTTCCTTCAATCAGACTTGTTCTTCTCGGGTGTACGTCCAGCGATTAACGCGGGTCTTTCTGTATCCCGTGTCGGTGGTTCGGCTCAAATCAAAGCGATGAAAAAAGTTGCAGGAACACTTCGTCTTGACTTGGCTGCATACCGTGAACTTGAAGCTTTCTCTCAGTTCGGTTCCAATCTTGATGCTGCAACACAAGCGAAACTGGACCGTGGGGCAAGAACTGTTGAAATTCTGAAACAAGATTTGAACAAACCATTCAAAGTTGAACAACAAGTTGTCAGCTTGTACGCGTTGACGCGCGGACATCTTGACGATGTTGCAGTAAATGACATCTTACGTTTCGAAGGCGAGCTAATTAGCTGGCTCGATACGAACCACACTGACGTATATGATCATATTCGTACGACAAAAGACCTTCCGGCAGATGACGTGATGGCAGCGGCTATCAATGAGTTCAAGAAGAACTTCGTACCTTCGGAATCATAAAGTATGAAACATATTTGACGAAATTCGTCAAAATGTCTGATCAAAAGATGGATGTTCAAACAGTTGGTGGAAAATTCGACTGACTCCTTGAACATCCTCTAAAAAACGATAAGGTGGTGAAATGTCAGTGGCATCATTACGCGATATAGAAAACCGTATAAAATCGACGAAGAAGACAAGTCAGATCACCAAAGCGATGCAAATGGTTTCCGCTTCCAAATTGACCCGTGCAGAAATGAACGCGACAGCATTCGTTCCCTACATGGAGAAAATTCAGGAAGTCGTTGGCTCAATTGCGGCCGGAACGAAAGATTCTGGTCACCCGATGCTCGTTTCGCGTCCAGTGAAGAAGACGGGTTACATCGTCATCACATCGGACCGTGGACTTGTCGGCGGTTATAATGCCAATATCCTTCGGGCTGCAAAGCGTGCGATCGATGAGCGTCACACATCGAAAGATGAAGTGAAAATCGTTGCGATCGGACGGAAAGGCCTTGAATTTTTCCAACGTCTCGGGTTCAATATTGTCAATAGCGTAGAGGGCGTAAGTGACCATCCTACCTTCGGAGAGATAAAGGACGTCGCGAAACGTGCTGTTGGCATGTTCACAGAAGGCGAATACGACGAAGTATACTTGTACTACAATCACTTCGTCTCCGCCATCTCAAGTGAAGTGACGGAAAAGAAATTGCTTCCGCTCACGGATCTCACATCGGCATCCGCAACGACTTCTTATGAGTTCGAGCCCTCAGGCGAAGCCATTCTTGAAGTGCTCCTTCCGCAATACGCGGAAAGCCTCATTTTCGGTGCATTGTTAGATGGGAAAGCGAGTGAACATGCTTCCAGTATGACAGCGATGAAGACTGCTACGGATAATGCTTCTGATTTGATAGATTCTTTAACACTTCAATTCAACCGTGCACGACAAGCCGCGATCACACAAGAAATTACGGAGATCATCGGCGGCGTCGCAGCTCTTGAATAAGATTTATTTGATTCGGCAGAAGTTTAAACACCCTGCAGATTCAAATTACGCCTCGGCGTAATTTAATATTACTGTACGGTAAAGAGTAAGACAGGAGGGAAAAGCATGAATAAAGGACATGTTCTTCAAGTAATGGGACCGGTTGTTGACGTCAAATTCGAAAACGGACAACTCCCGGATATCTATAACGCATTGAAGGTCCAGATTGAACGTCCTAACCAAGAGCCTGTGACATTGTCATTGGAAGTCGCGCTTCACCTTGGAGACGACGCTGTACGTACAATCGCAATGTCATCAACAGACGGATTACAACGTGGTGCCGCTGTCGAAGATATGGGTGCTCCGATTTCAGTTCCAGTTGGTGACGTTACACTCGGACGTGTATTTAACGTACTTGGAGAAATTATCGACCTTGGTGAGGAGATTCCGGCATCAGAGCGCCGCGACCCGATTCACCGTTTAGCTCCGGTATTCGAAAACCTTTCAACAGAGGTTGAAATTCTTGAAACAGGTATTAAAGTCGTTGACTTACTTGCTCCATACATCAAAGGTGGTAAAATCGGCCTCTTCGGTGGTGCGGGTGTAGGGAAAACGGTTCTAATCCAGGAATTGATCAACAACATCGCACAAGAACACGGTGGTATTTCCGTATTCGCTGGTGTTGGAGAGCGTACTCGTGAAGGAAATGACTTGTTCCACGAAATGACGGATTCTGGCGTTATCACAAAAACAGCGATGGTATTCGGTCAAATGAACGAGCCGCCTGGTGCACGTATGCGTGTTGCTTTGACAGGTTTGACAATGGCTGAATATTTCCGTGATGAAAAAGGTGCAGACGTACTTCTGTTCATTGACAATATTTTCCGCTTCACACAAGCAGGTTCTGAAGTATCGGCACTTCTAGGCCGTATGCCATCAGCTGTTGGTTACCAACCAACACTTGCTACGGAAATGGGTCAGCTTCAAGAGCGTATCACATCGACAAACGTTGGTTCGGTTACATCGATCCAAGCGATCTACGTGCCAGCGGATGACTATACGGATCCGGCTCCTGCTACGACGTTCGCTCACCTTGATGCAACGACTAACCTTGAACGTAAACTTTCTGAGATGGGGATCTACCCTGCGGTTGACCCACTCGCTTCGACTTCTCGTGCACTCAGCCCGGAAATCATCGGAGAAGAGCATTACGAAATTGCACGTCAAGTGCAGCAAACGCTTCAACGTTACCGTGAACTTCAGGATATCATTGCAATCCTTGGTATGGATGAGCTCGGCGAAGAAGACAAGCTAGTAGTAGGACGCGCACGTCGTATCCAGTTCTTCTTGTCACAAAACTTCCACGTAGCTGAACAGTTCACTGGACAAAAAGGCTCTTATGTACCTGTAGCTGAAACGGTGAAAGGCTTTAAAGAAATTCTTGAAGGCCGTTACGATCACCTTCCAGAAGATGCATTCCGTCTTGTGGGTCGTATCGAGGATGTTATTGAAAAAGCAAAAGGTATGGGCGTAGAAGTTTAATTTAATGCTGCAGGGTTCAAATCCCTGTCGAATTAAATTAATGCCTCCGGCGGATGCGACAGATTATCGAGCTCTGCTCGATAAAAGTCTGCGCCAAATTCGCCAAGGCGAATTTGATTTAAGCGACCAGGAGGAGAAAAAATGAAGACAATAAAAGTCAATATCGTCACTCCCGACGGCCCTGTTGTTGAAACGGACGTGAACATGGTCATGGCTCTCACTGAAACTGGCGAAGTCGGGATTCTTCCCGGCCACGTTGCGATGGTCGCACCGCTTAAGATCGGTGCACTTCGCCTGCAGAAGGATGACTCAATGGAACATATAGCTGTACACGGCGGTTTCCTTGAAATCCGTCCGGATGTAGTCACTGTTTTAGCACAAAGTGCAGAACGGGCTTCCATGATCGATATCGACCGTGCCAAATTGGCGGCGAAACGTGCGGAAGAGGCACTCCAGGCAAAAGAGGAGAGTTTCAATGATACATTGGCGGAACTTGAATTGAAACGTGCCATCAATCGTATCAACGTATATGAAACAAGAGCAAAATGAGTTGTTGATGGTGGCGGACAGAGGACATGATTCTTCTGTTCGCCTTTTCAATGTTCCAATTCTGTCTCGTTATACAGAGCAGGTATTTCCAAGGGAAAGAAGGAGAATGGCCTATGAGCGGAATCATCGGATTTCAACCGTTGCTGGCGATCATCTCGCATATTTTTTTCATCGCTGTTGCTTTTTATGCCTTACAAGCAATTATGCCGGAAAAAATCATCAAGAAAAATCGTGTCATGCAAGCACAAATTTTGTTTATTTTACTTAGTATTGCCATTGGATGGGCCGTATCAAATTTCTTTTTAGAGATATCCTATTGGTCAGGGAAGCTTCCGTTTATGTTCGGCTAACAAGCGTTTGCAAACCATTTGGACACATCGAATCTATACGAATAAATTGAAATTGATACATGTTATCGCCGCACATATCGGGGACAGATACCAATTTTTACTGTACTCTGTATGTGGGGCGATGACATGAAACTCATCATTTGTGTTACGCTTAGGTTTACAGGAATTTTTTAAAGGGAAGGTATACAACAGGCCTCTGTGTCAAATGACACAAAACGCCAAAAGTATACATAGTATAGACTACGTGATAAGACATCGAAAGATAGCCCGGTTGCAGCTTGTTTAATGAGACAGGGCACTGTAAAATAGTATATGTTTTCAAGTTCAAATTAGCATGACGATAAAACACAACAATAGATTAGGTTATTTTTGTTAGGCTACAATTTAGGAGTCGGAGGGACTTATTTTGGATAAAATTATTATCAACGGTGGGCGTGTACTGAAAGGGAATGTACGGGTCGAGGGCGCAAAAAATGCAGTATTGCCGATTCTGGCAGCCGCATTGCTGGCATCTGAAGGGCCAAACATCATCCGTGACGTGCCGAATCTATCGGATGTGGATACAATCAGTGAAGTATTGAAAAGTCTCAATGCCAAAGTGAACTATTCACCGAGAATAGACGAGATCGTGATCGATTCTTCAGCAACACTTTCAAGCGAAGCGCAATTCGAATATGTACGGAAAATGCGTGCATCTATCCTTGTTATGGGGCCATTGCTAGCACGTAACGGTTTCGCACGTGTCGCACTTCCAGGCGGATGCGCAATCGGCTCACGACCGATTGACCAGCATTTAAAAGGCTTTGAAGCGATGGGCGCTGAAATTACATTTGGACATGGACATGTAGAAGCGAAAGCGGAGAATGGCTTGAAAGGCGCTAAAATCTACTTGGATTTCCCGAGCGTCGGCGCAACGGAAAATATTATGACTGCTGCAGCATTGGCAGTTGGGACAACAATCATCGAGAATGCAGCAAAGGAACCTGAAATCGTGGACCTTGCGAACTTCATCAACGAAATGGGCGGGAAAGTCGTCGGTGCCGGCACGGACTCCATCCGAATCGAGGGTGTCAATAAATTATCAGGCACAACGCACCATATCATACCCGATCGTATTGAAACAGGCACGTTTATGGTGGCTGCTGCAATTACAGGCGGCGATGTCATCATTGAAAACGCAGTGCCTGAGCATAATGCCGCATTAATCTCCAAATTGGGTGAAATGGGCGTTGTCATCACGGAATTGGATGAAGGAGTTCGCGTAACCGCAAAACTGCCTTTGAAATCCGTCGACTTGAAAACGATGCCGCATCCGGGATTCCCGACAGATATGCAATCCCAGATGATGGCACTAATGCTCACGTCTACAGGAACGGGCGTCTTGACCGAAACTGTATTCGAAAATCGCTTCATGCATGTAGAAGAATTCCGCAGAATGAACGCAGCGATTAAAATCGAAGGACGTTCAGTCATCCTGTCAGGGCCATCGAAGCTCCAAGGCGCCGAAGTGGCTGCGACAGATCTTCGCGCAGCTGCTGCCTTAATCCTTGCTGGCCTCGTTGCAGAGGGCGTTACACGCGTGACAGAGCTATCGCATCTGGATCGTGGCTATGTCAATTTCCACGGCAAACTTGCGGCTCTCGGTGCAGACATCGTTCGCGTCTCGCCAGAAACCCAGACTGAAAAAACAACACAACTCGTATAACTGCAAGCATAAAGGCTGTCGCCTAAAACGACAGCCTTTTTTTGTTGTCGACCATCCACCGCGCGTAGCAATTGAGCCAGAAAAAGTTTCCTACTAGGTTGTCCTAGATTCCTAAAAAGTATGTATAAAATTTCACCACATTCATATAATCCAGTATGGACAAACTACTCACTGTTTTATTCATCATTCTATTATTTATTTTTCCGGTATTGTTGAAACAGACGCCGGAAATCAGCAAGCCGACAGTGGAAGAACCGGCAGGGGTTTGCTCCATTGACATCTCCGTTGCCGGGGAGGACATGCCGATTCCGCTCGAGGAGTACGTCATCGGCGTTGTTGCTGCTGAAATGCCGGTCACTTTCCATGAAGAGGCATTGAAAGCGCAAGCCATCGCTGCGCGTACATATGCACTTCGGGCAACGGACAATGGTCAAAAGCAGATTGCCGCGGACGTTTCCGCCCAAGTCTACTTAACTGAAAAGCAGCGAAAAGACCGCTGGAAGAAAGATTTCAAACGCAACGAAAAGAAAATTCAAGCTGCGATCCAGGAAACAGCGGGCGATATACTCGTCTATGAAGACCAGATGATTTCCGCTATGTTTTTTTCCACGTCGAATGGTAAAACCGAGACGGCACAAAACTACAGCGGCAGTGAAATTCCCTATCTACAAAGCGTTGACAGTCCGGGAGAGGAGGGCGTAGCACCAACTGTCGAGCGGAAAACCGAAATCAAAATTGCCGAATGGAACCGAATGGTAGGTGTCGACTGGAATGCCGAAAACTTCAAATCCCTGCAACTTGTCCGGAATCCGACAGGGCGTGTCCAAAAGGTGGTCTCCACTGGATTCGAAAAAAGCGGCAGGGAGATGCGTGAACTATTGGGGCTCGCCTCGACAGACTTTGATATTGCTTACGATGTCACCCATCAGGTTGTGCATATTACGACGACAGGATACGGCCACGGCGTCGGCATGAGCCAGTACGGAGCAGAAGCATTTGCCCAGAAAGGGTGGACGTCGGATAGCATTCTTTTACACTACTACAGCGGGACAGAAATAAAAAATATCACTTCACTTGATTCGGAATGTTTAAAATCTCCTTCACTTGCAGACAATAGCAAGTGAGGTGATGATAATGCGAGAAGAAAAACCGAAAGCCCCTTCTCAGAAGAACAAAAGTGCAAAGACAAAAAGCTGGTTTTGGCCTGTAGTCTATTCGGGTATCGCAATCGTCTTCGTCGGTATGATCTGGGGGTATAATGCATTCATGAAAGAAGATTCCCCAGGCACGGCAGACATTGCAGAAGGTCCGAATAACGACAGCCTAGTGGTAGAAACGAACGCAGCCAATGAGACGCTCAAATACCCATTCTCTGAAGAACTCATTGATGATGTAGCGATTCTACAAGATTATTATGACGTGGAAGCAGACGCGGAAACACGTGAAAACGCTATGCTCGTTTTCAACCAGCAATACGTAACGAACACGGGTGTATCGATCTCTGTACAAGGTAAGCCATTCGAAGTAGTTGCATCATTGAGTGGTACAGTGGAAGAAGTTATTAACGACCCATTCAAGGGCGACGAAATCATTCTATCCCATGCAGACGGTATGAAAACAATCTATCGTTCCGTATCTGAAATACTTGTCAAAAAAGGTGACGAAGTAAGCCAAGGACAGACAATCGGCACCGCTTCAGAAAACGAATGGAACGCAACAGCCGGCGTCCACCTGCACTTTGAAGTGCAAAAGGACGGCATCGCTGTCAACCCGGGTTCATATCTTGGATTCTAACAACAAGCCATTAGCCATTCCCGACCAATCGGGAGTGGCTTATTTTTTTGAATAAAGGCGAAGCGACCATTCTGCATGGCAAAGCGACTATTCCGCGTGACGAAGCGACCGTTTCGCATGGCAAAGCGACCAATCCGTGCATCAAAGCGACCAATCCACGACTTCAACCCTGCCCGCACAAAAGTTTTCCTTGCATGCCAATCAAGCAAAAGCGTTCAAAAAGGGCGATAACACAAGCCCGGATTGCAGCCAAGCCAGCATATCCCACCGACCCTTCGCATAAGCTAAAGGAAGATTCTGAGCTGACAGGAAAGGAAGAGGGCGTGCACGAGCAAATACGGAGGCGATGCGTGCGCCTCGGAAAAATGTTGCTGGAAACTGGACTTACTGTACGGGCGCTAGCGAAAGCGACGGGCTATTCGAAAAGCACAGTCCACAAAGATCTCACAGAACGGTTACCGAATGTCGATGTGGCACTGGCGGAAGAAGTCGCAAAAATACTTGCCTATCACAAGTCTGTCAGGCATTTACGGGGTGGCGAAGCTACAAGAATCAAATGGATGAACGAAACAAAGAAAGTGGGGAGCAGTTAGCAAAGAAAAGCGTAGGGCGCCTGTTGTGACCCAAGCGTCTGGCGCCTGGAGTCTGGACAATAGAAAGACGGCATCGCACTCCAGCTTGCGATCCGTCTTTTCTATTTGCCCCTGAAACGGTTATCACGGGCGTACCCGGTATCCAAATAAATGGTTCTAACATATGTTCATTGACGGTTAACTATGGTAAAATTATTTGTTAGGAGTAGTAGATACATACACGGGAATATCTGATGATGCAGGTGGAAGGGGAAACTGAAATAATGTTTGCAAAAGATATCGGGATTGACCTCGGTACAGCCAACGTTTTGATACATGTAAAGGGGAAAGGGATCGTCCTCAACGAACCATCAGTCGTGGCCATCGATAAGAAATCGAACAAAGTGCTGGCAGTCGGAGAAGAAGCAAGGCAGATGGTGGGGAGAACGCCTGGCAATATCATCGCGATCAGACCTTTGAAAGACGGTGTCATCGCTGATTTTGATGTTACAGAAGCGATGCTTCGCCATTTCATCAATAAATTGAACGTCAAAGGATTTTTATCCAAACCGCGCATCCTCATCTGTTGTCCGACGAACATTACAAGTGTCGAGCAGAAAGCCATCCGCCAAGCGGCTGAGAAATCGGGCGGTAAAAGAGTCTTTCTGGA
Source organism: uncultured Caryophanaceae bacterium (assembly GCA_963843665.1). Classification (GTDB taxonomy): domain Bacteria; phylum Bacillota; class Bacilli; order Bacillales_A; family Planococcaceae; genus Sporosarcina. The sequence continues at coordinate 147,375 of CAWJLH010000005.1, forward strand.
AGAGGAACCGAAAGTGTCTGCGATTGGCGCAGGGATGGACATCTTCCAACCGAGCGGCAATATGGTTGTCGATATCGGCGGTGGTACGACAGACGTCGCGGTGCTATCGATGGGGGATATTGTAACCTCACAATCCATCAACGTGGCAGGGGATACACTTGACAATGACATTACCCAATATATTAAAATTCAATATAAGCTACTCATCGGGGAACGTACCGCAGAAAATATCAAGATGAACATCGGTACAGTTTTCCCGGGCGGACGCAATGAGCAGATGGACATCAGGGGGCGCGACATGGTATCGGGCCTACCGCGCACCATCACGATCCAATCCGATGAGATCGGACGTACACTAAAAGAATCCGTTTCCATGATTGTTCAAGCCGCCAAATCGGTTTTGGAACAGACACCGCCTGAACTATCGGCGGACATTATCGACCGAGGCGTGTTTTTGACGGGCGGCGGAGCGTTATTGAACGGCATCGACCAGCTGCTCGCTGAGGAGCTGAAAGTACCTGTATTCATATCGGACAACCCTTTGAGCTGCGTAGCAGCAGGAACCGGAATTTTATTGGATAATATCGATAAAGGCGTACTACGTTAACAAAGAGGAATGAAGGTCATTACCTCCTTGTTAAAGGAAGGTAACCGCCGCTTCCTAAAAGTAATTGATTTAGCTAAGGTGACCACATCACGAAAGGCAGGGGTTAGGCATATGTTCCGTGGTTTTTATACAGTAGGTTCAGGAATGATTGCACAGCAGCGAAAAACGGAAATGCTGGCGAACAATATGGCGAACGCCAATACGCCGGGATTCAAGGCAGAGCAGGCCTCGATTCGTTCATTTCCCGAAATGTACATGTCCAGCATTGAAACGGCGCGCATACCGACGAAAAATGGCTTTCAGATGAAAGGCCTCTCACCGGTAGGGGCGGTTTCAACGGGCGTCTACATGCAGGAGACATTGCCGTTGTTCACGCAAGGTCAATTGCGTGAAACCGAACTGACAACGGACGTTGCACTGATTGACGGCCGCTTGCCGACGGATGAGGAAACGGGTATACAAGGCGCCATTTTTTTCAGGCTCCAAAATGAAGACGGCAACGAGCATTATACAAAAAACGGGAATTTCACATTGGACGCCAGTGGCTTTTTGACGAATCCGATGGGATACTATGTACTGGATAATAACGGGGAACGAATTGCGCTGCAGAATGATGACTTCCGCATTACAAGTGAGGGCGTTATCATGGAAGGCGAAACGGCTGTTGCGACACTCGGTGTTTCATTCGCGGGTCGTCCTGATACGCTTCTGAAGCAAGGGAACGGAACGTATGCGATGGAAGACGGAGGGAACCTGCCGGATGCGAATGGCATCGCAGGTGTCACGTATTCGATGCAGCAAGGGTTTCTGGAAGGCTCCAACGTCGATGCCGCGCGCACAATGACCGATATGCTAACCGCATACCGCGCCTTCGAGGCGAACCAAAAAATTCTGCAAGCCTATGACCGGAGCATGGAAAAGGCGGTCACAGAAGTCGGACGCGTCAATTGATGAAAGGAGTCTGAACCTATGATACGTACAATGGCGACAGCAACCAATACGTTAAATCAATTACAGAGCCAAATCGATATCATCGGCAATAACCTTGCGAACGCAAGCACACACGGCTATAAAGCTAGCGAAGCCAACTTCCATGAATTGCTCTATCAGCAATTCAATAACGATAAAGCGGATACGGCTCCGCGTCAATCGCCACTCGGTATCCGTTACGGATCGGGGGCAGTTCTCGGACAAGCGCAAATGAATTGGAAAGTCGGTACCATACAAATGACAGGCCGTGAACTCGACTTTGCATTGACCGAGCCGAAGCAATATTTCAATGTTCTTGCGCCGGGAGATGGCGGAGAGCAGACCCTTTATACGCGACAAGGTAATTTCTATCTATCGCCCGTTGATAACGGGCAAGTGATGCTCGTCACAGGAGACGGTTATCCAGTCGCCACTAGCGCAGGGGTGCCGGTCACATTTGCGGCTAATGCCAGCAAGTACTCGGTCAGCGCGGGCGGCGTGCTGGAAGTGACGCACGCAGATGGTGCAACGGAAACAGTCGAATTGGGCATCACAGTCATGGAGCGACCTAATCTGATGGAGCGGCTATCAGCTACGAACTTTGGGATTCCTGAAAACTTGGCAGACCTCGGTGTCACGCCGCAAGACATCCTGACCGAACTGCAAGGTGCGGCACGGACCAATATCGCAATGGAAAACCACGCGCTTGAAGCATCCAACGTCAATTACCAAAAAGAGATGTCAGATCTCATCAGTGTCCAGCGTTCCTACCAGTTCAATGCACGGGCAGTCACACTGGCCGATCAGATGCTTGGCCTCATCAACGGTATCCGGTAAAAGAGTGGATCGGATCAGCAAGCCGACGAATAACAGGTACCAACCTTCATAATTCCGTTGGTTGGGCCCTGGAAATTGGGGAGTACTCGGTATGACGAATGAAAAAAGAAACAGTTTAAATAAGGTTGAGCAAAAGAAGGCTTCGACATCCCGTCGAGAACGCAGAAAACGCGTTGTTCCGGACGAGGAATCTGCACCGAAGAAAAAGGGTTGGGTACAGATTCGCCTTCTGCCGATTTGGCTGCGTATCATTCTCGTCCTGCTGTTGCTCATCGGCGCAGCGATTTCCGGCATGATGATTGGCTACGGCTATATTGGCGATGGCGAAATCGGGGATGTCCTGAAAAAAGAGACATGGATTCATATCCTCGATATCATTAAAGGGAAAGAATCGTAAAGGTTCTTACGATTTCATCGAAATACATAAAAAATAAGAATTGAAATGAAAGGGGTATGGCTATGCTAACAGTAGAGCAATTACAGGCGATTTTACCGCACCGCTATCCGTTTCTGATGGTCGACCGCATTTTAGAGGTCGAGGAAGGGAAGCGCGCAGTCGGCATTAAGAACGTGACAATCAATGAGGAATTCTTCAATGGACATTTCCCTGGTTATCCGGTAATGCCCGGCGTACTGATTGTGGAAGCACTTGCGCAAGTGGGCGCAGTCGCGTTATTACAAAAAGAAGAGAATAAAGGCCGGTTGGGTTTTTTTGCGGGGATTGATAACTGCCGCTTCAAAAAGCAAGTGACACCGGGAGATACACTGCGTCTCGAAGTGGAAATTACAAGGCTTCGGGGAACGATCGTAAAGGCGAAAGCATTGGCGACAGTTGACGGAGAAGTCGCATGTGAAGCCGAGATTACGTTGGCCCTTGGTCCAGCCGTATCGAAAAAGGACTAAGTTTGCGAACAGTATGGAATTTAGTTACAATGAACAGTACAGTGTGACAGCCTAGAACGGCAACGCACTTCTAAACTGGAGGTTACAAAACAGTATGTTTAAAGATCTTTCACCAAACCTAAAAAGCAGTATCACGAGGTCAATCACACAGACATTCGAACAATACATGAGCGATATTGGATGGTCTGAAGAGAAATTCAGTATCGATGACTATATTGCATCGTGGCGCGAATATATAACAACAAAAGCACTTTGGTATTCGAAAATTCCTGATGACATGAAACGGGATCCGGAATTCCACGAAGACCTGGCACAGCGCATCAACGAAATCATTGCGCGCATCCTTAGTGAACCGCCATCCGATGAACAAATCGCAACGATTCAAATGATGCAGGAAAGACTCAACACACACTATGAGTATGCTTGCAAAGCCGAAGCGGTATACGTCGAAACTTTGCTGAGTAATCATTTAAATATATAAGAAATATACAGGGATAGTTCCCTTCTTTCTGAACAACCTACAAGTATCATACAAATGCGTATGGTAAACGGCTTGAGGAAAGGAGGAAATGTATTCATGTTCAAAAAAGCGATACCACTCGTTCTTATTTCGGGACTTGTTTTAGGAGCATGTAACAACAATGGCAACAATGATGGTGCAGTTCCGAACAACAACGAAACGCCAATGGAAGATCGTAACAACATGGAGCCTAGAGTCAATGACGGGCAAACAGGACCGAATATGGATGGTCTTGATAACGATCGTGAATGGCAATGGTAACACTGGTAACGGCGGTATCATCAATGATAACAACGGTACAGATAACGGCGTTATCAATGGAAAACGACACCACGTGATGATGGCATTATGAATGAAAACGTACCGGATGATGTCATTATCGATAACGACGAATCAACAACAAGAATGGAAACAATCGCTAACCGCAAGCCGTGAAAAAACCGCCTTGATTTAATCGAGGCGGTTTTTCCTATTCCAGTGGAAATGATAAAATCTTGAATTGTGAATTAGTTAGACCGAAGAGATTTCTTGTCTAGGCCCCGGGCGCCTGCGCTGATGTTCTTCAATCCGTCAATCTTCCGCCGTGTCTTTATCCCGTTTCAAACGCGGGCGGGAGCGCATATCAGACTCGAAACGATGAAGCAGTTCCTGTCCTTCGAAGCCTTCCCCGATCAGTTCTTCCAGCAGCTGTTCAGCATATTGCGCACGCGCTCGTTTCAAGCGCCCTTTTAATAGGACGGAAATGTTATCCCCGATGGGCTTCACTGTTTCAACAGCAACTAGGAAAGCGGCGGGTTCGTTTTCAGGATAGGAAATAACGACCTTCGCTTCAAGCAGTTCCTCATTTTTTCTCCATTGTTCAAAAATCGACTGGTGCTCTTGGTCGATGAACATCTCCAATATCCACAATCGATGACTATTTTCCTGGTTAATGATGATTCCGTCAATCAACGGAAAGTCTTGCAAACGGTTTTCATTCACGATGCCGACCGATAACATTTTAAACGTTTTCATCGCCATTCACCCCACTTATTTTCCTTCAAGTATACCATATCCCTAAACAGCGGTAGAAAAAAGTGAAAACATCGCAAAGTCTAATTATCAGGTGATTGTGACAATTCGATGAACATAGGACCTATATGGCTTTAGGTAAATATCCAGTGAAAAAAACGTTTTAAATTTCAAAATTCTAGCTTGAAATAGGGCCAAATTCAGGATTTGGCGGTTTGCTAGAACGAAGCACCCAATTGTATGATTAACCCTAATAAATGGAGAGGAGGGGAACGATTGAATCAGGTGGCACTTGTAGGCCGTCTTACAAAGGATCTGACACTTCGAAGAGTATCCGGAGGAAGGATCCAATCAAGTTTTATCCTTGCTGTGAACCGCAACTTCAAGAATCAGAAAGGAGAAGTGGACACTGACTTTGTACTTTGCACAGTGTGGGGAAGAATTGCAGAGAATGCAGCCAAGCATTGCGGTAAAGGGTCTTTGATCGGTGTCGGGGGGAGAATCCAGTCCAGAACGTACGAGCGTGAAGACAAAAGCCGGGTCTACGTAACTGAAATAATTGGTGAAGACATCCGTTTTATTTCTACGAAAAGACGGAGCACTGAAAACCTGTACGATGAACCTATGATGAGCACAGTACCGCCAGCGGAGGATCAGGGCGATGCAGCACATTTCCATTTGCCGGACCGTGAAAAAGAAGGACTACCGATATTCTGATCAGGCAGCGCGATACATATGCCTATGGAAAATCGGATGACGAAGGAGGGGATTAGCCGGCAAACGGACCGGAGCCGCAACGACAACTGAAAAGAGGAAACGTTCAACAATGCCTGAAGCGATTGCAACGGGCCTACGTGAGGAAAAAAGAAAGAAGAACGGAAAAATTGGGGATTTTTCCGTTCAGTTGGGTTAATTACGTGCCAGATGCATTCAGATCATCTGCGAACTGCGAATCAGGGGTATGGAAATGGAACTATCCGAACAGGGTCGGATAATACTGATATCCATGCAAAAAATACCGATGGACAAAGAGGCGGAGACCGCTTTCGCCTCTGATGTCCACTTCACTAGCAGAATAGAAAGAAAGGGGATGGGACAGTTGAATACACTTGAAAAGGATGTCGAACGGATGGAAATGCAAATCGGACAACTAATCACGATCATCGCGAACTTAAATGACCGACTCAACCACATCGAAGACAACGAACGTGAGAAGAAAATAAGGACAATCCGGAAAATTGCATTGGCAGATCACCTATGAACTGGAGGAAGGGAAAAAACAAAATGACCCCGGAGCAACGGATACTTTGCCTCTGAGGTCATTTTGCTTATGATTTCGGAAGATCAGATTTTGAATGACAATAGATCATCCAATTCTGAATCAGATAACTCGGTCAACCACTGACTTGATTGGATAAGGTCGGCAGAAAGCGAAGCCTTTTCCTTAAGCATTTTATCGATTTTCTCTTCAATCGTACCAATTGTCACGAACTTATGGACATGGACGAACTTCGTCTGGCCGATACGGTAGGCCCGGTCGGTTGCCTGGTTTTCGACAGCTGGATTCCACCATCTGTCCGCATGCAGGACATGATTGGCACCTGTCAGATTCAACCCAGTGCCTCCAGCTTTCAATGACAAGATGAAAATGGGGAATTCGCCTTCCTGGAACGCTTCGACCAACCGATCGCGTTGCCCTTTTGGCATACTTCCGGTTAAGAAAGGTACATCGATACCATGCAGTTCCGATAAGCATTGGCGGATAAGCTGACCCATCCCAATGTATTGGGTGAATATCAGGCATTGTTCATTGTTGCCCGCGATATCCGCGGACATGGATACGATGCGATCCAGTTTTTCGGAGCGGGACATCATTTGTGCAGCCGGCGCATGCGGCTCTTTCGAGAACAAGGCAGGATGGTTACAGAGTTGTTTCAATCTGCTGAGCATTTTCAAAATCAGGCCTTTTCGCTCGAAACCGCTGAGTGTCTGTAATTTGAATTTCGTTTCGTCCAGAAAACTTTCATACAGGGCAGCCTGCTCCGTCGTCAAAGGACAATACTCATTTTGCTCCAGTTTTTTCGGCAGGTTGAGTTGTAGATCGGGATCATTCTTCGTCCTACGAAGTAGGAATGGACGGATCTTGGCCCGCAGTTTCCGTTTATCCGTCTCCGAATCATCACGTTCGATTGGGATGATGAAGTTATCCGTAAATTTCCGGAAACTACCGAAGTAGCCTTTGTGGATAAAATCGAATATAGCCCATAACTCCGATAAACGGTTTTCAATCGGTGTACCGGTCAATGCGATATGATGCTGGCCGTGAAGCTTGCGGATGACACGAGACTGCTTGGTCTGCATATTTTTGATATTTTGTGCTTCATCAAGAGTGATGCTTGCGAATTCAATCTCTGCTAGCATCTCCCCGTCCTGCGAGGCGGTGCCGTAAGTCGTCAGGATGACATCGGGCTTCAGTTGACCGATAAGCGTAGTGAAATTTTCATCTTTTGCACGGGACGGTCCGTAATGGGTATGGACGGAAAGCGTCGGCGCAAAACGTTCAATTTCTTTTTGCCAGTTGCCAAGAACACTGGTCGGACAGACGATCAAAGAAGGAGAGTCCGTTTCCGGTTTACCGTGTACATGCAGTAAATAAGTGATTAGTTGAATGGTCTTGCCGAGTCCCATATCGTCCGCAAGGCAAGCGCCAAAACGGTTATTCCGCATGAAGACGAGCCAATTATAGCCGTCTTCCTGATAAGGCCTCAATTCGGCGTGTAAATCCTTTGAAATACCCGCTGTGGGAAGCCCCTTTTTATCAGCCAACATATCCATATAGCCCCGCAGCGATTGTTGCATCGTGAAAGCGAACAGTGGATCATCGATATCCTCGTCTTCTTCAAGCGGTACAATTTCTTCGGGGATGTCCTGGAATAACAGATCTTTCACAGTCCATTCCCCCGCATCTGCACGGTCCATCAGATCACGGATTTTCTTCAGCCAAAGCGGATCGATATGAAACCATTCATCGCCAGAGCGAATATACTCCCGGTTTTCATCGACAAGCTTACGGAAGGCATCCTGGTCGATTTTATTGCCCGCCAACGAGAAATTCCAATCGAAAGACAGGACTTCATCGAGACCGGTTGCGGATTTATAGGACTGTACACCCGCATTTGTCCGAATTCGCATTTTGGATTCCGTCACGGACTTGAGCCATGCCGGAAGAATGACGGGAAAGCCGAACGATTGCAGCAAGGGAAGATCCTCTTGGATGAATAAACGGACTTCCGCGTCTGCCATCGGCGTGGATAAAAAGCTTGCATCCACCGAGGTATCAATAGAAGTCAAAAAGGATGTCATTTCAGATTGCTTCATCGTAATGTCTTCCGCATAAGACTTCCATTTAGCGGGCAATGCATCCACGATGGGCCATTGCGCTTTGCGGGCGGCCGGTGCCCAATGCGCGCCACGTTCACCGACAATGACGGTTTCAAGCTGCCACTCCGTTTCCGTCTCGAACTCCGGCTCGGTCAAGCGCAATGCCACACGGATCGGCATTGTGGAAACGGAATCACCCGGCCACCCGAATCGCTGTAGGTGAGGGAGCAAGGAAGGCAGTTGGTCTGGATGGATAGCAGAGGCCGTCAATTTGTCACGGACGGCGTAGCCAATAATGGCCGCAGCCTCTTCCGAAATTCCAGCCCGCGCATAGTCAAAACGGATGCCCGTCTCATCCACCTCCGCATAATTCCAAAGGTCGGGTTTTAGCCACGCGACCGATGCTTCACGGAAAGAAGCGATGCGTTCGGCGTCCCGCTCGGTAATGCCTTGATAGGCGATATACGGATGCGGGGCGGAAAAAGAATGGAGAAGCTGATCTGCACGCAAGTTGAGACGCTGCTCTCCCGTATTTGCGAGAAGTCCGTAAAGTTCGCGTTCATTGTTAAAAAATAAGAAAGATACCAGTTCATCGGGAGAGAGTGTCCATCCATTTTTATCTTGTGCTGAAAGGGAAAATTGTCCTTCCTCTGTTACATGCATATCCATAAGGAGAATGCGTTTCAATGTGAATGCATCATTCATAAGTTCAAATTCCCTTTCTCCATTTCTTCCATCAAGGCGCGCAGTCTACGGTTTTTTTCACGCACTGTATCGATATATCGATTCCAAAAATCGGTTTTTCCACCTTTTTTCGATCCGGCTTTCATTTTTTTGAACAATTTGACGGCCTGTCGATAGCTCTGCCGGTTCTTTTCATTTATCAGTTTCATCGCATACGTATGGAGAAGGGGCATGACGGCTGCTGGATCTTTTGTCAACGCCAATTTCAAACCGCCCGCATCCGCACCATCCAGGGAAACGCCGTATCTGTGCATGAGCGCTGCCCATTCAGTGAAACGTTCCCGCTCAACGAGGAAGTCTGCGTACACATCGATGCCTGCATCGCCATAGTGCGCAAACATACTTTCACGCAATTCTTCGGAGAAATCAGCCGCCTCAAATAAACCATCAGCAATCCTGACGAATGTCGGACGCTCGTGGGTTGGAAGGGTATGATTGACATGATTGCCGATGAAAGGTGCCATCGTCCGCATAATAATGGATAAGATTTCGGTTTCTTCCATGTTCTCCGCGAGCTGCGCAAGCGGCAGCCAAGTGCCGATGTGATTTTCCGTCATCTGTTCGACCAGGTTGGCCATTTCGTCATGCTTTCCTTGCATCAAGTGGAAAAAGGCGATGAAGATGCGCGCTTCCTCGGATGGATTTTCCTTCAAAATGGCCATTTCCTCATTCCGATCGGCATGTGTCGGAAATAGATGTTGCCAAAAAAGACGGTACACTTCAAAACGTTCTTCAAACAGTCCTGAATGACCAAGTGCAAATGTACGGACAAGTTCTTTCAACTTTTCGTGGAATGCATCCGCCTCGAATAGTTTCGGTTTGGCGCCGATTGCAGAAACGCTGGTTTGCAGTTCTTCGAGCTGATCGCTCAACCAATTTTGGACATACCATTTACCGTAAAAGAAAGAAGTCGATTTCCCACTGAGGTGGGCTACTACATAAGCCCATCCCGCATCGAGTACATGCAAGCGGTAATACAATTCAAATAGCGGCTTCCATTCAAATTCAAAAGGACTTAAAGGAATCGCTTTCTGGTCGATTAAAGAAGTTTCATGGATGAAGACACCCGGATTCTCGGATGATTCAATCGTTCGGAGTGATTTCGTTAAACGTGACAGCACGTCAATCCAAGCGGCTGGCGTCCTTTCGGATATGGACAGCACCATTTGTTGGGTTTCGGATCTACGCCATTCATGGAGCCAATCCGATAGTGAATGGGCTTGCGAGTAAAGGTGAAAGACGACTGCAAGCCGATGTGAACACCACCCGGACCGGGCACAAGTGCATGCGGTATCCATACGATCGAAAGAGAGTCGGACAGCTATAGGTACCGCTCCGTTAAGGGATACCCACAACTCCTCTTGATGGGATCCGTAGCGATAAGAAGAGATTGCATTGTTTCTTACCAGCGTGACAGCCTGTCTTACTTGCAGGGCATCGTTTTCCAATCCAGGTTGGAGCGACTGATGGATCTCATCCATCAATTCGGCGATTTGATTTTCATGTAAGTAGGATAGACGTTCTACCGTCATGTTCATTGGACCACTCCCTCAGAAAAGCATTCCTTCTATTATAACGCTTTTTACCCGTGAGGTTAACTAATCTTATTCCGAATCCTGTTCTTTTGCATATTTTAAAAACAAAGTTATCAATGACTTAGTGGAATAAAGGAAATTGCTCCGATCTTTTTCATTTAACAGGGAAGCGCCCACAACCAACCACCTTAATATGAAACCTATTGAAACAACCATCGATGCCGGTCTATTAACTTGTTCCCCTTGAAGAGGAAGATGATTTTGTTTTAATCTTTATTGTTTTCCGATTATTAAATTGACACTCCTACGAAATAAAGGTACGATGCTGTCAAGGTAATAGATAAAATTACTCATTAATAGAATAGATGCTTTTGGCATATGAGAAGGAGTGGGCAAATGGAAGAATACGTTTTTTATATTCCCAATCTGGAAACCCGTTTTAGTGAAAAGAAAGATCTGCATCAACAAATTGTTAATTTAGCAAAAGGGACACCTAATCCATGGAGTAATATCATACACTTAAAAGGAGGACGCACATTGTTTCTCCGTTCCATTTCATTCGGTAAAATGGAATTCGAATTCCTTATATTTGATTTCGAAACCAATTATATTACTTTCAGAAGAGGGAGCGATTCGATTGGTGACGCCAACCGTCTGATTTACAATTTACTAACCAGCTTTAATTGGGATTTTCAACCGAGAGTAATGTCCTATGCCATGGAACGAAAAGAAAGACAAAAGTAAGCGGTTACATAAAGTCGGCCCGATTAAAGAAAAAACAAACTTTATCGTTCACAAAACGGACTCAACTGTGATAGAATGATAATAATCGGAATATTCAATAATGGAGGGAGTAAGATGCTATCAGTACAGAGGGTTACCCCATTCTTTACGAGTCAAGAAGACTTTAGACTTCGTCTTGTGTTTGCGTATCAGTATTTCTCCATCGTCAAGGGCGGTGAAGTGTTCCAATTCATCCCTTCCGAAGGAAAAGAAATTGTCATTAACACGAAAAGCCTGCAAGTCGAAAACCTGGGGGAAGTGTTCGTCTTCCAACGGGGCAACCGATTTATTCGACTGCCATTGTATCAGCTACTCCTCGTATCAGATCTACATTCGCATTTGTCAATCATTCTGGAAGGGACGGTGACTATGGAAACAGACGAGAAGATGCCGGAAGTCGTTATTATGGAAGCAGAGGAACTTATCGGACGGTTGGAATCGGAAAACAGATCACGTATGATTGATTATGCGCTCGAGACAGACAACTTACAGATGTTCAACGAATTGACGGAAGGACTGCAGTAATTGTGAAAAGTGAAACTTAGAAAGCACCTGTCGTAGATCCAATGACGATAGGTGTTTTTTTGTCTTCTATCTATAGGAAAAGCGTGGAACCTGTCAATCCAACTAGAAAGTCCAGCCACTTCAATTCGGACCACTCACGCACATTCGCGGTATTCTGCCTAGTTGTCGATTTCCCGGGAAATAAGATGGTAATGAATTCCTATAGGAGTTGTCTATTTCTATAGGAATAGACATGAATAGTGCTCCTTAACTGATTTCCTGGTTATTAGTTTGAACTAAATCCAGTAGAACAATTGATAAGATTCCATTGTTTTAGTTCTACAACGTTGCAAAACTCACATTTTTTGCTAAAGTAATTATAGAGGTTATATGACCTTACTAAATTCAGCAATGGTTAGCAGAAGGGGATTACCGCTATGTTTTTCGATTTTAAGTTTTGGCACTTCCTGACGGATCCTCGCCAGTTGGCATTCCAGTTACAAACGGCTGAGATCCGCGGATTCAAAAAGCGCGTATGGGCTGTCTTATTGATCGGGATCGCACTATTCGCCATCCGTGAAATATGGGGGATGGGTACGGAGTCAATTACGCCGCTACTTGCGACGATGTCCACTACGGATTATACGATCGCACGGTATGCTTCACTTATCGGTACACTTGCATGGTCGCTCATTTACATGGCATTCCATTTCTTCGGTGTTGCTTATCTCCTCAGCTTGTTGACAGGGATTCCGTTCAAGCGATTATTGCCGTTGCAATTGCTTGTGACAGGCTTGTTAGTAATGGAAAAAGCACTTGTATTCCTTGTCTTTACGATGAAGGGTGCAACGGCGAACGTCTCGTTCCTATCGTTTGGACCGCTGGCCATTACATTCCTTGATTACTCATATTTTGTCCTATTCCTGAACCAATTGACCATTACCACAGCACTGGCAATCGTTCTGCAATACCGTTTTATCAGTACATATAGTAGTGGATTCGATCGGAAGAGACTATTCTGGCTCTTGTTTGGCATCCATATTGTGATGGCACTAATCGTTGCGGCTATCAGCTTCATTCCCATGGAGAACTTGTTCCACTCGATTGTAGAAAGAGGTGTCAGTCATGAGTAAAAAGACGAACATCGCTGTCGCCATCGTCATCAGTTCGTTTCTGGCGATGAACCTCTATCTTTTATTTTCCGACAAAAGCGTTATACCCAAATCGGTGCATATCGACCGTTATGAACGGATGACAGCGAACGACTATCAACAAGAGCTTGCAAAGGAAAGCCTGATTGCGCCACAGGAGGTCTATACCGTTTACGTTGGTGATGAGGAAACCGTCGATGCATGGCTTGTCCAAGAGGGGGACCATGTTAACATCGGTGATGAACTCGCTTATCTGCAAACGGAGCGCGTGGAAGAGCAACGTGCAGTTTGGGAAACGGATGTTGATGCGCTTCGGCAACAGTATTCGTCGCTAATGGATATTCTGTCGGATCTAGAGTCGGAACGCAACAAAGCCCGTTCCGCTAGTTCGAAGAATGTTAAAGAGAATACGGAAGGGGAACTGAATGTCGACGTCCAAGTCGATGTGGGACAGGATGGTTCCTTCGCGCAAGCCATTTCAGCGACTGAAAAGGAACTGGCAGAAATCGATCGTCAGCTGCTTGTCGTCGAAGCACAACTTTCGCAACATACAACGAAACCGGCGCTGATCAGCCCTGTTGAAGGAGTCGTTTCCAATGTTACCCGTCACGGAAACGTGCTTGCAGTTGATATCTTTAGTTCACAACGCGTCCTCGTCACATACGCCAAAAACGATGAATGGCAGCAAATCGAAAGCGGAGATCGCGTACTGATCCAAGGAGAAGGCGTTGAAAAGGCGTTGGAAGGAAACGTGCTTTCCGTTTCCACAACACCGGCTGGCGACAACGAATGGCTCCATGCTTACAAGGCGTTGGATGATAAAACGGTGAAAAATCCGTTAGCCTATTACGAAGTACGCGTCCTTACCGATTCCGGTCTCGAATCAGTACCATTCGGCACCAACGTAAACGCGGTCATTGTTGTCGATGAAGCACTGGAAGCCATTTCGGTAGAAGAAAAATGGCTTCATAATCGATTTGGAGCATCGGCAGTTGTGTGGACGATTGATGATGCGGGACGTGCCACGAAAGTGAATGTCGAAACACCGTTCAGTTGGAAATCCCGTGCAATCGTCTGGGACGGTCTTCAGGTCGGGGATGTCGTCATTCATCAACCGAATCTGCGGCTGTATGTAGATTCACCCCAAACGTTCATGTCGATTCCGACCGATCTGCCGACTAAATCCGAGTGGAGAACATTCGGTTGGCGCAACTATTTGAAATATAGCAGCATCCAATAACCAACAAGGCCCCGCAAATTTGCGGGGTCTTTTTTTAACGGGGGGCCGTTCCACAATGGAGCCGCGTAACACAATTGTAATCTGCTTCTTGCATAGGAGATGTTTCAATAGATTCCGAGAGGGTATTTTAAGGACTAGTTAGCCAAATCAATTGGTGGAAAATACAAGGAGGCGTTTCGGAAATGGTACAACGACGTGTAATTGGATCTTATGATACGGAAGCGGAAGCAATCGCGGTGATTGAAGACCTGAAAAGACAAGGCTATTCGTCAGATGATATTTCGGTCATGAGCAAACATACGGAAAATGCTGAAATCATTGCGGATGAAACCGGCACCCATGCGGCGGATGGCGCAGCGACCGGGGCGGCAACAGGCGGCCTTCTTGGCGGTCTTGGTGGCGTACTGGCAGGAGTCGGCGCACTCGCCATTCCGGGAATCGGTCCGATCATCGCGGCCGGTCCGATTGTTGCAGGCATCACCGGAGCGGCAGCCGGGGCCGGAGTAGGCGGACTTGCAGGCGCACTGATCGGCATGGGCATACCTGAAGAAGAAGCTACACGCTACAACACATATTTTAATGAAGGAAAAATCATCATTCTCGTAGACGGCGATTACACACCGCCGAACCCACCATTAATTTAAGTTGAAAAAGCAGGAAGGGCGCCGTGAAATACGGTGCCCTTTTTTATTGTAAGTATGGGTTACTATCCCTATGCGCTTACATAGGTACAACTTCATTGAAGATGGAATTACAGCGCCAGGTTCTAGTAGCTTCGTAGCGATAAACGAGTAACTGATTAGGGATTCCCAAAACGAGGACAAGGGGATTTCCTATTTTTTTGTCAAAAGCAGGATAAACCCTGAAGTTCGGGGTATATAGTAGTATAAGATAAATTAATAAGCGGATATTATATGGAAAAGGAAGTGTAGCTATGACAGACGTGAACGCAACAGCTAAAGAATTGCTTTATCGAAAACCGAAACAACAAAATTGGGGCGCCAGAAGGGCTGCAAGAGACAAGAAGTACCACACTTCTAGCAAGGTAGTAAAAGACTACATCGTCCTGGATTTCGAAACGACAGGACTGCGTGCAGGTGCAGACCGGATCATTCAAATCGGTGCCCTCAAGTACATCAATCATGAACAGACCGAAATGTTCAACACATTCATCAATCCAATGCGCCATATCCCGGTGACCGTCACACGGCTCACAGGTATTTCGAACGAAATGGTGGAATGGGCTCCAACCATCGAACATAAAATCCACGAATTGATCGAATTCATCGGGGATCTGCCTGTCATTGCCCATAATGCATCATTCGATATGGGGTTCCTATACGCTCTCGACAACCTCGAAGGCGTCCAAATCCCGGCTTATACCGTCATCGACACCGTTAAACTTGCACGCAAAATGATCACCGAAACACCAAACCATAAACTGACGACACTGACTGAATTCCTGCAACTCGAACACGACGCCCACGATGCAATCGGCGACTGCCTTGCAACCGCTGCTATCTACCAATATTGCACGCAACATCAATATTGAGAGGGACTGAGCATATGCTGTATTTGAACGAATACAATAGATAGAAAAAACGACACCATGATTTACAGGAATATAAATGGAAATGGGGTAAAACGGATGGGGAAAAGTGTGCTAGCGATTTGGACAGCAATCATGATCACTTTAATTTTCAGCACCGGGAGAAGCGAAGCGGCGGACGTGAAACCGGGCCATCACGTTGGCCTCCATGACCGCCTGCTAGACATAGGAGATGTCCGCGTCATTGAAAATGATATGAAAGTGCCGCTTGCGGATATTGCAAAATACCTCTATCTTCCGGTGGAAAAAAAGGACGGCATCACATCCATCCACAAGCGCGGCATTACGTTCACCTATAATCATGCCGCGGGACAGACAACACAAAATGGCAAAGAACTTAGCTGGAATCCCATGGTCGATGTGGATGGCACACTTTACATCAGCGTCAAATACATCGCCCGCGAAATCGGCTTCAAAATTGAATACTTCCAAAAACAGCGCACCCTGCGCATTTACCGCGATGACTACAAGCATATGAGCCACGCGGATTTCGAAAAACACATCACAAAACAGCTCTCCCAAAAACAAACACCCAAGCCGTCTGCCAAAGCAAACGTCTACCTGACATTCGACGACGGTCCCAATAAATTCACGACCATTAACAGCAATACACTCAACGAGCACGGCGTCCAAGGCACTTTTTTCTTTGTCGGTAAAAACATGAAAAGCAACGGAAAAATTGTCGAATCCATCGCAGACGCCGGTCACTACATTGGCACGCACAGCATGACCCATGACAAAAACCAAGTCTACAAATCAACCCGTTCCTTCATCGGAGAAATGAACGAAGGCATCGAGCTCATCAGCGAAATGACCGGCCGAGACGCCAACCTGATCCGCGTCCCATACGGAAGCAAGCCACACGTGACACCTCAAATGCAAAAACAACTCACCAAACACGGCTACAAAATGTGGGACTGGAACGTCGACTCCAAAGACTGGCAATACACCGACAAAGAAACCGACAAAATCATTAAAAACGTACGCGATGGCGTCCAAAAAGCCTACAAATCCGGCAATCGCAACATCGTCATCCTACTCCATGACCGTAGCCAAACAACCAAAGCCCTACCCGAGATCATCCAATGGCTCCAACAACAAGGCTACACGCTCAAAGCATACGAACCCGACCGCCACACCACCCAGAACTTCCTTAACGACATCACGCTATAACCTGAAAACCGCCTGTACGAAGGCGGTTTTTAGCGTGGGGTGGAATGGAGGGCTCTGCGAAAAGCGACCAATCCCCTACACGAAGAGAACCGCCCAACCAAACATAACACCCCCTCCCTAAAAGTCCCAATCTCCGGTATAATAAACCCACAGACGCTCACGAACAAGAGGAGGCACACCCATCGATTACTTATACAATCCGCATCCGTCCATGCGCCACACCGTATTCGCCAAAAATGGCATGGTGGCAACATCTCAACCACTCGCCGCGCAAGCGGGTATCGAAATCATGCGCAGGGGAGGCAACGCGATTGACGCGGCAATCGCCACAGCCGCCGCACTTACCGTCGTGGAACCGACAGCGAACGGCATCGGCGGCGACGCCTTCGCACTTGTATGGGTGAAAAACAAACTACATGGGCTCAACGCTTCCGGCCCCGCGCCACAGGCACTGACCATTGATGCCGTCAAAGCACAAGGGCACGACAAAATACCGGTCCACGGCCTAACGCCGATTACCGTTCCTGGCGTGCCCGCCGCATGGGCCGAACTCGCAACCAAATTTGGCAACTTACCATTACAAGAATCACTCAAACCGGCAATCCGCTATGCAGAGGAAGGCTATCCGCTGACGCCAGTCCTGGGTAAGTATTGGAAAATCGCCTACAAACGGTACAGCACTTTATTTACAACGGAGGAATTTGACGAGTGGTTCAAAACGTTCGCACCCAAAGGCAGAGCCCCTGAAATCGGTGAGCTATGGAAATCACCGAATCACGCTGCTACACTGCGCTCCATCGGGAAATCAAATGCACAATCCTTCTATAAAGGGGAACTCGCCGACAAAATCGACGCGTACATGCAACAACATGGTGGCTATCTGACTAAATCGGATCTCGCAAATTACAGACCGGAATGGGTGGAACCTATCTCGACTAATTATCGCGGCTACGCTATCCACGAAATCCCGCCGAATGGGCAAGGCATGATTGCACTCATGGCGCTCAATATTTTCGCGGAAATGAGCCCACCAAAACCGAACGAGACGCAAACCTTGCACGAACAAATTGAGTCTATGAAACTGGCGTTCGCAGACGGACAAGCATTCATCACCGAACAAAGCGATATGTCGATTGAAATCGAACACCTTCTATCCAAGGCATACGCACAGCAACGTGCGGCAAAAATCACGCAAGAAGCAACAATTCCGGAACCGTACGAACTCCCCAAAGGCGGCACTGTCTACCTCGCAACTGCTGATGGGGAGGGGAATATGGTATCATTCATCCAGTCGAATAATAGTGGCTTCGGTTCCGGTATCGTCATTCCGGGAACAGGCATCGCCATGCAAAACCGCGGCGCAGAATTCAAACTTGACTCCGATCATCCGAACGCGCTGAAACCCGGTAAAAGTTCCTACCAAACGATCATGCCGGGTTTCCTGACAAAAGACGGCCAAGCAATCGGTCCATTTGGTGTCATGGGCGGCTATATGCAGCCGCAAGGACATTTCCAAGTCGCCATCAACACCATCGATTACAAACTAAATCCACAAGCTACACTTGACGCGCCGCGCTGGCAGTGGATCAAGGCCAACACCGTCCACGTCGAACCCGGATTTCCGAATCATCTCGCCCAAGCACTGACGAGGCGGGGGCACGACATCGTACAGACTCTCGACAATGGCTCATTCGGACGCGGCCAAATCATCTGGCGTGACCCCAAAACCGGTATCCTGTCCGGCGGCACCGAAGCTCGAACGGACGGAGCCATCGCTGTTTGGTGAAATAAAGTACAAGCATTCGGCTACGCAATATTGTCCAGACTCCAGGCGCCAGCCGCTCGGAGGCTCACAGGATGTGAGTTACACAGCCGTTGCCGCAGGACGCGGCGCCTTACGCTTTTCCCAAGAAAGGAGCAATAGACCATGCCAACCCAACCAACCACAAAACCCGAAATCGACCCGCGCTTTAAAATCGCGCACCGCGAAGCATGGATTGGCGTCGGGCTCGCCCTCTTCAACTTCATCTGGTGGTTCGGCTTCGCCTACGGGCTCGGTTCACGGCCCGTCGAGGAATACACCTATATCTTCGGCCTGCCCGATTGGTTTTTCTATAGTTGCGTCGTCGGCTTCGTGCTCATCTCGGCGCTTGTCATCTTTATCGCTAAATTTGTCTTAAAAGAAGTCTCATTTGAAGAAGAGGAAGAGGAGGGCAAAGCCCCATGAACACCGGCGTTATCATCCCACTCGCCATTTTCGTAGTCGGCATCTTCATCATCGGCCTACTCGCATCGAAATCAACGAACACAAAAACAGGCTTCCTCCAGGACTATTTCCTGGGCGGCCGCGAACTCGGCGGTTTCGTTCTGGCCATGACAATGGTCGCTACATACGGCAGCGCATCCAGTTTCCTTGGCGGCCCTGGAACTGCATATACAGTCGGATTCGGCTGGGTGCTTTTAGCAACGATCCAAGTCGTCACCGCCTATTTCGTATTGCTTATTCTTGGAAAGAAATTCGCCATCCTGGGCCGCAAGTACAATGCGGTGACAATGATTGATTTCCTGAAAGTGCGTTACAATAGCCCAGTCGTCGCCATCGTCTCGGCAATCGCCATTATCATTTTCCTGTTTTCCGCCATGACCGCGCAATGGGTCGGCGGCGGGCGGCTCATCGAATCGCTCACCGGGTTGCAGTACACGACGTCGCTCTTCATCTTCGCGATTTCCGTCCTCGTCTACGTCATCATCGGGGGCTTCCGCGCAGTTGCAGTGACCGATGCCGTCCAAGGGGCCATCATGGTCATCGGTACACTCGTCCTGCTCGTCGGCGTTATCATTGCAGGCGGCGGTATTCCAGCCATCATGCAAGATTTGTTGAATGAAAACCCGCGTCTCGTCACGCCATTCGGTGCAGACGGTAGCCTAACCGCCGCCTACGTATCATCGTTCTGGATCCTCGTCGGCGTCGGCGTCGTCGGACTGCCCCAAATGGCTGTTCGTGCAATGAGCTACAAAAACAGCCGATCCATGCACCGTGCGCTCGTCATCGGCACGATTGTCACAGGAATTATCATGCTCAACATGCACTTAATCGGCGTTTTCGCACGCCCCGTCCTGCCAGGAATCGAGGTCGCTGACAAAGTCATCCCGCTTCTTGCACTTGAAGTGTTACCCGCATGGCTGGCCGGAATCGTACTCGCCGCTCCCATGGCGGCCATCATGTCGACAGTCGACGCACTATTGCTTCTCGTTAGCTCGGCCATCGTAAAAGATGTATACTTAAACTTCATCAAACCCGATGCACCAGAAAAAACGGTCAAACGGATGAGCTTCGGCGTCACCGGCGTTCTCGGAATCATCGTATTCCTACTCGCCCTGCAGCCGCCCGAACTACTCATCTTCCTGAACCTATTCTCATTCGGCGGACTCGAAGCGGCCTTCATCTGGCCAGTCGTCCTCGGACTCTATTGGAAATACGGCAACAAACACGGCGCCATCGCCTCCATGATTACCGGCATGGTCGCGTACATCGCCCTCCATTTCCACAACGAAGCATACGGCAATTTACTCGGCGTCCACACCGTCACCATCCCGGTCGTCCTGTCGCTCATCGCATTCGTCGTCTTCAGCTTGGCCATCAAGCGGAAAGCATTCGAATACTGAATGGGGAAGTGTTGTTTCGTTCTGAGAGTACGTTGTTTACATATGTATTCGCATTATCTAGTTCCCGTAAAACATTGTTTACTAGTGAACAAACATTGTTCATATGCTTAACGTGTCTAGTCTAAAACCATTGCTTACCAATAAATAAACATTGTCTAGTTCCCGAAAACCGTTGCTTACATATACATAAACATTGTCATCTATCCAAGTAAGCCCAAGTCTCACCCATCATACGTTAACCAAAGGAGGGTCTCTCCCCATGAAAATGTGGAAAATTTATGCACTACTTACAACCGCCATGCTCATCTGGGGTTTCAACTTACCACTCCTAAAATACCTATTGTTATACGTCGGCCCCGTCACCATGACAACATTCCGGATCCTGCTCGCCAGCATCACGGTATTCATCATCCTGGCACCATCCAAACTCATCCGGATGCCGACAAAAACCGAATGGAAATACATCATTGGAGGCGCGTTCCTGAACGTCGTCCTCCACCATTATTTCCTAAACATGGGACTCGAACGCACAACCGGGACCAACGCAGGACTTATCCTCGGAACAGGCCCTGTCTTAACCGTTATCTCCGTTTCGCTGATCCTGCGCAATTATCCATCCAAAATTCAGTGGATCGGCGTCCTGCTTGGGCTCGTCGGCGTCAGCTCAGTCGTCCTTGCGGGTGGGGGACTCGCCGGACTTGCACTCGGTGACATCTTCGTCTTCATCTCGATTTTAGTCCAAGTGCTGTCATTTTTGGTCATCTCCAAAGCGGCCCGTACACTCGACCCGCGCCTCATGACTGCCTACATGATGGTCATCGGTAGCGTCGTATTATTCATCATCAGTCTCATCCAAGAACCCGGCGAAATCCATGCATTCGCCACCGTACCAACATCATTCTGGTTAGCCTTCGCAGCCAGCGGAATCATCGGCACCGCCGTCGGACACATGCTCTACAACTACTCCGTCGGAAAAGTCGGCCCTTCCAAAGCAGCTATCTTCATCAACTTCAACACCTTGTTCTCACTGCTCGGCTCCGTCCTCTTCCTAGGCGAAATCATCACCGCCCGCCACCTCATCGGCTTCTTCTTCATCATCGCCGGTGTCATACTAGGATCCGGCGCAGCCGAAGACCTATGGAAAAAACGGAAACAACAGCGTGAGAATGTAGAATAGGTGATTGAGCGTATTGCTTTCTAGTAAATGAAGTATAATCATCCAACCCGCCGTCCGGTCTCCCCGGACGGCTTTCTTTTTATCCTAAACATTTCAAGTTCACAAGGAAGATTCAAAACAAGCACTCCACCGAAGGACCCATACCATCAACTGACATTCTACCCACAAAAAGTTAACAAACTCTATACACTATTTTAATAACCCCCTAACAAACTAGAGATAGAGTTAAAGAGTAAGCAATTTCGAAGGAGGAATTCAATTGAAAAAGAATTTGAAACAAAAGATGATGATCGTTGCGATTGCAGGGAGTTTTGCTGTAGGAAGTTTTGCGGGAATCACATCCCTTGAAACAGCGGAAGCGAAAACTCCTCAATCGAATAAAAAAGTAGAGAATGTTATATTTATGATTCCTGATGGGTACTCGAGCTCGTACGCGACTAATTACCGTTTGTACAAAGGGGAAGAATCGGTCATGGACCAACATCTTGTTGGCATGCACCGAACGTATTCCGCAAATGCGGCAGTGACGGATTCCGCTGCGGCTGGAACGGCGATGGCGACTGGAACGAAAACAAACAACGGCGTAATTAGTATGGATCCGGATGGCAATAAACTCGAATCGATTCTAACAGCTGCTGAAAAGAGCGGGAAAGCATCAGGGTTAGTCGCGACTTCAACGATTACCCATGCAACGCCTGCAGTTTTCGCTTCAAATGTTGCAACGCGTGCCAATGAAAAAGACATTGCACCACAACTCCTTGAAAATGATGTCGATGTCATCCTAGGCGGCGGTAAAAAGTATTTTAGTGATGATTTATTAAATAAAGCAAAAAAAGATGGTTACGAAGTTGTGTCCGAGGGAAAAGCGTTAAATAAGGTAAAGAAAACGGACAAGTTGATTGGGCTTTTCGCTGAAGATAGTCTGGCTCCTGAACTGGATCGTGACAAGACGAATGAGCCAAGCTTACAGGAAATGACATCAGCTGCCATTGATGTGTTAAGTAAAGATAAAGATGGATTCTTCTTAATGGTAGAAGGTAGTCAAATCGATTGGGCTGGCCATGATAATGATGCAGCATGGGCGATGAAAGACGCTGAAGCGTTTGAAGATGCAGTAGAAGC
Source organism: uncultured Caryophanaceae bacterium (assembly GCA_963843665.1). Taxonomy (GTDB): domain Bacteria; phylum Bacillota; class Bacilli; order Bacillales_A; family Planococcaceae; genus Sporosarcina. Next base: position 170,307 of record CAWJLH010000005.1, read on the forward strand.
GGCAATTGGATTTCGCGAAAAAAGATAAGAAAACGTTAGTCGTGATCGCAGGTGACCATGATACTGGCGGTATGTCTGTCGGCACTGGCGGATCAGATGTCAATTTGGAAATCCTTAAAAATGTGACAGCTACAGGCGATTACATGGAAGCTCAATTGAATAAAGAAAAAAGTAATATCCAAGAAGTTATAAAGGAATATGCAGGAATCACATTAACAGAAGCTGAGGTTAACCAAATCAAACAAGCAAAAAGCCCATCAGCTCAGATTAACGCAATCATTTCCAAGCATGCACGTGTTGGCTGGACACATACAGGACATACGGGCACAGACATCCCTGTCTACGCTTACGGTCCACAAGCCCATAAATTTGGGGGTCTTATCGAAAATACAGATTTCCCACACTTGATGGCCGAAGCAATGAAAATACCATTTAACAAATAATCCTTTAGGTCATTCACTTATAGGGAAAAAAAGTCCGCACCTCAATGAGGTGCGGACTACTTTAAATTACAAAGACAAGATAACCCTCCAGCCAAAGAACATTCCGCCGGAAGAATGTCCAAGCACACAATACCAAATGGAATAGAGTAGATTACTAATTAACCCAATAACCAACATATGGTATAATCAAAACACAATAGAATAGGTCGCTCAAGGGTGGTCGGCTCACTCCCGTACGAAAGGGGGTGGTGCCGATGTCAGTATTCGAATCATTGATGTTTGCAATATCTTTTGCAACATTAATCGTGATGATGCTGTCATTCAACCATAAAAAATAACCCATCCTTGAGTTAGGCCTCAGATGGGTTATCCCGTTTGTCCGCCGATCCCCTTGCAGGGAACCTGACTATTGTAGACCGTTTAATGTTACCAGCATTAAGCGGTCCTTTTTTAAGTTACGCTAAATCTAATTTAAGTATACATTGAGCCGAAACGGACTTCAAGGATAAGAACCTTTACAAACCAAAGAATCAAACCGTTTCCTCGCCACTAAACAAGGTTCTAGAAAACAAGACAACGGTCTCACCAAAAGAATATAACTGGTGCTAAATAAGCCAACACTTCGCCCAAAGAAAGCAATATGCCCACGAAAGAAACCAACACTCCACCCAAACCAACCAACATCACAAGAAACTAAACAACGCCCACCCCGCATACACTACACTATCCAATCAACCAAAAGGGGGAACCGCCATGACGCCCACCATCAACCCGCGCGTCCAACAGATCGAGCTGTCAGGCATCCGTAAAATTTCCAACTTGGTCACCAACTATCCCGACGCCATCAACCTCACCATCGGCCAGCCCGACTTTCCCGACACCCGAACGCATCAAGGAAGCCGCCCAACAAGCCATCACCAACGACAAAACCGCCTACTCGATGAACGCCGGCCTGCTCGAACTCAGACAAGCGGCATCCGAATTCTTTGCCGACAAATACGGCTTCACCTATAATCCGGAAACCGAAATCATCGTCACGACCGGCGCCAGCGAAGCGATGGACGTCGCTTTCCGCCTCATTCTTGAAGCAGGGGACGAGGTCATCATCCTGGCACCGAGTTACACCGGCTACGAACCGCTCGTCACACTCGCCGGCGCAACACCCGTCTACCTGGACACGACCCAAACCGGCTTCATCCCGGACCCGGCACAAATCGAACAACTCATCACACCGAAAACAAAAGCAATTGTCTTCAACTACCCGTCCAACCCAACCGGCGTCACCATCCCGCGCCAAACGATGGACGATCTCGCCGCAACACTCGCCAAACACGATATTTTCATCATTTCGGACGAAATCTACAGCGAGAACACATTTGAAGGGGAGCACCGCTCATTCGCCCAATACCCGGAACTCAAAGACAAATTGTTCCTCATCCACGGCCTATCCAAATCCCATTCCATGACCGGCTGGCGCATCGGCTTCCTGCTCGCAGCCGCCGAATGGACAAAACAAGCCGTCAAAGTGCACGCCTACAACACCATCTGCGCAAGCGTCCCGTCTCAACACGCCGCCATCTGCGCACTGACCCAATGCCAAGACACGCCCGCGGCCATGAACCCCGAATACATCCGCCGCCGCGACTACATCTACACCCGGCTCACCAACATGGGCCTCCCGACCGTCAAACCGAACGGCGCATTTTACATTTTTCCTTCTATTAATATAGCCAATATGTCCGCCGACCAATTTGCCCATAGATTATTAGCCGAAGCCCGCGTCGCCGTCGTCCCGGGCACCGCCTTCACACAATACGGCGAAGGCCATATCCGCATCTCCTACGCCTACGCCTTCGACCAACTCGAAATCGCCATGGATCGCCTCGAACACTGGCTCACAAATCTTGAAATGCCTACCGAATAACAGGTGGTCCGCCATCAGAAATAACCGTCAGAGGAGACGGTTATTTCTCTTTCAATGAAGAAAAGAGCGCAGGTAGCGATAGCGTAAAACGTCATTGGGAATTAAATGCCCCAAACAATACTACCAACCAACTTCATAACGATTCTCTCCAACTAACCAACGCCCCATTCCAACCAAATTCCTATAACTACTAATCTAATAAACTAGTATAATTAGCTAAAAGGAGGAATTCGCAGATGAAAAAACACATCACAACAGCAATTCTCGCAGCAACACTCTTATTCACAGCACAACCAATCGCCCAAGCTGCGACCTTCACCGACGTACCAACCGCGCACTGGGCGCACGACTCAATCCAAAACATAGCCAATCGAGGCCTTATCAACGGCTACCCGGACGGCACGTATCGCCTGAATGCGCCCGTCACACGTGCGCAAGCCGCCAAAATCGTCGCACTCGCCATCGACGCCAAGCCGTCCGCGACATTCAAACCGCAATTCCAAGATGTCACTCCGGCGCACGGCGCTTATGATCATATCCGCGCACTCACCGAACGCGGTATCTTCACCGACGGGGAAAAATTCAACCCGAACGCGCCGCTTACCCGTGCACAAATGGCTAAAGTGCTCGTACTCGGCTACTACATCATCATGGACGACAACGACCTCATCCAATTCGACGATGTCCGCAAAATCAACCAGTTCCACGGCTACATCACAACACTCGCCGAAATCGGCATCACAACAACACCGCCCGGCGGCAACTACAACCCGAACGACAACGTCTCGCGCGCACATATGGCCGCATTCGTCGATCGCACAACAAATTTCCACCTGGAGCGTGAAAAGGGCGATATCTACTACGATAAAGACCGTCGCATGTACGCGGAAAAAACAGCACCCGAACCAATCCCGCCTGTCATTGACGACGGCAGCACCAACGCATCCAAAACCGTCGACCTTGTCAATGAACAACGGAAAACACTAGGTGCCAAAGCACTCGTCCATGACAACGATCTATCCGCCATCGCCCAAAAGAAAGCGGAAGACATGGCCAACAACAATTACTTCGCCCACGAATCCCCGACATACGGATCCGTCAGCGAAATGCTCAATACATTTAACTACCCGTGGACAGGCTACGGCGAAAACATCGCCAAAGGCTACACCACACCCGAAGCGACCATCGGAGGTTGGATGAACGTAACCAACGACCGCGCCAACATCGTCAACACCAATTTCACCAATATCGGCGCAGGCTACGCCACAGACACCAAAGGCACCACTTACTGGGTTCATCTATTTTCGAAGTAATAAAATGCCGATTTCCAGGGAGAATCAACAACCGTCCGGCAAGCCGGACGGTCTTCAACTAGAACTACACAAAACAACGTTTCTCCGGAAGTAAACAATACTCCATCGAAACAAGCCAAAGCTCACGAGTAAGAATGCAATACTGCAGCCAAACTAAACAACACTTCACCAGTCAGCTCCACAAACAAAATAACCAATTTTATCCTTGTGCTATGTGTCTACCACTATAATTGAGGGTATAGTTTATAATGGAACTAGAAACCAACACCCAAGAAAAAGGGGGCAGTACAGTGAAAAAACTTCAAACAGCACTCGTAACCATTTTTGCTCTATTCCTATTCATACCCGTCGCACAGGCGAACACCCTGAACGACATCAAATTCTTCGTCGAAACCTACTACTACGGCGACATTCCGAAAAACCTGAACAACATGTCCACTGTGGATGAAATCATAGGCTCACTCGACGAATATTCCCGCTACCTGACAGCTGAGGAATACAGTGCTTACATAGGGGGAGTCGCAGAAGACAACCCGTCGTCAGCAACAGCAAAAATAGCCAAAGCAGCACCACCTGAAAACCAGCCCGCTGTCACATCTTCCATGCTGTACGGCAACATTGGCTACATCAAAATCGAAACGTTTTCCGCCGACCTCGGCCAAAAAGTGGAAACACACTGGCTGAAGCTGAAAAAAGCCGGCGCGACCGAACTCATCGTCGATCTCCGCTATAACGGCGGCGGTTACGTCGACAGTGCCGAACAGCTCCTCGGTTTCTACCCGGGCGTAACAGATGCTTATCATTTAACAACGCGTGAAGGCAAGACAACGGTCAAGCCAATTCCAAGGAAAACAAAATTCCCGAAACACTCCTATCTGCTCGTCAACCGCTATTCCGCGTCCGCATCTGAAATCGTGGCGGCGGCACTCCAAGATACAGGAGTAGCAACGCTTGTCGGGGAGAAGACAAAAGGGAAGGGAAGTGTCCAATCGTTTTTCGAATTGGACAATGGGGCTGCACTCAAATTGACCATCGGCAAATTCACTGGCCCGAAAGGAACCGAAGTGCATAAAAAAGGCATCACGCCCACCATCAAAACGATACTTGGCAACGAACTCGCCACAATCCATGAGCGGTTGCTGAACCAGACATTCACCAAGAAGCATTACCGGAATACCGGCGAACTGACGAAAGTACCAACCGACAAAACGTTTCATATCCAGTTCACACAACCGATGAACTTTCGGGACATGCAAACGTCCCATACTATAGAACTTGTTAAACTCGGCGGCGTAGCCGTCCCCGTCCAGTTCAAAGAGAGTTCCGCAAACACACTGGACGTCATCCCGAACAAAAAACTGCAATCCGGCGGCAACTATATCCTCGTCGTCAACCCGGGTGCAAAAAGCAACAGCGGTCGTACCGTCAAACAAGGCACGTTCACAAAAGTGTCGGTTTCCGGTGCCAAATAGAAAAACGGATGCAATTCGCAAGTTCTAAAGCACTTATGGTATAATCAACAAATGTTTACACACCATTTGAAGGACAAGCACCATCCAACAGAGAGGAAAATTCCCAATGACTAAAAACATATGTATCATCGGACTCGGCTACATCGGTCTACCGACAGCCGTTATGTTCGCAAACAGCGGCGTCCGCGTACATGGCGTCGACATCAACGAAAAAGCGGTCAACATGATCGCTAACAAACAACTTCATATAGAAGAGAACGGTCTTCAGGAACGTCTCGAACAAGCAATCGACGAAGAACTACTTACAGTTTCAACACAACCCGTCGAAGCGGACGTCTTCATCGTCGCTGTCCCATCACCCATCAACCCGGACAATACGGCGAACCTGGAATACATCCGTTCAGCGACAGCTTCCATCGTCCCTTACTTGAAAAAAGGCGCACTCGTCATTCTCGAATCGACCGTGCCACCGAAAACCGTCGAAAACGTCATGTTGCCAGAACTCCGCAAATCAAACCTGACACTCGGCGAAGACCTATTCGTCTCACACTCGCCGGAACGCGTCATCCCGGGCAAGATTTTCGAAGAACTCATCAACAACGACCGCATCGTCGGCGGCATTACGCCGGAATCGGCTGAAATGACGAAAGAGCTCTACCAAACATTCGTCCAAGGGGAAATCCACCTGACAGACGCAACGACAGCTGAACTTGTTAAAGTAATGGAGAACACGTACCGTGACGTCAATATCGCGTTCGCCAACGAACTGGCGAAAATCGCGGAAACAATCGACGTCGACATTTGGGAAGCCATCCGTTTCGCTAACTTCCACCCGCGTGTCAACATTCATACACCGGGACCTGGCGTTGGGGGACATTGTATCGCAGTAGATCCATGGTTCCTTGTGGAATTAAACCCCGAGGAATCCCAAATCATCAAGAAATCACGTCTCACAAACGATGGCATGCCGAGATTCACAGCTGAAAAAGCGAAAACGCTTCTTGAAGAAAACGGCATCCAAAACGGTAATGTCGCCATTCTCGGTCTCGCATTCAAAGGGGACGTCGACGACTTACGCGAAAGCCCGTCTACGGAAGTGATAAAAGAACTACAAAACTTAGGCATCAACGTCACATCATTCGATCCACATATCAAAGAACTGCAACACCCGACGCAAAAAGCATCACTCGGGGAAGCGGTCCAAGACATCGACTTGATCATCCTAACGACTGACCATACCGAGTTCAAACAGCTCAATCCGGAAATGCTGAACACCGGCGACACGAAACCACTCGTCCTCGATACGAAAAACGCACTCAATCGGGACAAGTGGGAACAAGCCGGATTCCGTTTCTTCAAACTCGGCGACGGCAAACATAAAGGACTTCCTTCTATATGAAAGAGGAAATTCTCGGCGTCCAAGTCAATACGGAAAACTACGATGAATTAATCCCGAAAGTATTCCAAAACATCGACGACAAGAAAAAGTCACTTGTCGTCGCCATCAATCCGGAAAAGCTCATGAAAGCGAAAGACGATCCGGAACTCAAAGCGCTTCTCAACCGCGCCGAGTTCCAGATCCCGGACGGCATCGGCGTCATCATCGCGTCCAAACTGCAAAAAGGCAACATCACATCCCGCGTCACCGGCGTCGACATGATGGACCGCGTCGTCAGGGAAGCGGCACGCACACAGAAATCCATCTTCCTGTACGGCGCCAAACCCGGCATCGCCGACAAAGCGGCCGCAAAACTGATCGAGACCTATCCAGATCTCATCGTCGCCGGCACACAAGACGGCTACGAAAAAGACAACAGCAAAGTCATTGCTTCTATTAATAAAGCACAACCCGACATCCTGTTCGTTGCCATGGGTTCTCCAAAACAAGAACAATGGATCGAACAGTACAGGGACGAGCTTCACCCGATCCTCTACCAAGGAGTCGGCGGCTCATTCGATGTCCTTGCCGGAAACGTCAAACGCGCACCAGCCATCTTCCAACGCTTCGGCGTAGAGTGGCTATACCGGCTATTAAAAGAACCAAGCCGCCTAAAACGGCAAATGAATCTACCAAAATTTTTATTAGAAGTTTTTTCCCGAAAATGAAGATAGCACTCTTGTAATCTATTTAAAGAGATGCTAGAATACGAATTGTAAGGATAATTTCCTCTATAACATATAAACAAACGCCACGCAGGACAAAATCGGTTGGTTGACCAAACAAAAAGGCTTGAACAGTTCCCATCTGTTCAAGCCTTTTTGTATTTGTTAACGCTTCTTCTTAGTCGTGTAGAAAATCTCACCAAGTAAAGAGCCGTGCGAGCTGAACTAGAGCGAGGCTACGAGAAACGACTGCATATGTCCAACTAGAAGTGATATGAGGACAGATACGTTGTGAAATGTTTCAACGAAATATTTTTGTAACTTAAATCCAATAACTAGTAAAATACTTGATATATATAAAATTACGATAGAATAAAAGAAGCGGTAAACGAATCTATTAAAATGAATCGACTCGATTTTACAATATTACTAAATTGCAATTGACATCCTTGTCGCAATTATCTATACTTTAATGTGTAATGGATTCTATTTTCATTTTGCCGTGGAAGTAGAGACAAACTTTATTTCTATCTAAGAGGAGGAAATTATTCAATGGCTAACCAACCATCGAAGTACAGCAAGTTTTTATTAGGCGCTGCATCAGCAGCTCTAGTAGCATCTGCAGTAGCACCAGTAGCAAGCGCGGCAGATTTCAAAGACACAAAGGTAACACGCACGAGGCAGCAATCAATGCACTTTCTGAAGCTGGGCAGTTATCATCTGGCTATCAAGACGGTACGTTCAAACCGAACAAAACGTTGACACGTTCTGACGTTGTTAAAATGATGGGTAAATGGCTTGTATCTCTAGGCTATGAAGTTCCAACAGACTACAAAACAAACACCACGTTTCACAGACTTAACAACTAGCTCAAACAACGAACTTATTACAGTACTCTGCATTGTATAAAGACAAAGGTGTATTCAAAGGAAGCAAACGGAACACTAGATGCAGCGGTAACATCACTCGTGAAAACATGGCATTGGTTCTTGTTCGTGCATACGATGCAATCCACGAAACTGACCTTGTTCAATCAGTTAAAGATGCTACAGACTTCAAAGCTGACGTTACTGACCGTGCAGCAGCAAAAGCTGAAGCACGTCCATACATCGATGTACTAGATTACTTCGACATCACAAACCCAGCTGCACCACAATTCAATCCAAAAGCGACAACTACACGTGGTCACTTTGCATCATTCCTTTACAGAACGATTGCATTGGATGAAGCTGCAGTATCACTTAAAATTGTTGGCGTAACTGCACTTAACGATACAAACCGTTTCTTGCAAATCAATTTCAGCAAATCAGTATCATAGCTCTTGAAGCAGCTGATATTACAATCAAAAACGCTAAATCAGGTTCTGCTTACGGTGTAAAAGAAGTAAAACTTTCATCTAACGGTATGAACGCACAAGTTGAATTGTTCCAAGCAAAAGAAGATGAAGAAGTTCTTGAATACTTAACAGACTACAATGTCATCTGTAAATGTGAATGGTGAATTACTTACTTATACATTCAACCGTCCAGCATTCTAGAGAACCATGTTGTTGACATTGATGTAAAGAACATACAAATTCACGATTATGATGACAAAACGGTAACACTAAAACTATAAAAGTACCTAAACAGACTACTAGAATTTCGACTTCCAAGCTGCTATTGGGTGAAGAAGTTCGTGTTTGGTACAACGAGAAAAATAGAAGTTGTAGATTTTAAAATTGATCAGCAAACTGCGAAATACGATGCAATTGAAATTACAAAAGTAGATGAAATCAAACTTCTAACAGAAGATAAAAAGTATGATATTTCTGAAGAAAAGTATCGTAAAGACTAACAACGAAAAAGTTCAATTCTATCTTGATGGTGAAAAAGTTACAACAGATCAACGGTAAAATTCCAGCTAAGCTTGTGAAGAAAAGATTCAACTATGCAAAAGTTGGTTTTGACGAATCTGGCGATGTTGAATATGTTAGTGCATACAACTTAAACCAATTCTTAGTTGTTGACAAAGTTGAAGGCAACGAAGTAGTTGGTATTGAAGGTGATGGACTGGAGGTTCATTCAACGCTAAAGATGCTACAATCATTAAAGACGGTAAAGTAATTGCACTTGCTGACCTTAAAAAAGGCGATGTATTGTTCTTCAATAACGACTGCAGATGACAAAGATGGATTTGCTGAAGTATTCAACAACACAGTAACAGGTAAAATTTCTGATACATTCTTAGAAGCAATTCGTGTAGACGGTAAAACATATGATTTCATTCACGATGCAGCTGAAGACGCAAAGTATGACAAGAAAGACTATGCGAAATGCAGTATACTTGAAGAAAAAACAAACTAGAGTACATTGATGAAGATTCTGCAGAAGAACTTCAAGCAGCTGGTGAAGTTACATTGTATCTTGACCGTGCTGGTAACCTAGTATATATTGCTGGAGATACTGCTGAAGTTGCGAAAAACACAAAAACGTCTATTCTAACAGAAGATATCAAAGTTAAACTTGACTTTGGTAAAGTTGTTGCACAAATTGAAACAGTTGACCAAGACGGCAAAGAAAAATTGCACCAAATCGACTTGAAAACTTAAAAACAATCGTAATCAATGGTAAAGACTACGATATCGAAAAGAATGCTGATGAAGCAGACGAGTGGAAATTATCGACTATAACGCTATGACGGCAAGCGAAAGCAACAAAAATTCGTTTTGACAAGTGGAACAAAGTAGCTGGAATCTAAGTCAATCGACCTTGTACAAATCAGCTGGTAAACTTGTCAACTTCAAATCAAATGATTCTGATGTTGTAAAAGAAATTGAATTCTTCACAGGTACAACCACTAAAGAAGGATTCGGTAACTTAACAAACAGATGAATCTTGAAGCTGACGATAAATATGTTGGTGGTAAGAGATTACTAGATAGCACAATCGTATTCGATGCGAAGAAAGCTAAAGACAATGTACAATCGATGAAAAAGACGTTAAAGTAACAACATGGGGCGAATATAAAGGTTCTGACATCACTGCATCGTACTACATATACAATGATGACAATGAAGTTATTGCTCTAGTCATTAAAGATACAAATGCTCAAGAAACTGTAGAGGAAGCTGCTCTAATTACAAATGTACTTCGAAATGCTGATAAGAAATTATCGAAATCACTGCATTCGTCAATGGTGAAAAGAAACTAATAAAGTTGATGAAGCGAAACTGCTCGAAGTTAAAAAAGGTAGCTCATGTTGTCCTTGAATTCGATAAAGACAACAAGGAAATTGTAGATAGTATTGTTGAACTCAACTACTGGATTGTCGAAAGAAAATAAAATCGTTGATACAACGGTGTGGATTCAGGTAGAAGTGAAGTTACATTTGCTAACGGAGATAAAGCTAGACTTGTAAGCGGTGGACTTGTTCTTGACGCAACATGATAGCAAAAGATATTAAAGAGAAATCATTAAGCGATCTTCGTGCTGAAAATATCAGTGTAACTGTTGTTAAAGATGAAAAAGGCTCTGAGTTCGCAAAGTACTTTGTTTACAAGAAAATCGATGCTGATGATTATAAAGACAGAAGGTAACCGTGCTCCAGTAGCAAAAACTGGATTGAACAAATCCGTTAATGAGGGTGCTGACAACTTAACGTTTACAGCTTCTGATTTGGCTACTGATGCTGACGGAAATGATTTAACATTTGTTGCAGGTTCAGCTACTAGTGCAACAATCGATAAGATGGTAAACTAGTTTTTACTGTTGCTGACAATGTTGCAGAGGATACAAAACTACAGTTACAGTTACAGTTACTGATGGTCGTGCAAATACTGACATCTACATTTGTATGTAACTGTAAAAATGTCCTTACAGATGCTGAAAAAGTAGTTGCTGCAAAAACAGCAATTCGAGATTTAAACCTTGCATGGGATACTAATGTAACAACTACTATTGCTAAAGCAAATGAAAAAATTGCTGACGCTGAATTACCAACAGGTGTAACAGCAGTAGTTGCTGAAGGTACGGTGAAATGGTAAAGTAGTTATTACAATTACAAGCGGTGAAGAACAGATAACACAATCGTAATTAAATTTGCTCCTGCTCAATAAAACTAAACGAAACGTTACTTTATAAGCTAGTAATCTAGTGAAAGAAGTGGAAATGACACCTCATGTTTACACTTTATGTTAATTACATGGGGTGTTTTTCTAACTATTACTTCCAATTGTTGGGTGAAATTCCTAATCATTGCTAAACAGTCCTATTATAGTCAAGTGCCTAATCCTCCTGCATCCAGTGAGGCACTAACAAGCTGAAGGGGTGAAGTCAGGTGAAGTCGTACTCGATGAATCGAGGCGGGGCTCTTTAAAAGGTGACTATGGTCAGGTAGACGAATCCATGTAGGCAGGGTGAGGTAGTGAATGCTACGAAATAGCTAGGAGTTGGCATTCATCCTTATATATGAAATGATATAATGGCGATTAGAACAATTGACTGTTAAACTAGTCGTTCTCATTCCTGAATAGTGGAGACCTAAGGTCATCAAAAAAAGGGATAGAAGTAATGGAACGTTTGAAGTCTTGCTAGAAGAGGTGTGTTAGCACCAGTGAAGCTAGTAAGATGGCAGCGGGTTCATAGTAGTGTTGATCGCTAGCCGTTTGGACTTGTATGGTAACATACGAGAAGGATAAAACTAGCAGGAGCGAAGGAACCCAGTCAGTAGTAATTATTCTATGAATAAGCTTATTTCCCCAAAAGTAAGCTATCAAAATTAATAGGACCAATCATGAAATAGTGATTGGTCCCTATTTTTAGATATTATATAGGTATATTGATTCGCGTCATATATACATATGTAATATGGAATAATTATACTACTGATGGCACGCCGTATGCGGTGAAAGCCGCTTGTACGGTGTAGGCCCGAATCGAAAGCCATAGGAATGTGGTATAAGACGGGAATAGCGTAATAAGTACAACAGCAGCATTTAATACAGCTATTAATGGTGCAAGCCCTATCGCGGGTCCAATTACCATAGGTGGGGATATTCAAACAGGATCAGTGTTTAATCTTCAAGGAAAAACAGTTACAAACTTAACCATAGATTTAACAGGGCTAGAGAATGGTGAAAACATTATTTTGCAAAATGGTTCTATAACGAATCTAACAGTTAAAGATAAATCAGATGTTACTTTGCTGCAAAACGCAGTCAATATAACGAATACTACACATTCAATAAATATTCCATATAAAAAAGGAGGAAGGGAAAAACAAACTTTCTCCCTTCCTTTTTATACTTCCATTAGTTTTTGAACCTTTAAAGGGGGATAAATATTAATGAGCAACCATAAAAGATGGACAGGTTATGCAGTATTATCTACAGCGGCATTCGCAGCTGCAGTAGGGACACCAGTAATCGTAGCACATGCAGATGTAGATTTTGCAGAGGGTACAAAGGTAACGGGTAATTTTATAATTACAAAACCAGTGACGTTAACTACTAGTAACCCTGAGGCGCTAAGTGGTGCGAAGATTATCATTGATCCAGTAGTTCCAGGTGCTGAAATTGATTTGAAGACAATGAAAGTCACAAATATTGAAATCAAAGGCTCAGTTAAATTAAAAGGTGAAGCATTAGAAGATGCTCATATAGTTCTAAATCCTTCTAATCCAAATGCTGTAATTGATTTAACTGGAACTAATGCTAAGACTGTTGAGGTTATAAGTCTAGTAAGTAAATTATAGTACCGAATGACGCATAGTTACTGCACCGAAAGAAATTGCTGAAAATTTAGAGGATGTAGTAGAAAATGCAGATGGAGATAAGGTAATTGTAAAAGATGAAGGTGACCAAGAAGTGGCAATAGTGCCAACCGTGACATTTGTTTCGCAAAGTGCGGATTATGGTGAATCCGTTCTAGCGAAAAGTAGTATGATTGGCGAAATGTATTTAGTGCCAAGTGATATAAATCTAACTACTAAAAATGAACTAGATTCACTTGTAACAGATGGGAAAGCAACTAAGGTTGAAGTTACTCAAGCTGATACCGATACAAACATTCCGACAACGAACCTTTCTGTAGGAGGATATAAAGTTTACGCTGTAAGTAATGAAGGAAAACTATCTTTACCTAGCGAGAGAATCAATTATATACCTAAAGGCGTTAAAAATGTAACTGGAACAAGCACACAAGGCATAAATACAATTAGCTGGACAAAAGATGATAGTATAGGAGTAGATTCTTATTCTATCCTTCGTCGAGATGTAATCGGTGAAGATGATGATGGGTCAAATGTTCATGCAGGTGAAACAACTGTTATTGTAAAGAATCTTTCAGTAGAAACTCAAATATTTAAGGATAATAGTGGAGAACCGGGTAAGGAATATTATTATTATGTACTTTCAAGTAGTGCAAAAGATGCTGAAGGCTATTCAGTTGGACTATACAGTCCTGCAATTAAGGTAGTCGACCAACCTACGCCAGCAATGGAACTAAATATAAGCTCATTTAAAAGTGATTATCTTTTAGGAGAAGAGTTCGACTATGAATACCTTGAATTAACTGATGAAAAAGGAAATCAAATTGAAATAAATAAAGATGATATTCAAATAATTGGATTTAATAGTAGTGAGTATATAATTGACCAAGAAGTAACTGTAAAACTAAATGATTGGAGCGAAACCATTTTAGTTAATATTCTTCCAGTTGCTCCAAATTTGGTCATCGACGATATTTTGGATAAAATTGTTGGATTAGATAGTACAATGGAGTACAGAATAGCAGGTACTGACAATTGGATTAAATACGATGAGAATAATCTCCCGGATTTATCTGGTAAGATTTCTATTTTAGTGAGATACTCAGCAACAAACGAAAAACCATATAGCCATATAGAATATTGTAGTTTTACCAATATGAGTCCCTTCTTGTTAGATGCTAATACTAAGAACGGTATTCCTACGAATACACTTACTTATGCATGGAATATGATTGACCAGCTTGATGAATCCACGTTTAAATCTTTAAATGAAAAAACATTGGATAAATTATTCTATAAAAACGAAGATATTTTAAATGTATTTGGTAGTAAAGATATTAAAATAACAAAAGTTACATGGGATAATAGCGGAGAAAAATTAAAATCAATATTTACTTTAGCAGAACCTATTAATATGAAAGAAGCTGTAGGAGTAGGTTTTAGGCTTAGAGGTTTAGAAGAGTTGGATGGTTGGGTTGGATATGAGTATGTTGCACTTTATAAGGCAACCGATTCCGAGTTATTTGATTTACTTGTAAGAGAGATTAAATCTAATGAACTATATTCAAATGGAAACACTCAAGCAATTTTATTATATATGAGTACAAATAGAAAATTAATTCATAACTATAATAATTTGTTTGCTCTAGAATACATCGAAGAGATATCATCTTCAATAGAGGAATTAACTGATAATGGTAAATTGCAAGAATTAATTAATAAAGTAAATATGTTAAAAAATGATGGTGACCAACCTGCGTTAACTAAGGAAGCATTAACAGATGCGATTGCTGCGGTTAAAAATGTAGTAGTTTCTAAAGATGGAAATGATGTAGAACCAGCTGAAAAGTGGACAACACTAGCAGCTAAAACAGCATTAGAAACTGCGGTAGCAGAAGCGCAAGCAGTAGTAGCTGATGAGGATGCAACACAAGCAGAAGTAGATGCAGCTGTTGGTACATTAGCAGAAACTGTATCAACATACGAAGCAGCTCAAAAAGATGGAACTAAAGTAACTACTTATGATATAGAATTCACATTCACTGAAGCAATTAATGCTGACAATGTTACAATTTATTACACGGAAAATACGGAAAATAAAACAAAAACAGCTACAATTGCATCTAAAGGTGAAGGACATGATATTACTGTAAAAGTTTCATTTACTAAAGATATTGTAAATGCATTAGTAACAGCTGGATCATTTACTTTTGAAAACACAACTGGTGAAGCTGGAAATCAAGTAACTAAAGAGTACACTGCAAATTATACTCCTGGTCAAGATGGTGCAGCTGGTACTTGGAACTTAACTCTAACTCTTTAAGAAAACCAAACGAAACGTTACTCTTTAGGTCTATGTAGAGTTTAAGAGGTAACCTCGTAGTCATAGGTGTTATGACTACTGAGGTCCTTCTTAAACAAGAACTGCACATTTCAGTTTATAGATGACGAAGTGAGTGGGATGATTACACCGGTCTATATAACAGACCATCATCCTAACAGGATTAGGCACTTGAGTTTTGACTGTTCTCAAGGGAGGAATTTCACCTTCCTATTCCAATGCGAGTGGCAGTAAGGGGCTCCTTAAAAGGTGACTATGGTTAGGAAGACGAGAAAATACAGTGCGAGACACTAATCAAAAAAATAACACACTACAATTGCATAACAAAAAGATGAAGTCAGTCCTACCAATAGTAGGCTGGCTTCTTTTTATGTTTCTATGCAACTGATGAATTGTAAACTTTATTAACAATATATTCATAGAGTTTACAATTTACTTACATAAACCTTACACTATTCTGAAAAAATTAATGATAAACTGACTATGGGGAAATAAGTTAAGAAGTACTACTGATGGCACGCCGTATGCGATGAAAGTCGCCTGTACGGTGTAGGCCCGAACCGAAAGCCGCAGGAATGCGGTATAAGACGGGAATAGCTTAACAACTGTAACAACTGTAGCTGATTTTAATACTGCTATTGCACGAGGAGTAGATGCTATTACGATTTCAGGAGATATTGCTACAGGTTCAGAATTTAATCTTGCAGGCAAGAACTATTACTAATTTAACAATTGAGTTAACAGGTATGGCTAATGGAGAAACACTTACTTTAACAAATGGAACTGTAAAGAATCTAACAGTTAAAGATAAAACAGGTGTTATATTAGACATTGATAGATGTAATAGTCGAAAGCAGTACGAACACTTAACTAAGTTTGAAAGATGGAGAAATGGGAGAAGTCTAAACTTCTCCCATTTCTTATGTTTTAATTTCCATGTCCGGAAAGAAATACTATAGATAAAATATTATTTATGAGTTCTATTATCTTTAACTAGTATAGACAATTGAAGGGGCGAGAATGGATGAAAAATAAAAAACGATTTTCTATTAAAAAAATCTGCAGGCTATGCAGTATTATCTACAGCAGCATTTGCAGCACTAGTAACAGTTCCAGCAGTAGTAGCTCACGCAGATGTGAATTTTTCTGGGACAACTAATCTTAAAGGTGAAGTGGTTATTACAACACAAGTTCAACTTACGGATGCAACTGCAAATGGTTCATTAAAAGATGCTAAAGTAATTATTGATCCAACTACTCCAGGAATGGAAATTGATTTAGGATACAGTCAAAGCTAATGATATTGAGATTAAAAAATCAGTAACGCTAAAAGGCGACAATCTTAACGATGCAAAGATTGTCTTGAATCCTGACGACGGCAATAGCAAGATCGATTTAAGTGGTGCGAATGCAACAAATATCATTATTGGAAATGACAATGTAACAGAAATTACGGTTGCAGATGATGTAACGAGTATCACAGTTGCAGATGGAGTAACAGCAGAATCTCCAATAATTTTGGATAAAAAAGGTGAGTTAAAGAAGATGTAACAGTTACTCCAGAAACATCGTAGTAGATAGAAGGTACTAGAAACAGCAATTACAAATGCTGAAACAGCACTTGAAGGTGCGGAAGAAGGAACTAAAGTTGGACAGTATCCAGTAGGTTCTATCAAAACACTTCAAGATGCAATTAAAGCAGCAGAAGCAATAGTAGCCGATACAAGAAACGAATCAAAAAGCAGTAGATGAAGCAATCGCAAGAAGCTGAAACACTGCAGTAGAGAATGTTCAAAGCAGGTAAAGTTAGCAATGGGAAATTTTAATCTATCAATCATGCACGTAAATGATATCACATGCGAATACGGACAAAGCACCAAAACTTGTTACAGCAGTAAAAGAAGTAAGAGCAGCAAAACCAGATGCATTGCTATTAAATGCAGGGGATGTATTCTCTGGAACTTTATATTTCAATGAATTCCAAGGACAAGCAGATTTAGAATTTATGAATTTAATGAAAGTATGATGCAATGACATTCGGTAACCATGAGTTTGATCTTGGTTCATCACCTGAAGGACATCAAAGCATTAGTTGATTTCATTAAAGCAGCAAAATTCCCATTTGTAACTGCAAACGTAGATTTCTCAAAAGATCGATAAATTTACAGGATTATTTAATACGAAAATTTCTATCAACTCCTGAAAAAGGCAATATTTACACAGGAATTGTAAAAGAAGTAAATGGAGAAAAAGTTGGTATCTTTGGACTTAACAACTGCGGAAACGGAAGACATTGCAAGTCCAGGAAAAATTACATTCTCAAATTATATTGAAGATGCAGAAAAAATGGTTGATGAATTTGAAGACAAGGGTGTTAACAAAATCGTAGCACTTACACATATTGGTTATGATGATAATGCAGCAATGGACAATGACTTAGAATTAGCTGCAAAAGTAGAAGGGATTGACGTAATTGTAGGTGGACATAGCCATACACAATTAGACAAACCAGTAGTTGTAGACAAAGATGAAAATGGTACAGCGAAAGATCCAACAATTATTGTACAAGCGTATCAATATTCAGATTACCTTAGGTACATTAGATGTTGAATTTGATGAAAATGGTGTTGTAGTAGGACATGCAGGAGAATTAATTAAGATTGCAGATAAAGCAGAAGATCCTGAAGCAGCAGAGCTTTTAAAACCATATAAAGATCAAATTGCAGATGTAAATGAAAGAGGAAATTGGAGTAACACTTGAAAATGCATTAGAAAACCCACGAACAACTGATGAAGTAATGTACCAGGCACAAGTGTACGAAAAAATGAAACAATTCTAGGGAACTTAATTACAGATGGAATGCTTGCAAAAGCGAAAGAATGTAAAAGATAAAAAGTAATTATGGCATTCCAAAACGGTGGAGGAATTCGTGCTGCAATTGATGCGGGTCCAATCACAGTAGGAGAAGTAATCACTGTACTTCCATTTGGTAATACATTAGCAACAATGGATGTAACAGGTGCAGAATTAAAAGAAGCATTTGAAATTAGCTTTAAAGAGTATCCAAAAGAAAATGGTGGTTTCTTACATGTATCAGGTGCGAAAGTAGAATTTGATTCTTCTAAACCAGCTGGACAACGTGTAGTATCAATTGCATATAAAAATGCAGATGGTACGTACACTGAAATCGAAGATGCTAAAACATATACAGTAGCAACAAACGCATTCACTGCTAAAGGTGGAGATGGCTATGATGTACTTGAAAAAGCATATGAAGAAGGTCGTGTAACAGATCTTGGTCTTTCAGATTGGGAAAACTTCAGAGAACACTTAGTATCACTTAGAAGACAATCCCAACTGAAATTGAAGGTCGTATTGTAGATGTAGCGGAGCACGAAGAACCAGGAACTGAACTTCCTGGTGGAGATATACCAGCTGAAGATTTCTCAGGTACAATTAATGCTCCAAAAGTTTACAACGGTGATGTTACAGTTTCTGTAACAGAGGTAGCATCATTAGAAAATGTAGTTGTTAAAGGAAATCTAATTCTAACAGGAACGCTAACGAAAATGTATCTTTTGAAAACATTAAAGTTGAAGGCAATTTGGATCTTTCAGGTCTTGATGCTGATAAATATGATTTTGATGGTATTGAGGTAACAGGGGATACAACTCTATAAAATTTATCAAAGCCTTCTGCAATAGGTGGAGGCTTTGGATTTTTAATGTCTAAAAACCGTAAATAAAAAGGAGAATTATTTAGATGAGTAAAAGGAAATGGAAGAAACCAATAAATACCTTTTTATCAGCTAGTTTAGTAGCGAGCATAGTACTGCCAGCAATGCCACACCAGTAAGTAGCTGCAACGAATGCGACTGACTTGATTATTTCGGAGTATATTGAGGGTAGTAGTTTTAATAAAGCAATTGAACTATACAATGGTACTGGTGCGACAGTTGATTTAAGTGCATATTCACTTGAACTTTATCACAATGGGACGACGACGCTTCAAACAACCAGTATCGTTAACAGGAACATTGGCAAATGGAGATACATATGTGATACATCACAGAGACGCAAATCCAGAAATAAAAAGTAAAGGAGATTGAGAAAACTCGGGTATCGTTAACTTTAACGGTGATGATCCAATAGTTCTTAAGAAAAAAGGAGACGGTTATAGATTCCTTTGGACAAGTTGGAGTAAGAATCGACTGGGGTAAGGATGTTACATTAGTACGTAAAAGTACTATAACATCTGGAGATACCATAGTTGACGATGTTTTTGACCCCGCAGCGGAATGGGATAATTATCCGTCAAATACGTTTGACCATTTAGGCAGCCATGAAATGGATGGTTCATCAGCTGAGGAACCTGGCGAACCAGATCCGGAGGAACCAGAAAGTCCAGAACCAGAAGAACCTAAAGAACCAGAAAATCCTGATCCGGCGGCCGCAATTTCTATCGCAGATGCACGTGCTGCGAATCTTGGTGAAATGGTCACCATTAAAGGTGTCGTGGCAGCCAACTTGAAAAACACCATTTCCGTACAAGACGAGTAGGGTGGTATTGCAGTACGTCCTACTAGTTTAGATGTAAAATTGGGCGATGAGGTTACGCTTACCGGTACACTGGCAGATTACCGTGGACTCCTTCAATTAGATGGGGCGACGATTGTTGAGAAAGGACCCAGCAGTGACGCACCATCCGCTAAAGCGATAAGCGGTGCTGATGTGAAAGAAGCAAATGAATCACAACTTGTTGAAGTGAAGAACATGAGAATTGACTGATGTACAGGATGGCGGATCTTGGGCTAATTATACAGCGACTGACGGGACAACAGAATTTATCGTACGTGACGAAAACAATGCATTAGGGTTAGAAGTAGGCAACACCTATGAGTCAATCACGGGGATTGTGCAGCAATTCAACACGGACTACCAAATCATTCCACGTGGTCAGAACAAGATATCGTTGTCGACAGTTCCATTATCCAACCGGCTTTCGCGAGTCTAGGATAGCGGAACGTTCGTTGGAGAGAAGACGATAGAATTATCGACAACAACAGCTGATGCAGAGATTTATTACACAATCAGATGGTTCAGCTCCAACGAAAAACAGCACAAAATATACAACGCCAATCAAGATTACAAAAGATACAGTTCTTAAAGCAATTGTAATTAAAGAAAATGAAGCAAGTGAAGTAAAAACGTTCGAATATAAAAATTACAGATAGCCTTCAGATCCACGATATCCAGGGGGAAGGACATGCCTCTCCATTTGACGGTAAAACAGTTGAAGGAATCAGAAGGGGTTGTTACCTATTC
>CAWJLH010000006.1:0-24082 GCA_963843665.1 uncultured Caryophanaceae bacterium
AGAAATGGATTGTACGAGTTCTGTATCAATCGCCCCAGGTGAAATAATGGTAGCGCGTATATTATTTCTTCCTTCTTCGATTCGTAGACCTTCCGTAATCGCTCGAACAGCAAATTTCGTTCCAGCATATACAGCTGCAGCTGGTTCAACGATATGTCCGGCAACAGAAGATATATTGATAATCTGACCTTGTTTTCGCTCTCGCATATAAGGAAGAACAGCACCAATTCCGTAAAGTACACCTTTAATATTGACGTCGATCATTTGATCCCATTCAGAAATTTTCTTTTGGCTTAAAAAAGATAGCGGCATGATACCCGCATTGTTAATCAGCACATCAATTTGCCCAAACGTATCTATGGCAAAACGGGCTAGATCTTCCATTTGCTCTTGATTCGTAACATCCGTTACTTTATATACAGAACTGCCACCCTGTTGTTCAATGCTTGCATCAATCTCTTTCAATCGTTCTTCACGTCTTGCGGCCAGAACTACTTTAGCTCCGTGATTGGCAAGCTCCATAGCTGTAGATTCACCAATTCCACTAGAAGCTCCAGTTATAATAACAACTTTCCCCTTAACATTCACTATGTACGCCCAACCTTTCTAGTCTTCTAGTAACGTAAACAGTCCAACTGATCCTTCACATCAAAAAGGCCCGAAGAGATTTCTCCCCACGGGGCCTTTCTCATAATATTTTCAGAACGTGAAACACGAAATTAAATTTATCCCTCTACAGGTACGAAATAATTGCCTAATCGATACGCTGTCGCATCCATTGTAGCAATCAGCTCTCCGTCGCTTTCGACTTTAATCGTATACCAAGCTGTTCGATAATTTTTCTTTACTTCCTCGGCCGTGGCTCGGATAAGTGCTCCTTCTTTGCCGGCTGCCATATAATTGATTGTATTGGACAGGGCAACAGCTGTTCTACCGTAAGAGTTACAAGCAGCTGCGAATACATAGTCGGCAATTGCAAATGTAACAGCACCGTGGAGCGTTCCGTGTGCATTTAACATATGGGCTTCGGCAGTTAACTCTGCAATTGCAGTTCCTTCGCCAACCTCGATTAATTCAATTCCCAAATGGTTTGCATACGTGTCTTTTTTCAATGCTTCGACGATAACTTCTTTATGTTGATGGTGTAATTCACTTTCATCGATAACCGCTTTCATCATCATTTCCCCCTTTAGTATTTCAATTAAATAACGATGCACGTAATTATCGTAATACTTTTTCAAATGATTCACAAGTTTTTTACTATTTAGAGGTTAGTCCCTGTATGCGAGTTGCTACTTCATCACGCACAATACGGACGTTCTGTGGAACACGGTACTAGACCTTTTCAGGAAGAATACTAAGTCCCATCCCGCTTTGAACCATGGAAATAATCAATAATTAAGGTGCCATGCGCGAAAAAAAATTCAAAATAACGTGATTACTAGGCGGCTTTTTTTATTTCAGTGCCATATGCACCCGCAGTAACATCGAACTTTCACCCAGAAGGATCTCATGTATCGCAAAAAAGCAGACATGCTCGGCATGTCTGCTTTTTCGGTTATCCTCATTCAATCACATATGCGTGTCGATGTATTCATATATACCTACATTAATAATGGGGCCCATTGTCTCAACATTTACGCCTATTTCAATTAGATCAGTCTTGTTATGATCCGGTAGTCTAATAGAGAAGGAACCTTTTTTCTTTCCTACAGCATGGAACAAGTTGGTTCCCGCATCTCTTGTGATGGCGGCAATCTGCTCAGCATCTTTTGGTATTATATGCTTTCCTATGTCGTATTCTGCTCCCAGATCCACTGACGCAGTAGGTCTTTCCTCCAATGTTCTGATGCTATAATAAAAATGTGGAGTTAAACTTACCGCTTCGATCCCGTACCGTACTTCTTCTCCGTCAGCGAACCGGACAGTGGCAATAGATTGACCCGGTTTATCGATCAGTATACGAACATTATTATACTTGCCTTCACTATCGGTCTCATCGGTATCGCGGCAATCAGAAGGACTGAAAGAGAGACATTTCCTGAACGCCACATTGTCAGACAGCTTCTTTCCGTCCATTGTGGAAAGGGAAACGTTTTGAACCTGTTTTTTCCCCCTCATATCGAGTGTGGCTGGCGTAGCGAGAATATCTTCTGTCTCTTCCAGCGTCAACTTCAGTTTGCCTTCGACTTCTTTGATGTGCACATAATATTTCCGATAATATTTCTTATCCGGATTCCCTGAATACACCAAAGCGACTTGGAATTTACCCGTCCCTTCTTTGAGCGGGACTAAGTGTATTTTATCCGCAGGACCGCCAAATTTTTCTCTTCCTTCCACCGCTTGGAACAAACCAGAATCCTCATGATTAGAATCAAACATTTTAAACTGCTCCCATTGGTAGTCGCTTGCCCGTACCGTAACGATCGGTGCCTTTGCTTCCTCTGTAGCTTTCAACATTTTGGACGCTTGTCCTCTTGTGATGGGCTCGTTCGGGCTAAATCTGTCAGAAGACGTGCCTGTCGTAATGCCAAGTCTGTAAATGGTCAAAATGTTCGGATCATGGCCTGTCTGCGATTTCACATCTTTGAATGGACTTTCATACGACGTAAAATTATAGCGTGGCAGATCGAACGCTTTCACAAGAATCGACGCCATCTGCCCCCGTTTAATCGGGTCGTTCGGACCGTAACGTCCATCCCCATAGCCACTGATAATGCCTTCTTCCGCCATGGCTGCGATTGCTTTGTAGTAGCCGTTTGCTGTCGAAACATCTTTAAACCCCGGATTCTTCACGTTCGAAGTGTCCAAGCCAATCATCTTTGTGATGATTGCGGCCGCCTGTCCTCTCGTGATAGAGTTTCCGGGTTTGAATGTGCCGTCCGGATAGCCTCCGATAATATTGCGTTCCGCCAGATCATAAACTGCTTCTGCATAATGCTTTGATGACGGTACGTCTGAAAACTGGGTGGCAGCCTTTCCCTGTAATGGTGTCGCTACAAAAATGAGCAACAGAGCCGTCAATACGGCAGTCAGTTTGTTTTTCAAAATGATAAACTCCTTTTTTTGGCCTGTGCAAGAATTTCACAGGTACCCTTAAATAATAGCAATGAGTGGATGGAAACCAGATTGGCTTGCCCATATAGTGATCGGTTGGTTGACAGCTTCTTCAACTGGACAAATACCAACCTGGTTTCCAAAAAGTATCGGGTGAATTGCACCTGAAGGAAAGCGGGGTTCCCATACCCCCTCCTGCACTCAGTCCGATTCGTTAATACTGTACAGACGGAGATTTATAGAAAAAGTTTCAAAAGTTTTTTAAAAAGTTTTGGAGTATCGCTGAAATGAGTGCTAACCTGGCACCCTTTTTTAAATTGCTTTGCTTAACTGACGCAAATGACGTCTGTAACGGATATATGTTTGACAAGTCAATCGCTTTCATTGTTATTCAAGAACATTCGTTTTACATTTGATAAATAACCGGAAATTGCATTACGGGATCCTATTCAGCGATTGGAAGATGCAGAGAATCGAGGGTTGGAAATCGGATTCAAAAAAGGGATTGAACAGGGAATTGAACGAGGAACCGAACAAAGAAGCAAAACTAAAACGCTTGAACTGATTCAAAATCTTCACGATAATTCCACTCCCATCCCTTTTCTAGCGGAAGTGATTGGCTTACCCGTTGAAGAAGCACCTGTTCATTAGTGTTTGAAATTAAAGTAACTAACCCTTGATTATCCACATTGTTAAGTATTTCATATACATAATAAGAACTCATAATAATATCAAGGATGTGTATTAATAATGAAAAACGTAAATAATAATCAAATGGGTCAAAATACTGGGACACCAGAGATTTATGCTGCTAAACTCTCATTTGTCGGAGCTGCGCTTTCCACATTAGGCGATGGTCTATCAGCAATTGCAGCAGGGATTACGCTACAAGAATTAGAAAACCCAAATAATCAAAATCCCCAAGACCAATTAGATCAATCAAATCAATTAGAATTGATGCAAAAGCAAATTGAACAATTAACTCGAAAAATAGAAAGAATGGAGAGGAGAAATAAGTAAAGAATTTTTAATACCTTCAGCAAATATCGTCTGTGTTAATGTCGTCTTGGTATCCAGTGAAATAATAGAAGGTCTTCACAAACGGGCGCGATTGTTTAGTATGCCTCTCTGTTCTTATTAAACTAAAGAGTGCTTTACTTGAAAATCATTGAGCTGCTTAGAAGGCTTTTTTTTCTTGTTCAACTATAGGGGCAGCATTCCTGTTTGGTCACAATTAGAGCCCTTTCCAATAACCAAAAAACACGCATCCCCTCAGACATAACTGGATAACGCTCAAGCTAAAAACGGATTAGTTACTATATATGATTCCTCTAAAATAATGCGCTTAAAAATCAAGCTAAAATAGAAAACTGCTCCCATAATGGCAGATGCATACCACGAACTGTTATGCCTTTTTTTAAAACTAAACATCGCCGCTTCCGTAAATAGGCAATAAAAATAACAGGTTTCATTCAATGGCTAAATGGAACCTGTTTTGATGAATTAAAACAAGATAACGTCTCTAAAGCATTATAGTTGAAGAGATCTACCCTTTTTCAACTACTCTCATTAGAATAAGAAATTTCTCTTTCCCGGCGCATAATGGTCGTACTATTCAGTAAAAAATTCACTAATCCAACGCAATTACATAAGCAATTCTTTATACGCATATTATTAAATTGAGTTGTTGTATTTTTTATATTGGAGGCTGACTTGTTTATGCCAAATAGTGAAGGAATTGATCAAAATAATCAAGATTCCAATACAATTCGTGCAGCTGAGCTTGCTGTCATCGGTGAAGTAGTAACTACAGTCGGCTATGTGATATCTACTCTTGCCACAGTGCTTGCATTAGAAGAAGAACGACAAGCAGAACGACAAGAAAAAACCGACAATAAAAATATGCAGAAACAGATTAACGATTTAACCAATGAAGTGAAAAAACTAATAAAGCAAATTAACAATGAGAATCCAAGGCATTCTTAGAATTGTGGATTTACTCTTGTTTAGGCCACTTTACAAACGAACTATGCTTTTATTTTCACAATAGCTTTCCATTTATTAGTTTAGCTCCTAAGGTTTAATAAAAGTTTTTAGTCCTATCATCCACTTTCACCCCTCTCTACATTACTTTAATATCTCCGGACAAGATTCATTTTTCATTTCATACCCATAAGTTGTAGGTGGGAGTGGGAATAATTGAATGAAAAAGATAATGCTTCAAATCAAAATAACGAAAACCTGGGAATAAAACTTATAATTCTAGGTTCTATGATCACTAGAATCGGTGATGCTATTTCAGCCTTAACCATCTATTTCGATGAATCCAACGACGTAAATAATCGGCAATATTTTAAAGAACAAGAACAAAAGCTTCAAACTCTGATCAATGAAATGAACGACTTTACAAAAGAAATATTAGCTCATATGAGCTAATATTTCTTTTCGTACTAGGCATCCTCTATCCTTCATAAACTTTAGAAAAAATAGAGGTGTCTTAAAATGGAATACTCAGAAAATCTTTGCCAGCAATATGCTCAGATTGTTAACGGAAAGCCTAAAATGGAACAAGGTATTTGCTCTGTAGAAATTGGTCGCAATCTTCATGTGACCATCCAAGGCAGCTAAAGTAAAAGTGCGCTTCCAGCCGGATGACATTAGAATCGCTGGATGCTCAAGGAAATGCACTCAACTTTGTAGAAGTAGTAGTTCTTCAAGAAGAATTACCCAGTTTTATTTGTCTTCTCTCAAAAAACGGTTTAATCGTAATCGCGATTCATAATCTTTGGATCTTCACTAACCCGACTATTCTATATGTTCATATCCAATCAGTTGAGCCGCCACTTTCTTTCGCTAGAAAATTTGCAGAAGCTTTTAGTGTATTGAGGCATTAACATAAAAATGTACTACTTGATTTTACTTTTATTCGATTTCCAAGTCTGCGAAGACTGTCAATAATCACATGATGACTGAGGTTAAGACGGCTGATTGACTACGATTGGCAGTCTTTTGGCGCTTTATATTTCGAACTGTGAAGTTAAACTCCCTTGATATAATCATTTAATTCTGCAACCAATTCCTTCTTTGCTCAATTCTCATCATTATCAGTTGAGGCACCCAACACGATTCTGACATCACCACGTTTTATTCTCCCCCTTTCCTCCTTCCGTTTTTCAAAATAGCTTTTGTTCGGCTGTTCTTCGATTCGTTGATTGCACGCTTCTTCTTGTACGATATTTCTGCTCGGATAAACACGATATTCAAAGTAAGTGGAATGTTTCGATTACAAGACAATCCAACTCGATTAATTCGGCTGGGCTTTGTTTTGCTACATGGAATTCGACTTCCAGGTAGTTGTGCAACTTATTTCTACAAATTTTAGTTTTGAAAAACACTTTGCGACTTCCTCATTTCGTAAAAAGGCAATAAAAATAAGACGTTTCATTCAATCGCTGAATGGAACGTGTTTTGTGTAGATTCATACAGCATTAATTGAATTAACATCTAGATCTGCCCTACAGCCGTAATTTTGCAAGTTGAAATTGCAAATCTAACGGTCGTATCAATTGGTAAAGTGCCTAACACTATGCCAAGACCTGTTTGTTCCACGTTAAAATTTGTTGCAGTTGAACCATTACTTACTAATAGATTCACTGTAGAACCAATAAGTGTATCTAGCAATTGTCTAATTGGTCGTTCACGACAATCACATTCGGGCCGCCGGTAATGTACACAGCACTAAATAGTTGTTGTCCTCCAGATTCCTCTTCTTCTTGTTACTTCAACAATTGTGTATAAGAAAAAGAGTGGCGGTACATTTGGTTCGTCTGCAATCGTGGCAAGAATTACAGTTTCCCCAACAAGTTGTTGTAAGACCGACTGAAGTGGAGTAACAAAAGAACCACCTAAGCAGCTCATCAATCTCAACCAACAGGCAGCCAATGCACTTGAGAATTTATTTAGTAAGACCAACTAGGGAAAACTGTCAACAAAACTCCTGTTTCATCATAATATAGCAAAGCTGTATCCATAATATAAAGCGTCCAAACCCTTGATACCAAAGGTTTGGACGCTTTTCCGTAAGTATGGAGCATAGGGGGCTCGAACCCCTGACCTCTTGCATGCCATGCTGCATGCCGTCAATTTATATAACAGTTTAAATTCCGAAAAACCTTGATGTATAAGCATTTCAGAAGGTTTTAATCTGATATAATTGTTCTGTTTGTTGACAGCATGCTTGAAAGTGCCAACAAAGTGTCAACAAAAAAAGTAGCCTTATGTCCGGCTAACGGCCGCCGCGGTGTTGGCCGTCATGCACTGGGCGCTCTCCCGAGACCTCAATCCCGTCGGCCACCCTCAGCTCAGCTCCGTCGATGCCGTCGACGACGTTTTCCACTATGCTGAGGTCCTCCCCTGCATCGATCCTGATGCCGTTGGCGGCCTGTCGAATGACGTTGCACTCGATCCTGATGCCTAAGGGGATTCCTGTGCCCCGTCCGTTAGTACCTCGGTCCTCACTGAGCCGGATGGCCCAGAATCCGTCAGTCCCTCCAGTGATGTGGTTACCGTGCAACTCTGTGCCCGGCGCATTGCGGACCTCAATGCCGGCTTTCGAATCCTCCCCAGCGGTGATCCTGTTGTCCTCGATGAGGGTGTCAGGAGTTCCCAGGATGACGAGGATTCCCTGACGGTTTCCAATCAGGTCGTTGGAGTGCACCCAGTTTCCAGGTCCAGAGGCGTCGTGCTTGTTCTTGGCCCCGCCGGAATTGCCCAGCGCGATGCCCGCCCGCTGCCCGCCGATGACCGTGTTGTCCCGGATCTCGTTCAGGTATTCACCCTCGCCGTGCAAATCGATGGCATCGAGGATGCTGCCGACGATGGTGTTCTCCGCCACGAGATTGTTGTGCGTAGGGAACTGCAGCAGAATGGCGTGTCGCAGATGCCTGCCATCGAAGGTATTATCGATGACGACGTTGTGCCGGGAATCGTTGGCGGCATCCGGGTCGCGCTGGTCCCTTGAGCCCTCGATAGCGATGCCGTAGCCCTGTCCTCCGGGGCCAACGGCAGTTGCCTCACTTACGTAGTTTCCAGAGAGGGTCACTTCACGGCTGGCCTTGACGGAGATCCCGTGGCGCTCGAACCTGCGGATGCTCAGGTTCTCCACAAGGACCCCGGAGCTAGCCTTTCCTTCATAGGCTCCGAGGTAGATCCCGTACATCGGGCCGCCACCCGCGTCGCCGTCGTCAGGGTCGTCGCCGAGTGGTCCCTCATGACGGGAGGTGATGGTGAAGTCAGCGACGATGACGTCCTGGACGCCGGAGCCGCGGATCACCCGACTGTCATCCTCGCCGTCAAGGGAGGTCAGCAGCACGGTGCGCTCCTGGCCCTCGCCGCGCAGGTCCACGCCGCTGCGCAACACGATGTTCGCCGACTCGTCGGCCGGGTCAGTGGAGCGCAGGTCATACGTGCCGGCCGGCAGCACAACCTCGTCACCCGGTTCGGCCGCGTCCAGGGCTTCCCGGATGGCTGCTGCATCGTCGTGTGAGTTCGGATCCGGATTTGCCCCAAATTCAGTGACGTCCAGGGTCCTTCCCGTGACCGGACCTGGCTTCGGCACCTCGATCGGCGCGCCGGACCGGTCTACCAAGCCAGGGAGCTGCCAGTCGCTGTGCTCGGACTGGGTTGGTCCCACGGCGTCATCTCTCTCGACCGACCCATCGGATTCCTCGACTGCGTCATCGCTCTCGACCGGCTCCTCGGTTTCCTCGACAGTGCATGCGGTCAAGAGGACCGCCAGGCCAAGGGTCACCCACCAGAAACGCGCCGAACCTTGCCGGCTATTCCTAACTGATTCCTTCATCATACTTCTCACGTCCTTCCTTATCTCTTTTCGTCCCTCTCGTCGCCCATGGAGGCGTCGAGAAAAGCAGTGAGCCCGCTGGCCTCGGCTTATATTCGCCGAGCCCGCGGGCTCACTAACTTTTGGATGCCTGACGACCCTACTTGGTCGCCGACGTCAACTCATGGCCAGAGGCCTTTCTTTGGGAGTTGTTGTTTCCTTTCCCCTTGCCCTTGTTGTTATCCTTGCTGAGGGCCGTTTACTTTTCAGCTTTTGCTGCCTCGCGTTCGGCTTTAGCCGCTTTTTTTGCAGCTTCTCGTTCTGCTTTAGCCGCTTTACGTTTTTCTTCTGCTTCAGCTTTTGCTGCTTCGCGTTCGGCTTTCGCTTTAGCTTTAGCCGCTTCTTTTGCGGCTTTTTCTTCAGCTTTTGCTGCCTTACGTTCAGCTTTTTCTTCAGCTTGTTGCGCTTTTCTCTCTTCTTTCGCAAAGTTCAACGGGACATCTTTTTCCAACGGAGTATCTGCTGAGGAACCACCGACATGTACGCGGTACTTACCGTCAGCAGTTGCCCACTCGCCGTCTGCCCAGTTAGCAAGATTATCTGGTTCTTCCGGAATGAAATAGGAGAACGGGTGGTTAGAGTCTGCATGGTTAATACGCACAGTCACACGCTCGCTCTTACCAGGCTCAAGGAAAACTTTCTCGAAGTTGACTAAGCGCTTAGTAGGCTGCCCTGCCTCGTCTGGTAGAGTCATATAGACTTGTGCAGCTTCTTTACCGGCAACATCACCTGTGTTCGTGATCGTGAAGGACACGTCAATACCGGACAACGAGCCGTTTTTACCTTTGCCTTCACCACGGACTTTTTTAACTTTTAGGTCGTCATACTCGAAGTTCGTGTATGACAGGCCATATCCGAACGGGAAGACAGGCTTCACGTTGTTTGCCTCGTACCAGCGGTAACCCATCTCAAGGCCCTCTGTGTACTTAGCGATTAGCTGGTCGGAACCGTCACCGTACGGTCCAGGGCCACCTGGTTTGCCAGTGTCTTGACGCGTTCCAGGGTACTGCTCTTTCGTCGCGAAGGCAGCCTCACGCTCAGTGGCACCAAACGTCATCGGCAGCTTACCAGATGGATTGACCTTACCGTAGAGCAGGTTAGCGACGGCATTGCCATCCTCCATGCCCGCGTACCACGCCTGAAGGACTGCAGGGACCTCGTCTAGCCACGGCATGAGCACCGTACCGGAAGTCTTCAGTACCACAGCGGTGTTCTCCGCGTTGGCCTTAAGTACTGCATCGATCATCGGCTCCTGCTCAACCAAGTCCTTTTGTTTATCTCGCGTGTCTAGATCGATGGCCGGGAAGCCAAGTGTCTTACGATCCACAGTCTCATGTGGGTTATCGCCAATCATTAGTAGCACGACGTCGGACTCAGCGGCTAGCTTCGCAGCAGCTTCCGGGTCACGGCCATCGTTGTACGTTACTTCAGTGTCGTAGCCAAGTTCTTTGATGACATTCTCTAGGCCCTCTTGTGGAGTGACCGTGTAAGGTGTCACGACGTTCTCGTTTGTGTCCTTAGTGGAGCGCGGAGACATCTTAGCCTCACCAGCGAACCACTCGACGCCGATCAGCGCAATCGACTTTGTTTCGCCATCCAGTGGCAGGAAGGAGTCTTTGTTCTTCAACAGTACGGACCCTTCCTCGGCCATCTGACGTGCGCTGGCTCCGTTGGCCATCGGATCGACAATCTCCGGCATGAACTTGTCGTAAGGCTCATCCATGTGGCCGTACTCAATCATCTTGATATAACGTGGACGAAGCAGATTATCAATATCGTCCACAGTCACCTGACCAGAGTCGAGTGCCTCTTGGATTTTCTCTTGAGTATAGTATTGTGGTGCCCAGTCGAGCTCTACATTCATGCCCGCCTTAATGCCAGCGACCGTGTCGTGAATTGCGCGACGGTCACTCATGACGTAACCGTCAAAGCCCCAGTTGTTGCGTAGGGCATCTTGGAGTAATTCAGAGCTGTCACACGCAAAGGTGCCGTTGACATCCGGGAACGAACACATCACCGAGGCCGGGTCAGCATCCTTGACAGTCATCTCGAATGGCAGCATATACAACTCGTTCATTGCCTGTGATGGAACTTGTACGCCCATCGTCCAACGCTCGGTCTCTTGCTCGTTGCCGGCAAGATGCTTAAGTTGTGCCTGGACCCCTTGGGCCTGGATACCTTTGACTTGCTCAGTCGCCAAGATACCCGTCAAGTACGGGTCTTCACTAAAGTACTCATAGTTCCTTCCATTGTACGGGTGACGTACGAGGTTCATGCCCGGTCCGAGCAACACGTGATGCGCAAACGCCCGCGTCTCCTCGCCGAGGATCCGGCCAGCCTCATAGTTTAACTCACGGTTAAAAGTAGCGGCCATAGACAGGGAGGACGGTAGGCCAGTAGCTTCTGGGTCATTGCCACACGATCCGCCCTTCACGCCCGTACCACCATTGGTCATACGAATTGTAGGAATACCCAATTCTTCGATCCCTTTGATTTGCCGGCCTGTGTCTTGCCACTCACATCCGGGCAGTGTACCTTCGGGCGCGAATTCGCCGTTCTGGTACTTGCTGCTACCTTTCTTGTTGATGACAACCGTCTCGCCAGTATCGTTCTCATTGAAGCGTGAGATAGCAATCTGCTGAATCTTCTGTTCCATTGTCATTGCATCAAGAAGCAACTCAGTGCGCTCCTTAGAAGAGAGCTTGGTGTTCATCCAAGGGTTTGTCCCTTCCGTTCCACCAGTCATCGCATTAGCAGGAATTACTAACGTTGACATGAACATCATCGCTGTCAAAAAAATTAAATTAATACGTTTTTTCATCTTAAACTCACTCCCTGACCTCTATTTGTCTATTAGCATTGAAACAATTCGTTTTATTATCTTAATCATTCCCTCGCTAAGTATATTAGTATAGCGAAAAATCATTACGCTAGAATGACCGTTTGATTACAAAACAGTAACAAAAAACACGATATTAGTAACGCTCCCAAATCCCTAAAAGCATTCAAACACTGTATCAATCAATGATTTGCCAAATAAACAATCAAAATAAATAAATTTTAATGAGCACTATACTTTATTATTCTAAATATCCCGGGATAGGGTGGAAGAACTTCTATTTATAAAATATGTTATTATTTATATAATATTTGGAAGTCCAATCGAAGGTGGCAATTAATGAATGAAATAAGTATTGACCCTTATTTGCTTGTACGTACGGTGAAATGCATATTTTTCCATACAAAAAGCAGCAGAGCATTTTTACTCTACTGCCTATTTGTGGTACGGTTTACCATGATTAATATAAACCTGTTTATAGTTTAGGTACAATCCATTCTTCGTTAAAATGGCCCGATTGTTGAACACAAGTTAAACAGCACTCTTCAACTAACCTTCGTTAGTTGAATAAGGAAAATGAGCCGTCTAAGCAGCTCAACGATCTTCAAGTAAAGCACCACGTAAAGGATTAGAATCAGGAATCCCCTCTACATCACATCTTATTTGGTAGAACATTGACACTATTGGGTGAGTGTAAGGGTAAAACCTCAAGTGTTTTAATCTTCTTTTACCAAGTCTTTTATCAATCAATGCTAAAGCTTGAACAATATTATTTTCAGAACTTAAAGCTTCCTCGATTGAAAAATTAGGATATTGAACCAACGCAT
Source organism: uncultured Caryophanaceae bacterium (assembly GCA_963843665.1). GTDB lineage: Bacteria > Bacillota > Bacilli > Bacillales_A > Planococcaceae > Sporosarcina. Next base: position 12,623 of record CAWJLH010000006.1, read on the forward strand.
CGTACACAAGTTCAACATTAAAGATATTTCGCTGTTCTAAAATCGCCATTGAATAATCAGAGTCATTTATTTTTCCAACGAACTCTGGGAAACATTCATACAAGCAATCGGGAAAGGGTTTACTTGTCTTTCTCTTAACTTCTTCCCAAAGTTCATCGTGTTCCACTAAAAAATGCGCCGATGAAGCATTAAAAATTTCTTTATTATCTAAAGTTACCCAAATTCTTCTCTGTTCTCCAAAAGATGTATTGTAACTTGTTGCATAGACATTTAATCGTTTTTTAAGCTTTTCACATATTAGATTTTCTACTAACATTTTTGTCTTTGTCCAACGCATACTGAATATTCTCTACTCCTGACTTTTTTATCTGTATATATAATTATATTACCTTTTTTTCAAATAGCCCTTGTTCAACTAAACTCCCGTTAGTCGAAGAACATTATTTCATAATCTTCAATATACTTTAGCATAGATTTCTCATCTTCCTTCTATATTTTTCTTTCCAATATCCAATTAGCAAGTGTTTTAACAACGGAATTAACAAAGGCACATAAATTTATGCGCTACTGCTAATTCCTGTGCCAATTGTGGTACCAATTTATCAATATAAAGCATCTAAATGTTGATGCAACAACAAAAACAGGGACACCAATTCATATGTGAATTGTGTCCCTGAACTCTGTGTTTTTAATGTTTTCTCCCCATCAACCGAACCCGTTAGTCACCGACAGGTACCTTAAAAGCCAACCCCTACTTCACAACCGTCACCGGGCAATTCACATGCTTCATAACTTTATGACTGACGCTCCCAAGCACCATTTCTTGAAACGTACTAAGGCCCCGGCTGCCGATGACGAGCTGATCCACCGCTTCGGCATTTACATATTTTATGATTTCCTGGCTCGGATCCCCTTTTAGTAGCGTCATTTTCGCTTTTACGCCGGCATTACGGGCCAGTTCCAGAACGGGATCTACTTTTTGCTGTCGTTTCAGCAGGAGGCTCTCCTCATTAAGCGATAAAAGCCGTTCATCTTTTGCTTTCGTGTAATCTTTAACATAGATGACCTCTACTTGTGCTTCCGGGAAGTGTTGGGCGAGTGTAATGGCATGCCTTGCAGCGCGCAAAGCATTATCCGATCCATCGATGGCTACAGCAATCTTCATGAAAACTCCCTCCTCAATGTAATTTCCCGTATAGTTGTTCACTTGAAGAATTCAGCCCTCGGATTGTTACCGTCGCGCCTTCTCCCTCTAGCTTCTGCTTCACCTTAATGATTGCTCCGACAGCTGATTCGTCCCATAGCTGGCTGTCTTCGAAGTCAATCACGATTTCCTTATCCTTAACGTCGCGAAATGCCTGGATGAATTTTGTAGTGGATGCGAAAAATAACGGCCCTTTTATCTTATATATGCCTTCATTACGCGTCACAGTCACACGAGAGATTTTGGCGACGAAAAATAGTGAACTCAAGACAACACCGACGACTACACCAATTGCAAGATTATGCGTATATAAAATGATTGCGACGGTGATCAGCATCACGAGCGATTCCGTTTTTGGCGCTTGTTTTAAAAACTTGAACGAACTCCAATTGAATGTTGTCATGGCGACCATAATCATGACGCCAGCAAGGACAGGCATCGGAATTTTGACGACGACATCGCCCAAAGCAATAATCAAAAACATAAGGAAGACACCCGCTGTGAATGTGGATAGCCGTCCTCGACCACCCGATTTGATGTTGATGATCGATTGGCCAATCAACGCACATCCTGCCATCCCACCGAAAAAACCTGTGAGGAAGTTGGCGATTCCTTGCCCGCGCGCCTCTTTATTTTTGTCGCTTGGCGTATCCGTCATATCATCCAACACTTGGGAAGTCAGCAACGATTCCAATAAACCGACAATGGATAAGGCCAATGAATAAGGGAAGATAATCTTCAGTGTTTCTAAGTTAAGCGGGATATCCGGAAGGAAAAAAGTTGGAAGTGAATTTGGCATCTTCCCTAAATCACCGATTGTTTGGAGCGATACGCCACTCATCAATGCGATGCCCGTCATGACGACAATCGCGATAAGCGGAGCAGGGATTGCTGTGAAAAAGCGTGGCACTGCATACACCAAAACCAATGTAGCAATTACGAATACATACGTCATCGCACCGGTTCCTTTCAAGTAAGGAAGCTGGGTGATGAAGATCATAATGCCCAGTGCATTCACAAATCCGAGCATGACAGAGTTTGGGATGAAACGCATCAAATTCGCAACCCCGAGTCCTCCGAGGACCAATTGAATGATTCCGGTTAACACAGTGGCTGCCAGTACGTACTGCAAGCCATGTTCTGCCATCAAGTTGACAAGGACTAAAGCCATCGCGCCGGTTGCCGCTGAAATAAGACCTGGACGGCCGCCGACAAATGACGTGATGACAGCAATCGTAAATGAAGCATAGAGCGCGACACGTGGATCCACTCCTACGATAAACGCAAAGGCCAACGCTTCTGGAATGAGCGCTAGTCCTACAACGATTCCTGCAAGAATATCGGCACGCACATTTCCGAACCATTGTTGTTTCAAAGTATGCAAATCTTGCCCCCTTCTCTGTATTCGTAGTTGTCTAAAAGATGCATACCTACGACAGATGTAGTAAAGTTTGTGTTTAATCCGTTCCAATTATAACAGAATGGATGGTCAAGTTGGCAGGCACGGTTTTAAATAGTTTTTGTGTTTAATCGAGTAGGAGGCTAGTCATTAAGTGGTCAGTGACTGTCACCAAAGCAACTTGACCATACTGTTTTTCGAGGAGTGAAGAAGATGTATAAATTATTATCCCATAATGATTTAGATGGTGTTGGATGCGGTATTTTAGCAAAGATTGCTTTTGGAAACCAGGTAAAAGTACGCTACAATTCCGTTTCCGGTTTGGATCGGGAAGTAGAATGGTTTTTGGAGAACGATGATCAGGATACATTTTTGTTTATTACGGATTTATCGGTAAACGAGGAAAATGAGAAGCGACTTGATGCGTTTTATCAGGATGGTGGAAAGGTGCAACTACTTGATCACCATAAAACTGCACTGCACTTTAATGACTATGAGTGGGGCCATGTCCAGGTGGAAGACGACGAAGGTAAATTAACTTCAGCGACTTCCCTATTTTATGAATACCTCGTGACACATCAACTCATGGAACCATCAGACGCTATCGCAGAATTTGTCGAGCTCGTCAGGCAGTATGATACATGGGAATGGGAGAAAAATAACAATCAGCATGCCCAGCGGCTCAATGCCCTCTTTTTCCTCATCACAATTGAAGAATTCGAAGAAAAAATGATCAGTCGACTTCAGTTAAACGATCATTTTCACTTCGATGAATTCGAAAAGAAAATACTGGATATGGAAGAAGGTAAAATCGAGCGCTATATTCGCCGAAAGAGGCGAGAACTTGTCCAGACACAAACGGGCGGCTATTTTGCCGGAATCGTCTATGCGGAATCCTATCATTCGGAGCTGGGCAATGAACTCGGTAAGGAATACCCGCATCTTGATTACATTACAATCCTGAATATCGGTGGAAAACGGGTCGGTTTTCGAACAATCCACGATCATGTTGACGTGTCTGAAGTGGCTGGAAAATTTGGCGGAGGCGGGCATGCAAAAGCATCAGGCTGCTCGTTAAACAGTGAAGCCTATCAACAGTTTGTGTTGGACACATTCCACTTGGAAGCCTTAAGGGAAGATGCGCGACGAAATCGGTATAATTTGAAACGTTCCTCGTTCGGCACCCTGTATAAAAGTCGAACGGAAGAGCTCTTTTTCCTCTATCAAGTGAACGATCAAGTCTGGGCGATTGAACGGAATAAAACAAATTTGGAGCAGACCTTTACAAGTTTTGAGGAAGCGGAAAGCTTTCTCAAAAGAAACTATGAAGCGTGGCTTGTACGGGACGATGCTTTTGTCAATTATTTAATGGACCAGGTAAGGAATGATAAAGAGGTTGAAGCGTAATTAGGCTAGTAGAGGAAAACCGATTTCTTCAACGTTTCCTCACCTAAAATAGATGGCTTTTTCAATTTTCCACAAGCCATTTTGCACATAAAAAAGATATCCTCACGTAGAAGTATGCCAACTCACTTCGCGTGAAGATATCTTTTTTATATGTATAACAGATGCTCCAAGGATTAAAAACAGTTACCCTTGTGTTTTCTATTACGGATTCCCTAGTTTTTTTCAGAGTTCCCGAACCAGTAGCCCGCTCCTATGAACATCGCGCCCCCAATTATATTCCCGATTGTCACCGGCACCAAGTTTGCTACCAACCCTATCATTGAAACAGTTTCAGGATGTGGGATCATCAGCGCAATGGATAACAAAGACATGTTTGCAATACTATGCTCAAAACCTGACGTGATAAAAGCGAATAAGCACCAAAATATCACAATCAATTTCGCAGTCTCTTCCTTCAATTTAAAGGAGCACCAAACTGCCAAGCAGACAAGAATATTGCACAGAATCCCGCGAAACAGCAATTCCATAAAGGGGGCATTCATCTTGTCGGCTGCCGCCTTAGTCATAAATTCGGCCGTTCCACCCGTGGCCAGCCCCGAATAGAAAAATAGTGCGGCAATGAGAATGGCGCCCGCAAAGTTTCCTATATAGCTGAATAGCCAAATGCGGATTGTTTCATACCACGTTGTTTTCTTCGTCAATGTACCTATGGTCATAATCATGTTATTACTGGTGAAAAGATCTGCACCTGCCATTAAAACCAGACTTAACGCGATACCAAATGTAGCACCCATAATCATTTTCGTTCCCGCAAAGCTAGTCGATTCAAACAAGCCACCAATCGTAAAAATAAGGATGATTCCAAACCCGAGGAAAAATCCTCCCATCATTGTCAATATGAAGTATCTACTTTTACTCGTCTGGTATTGGTTTACTTTTGAAACGGCTGTATCACCTAAAACGTCAATTGTTGCTTTCACACTTTCCCCTCCAACTAGCCTAAACATTCTTCATTTTTTCAAGGATTCCATCATAATTATACAACTTCACATAGAATTACTGTCTGCAACTCATGTCTTTTTGGTGAAATATAACAAAGTAAAAAGCCCAGTGAAAAGGATTTCCCTTCCACTGGGCTGTTCTCATAAATAATAACTCAAATGCATTATAGCCAAAGTAAAACGATAACAGCGTTAACACGGCAAAAACAATAGATTCGATTTTGCTACCCGTTTTTGTAGTCAATGGAAGACGAACCTTAAACTTAATCGGGTACAGTAACTGAATCCCATTTTTAGTAGCCATGTCCAGCACATAATGGCTCACCATACCCGCCAAAACCCCAGCCCGCACCGCTTCATTTGAAATGTACATGTTCATAAGCATGGCCATGATTACTAAAAATACCAGGCTATGTGTAAATGTCCGGTGCCCGAATATCTTGTTGATTATCTTTGAGACAATCGGTAACTTCCGTCCAATTTTGCTGCCTCCGTGACAAATATCCGGTAGTAATGCGCCGACTACACCTGCCCCCACCATGATTGCCGGGTCATATTGATTCAATTGGGCTAAAGCAAGACTTGCTGCAATACCACCTACGATGTGTGTTTTTCCTCTCATACTTTCTCCCTTTTCTACTAACATAATGATTTCTAGTGAATATGTATGATTATACTAGTCTGCTCTAACAATGCAACTGGGCCAGGCACTTTTTCTATCTTTCTATAAAGTATATCCTATACATTTTGCACCACCCATTCAGTATATTCCTCGTTGCAAACTTCCATTCGTCCTCCATTCTTATTTGTGGAGCCTCATTTAGCTAAAACACAATCAAAACTGAATAATTCACATTAGTTGAGAGAACCTAGGGACATAAAAATCAGATGGAGGTTATTCAATGGGAAATAATGAACAGAAAAAGTTTACGGAGGCAGGCACAGACATTATGGAAGTGAAAAGACAAAACGCGGACTCCGGTTTGACTTACAATGAAATGAAAGAACTCATCGCCAAAACAGGAGGAGTCGGCACGGCAGCTTATAGTGATACGGATGTGAACGAAGTAAAGCGGCAAAACCAATTATCCGAGGAATAGAATTCTCTTTAGAACCCAAACCAGGCATCCAAACAATTTTGAACTGTGTGGGTGCCTGGATTTTTTTGAAGGAACAATTGCTACATTCAAGTTAAAACAACATCATCTGTTCCGATACTGCTTCCCCATCCGCAATCACATACCCCATCAATTTATAGCCTGCTAACCGCTTATCATACATCGCCTTTAACACAGGAACTTTCTCGTCTACATAATCGTATACTTGGACTTCCTGCTTCCGATCATGGTTGCGATGAAGGCGACCGACATATTGTTGCAGGGTCCCTTTCCAAGAAATCGGCATCGTTAAAAATAATGTGTCCAGACGTGCATCGTCAAACCCTTCGCCAATGTATTTCCCGGTAGCGATGATGAGCCGTTCTTCGCTATCAGAAATCGTCGATAACCGCTCCAGTTCTATTCTTTGTTCTTTTTTCTTCATATTTCCAGCGAGTATTACAATATTTTTTGCAAATCCATTAAACATGCTCTTCAATAATTCCAAATGTTCCAGCCGCTCGGTTAAAATGATAGGCGAACGCCCTTCTTCTAATGCATTCAGAACATCATTAAAGATTTGATTGTTCCTCTTTGAATCCAGTGTTACCTCTTCATAAATTTCATGAAACTCTGTTTTCTCCGTTTTAAAGTCTGTTCCTATCTTGATCAACCGATGGCCAAAGGGACGGACTTTCGCCTGTGATTTTGCATCGATGGTCGAACGGATCGGCCCGCATTGCATTGTGATAATTGGGTGCAACCCATCTTTACGTTTCGGGGTAGCTGTCAATCCCAATACATACTTGGACCTAATTTGTTGTAACACTTTCTCAAAAGTGATTGCTGAAATAATGTGACACTCGTCCACAATAATTTGACCATATTGCGTGATAAAAGACTTTAATTGACCTCCGTAATTCAAACTTTGAATCGTTGCGACATCCACTTTTCCGGTTATATAATTTTCCCCTCCACCAATTTGTCCGATCTCCTTCGGGGAAATGTTCAAAAATGTTGCAAGTCTTTCCACCCATTGCTTCATCAATTGAGTACGATGAACAATGACTAATGTATTTACCTTCCGGTTAGCGATTACAGCAGTAGCGACAACAGTCTTACCAAATCCGGTCGTAGCCGAAAGCGTGCCATGGTTGTTTGCTAGCAGCGTATTGACAACCTCGTCTTGCTGCATCGATAAACTTCCATGAAAATCGATTTCGATGCTTTCACCGCTATACGATTGATTCGAAATTTCCACTTGAATGGATTCGTTTTTCAACATATTGTGCAATTCATCAAAACAGCCACGCGGCAGAACTAGCTCATTCTGACCGTCATTTGCACGCTGAATCTGCCGGGGTATTCCATAGGTTGAACCCCTTTTCGCCTGCGCCTTGTAAAACTCGGGATTATTAAATGATGCTATGTTCTCCATTTGTGCTAATAGAGTTGATGGAAGCCCACTCTTATGAATATGAATCCCGTTTTTAAGTCTACATGCTTACATTGGCATCCCCCCCTTTAAAGAGAAGTGAGCCCGGCCAGCATTGAGTTACCTATTGCAGTACTTGTCCGTCTGCCATGCGGCCGTTTCTATAATTATCACTACCAACTAAAACTTTCAATAAAATAGTTTTAAATATGGTTTACCCAACTTTTTTATGGGTATACATAGATTACAAGGCGGAATTACCGGAAGAGGACCCTCGTAGACGAGCTACCTACAGGCGATTCGGACGATGAACTGCACAGCCTTGGCGGAAAATTTGCTTTGCTGACGAAAGGTACACTCGTCGGGAACTGAGATGTAAGGTTCCGGCCACTCTGTGTTAACGAAGCGGTAAAGGTTACATTTTTTGTGGAAGTGCAACTTGAAGACTGACGCATGAAGGCGCAAATCACGTTTATCATCTGGGTACGCCATCTACTAAGTCAGTTACACAAACTGCACTGATGGGCATTATGAAATGATCGTCAGAAAGAACAGTTTTGGGTATTGAAAAAACTATCAAATTTTCCGAGTACCCCCCTTCCAAAGGGGAAAGGAAAAAGCATGAGCCCTCGTGGGATCATGCTTTTTTCGTTGTTGTTGCAAGTAAATTAGTTTCATAATTGCCACTGTTGCTCCGCAAATGGAGTTATCAAGCTTTCCAAGTGCTCGGCTGATATTGGAGGACTGACTAAGTAACCCTGCATTTCATCACATTGCAGTTGTTTTAAGAACAGAAGTTGTTCTTTGTCCTCGACGCCTTCCGCAATGACAGGAATGCTCAAACTATGCGCCATCGAAATAATCGCTTTCACGATGGCAGCATCTTCTACATCATCATTGACATTGCGCATGAATGACCGATCAATTTTTATATAATCAATCGGCATTTTTTTCAATGAACCTAGTGAACTATATCCTGTACCGAAGTCATCCAAGCTAATTTTCACACCGACTTCTTTTAAATCCTTCAATACTTCCTTGGTATACTCAACATCCATTGCCACACTTTCTGTAATTTCAAGATTTAAAAATGAAGGTTCTAAGTCCACGGCCACTAGTGTCTTTGCAACCAATTTTACAAGATCGGGTTGTTTGAACTGCAAAGCGGACAGGTTCACAGACATTTTTAGGGGATGCAAATCCTCATGCCACTTTTTACATTGTGCAACGGCTGTTTGCAGCACCCAATTTCCAAGCGGGACAATCAAACCCGATTCTTCCGCTTGTGGAATAAATTCATTGGGCTGGAGAATTCCCCGTTCTGGATGCTTCCATCGAACCAACGCCTCTACCCCAATAATTCGTTCTGTTTGGATGTCAAGCCGCGGCTGGTAGTAGACGACAAATTCGTTACGTTCGACTGCCATTCGTAATTCATGTTCCGCCTGTAATCGCTGAGATATCTTCAAATCATATCCCGGTTGGAAAAATGAAAATCCATTTCTTCCTTGCTCTTTAACTTCATACATCGCTGTGTCTGCATTTTTCAGAAGTGTTTCCAGGTCTTTTCCATCCCTCGGATACATGGCTACACCAACGCTTGTCGTGATGAAGACTTCGTGTTCCTCAAGATAAAAAGGCTGGGTTAAAAAATTGATGATTCGTTTGGCAGCATCTTCTGCTTCTTTTTCCGTGGTGTCTTTCAGGAAAATGGTAAACTCATCTCCACCATTCCGAGAGACAACACTACCATTCTTCATGCACTGTTGTAATCTTTCAGCTACCTTGTTTAATAGTAAATCTCCATAGGTATGCCCCATGGAATCATTTATATTCTTAAAGTGATCCAAGTCTAAAAAGATTACAGCTATCATTTTCTGTTGTTTTTCTGCATCTTTTATGGTTTCTGAAAGATGTTCATTAAAAAATCGACGGTTGGGTAAACCTGTCAGTGGATCTTGGTACGCCAGTTGTCTAATGGTTTCTTCAGTCTTTTTAAGTTCCGTTATATCACGCGCGTATACAGTAAATATAGGCGCTCCTTCTTTTTCGATTTTGGTAATCGTCAACTCAACCGGAAATTCCTTTCCATCATGTCCGTACACCAATGATTTCCATCCGTTCATCAGAGAGGGCCTCCCCATTATTTGAACCGAGACGCGCAGCAATGTCTATGTGATGTAACGATGTGTGGTGAAAAAGGGCCCATTCCATGTTCTTCCCGATTAAATCCTCTCGAGAAAAACCGAATGTACTTTCCACAGCCGGATTGCATTCTATGATATTCCCATATTGATCAATAATAATGACACAATCCAATACAGATTCAAGAATGGCTCCTTTAAAGGCAATTTCTTCACTCAATCGTTGGTCTAAAACAAAGGAGGAAATCAAAACAAATCCAAGTATGACAACCGCGATGATTGCAACAGAGATTACCATCGCATTCGTATCGGTAAGGGTTGCCACTTCATTTCCTGCGTCATGATCATCAAGCATGAATGTTGCAGCAGTCATTCCTGTGTAATGCATGCCCGTAATCGCCACACCCATGATTAGCCCGCTGATTAGTTTTGCTTTGTTGCCAATGCCATTTCGACTCTTCCGAAATTGAAATGCCAGCATGAGCGCAATGATTGAAGCACCGATTGCGATCAAGATTGAAATGATAAAAAGGAAAGGTTGGTAACTGACTTGGATACCTTTCATAGCAGCCATCCCAATGTAATGCATACCACTTATACCTAATCCCATGACTGTACCTCCAATACCTAATCTGGTATTGCTCATGTTAGGTTGACATATAAAATAAAGTCCAATCAGGGAAGCGCCAATGGCAATAAGGATTGAAAGGGTGACAAGAAGTACATCGTATGTAATCGGAACAGACAACTGAAATGCGGTCATCCCGATAAAATGTATCGACCAAACGCCGATTCCCATTGCAACTGATCCGCTAAACAGCCATAATTTCCTCTTCCATCCTTTTGAAAAATTCACTCTTCTTGCGATATCAAGTGCTGCCAGGGCAACCATAAATGCAATGATAAAAGAGAGAGCAACCAAAGAGATCTCATGAATTCCATGCATTTGATGCAATACTATCAACCTCCTTGTCTGCAATGTTTGATATAGTTAGTTTTAATCAAATGTAAAACCGGAGATTATTAATACCGTTTCCAAATGATTCTTTTTACCTACCAACACTTTTGAGTCGAATGGTTAAATTGTATCACACAAATCACGTTTTTTCTATCAATTTAAACTATTCCTACAGTTGTAAGGTTTGTTGAAATTTGCCGGAAGTCAAGACAATGGTAACTTCTATTAATCCCTGGCATGAATCAGGATATCTTCCTAACGAAAATTCCGCTTTTTCTAGATTCGTCATCAAAAAACCAGCACCTTCTCGTTACATTCAAGAAGGTGCTGGAAAGGATTTAGTGTTTATTATTTTTCAAAGACCTGATGCACGATATCATTCGGTCTACTGTTATTCAAGTTTTTATAAATACAGCTAGCCGGTTTTTCGCGCAAGGTTTCGGCGAAGGCATTCGCCAGATCGGCTTCACCCGTTATATGGATTTGTTGCCACCCTCGTTCTTTTTTCAGCCTTTCAACAATTGCGCCCATCCCTTTGTAAAAACGCTGCAAATTTTCCCTCAGACGGGGTTCGATGGCATCACCTTTCGTGCTGCCCATTCCGATATTATGTGCATCAGATGCTTTATTTCGTTCTGCCCATCCTTCGAGGTTAGGGTCGAAATCATAGGTGACTTCGCCATTGACATGTCCCATTGCAGTGCATAATATACGTACCTCCCCGAAGCTCGGCAAGATGATTCCTGCTTCCGGATAGGCTTTGTACATATACTCCAACTGTTCGGTAACTGCATGATCCTCCCAGTGGAAATTCG
>CAWJLH010000007.1:0-169063 GCA_963843665.1 uncultured Caryophanaceae bacterium
CCCCTTTAGTTAAAAAAAAGAGCCGTCTCAGCAGCTCAACGCTCTTCAAATAAAGTACCCGTTAGTTTGATAAGAACAGATACGTGTCTTCCACAATTGCACCTGTTAGTGGAGTAAGAACTTACTCGTTACTCGTTTCAATTACTCAATACGAAAATTTTCTTCTCTCTTAACAAACCACTTATTTACATTTGTCCATCGACTTTCATTTATGCAATATCACTAAAGCGTTCTATACATTAAAAAACGTGTAGCCATTAAACGCTGTTTTCGGTAATGAATTTGATGTTAATCCACCTGACTGATATTCAAAGACAATATTAGCTAACCCACGCGTCATATCTGCGACATCCATTAGCTCCATTTCTTGCAATGAGAAAAAGTCTGCCCCATCTACCTCTACTTCATCTGGTTGTGGCTGTCCTTCTACATATTCCATCAAAAATCCAATGTAGATATTATGTACTCGACCTGGATAATCCCCCAGCATTACAATCGATTTCACTTTTGTAGTTACACCTGTTTCTTCTAACACCTCACGCATGACACTTTGTTCAATGAGTTCCGTTTGCTCGATATAGCCCCCAGGATTTGTCCACTTCCCTTTACCGGGATTATGTTTACGGCGAACAAGTAACATTTTCCCCTCTTTTATAACTAGAGCGCCCACACTCACACTATAGTTACCCCAATGAACAAATGAACAGTTTGGACATGCTTTACGTTCCTCATCATTGATAACGCGTACTTCTAACTTTACTCCACAATTGGAGCAATAATTTAATTCCACATAAAAACCTCCATACAAATGAAATAACTAAAAAAACGGGAATATTTAGGCAAGATATAACTTTCATTCTACTCATTGATCTAGTTATTATCTAGTACTTTAGAAAAACCAAAAGTCCTTGGATGGTACTCCAAAGTCTATTGCATTAGAACTTAATAGGATATAAACGTAGTTAAATCTTGAATTGATTGTTCCGAAATTCGATAACAATCTTACCAAAAGCCCCAAGACCCAGATACTCATAGGCCTGAATAATCTCAGCGAACGAGTTAAAGAGTTAGGCGCAAAAGAAGTCATCAAACTTGTATCTCTAACGAGCGTTCCTTACCATTTTTAGCGTTCTCACAAATGCTATCAGTAAAGAAAGAACAACTGTATACACAAGTACACCGCCCATGGAGTAGATAGCTTTTAAATCTGTACTTACTGGAGGGTAACCACTGTGAGCATTAAAATGATATTCTGCTCCTTGGTATATTGACCAAGTAATAAATAGCGTAAAACTTAGTAAAACAAGAGCAAGTATCGCTTTCTTATGAAAAATCATACTAGTTAAGCTAACTTTAAAAACTTCTCTGAATTTCACATGACTTTGTTGCTGATTTATTAAGTTCCACTCACCTTGAAAAGGAACTAAAAAAAATGCAATAGATCCACTATAAACTAAAAGCACTACTACAATCTCTGGATACTCCATCAGGACCTCCTATTTTTATAGTCTTTACCTTTAAGACTTTTCAAAAAAGGAAAAAGTTGCACATTACTGACCAGTTACTTAATTACTCCACTTATTGCAGAAACCTGCCCGTTAGTTGAATAAGATACACACGATTAACTCTTTATTACGCTTAATCAATACATAATACTGAGATATCTTGCCAGCTATATGCAACATCTTCTACTTTAGTTCCTCCAAACGTACTAGTCCTATGAATATATTCCTTTCCTCCCATACGTTCGTAAAAACCAAGTCCAGATTTATTCTTTTTCATTACCCAAACCAGCATAGAATGTATATCTCTTTCTTTGAAATGCTTGGCAATAGCTGAAATAAGCTTCCTACCAACACCTAATCCTCTACATTCCTGTAAGAGATAAAGTGAATAAAGTTCTCCATCAAAATTCTTCTCGTTAATACTTTTACCAGATGCAAAACCTATAATTTTCCCTATATCATTTATTGCAACATAAATAAAAGGTTCATTCTCGTTATTTAAAAAATCAATCCAACTTTTTTCTGCATCATCGTACGATAATTCTTTCAGATAATCGTTTGGTACTAGCCCCTGATAAGTAGTCCTCCAACTATCAACATAAACTTTTGATACGTGCTTTATATCCTCTTTACTTGCTTTTCTAATCTCCAAGTAAATATCCTCCAATGTAAATAATTAAATTTATTATAACTTCCTTTGTTGAACTAACCCGTTAGTTCAATAAGAAAAAAGAGCTCCCTAAGAAGCCCCTGTTGTTGAATTAAACCCGTTAGTGAAAATACCTATAAGTATTCTACACTCTAATTCAAATTGAATAATCCCGAAATGATTTCATCACTTCCTGGAGAAAACATAAATATTGAGAACGAAATACATATTAATCCTATAAATACCAAGCTGAATCTTTTTTTCCCAAGTAGCCCCTTAATTACTAAAAATAATCCTACAAATAATATTAAGAAATACCAAAACCCCATAATATCACCCCTCATTTAACTTAATATTATGACGTTACCGTTCACTACAAAGTTCTGCCTCTTTTTTATAATAGAGGTAAAACGATTTTTTCCATATTAACAAAAGTCATTTTTGCTTATTGAGGTAACTTCCCGTTAGTAAAAAAAGCGTCTCTGATTATTTCAGAAACGCACCCGATAGCACAATATTATTATTGTGGTGGATTTTCCACACCTAAATGAATCCAATCTTCTTTTGGTGGTCCATAAACCCCAAACGGTTTTAATCCTGCTTGACGCATCAGAACGGTAATTTGACCACGATGATGAACAATGTGCTTGATTAGTCCCATTAGTATTTGAGAATTTGATTCCTGTCTTCCAAAAGCTTCTTGTATTTGTTCTAGGGATTTGTCTGTCCATTGTTGTTCAATGATTTGGGCTGCGTGAGAACTTACCTCTTGAAAGGTTTCAGCAATTTCCTTTGCTGAGGTTGAGGCACTTTCTGCATTTTCTATCCCATCTATCTTAAACCCGAAATGGGATAAATAATCTGGAATATTTGTTGTTAAATGCCACGCAATCCTTCCTAGAGTACGACCTTCTGGGTAAACTTGTTGTTTTAAAGATTCATCTGTCAAACCATTTAAAACGTTTTGAGTTAGCATAGCTTCCCTATTCCATTCTTTAATAAAGTCTGAAATCGTTACGTACATATATAATTCCTCCCAAATCCGTTTAATAAATTATTGCTGGAGATACATTATAAAACACTCGTTCCCACATATCAAATATCCTTCTTTCACTATCCTGCCCCACTAGTTGAACAAGATAAAAGAGCCGTCTAAGCAGCGATCTTTAAGTAAAGCACCCGTTAGCCATCCATGCAGCGCAAAAAACGCTGCACCACAGAGGATGAAAATTGTTTCAGAACGGGTATAGATACTATGGCTGGCGAAGAAGGTCGATCAACTATGGTGCCATTGAGCCCATCCGTTAGTCTGACTCCAACGACCACGGTGCATCACAGACTGTCGCTCTCTTACGAGTAGCACTCATGGGAGATTAATCCTACTCTGGTTATTGCACCAGCCTCCAATACTATTTGCCGTGGAAAGGATGATTACAATGGAAGTAATCATTGAACGTGCATGTGGGATGGACGTTCACAAGGATTCCATTACCGCATGTATTATGACTCCAAAAGGAAAGGAGATTCAAACGTTTTCCACTAAAACTGTATTTCTATTACAGTTAATTGACTGGATCAAGGAGCATGAATGTACCCACGTAGCAATGGAGAGTACAGGTGTATTTTGGAAGCCAATCGTTAACTTACTTGAAGCTGAGAATATTGAGTTTTTAGTAGTGAATGCTCAACATATGAAAGCAGTACCTGGTCGCAAGACCGATGTGAAGGATGCCGAATGGATTGCCAAGCTTCTTCGTCATGGCCTGCTTAAAGCAAGTTTCATTCCCGATCGTAATCAGCGAGAACTACGAGAGTTAGTCCGATACCGTCGAAGTATTATTGAAGAGCGTGCTAGACAACATAATCGGATTCAAAAGGTTTTAGAAGGAGCGAATATCAAATTGGGCTCCGTTGTCTCCGATATTATGGGTGTTTCGGCTCGTGATATGCTTCGTGCCATCGCCGATGGCGAAGACGATCCTGAAAAGCTAGCAAGCTTCGCTCGACGAACAATGAAGAAGAAAAAGGATGAGCTTGAACTTGCCCTGCGAGGATATATCAATCCACATCAACGGCTGATGATTAAAACCATTCTAAATCATATTGACTTTCTTAGCTGACCAGATTGAACTGTTAAATCTGGAGGTAGGTGCCTAGATTATCCTCTTACCAAGAAGATATGGAACGGTTGGATTCTATTCCTGGCATCGCCACTCGTATGGCTGAACAAATCCTCGCTGAAGTCGGAACCGATGTCGGGAAGCAATTTCCGAGCTGCTTCCCATCTATGTTCCTGGGCAGGATTAGTACCTGGCCATAACGAAAGTGCTGGCAAAAGGAAATCGTCAACTATGAAAAAAGGGAACAAATATCTAAAGTCAGCTTTAATAGAAGCCGCTCATTCAATAAGAGGATCGAAAACCTATCTCGGAGCCATGTATAGGCGTACAGCAGCACGGAAAGGTAAGAAGCGAGCAGGCATTTCAGTCGCCCACGCCATATTAAGAATCGCCTATTATCTCTTAACACGCAAAGAAATGTATGTAGACTTGGGTGAAGATTATTTCGATAAACAAAAACAACAATCCATTGTACGGTATTCTGTTCGAAGGCTCGAAAACTTAGGTTACAGCGTTACAATCACTGAACCAGAAGCCTCCTGATCCAACAAATAATTCGATACAAACCTAGGCTCTGCATTTTTTTAAAAAAACATTTGCTGCGTCTTCTTTAATTTTGCAATTTTAGCGAATTTCGAGCTTTTAATTTTCATGGGAGTTGAACAAGAAAAATGTAAAACCTAATTTAAAGGTCTAATCATATAAATCATACTCATAAATCGGGTTTATCCACTTAAGGTAGAGATAATGGCATACTATAACCAGACATTTTGTTGGCTCACTATTATCCGTAAGTTCTTTATTGTCACTTCCCACTGCTATTTATGTATTCTATTTAGTTAATTAGTTCCAAAATCATTTTCCTTGATTTCTTTAGAAATACACTAACATTTTCCATAATAAGCCAGCAATTCACCTTCATTAATATCTTTAAACTCTGTTTTATCGTATATAGTATTTGTATTTGTGAAATGTATTTTCCTTTCAATAACATCAGCTAATGTAGATTGATTCAGTTTTTTCCCATCAATCATAATTACCCTCCTATTGGCGGATTTTGCAAATGCTTTTCCACAATATTTTTTATTTCCCATGTTAAACTAACCTCCCGTTAGTTCAATAAGAAAAAAGGCTTTACTCCTTCTTGAAGTTAAGCACCCGTTAGCTTAAAAAGTATAAATGGCGACAAAAAATAAAAATGCTGCTGCAAGGATAGAAGATATCGCATTTGGTTTCCGTTTTGCTTGACGATCCGCATCACCTGTAACCATCATAAGTAGGCTACGAAAAACATGATATATGGTATAAACTCAAACTCATTAGTAATTAGACTATAACCTGCTATTGCCATAACAAGAACTAATCCCAGATAATCCCTATCTTTTTCAACATGGACATCCCCCTCTATAAATATTCTCATAAAAGTCTTAATTAACCGTACCTTATTGAATTCTATTTTTGGTTTAAAGATGGAACTCCTTGTTGAACTAAACTACCTCGTTAGTTCAATAAAAAAAGAGTTGTCTAAGCAACTCACGATCTTCAACTAAACCACCCGTTAGTTTAAATACAATCCTTCACAAACTTTTTTAAGGACTGTTTCATTTTAACTTTATTGTTTATTTTTTACTGAGCCATATAGTTAGTAAACAGCCTCTCTTTTTAAGATTATTCATTTAGTTTAAATCGGGCTATTTCTTCATCTTTTACTGTTACAATTAAAGTGGACTTTAATGCGTTTTCTTTTAGTATCTTTAATTGCTCCAGCGATGGTGCTACATTATATTGGTCTGTTTGTTCCTTTACTCCTAATTCAAAATCCAAATAATTCTCTCCAACTTCGCCTTTTTTGAGCATTGGGTTAATCGACCAACCTGTACCAAGACTATTCGCTATTTTTTCCGATTCATCAAAGGGATTAAATCCAAGAATTTCAATTGCAGTTTTCAATAATTCTTCACTCGGCGTAATTGTATAAGTTAAAGCATCTTCCATTTGATATGTCTCTGGATTACGCTCTTCTATTCCACCGACAGTTTGATTGCCTATGTTTTTTATAGAAAAATTATATCTAAGGGAAACCGTTGAAAAACTTTCCTCTACTTGATTTGATTCATCTAAATGCTGTATATCATTTCCAGTAATGTGAATGTCCACGGACTTATTGGTTAATTCAATCGATGGTTCATTCAATGCAGAACAACCAACTAATAAAATCATCGTAAATAATATGGTTATTTTTTTGAAAAGTGATTTGATCTTCCTCAATCCCTTTCTGTTTTTTTCAAACTACTACTTCTTTATACGAATAAAGTTACAAATTGTTACAATTTCTTTTATTGAAGTATTCTGCCCCGTTAGTTGAAGAAGAAACAAATTACAAACCTGACCTTTTAGAATAATTTGTACAACGAAAAAGGCATCAATCCCTACTTGGATCAACGCCCTGTTAGTGTAATATAGCTGAATAAAGAATTATTATTGTTCTAATATGCTGCTTAATTCATTAGTTTGCTCTTCAGAAAGGGCAAAGTAAATATTTGCACCGTCATTATATAAAATTGAACTACCGTCGTCTTGATAGTAAACAAACAACCACATTTCGGCAATGCCTTCCTTGGGTCTATCAAGCGAAAAAAATGTGTCTGGTTCACTATTTAAGTCTTTTGGTTCTTCAATCTCCCTAACTTCACTAATGATTGACCTCAAAGCTTCAATTGATTCCGAGTCCTTGATCTCATACTCCTTATCAAACTTTATTGCTTCTGTTCCATTTACAGGAGTGCCCACACGAATCACTTCAGATGCTGAACATCCTGAAAATATTACTGGCAAGATTAAGAGCAATACTATCCAAGTAAACTTTTTAATTTTAATCATCTCCCTTTATTTGTAATTTAGATTCTTACTCAACTAATCTCCTCGTTAGTTCAATAAGAAAAAAAGGCTTTACTCCTTCTTGAAGTAAAGCAGCCGTTAGTTGAAGTTCTACTATTATTTTTCACTAGGAATAATTGCGATAATAAGCCCAATCAAAATCACGAAAATCAGCATACCGGAACTTATTACGCCTATACCCATTCCCAACCAAGAGCCGATAATAAAGGATGTTAGAAGAACTGCTAAAAAGGTAAACAAGCATATTAGTAGTGAGCTATTAGTAGTTTGTTTTAGACTCTTAGAAATAATAAAAACTAATAAATTTATACTAAATCCTAAGCCAATTGGTATAAAAATATCCACCTCAATAACCCCTTACCCAAATGGTTTAACCATTTAAATTTTTACTAACCTGCCTCGGTAGTTGAACTAGAAAAAAAGAGCCGACTGAGCAGCTCAAGAATCTTCAAGTATAGAAATCGTTATGAGCTCTCATCATCAACAAATCGTAGCATTCCTTTTCCAACAGATATAACATCTTCCTGATTGAAAATGATACAGGCCGTTCCTCCAATATACTTCTCGCATTCAAACTCACCAAGAACTATCACGTATCCCTTTTCAAAAAAATATATAGGCTCACCGTCATGTTCCTCAACAGCACTTAATTCGTTATATAAAAATGCTTTAATCGGTTTATCATATAATTTCATATACCTCACATCCCTTACAATTAACTTATGCATCACTCTTAAACTTACCTGCTCCTTTAGTTGAATAAGAATTCCCTCAATAGCTTGTTAAGATTACTTTACCTTTAGTTGTTTTAGAAGATTCAACAACCTCAATAGCCCTTTTTACATCCGACAAGTCATACTTAGCATCTGCCATCATCAAACGGATTTTTTCATCACCTACTAGCCTAATTACATGATTAAAAGTTTCTTTCCATTTATCTACCGAGACATTTTTATTCCAATTCCGTAAATGAAATATGTTCGCATTCACCTTTGCTTTATTTACAATATCTGCCCAGTTTACTTGTATCCCTGATAAAAGACCGATCGTTATAAAGTTTCCATTAGGGTGAACACTAAAAGCCAAATCGTTTCCAGATGAACCTCCAACGGAATCAATAGCAGCATCTGCACCCATTCCATTTGTTAATTCTATAACTGTTTCATAAAGCGAAGCTTTAGAGGTATCTATCACATAAGAAGCACCGAGATGAAGTAAATCGTCTGTATATTTATTATTTCTAGTCACAGCAATCAATCGAAAACCTAAGATCTTTGATAATTGAGCAAAAATATGCCCAATAGAAGAACCACACGCATTAACCAATAAAACATCATCCGGTCTTAATTTTAAAACTTCTGTACAAACTACCCACGCTGTTATGGGATTGATATACATCTGTGATGCCGTAAAATCATCAATAGCATCAGGTATAGGAACTGTAAATTCTGCTGATGTCTTTACAAATTCTTGCCACGTTCCTTCCCCACGTAAAGGTAAAACTCGTTTACCAATAAGATGATGAGAAACTAAAGGTCCAACATCTTCTACAATCCCAACTCCTTCATAACCCGGAGTATTTGGTAAAGAAATTCGATGAGAATAAGACCCTCTAATCGGGATTAAATCAGAAGGATTGATAGGGCGTGCTAACATTCGAACAAGGACCTCATTATCTTTTGGAGGTTCAATGCCTTTATATTCAATTTTTAAAACATCTTTAGGGCTACCGAATTCGTAGAATTTAATACATTTTGCACCCAAAACTATAAGTCTCCTTACTATAAATCAGATTTATCTAATTATACCATCTTCAACTAACCTGCTCCTCTAATTCAATAATGAAAAGAGCCGCCAAAGTAGCTTTACGATCTTTAGCATTTAATGTTGTCTATTTTTTTGACACTTCATTCGTTGTATTAATGAGGAGGGAAAATATGAATCAAAATGACGCGTTCACCTCCTATCTAATTAAAATTGGAGAGGAAGTGTTTCTACTTTTACGCTCAAAAGAAGATGCAGAAGACATTATTCAAAATACATCTTATAAAATTTATTCAATGTTAAGTGACCTAGAAGTAAAAACAATTCGTCCATGGTTTTACCGGGTTGCCCTCAATGAGTTTATCGATTTAAAGAGAAAAAAGGAACCGCATTCAAAGAGATAATCAATTACAAAACAATTACCGTAAGATTTAATAAAAATGCATACTAAGGACACCACGTGGCAAACTAAAATCATGGAGGTGTATATAGTGAGCAACAGCCAGAAGAACAATTTAAGTGGTAACGCTAGTGATGAGCAAGCGGCTAGGCAGAATTTATCAAGGGAGTTTGATCATGAACTTGCAAACAAACCCTTGACACCGGCAGAGAGACATAATAATAAGAAAACGAAGAAGCGGCAATGAGCTAAAATGACGTAAGCCGGAATTTAAAAAACTAGATTAAATATGTCCCCTTGTCCAACCAAAGGACAACGATTGATTACAGCTTTGTGCTTTGTCATTCGTTGTCCTCTTTTTTTAGGGTCCGAACCTTTATTTTCACAACGTCCCTTGTTTCAGAACGTGTATAGACTCGTTTAGCTTGCGAAGTATACTATGCAATTTTATCGATTTTGAGTACTTTTTAATTTTTATGGGGGCTGAACAGGAAAAAGAGCCGTCTAAGCAGCTCCAATTTCCACGTAAAGAACCCATTATTTAAAGATTTTTTAACTGGTGTAACACGAATAAGATTACTGAAAACCCAAACAAATTCCTGTACTTGTCCAATCCTATAAATGAGGCATTTTTTCAATATTGTAGTCCATCGTGAGTCAATTCCTGAGGAAAACCATCCAATCTGCCCTCACTCTTTGGGATGAAGAAATACCAGGATTTTACCATCCTGAGCGTCATTGGAATAGCGTTCAGCTTCATCATCCGGGACTCCAATATCCATAAGAGCATGCTTTAATCCGCCAGCACCTGAGCTGGCCCCTACGACCGCTCCTCCAATTGTGGTAATAATAGGACCTGCAGCCAACACAGCTCCAAAACCAGGAATCAATATTGTGGATAACCCTGCTATCACTCCCGCTATACCAATTGCCCCTCCAGTTGCAGCTCCAGCAATGGCCCCATCCTTCGTGGAGGGCTTTACTTCCTGTGTGATTTCAGTTAGTTCTTTTGGATTTTTAGCAATAACTGAGATTTCTTCAGTTGTGTAGCCTTTCCCTTTTAACTCTTCAACAACTCTAGCCGCTTGTTGTTCATTTTCGTATACGCCAATAACCTGATTTTTCATTAAAAATTACCTCCCAACTTTATATTCTTTACCCTTTCTTTTGTATTTCTAGACACATCTCCCCCTTCCTACAAACGGATATTACTAGTTAACCAGACTCCCTTTAGCCATCCATGTAGCTAAAAACGGTGCATCTATTAGTATCAAGTAATGACAATATCCATCAATAAACCAATCAGTAGTAGTAAAATTCCAAATGTAAAATGTATCTTCTTTTGATTCAAACCTATTTTTTCAAACAACATGAGCAGAAGAACAATCCCACCTATATATTAGACACTCACAAAGAAACCACTTCCAACTAAAAATAAGTTCGGAAACGATTGCTATAAAGCTGCCGTTGCCTCAATTAGGAATAAAACTAATGGAATTCTTAAATTCCACTGTTTCCAATCCATATCCCTCGTTCTAATAATCTTTCGGATTAAAAAACTTGTTGGAGAGTTACCGGAAAGCCCTATTTTTAAAGATTAGTCAATTAAAGTTTATATGCGAAAAATAGACTTCCGAAGATAACGGGAGTTCTGTCTACTAAGGTACATGCAGCATACATACTTAAAAGGGTCGGTTTCCTGTAAGAGAAATCGACCCTTCTTATTTATTTTTCTTACCTATATTAAGCACCCATTGTAATACAACATTTCGCGAAAAATAATTTTACCTTCCTACAGTCGGTAATCGTATAAGTGAATATAATTAGTAAGCAATACCTACACGTGACTGTATATATTTGTTGCTATAAATCTGCTTATATGTAAATTCTGCTGTGTCCGATACGTGTATTTTAGCTCCATCAACCGGCAAATAATCCCGTTCCACACGATATTCACCTAATCTATCTCCATCCGGTAAATACGTTGGACATACAATCGTCCATTGGAGTGATGATTGTTTAAGCAAATCATAAACTTTGTGATGATCTTCTGCTGCACGGGTTAATTTACGCTTTGATTCACTTGATTGATAACGCAGTAAATCTGAAGTAATTCTACTTTGAAGGATACCTGCAGTTCCTACCGTGATAATCCGTTGAATCCCTTCGTTCTCCATTGCTTCAATAATGTGTGGCATACTTTCTGACAAGGTTTTTGCCCCATCAGTACTTAACGTACTAATAACTACATCAATCCCATGCATTGCACGTTCGATATCCTCTTTATTTAAAACATTACCTCGTATACTAGTTACATGTTCATTATTTATTTGAATTTTCTCCGGAGAACGAACCAATGCCGTAACATGATGTTTATCATGAAGGGCATAATTAACTAGTTGACTTCCAACTCGTCCAGTTGCACCTAAAATTAAAATATTCAAAAGTATAATCCTCCTTTTTAGGAATACAAATAGTACACTACACTATAATGGCTACTATTTGTGCCTCTTCTTAAAGCTAAAAACCGAATTATAATCCCAAGTGAAAATAGATTACTCATTTTCTAGCCTCTCATTAATTTACAGACGTTATTCCACAAAATGGACCGATTGTTAACCAACATGCTTCAACTAACCTCCGTTAGTTGTAGTACCAGCAAATATATTTCTCTTTTGTTATTATACACCAATTATTCTATTCGCTTCGCTTCATCAGCATTAGCTATATTCAAAATAAGGGCTGAACTAAATTACAATCTCTAGTTCAGCCCTTATTTTATTCAGTATAATGTTGTGCATTCTATAGAAACATTGTTAGATACGTTTTTCACTTTTAACCGAAAATTCCAGTCTTTTTTAGCCTTCGGTTATCAGCTTCCCAGATTTTGTTTGGTTATGAAGAAGATCCATTCCCCGTCATATACACTTCCTCAAACGGCTGGATGATGACGAATCCCTCTCCGGAAAACTGCATCTGAATGGATTCGCCACTACCGCGGCCGAGAAATGTCCGGAAGCTGATGTCTGTTCGGAATTCCGGTTTCAAGTGACCCGACCAGGCGACTGTCGCATTCGGATCGGTAATAACGGGTTCTCCAGGTCGGACGAGTAGCGTCAGCGGCTCAAAATGCGTGGTAATTGCTACCTTCCCTTTGCCCTGCAACGTAACATTGAACAATCCACCGGACATCATACCGGCCACTTTTCTCATCATTTTTATATCCCATTCGATCCCAGGTTCAAATGCGAGAAGGTCATTGCCATTCACCGTAATGGATTCATTGTCCAAGTCGAAGATAGTGATCTTTTTTCCTTGATCCGCCAAGTACAGGCGCCCTTTTCCCGTCGCTTTCATGAGTGACGTGCCTTCACCTGAGAACGCTTTTTTGAACATCATCCCTACGCCATGCTCCAGCACCCCCTCTCGTTCGAATTTGATCTTGCCCGTGTAGGAAATCATCGAGCCCGTCTTTGCCCAAACGAGATTGGTTAAATTCACTTCCAAGATGCGTGGTGTCTCCAATTCAAAATACTCGCTCTCCCGCTCATCCTGCTGCGTCTGTTTAATGAACTCACCAATCGTATACTTTCCCATTTCTAACGCCCCCTTCATTTTTCCTGCTGCCTATCCATACGGTTAACTCAGAAAAAAGATTCAATTCCCCGAACCCATACGTGCACCAGGAAAAATCCTGAAGAGATGCTCCTCAGGATTTCAGTTTATGCAAACGGCCATTCCGGCAGCATATTATTCAATTTCTTATCCTCCCGAATCCCTAGTACATATTCTGCCTGCATGATTGTATGGATTTCACGCGTCCCCTCGTAAATGACGGGCGCCTTCGAGTTACGTAGGAAACGGGCGACCGGGTATTCATCCGAATAGCCGTAGGCGCCGTGAATTTGAAATGCGTCATCCGCCGCTTTGTTGGCAAAATCACATGCCTGCCATTTTGCGAGCGAGGTTTCGCGTGTATTGCGCAAACCATTGTTTTTCATCTCGCCGGCTCGATAGACAAGAAGACGACTCATCTGATAGCCTGCTTCCATGTTGGCAATCATTTGTTGGACTAGTTGATGCTTCCCGATCGCTTTGCCGAATGTTTCGCGCTGATGGCAATACTTTACGCTTTCTTCGAGGCACCCCATGATCAGCCCGACCGCGCCCGCGGCAACTGTGAAACGCCCGTTGTCGAGCGCTGACATCGCAATTTTGAAGCCTTCCCCTTCTTGCCCCAGCAAATTAGCTGCCGGTACCCGCATCTCATCGAAAAACAGCTCACCTGTATTTCCTGCACGGATGCCATATTTCCCTTTGATCGCTTTCGATGAAAAGCCCGGTGTCGTCCGTTCGACGATGAATGCACTGATGCCGTGGTGTTTCTTCGTTTTATCCGTATATGCAAAAACGAGAAAATGATCGGCGACATCACAAAGAGAAATCCACGTTTTCTGTCCGTTCAAAACGTAGTCAGTCCCGTCTCGGACCGCAACAGTCGCCATCGCCGCAACATCCGACCCAGCACCCGGCTCCGTCAATCCGAAGGCACCAATTTTCTCTCCCTTCGCCTGGGGAATCAAGTATTTTTGTTTCTGCTCTTCTGTCCCCCATTGCATAAGCGTCATCGAATTTAAACCGATATGAACCGATACCGCCGTTCGGAATGCCGTATCGCCGCGCTCCAACTCTTCACACAGAATGGCAAGTGAATTATAATCCATGCCGCTGCCGCCATACTTTTCTGGTATGCAAACACCCATGAATCCAAGATCCGCAAGCTTCTTCCAGATTGCCGGATCAAACCCTCCTGCAGCATCCCATTGTTGAATATAGGGCATGATTTCTTCATCAACAAAATGACGTGCCGTTTTCCTTAGCATTTTCTGCTCATCCGTAAATCCGAAGTCCAATTTTCTCCACCTCCCTCAAGCAGATGCATCATTTGTCTGAACCGTTTCCACGATTACAACTCCACGCTTTTTCATCTCTTGAATATATAACTCACCTGGCACGATAAGTTCCGGTGGATGAACGCCGCGTTTCGTAATCGTCCCATTGCCGATCATCTGCGCAACGACCGAAATGGTATTCGCAGTCGCACGCGCCATTGCGGTTTCGTTGACTGTCGTATCTTTTTCCGTAATCAAATCGTACTGATATCTAACAGGGGACCCACTCTTATCACCACTGACGATGACCCGTAGCAACACGGCATCCGATTTATCGCCAAGACGCAGTTGAGGGGACAAATGCTCGCGCATGACGTCACGTATTTTCACCATGCGACCATCGACTTCCACTTCCTTATCACGTGCCAATAAACCAAGGTCGACAAGCAATTGGAATTTTTCCGCATGCCCTTTATAGCGTATGGTTTTGTATTCCAACGTATCGACATCGTGGAACGATTTCGTCAACGTCGACGTGCCTCCAGACGTATGGAAAGCCTCCAGTTCACCGTACTTATCAAAAGTGATCGGTTCAATTTCGGACAGTGAAGGGATTTCCAACAACTTTCCATTACGAATGACACGGGAAGGGTCGGTGTAATGATCAAACACCCCTTCCAACGAAAAGACGACATTATAATTGAGCGGTGGTTCCGGGTTAACCGGGATTCCTCCGACATATAGTTTGATTACATCCACAAGATCGAGCTTTCCCGCACCATACCCTGTTAAGATATTGATCATTCCAGGGGCTACCCCTAAATCCGGAATGATCGTGACCCCTTTCACAGCCGCCTTTTCCGCAAGACTGAGGACCGCATCCGTGGCACCACCGATATGACCGCCAAGATCAATCGAGTGGACACCGATGTCTACAGCTGTCCTCGCCACCTTCTCATTGAATGTATAAAATAGCGCATTGATGACGACATCCCCGAGTGCCATCACTTCACGCAATTGCACATCATTCTTCGCATCCAACAGTAGGATATCGAGCTTGTCGGACATCAATTCTTCCGCAAAATCCTCCGCTTGCCTGACGTTCAGGTCTGCTAAATAGACTTTTTCGACATCATCGCCCTTCACAAGATCACGAGCCGCCTCTTTCCCCATTAGACCTGCCCCGAGTATGACGACTTTCATACGACCATCCTCTCACCTATCGAATTAGTCCGTGTCGATCTGTGCGCGCTGCAATTTCCCGCTATAATCCACGTAAATGCTTTTCCATTCTGTAAAGACATCTAGTGCCGCCACGCCGGAATCACGGTGGCCATTTCCCGTTCCTTTCGTCCCGCCGAATGGCAGATGGATTTCAGCGCCCGTCGTTCCCGCATTGACATAGACGATGCCCGTATCGAGATCCCTTTGTGCCCGGAACACCTGATTGACATCCTGTGAAAAAATGGAACTTGAAAGCCCATACTTCACGCTGTTATTCACATCAATCGCTTCGTCCAAACTCGCCACTTCAATCAATGATACAACCGGTCCGAAAATCTCCTCCTGCGCAAGACGGCTATCCCATTTCACATCGGTGAATAAAGTCGGTGCATAATAATAGCCGTGGGCAAGTTTCCCATCCGTCAACACATTGCCGCCCGCGAGCAGTTTCGCCCCTTCTTCCTTTCCGATTTTGACGTAATGATGAATCTTCTCAAGTGCCTTCCGATTGATGACCGGCCCGATTTTCACCGATTCATCCAGTCCGTCTCCAATCGATAAACCCTTCATCGCTTCAACAAGCCTGTGCTCAAGTCCTTCTTTTACATCTTTATGCACGATAACACGGCTACATGCTGTACAACGCTGTCCCGCCGTACCGAATGCACTCCATAAGATACCTTCTACGGCCAGGTCAAGATCTGCATCATCCATGACGATGACTGCATTTTTTCCACCCATTTCAAGCGAGACCTTTTTCAAATGGCGGCCACCTGTTTCTGCCACTTGACGACCCGTTTCCGTAGACCCTGTGAATGAAATGACACGGATATCCGGATGTTCGATCATCGCTGTCCCGACTTCAGAGCCGGAACCGAATACAATGTTCGCTACACCGTCCGGAAGCCCCGCCTCTTCAAAGATAAGCGCCATTTCGTACGCCATCATCGGCGTTTCGGTCGCCGGTTTCCAGATGAACGTATTGCCTGCCACAATGGCCGGGAATGATTTCCACGTCGCAATCGCCACCGGAAAATTCCAAGGCGTAATCAGTCCGACAACTCCAATCGGTGCACGAACACTCATCGCGAATTTATCCTGTAGCTCGGAGGGTACCGTTTCCCCAAACAACCGGCGCCCTTCACCCGCCATATAGAACGCCATATCGATACCTTCCTGGACTTCGCCGCGCCCCTCTTCGATCACTTTCCCCATTTCCTTTGTCAGCACTTGCGCCAAATGCTCTTTCTTCTCTTTCATCAGACGCCCAATTTCATATAAAAAGTCCGCGCGTTTCGGAGCGGGGACGAGTGCCCATTTTTTCTGTGCCTCTTTCGCCGCCTTTACCGCAAGAGCCACATCTTCTTTTGTCGACAACCTCACTTGCGCCAGTTCTTCTCCGTTCGCCGGATTGGTAACCGCCGTAAAGTCCGCTCCCCCGGCGCCCTGCCACGAACCTCCGATGTAGTTGTTCAATTGCATTGCACCATTCCCCTTTCCATATATAAATCTCACCTGAAAACGCTTACACTATAGCAATACCATTTCGACATAACCCATGGTATTCCTTTAATACCCCAAAAATGAAAACCCCGGATATGCCAATGGCAGTCCGGGGTCAGTAAAATGAATTCAGTTGCACTAAAATAGTAGCTGTGGAATCCTTCTAACTTACACTTAGGAAAATGACAGTTCTTCTTCTTTCTTTCCGCTCATCTCTTTGACAACTTCCAAAATAATCTCCTGTAGCTTGTCCGCATGTTTTTTCATCGAACTTGCAGAGACGCCGAACGTCGTAGCGATTTCCGCTTGGGAAAACGTAGTGGGGCTAAATATGCCATATTCATAGGCCGCTTTAAATACGGAAGCCGCAATTATTTCTGGCTTTCTGAATGCAGGTTCTTCTTTTACAAGATAAGTGATGGCAAACATGCGACAGATTTCAGTCTGTTGAGAGCCAACTTCAAGTTCGTTCAATTTATCGATAAGGATTTCCACAACGTTCTGTTGTACCGGCGTCAGCTCATGCTCAACGAATTCGTCAACATCGGTGGTTTCACGTTCCAGAACTGCTCTATGGATATCGACCATATGCGCTTTGAAAAACTCGTGGTTATTGGCCAGGCCACTCGCTTCCGCCAATGATTCAATCCTTTGCGCGAACACCCCATTTTGATCGTGGATGAACGTAAGTCCCCCCTGTAGATGGATCCCATTTTCCCACTGTCTATTGTCGGGCAATACGATACCGAATACGAGTAATCCTTCCGCTACCTTCATCCCAGCTTCAAGACCAACATGATACGTTTCAGTCCCGAGCAGTTCTTCCACGCTAAAATGATCTTCCTTGACCGCTACCACTTTCCCGTATAATACGAGCGGATTCTTCCATGCTTCAAGTACATCACGAGTCGCTGGTCGAATTGGACCGTCGAGCATGTTCAACAAATATCGGTTCCATAGATCGCGCTTCACAACGTATAAGAAGTATTCAGCAACAGCTACGTCGATTTCCTCACCAGTCATAATTTGGCCCAGTTTACTTCTCCATGCTCTTTCATAGCGCTTCAATTCTACTATGCCGGATTGACCTTTTATTGCATGGTCATAATAACCTAGCGTAATGCGTTCCAGTTCTTCCTCGACGAGATTTTCACGCGTCATCCTGTTTGTTAACGCACAGCACTTTTTATATTTTTTCCCACTTCTACATGGACAGGGATCATTGCGTCCTATCATTGCGTACACGTCCTTTTTCTTTTCACTATACCAAAAAATTGAAAACTCCGCATGATAATCTCATGCAGAGTTGTTTTCCTTCATACATTACTTTTCGTTTCCCTCGGACATCTCAAGGTTTTTTTCATGTTTCGTTACTGTAACACGCTTCATGAAGACCGCCAAGACCAAAGCAATGATGGTGACAAGCGTCGAAATGAAAAACGAGAAATTGATACCTTCCAGCATCGCTTGTGCACCAAGTTGATCCTGCAATTTCGCGAGCCCCTCGACAGTAGTCGGGGCGTTACCAGATGCTTGTGCTTCTGCAAAGAGTTTAGCACCTTCCGTTTCCATCCGCTTCGTCATAATCGTTAACAGAACCGCGGATCCAATTGCACCGGAAACTTGTTGCAACGTGTTATTCATGGCCGTTCCGTGCGGATTGGAGAGCATCGGTAACTGATTCAATCCGTTCGTCATAACAGGCATCATAACCATCGAAATCCCGAACATGCGGACTGTGTAGATCAGCATGATGTAATAATAACCTGAATCCATGCCCAGTTTACTCAAGTAGTATGTCGAAACGGTTGTAATGATTAAACCTACAATCGCCAATACCTTCGGACCGTATTTATCAAATAACCGCCCCGTTATCGGCGACATGATCCCCATGACAATCGCGCCAGGAAGCATCAAGATGCCTGAATGGAAGGGTGAAATCCCTCGTATTGTCTGGACATAGAGCGGAGTCAGAATCATACCGGAAAACATTGCGACCGATACGACAATTGAGATGACCGAAGACAAGGCGAACATCGGATATTTATAAATCCTGAAGTCCAGCATCGGATCATCCATGCGCAACTGACGTACGATGAATAGAATGAGTGCAGCTGCCCCCACAGTGATTGTTCCAAAGACAAGTGGCGCTCCCCAGCCCATATCCCCCGCCGAACTGAAACCGTAAAGAAGCCCGCCAAAACCGACACTCGATAGAACGAGGGAAAAGACATCCAGTTTCATATCACGGTTCGGTGTAATATTGCGCAGTTTGAAGAACGCATAGACCAGCGTCAAAATGGAAAACGGTAAAATGATACCGAATAGCGTGCGCCATGAGTAATGTTCAATTATCCAACCTGAAAGCGTCGGACCGATTGCCGGCGCAGTTATCATGACAAGCCCAAAAATCCCCATTGCTGTACCACGGCGTTCAATTGGAAATGCTGTCAGCATAATGTTCATAAGAAGCGGCATCATCATGGCAGATCCTGAAGCCTGGATCATCCGAGCTGCAACCAATACGCCAAATGATGGCGCCAACATGGCGAGAAGCGTCCCCAAAGTGAACAACATCATAGCCGTTATAAACAATTTTCGATTGGTGAATTTCTGTACGAAGAACGCACTTGCCGGTATTAAAATTCCATTGATCAACATATAACCCGTCGTTAACCATTGCACAACCGAGGGCTTCACAGAAAACTCATCCATAATGGTCGGTAATGCCACGTTCAATAATGTATTATTCAGAAAAGCGACGAATGCGCCTATGAACAAAATCGCAATCATGCCATAAGGCGGTTTTTCGTGCATTTGTTTTATGTCCATCCTATTCCTCCATTAACTCGTTACAGATAATAAAAAAGTCTGGCCTAATCAAAATTTATGACAACCACCGAAGGCTCACCTTGAATCAGCAAGTGTGTATGCACCGAAAACAAAGCGTTTGGACTTCTGCCAATACAAGTTGAACCTGTCGTTCATCACCTTCAATATTTTATACTCCGAGTCCAAATAAAGCAAATAAATAATTCCAACCGTCTAATTTCATTGATTTCATACACTTTTGGATATAAAGTATAAATAGACTATGAGTACAAGGGTGATTATGATGAACGATCGGAAAAGACAGGTTTTATTGACAGCACAGCGAATTTTCACAGAAAAAGGATTCGCTTCCACCTCTGTGCAAGAAATCTTAGATGAATCAGGTATTTCCAAAGGGACGTTCTATAATTACTTCACCTCGAAAAATGAATGTTTGAAGGCAATATTGGAACACGGCCATGACGAAGCAAAAGTCAGACGACGCGAATTGCTAATCGGACAAGACCCGACAGACAAAACGATTCTAGCCGAACAACTTGTGGTTCGGTTGCTGGTCCACCGTGAACAGAAATTGCTGCCGATTTTAGAGTCAATCTTTCTTTCAGGGGATGACGAGCTTCGAAATTACGTGAAGAAAATGATGCTGGCTGAATTTACTTGGTTAAAAACCAGGCTGGTCGATGTTTACGGAAAAGATGCCGAACCTTATGCAGCAGACTGTACACTTCTACTATTCGGCATGATGCAACAGATACTTCATATCTCTTCTGCCCACACCAAGGAAGAAGTCAACGTAAATAAGCTGGCCCATTACTTATTTAGACGAATGGACTCAATCATTGCCGATATGATTCGTACAAAAGATGTTTTTTTGGAAGAAGATGTATTTTCCGAGTTGGGAGGCAGGGCGGAAGAAGAACCCATTTCGAAAGGTGAACTGCTCAAACGGCTAGCAGGATTCCTAGAGTTGCTCGGAAATGATAGCAAACCTGCCAGCAAACAATATGTCCAATTTTTGTTGGATGAACTGAACACTGAAACTCCACGTATTTTCGTGCTGGAATCAGTTGTCCAATCATTCCGCGAAGGCTTTCTCGGCACCTCGCATGCATCCGAATCCCGTGAGTTGGCCAACAAAGTGTGGCGTTATATGGATACCATCAGAAAAGATGGCCCAGGTCGGTGATCCATTGAAACCTTTCCTCGAGACCATCCGTAAGATTAGTAAGTGAAAAGTAAGTTTATGGGAGAATGACGGAAAGTATTGGTATTTGTCTGTCGGGATTGAGCGTAAGTTTAAAAAAGAAGAACTAACAGGATGAAATTATCGGGATTGATTTGGGCATTACAACGTTAGCGGTTTGTTCAAACGGCAACAAAGTGAATAATATCAATAAAATAACAGTAGTACGCAAGATCGAGAAGCGCCTTCGTAGGTTGCAAAGAAGCGTTTCCCGTAAATATGAAATGAATAAGGAGGGAGTCCGTTACGCCAAAACAAGCAACTGTATAAAAATTGAAAAGCAAATACAACGCCTACACAGACGATTAGCAAACATCCGTACCAATCATATTCACCAAGCAACGAACGCAATCGCGAAAACCAAGCCTTGCAAAGTTGTGATGGAAGTTTTGAATGTGAAAGGGATGATGAAAAATCGTCACCTGTCCAAAGCAATTCAACAGCAAAAGTTCAAGGAATTCTCCCGCCAAATGAAATATATGTGTGGGAAATATGGGATTGAATTCATTGAAGTCGATCGTTTCTTCCCGTCATCCAAAAAGTGTTCTTCATGCGACGAAATCAAGAAAGATTTGAAGCTGAAGGACCGTGTCTATACATGCAAATGTGGGTTTAAGATGGATCGGGATTTGAATGCGGCATTGAATTTGCGAAAGGCGGGGCAATTAGTAGCTTAATTACCAACAGGATACTCTAATGTGTAGGATTCGTTGCATCCGAATTGACGCCTGTGGAGTGTCATACAAAATGCGAGTAGCTTCGGCAAAAGCAGATACGATGAAGCAGGAAGCAAACAAGGCTTATAGATTTTTATAGGTTTTTGGCAACGGAATACGATGAATAATCACGAAATCGATTACAAACTTTACGGGGACGATATGCAATTTGTCGAGGTGGAATTGGACCCGCAGGAAACAGTCGTAGCAGAAGCGGGCTCTCTTATGATGATGGAAGACAACATTGAAATGGAAACGATTTTCGGGGACGGTTCCAGTTCTTCAGGCGGCGGAATCATGGGTAAACTAATGGGGGCAGGTAAACGGATGCTGACCGGAGAAAGTCTTTTCATGACGACATTCACGAACACCGGATCCGGGAAAAGACATGTTTCCTTCGCATCGCCTTATCCAGGGAAAATCATTCCCATGGACCTTAGCGAGCATAATGGCAAAATCATTTGTCAGAAAGACGCTTTCCTCGCAGCCGCGAAAGGTGTCTCGGTCGGCATTGAGTTCCAGCGCAAGCTCGGAACAGGCTTCTTTGGAGGCGAGGGTTTCATCATGCAAAAGCTCGAAGGCGATGGCATGGCATTCGTCCACGCCGGCGGGACAATCATCGAAAAGCAACTGCTCCCGGGTGAAACATTGCGGGTCGATACAGGATGTCTTGTCGCGATGACGCGCGACGTCGACTACAATATTGAAATGGTTAAAGGCGTGAAAACAGCATTGTTCGGGGGCGAAGGCTTATTTTTCGCTACGCTTCGTGGCCCTGGTACAGTTTGGATCCAATCCTTGCCATTCTCAAGGCTTGCTAGTCGCGTATTCGCAGCTGCACCGCAAACTCCGGGTGGAAAATCAGTCGGTGAAGGCAGCATAACTGGCGGATTGTTTGATTTGCTCGGTGGGAAATAAGTGAGTTACTAAATGGGGCACCTCGCGTTGTTAAGATGGCGCGAGGTGTTGTTTAGTTGTTCGGGTGCGTGGCATAGTTTGGATTGAACGTTGTCATGTTTTATGAAAATGTCGCCTAGTTCGTCGCGAATCCGCTGTCTGTTCCAATTCCAATAAAGTCGAATCCAATACTTTCATTGCACTTAATTGCGATGAGTCAAGCAACTCTTCCACAAGCTCATTCATGGATGCCTTGCTCCGCATGGATCTTTTTTATAGTAATTAAATAAGACCCCCGTCAATACGAGAGTCAGCTTATTCTATAACTTATCCTTCTTTCTCAAGACTCAAATCCCAAGTAACTCCAAACTTATCTTTCACTTTTCCATACATGTTTCCCCAAAACATGTCTTGCAACTCCATCAGCACTTGTCCTTCTTGACGTAGACCATCGTATAGACGCCGCGCTTCTTCCTCAGTTTCACAGTCGATGACAAAGGAAACACCGTGGTTGCCGTTTTCAGGTGCCGGATCCACGGTATCTGCGAACATAAGTTGGAAATCACCTTTTTTCAAATGGCAATGAAGAAGATAATCAGCAGCTTCCGGCGGATGTGGAAAGTTCGCATCCGAGTATTTCTGTATTCCCACCAACTCAAGCCCTAACACCTTTGTATAAAATTCAGCCGCTTCTGTTCCTTTCCCATGGAACGTCAAGTATGGCGTAATCGTACCTATCATGGTTATTCCCCCTTTGTTTGATGTAACTCTGATAGCTAATTCGATGTCGGTGTATCCAAATCCTTCATCAGACGACCCGATTCTCCGGCTCCCGTCCTTCAAGAACATCCGTAATGGCCTGTGCATTCAATCTCATCATCCCGAGGCGTGTTTTAATACTGGCACTGCCGATGTGAGGCAAAACGGTCACGTTCGGAAGAGTGAGCAGCGGATTATCGATGGGAACAGGTTCCGTTTTAAATACATCTAGCCCCGCTGCCCAAATTTCACCGTCTTTTAGTGCACTATAGAGAGCCTTCTCGTTAACGATCCCACCCCGTGCAACATTAATAATCACTGCCGAATTTTTCATCAGCCCTAGTTCCCGGGAGCCGATCAATCCCGCTGTCTCCGGCGTAAACGGCGCCAGGATCACAACAAAGTCCGATTCCTTCAGCAGTGAATCCAAATCGGCATATTCGAAGCCATGCTCCGCTTCCACTTCAGGTTTCCGACTGCGATTATGATAGAGTATGCGCATGTCGAATCCTTTCGCACGTCTCGCTACCGCTTCACCGATCCGTCCCAAACCGACAATGCCTAGTGTGGCACCCCCCACATCCATCCCCGTATAACCCATCGGCGACCATGACGTCCAATTTCCTTTTCGCACATCATTCTCGGCCTCCATCATACGGCGAGCTGTTGCAAGAAGTAGACCAAATGTCAGGTCCGCTGTCGTATTCGTCAGGACACCAGGCGTATTCGTGACGATGATCCCCTGCTCTTTCGCCGCTTCAAGATCAATATTGTTATAGCCGACCGCCAAATTTGCAATGATTTTCAATTTGGATGCCGCAGCAAGCACCTCCCGATCGATAGAATCTGCCGTGACACTCCAGAGCGCATCGGCGTCCACCACTTCCCTCAATAAAATTTCACGGGGTACAGCCTCACTCTCCGCCTCCCACATCCGTACATCGAACTTTTCCCGAAGCGGGGCAACCATTTGCTCTTCTAGCTTTCTCGTGATAAATATTCTCGACTTCATGCGGATTCTCCTCCCCCACCGTTAACACAACTTTAACATAAATCTTTCAATTGAGATAATAGATTTTTTCATTCATGCCATCATGTACGATTCTCAAGAAACCCGGCACCGTTTACTATAAACTAGACAACGTCCCCTAACGACTGGGCAACATACTTGAAGGTAACCAACCCATGACAAAAAGCGCTACTTTCGCAGCGCTTCATCCACCAATATAACTCATCCCGATTTTCTTCCGATTTTTCGCTGTCTGCTCCGTCCGTTCATCCGAATAACGATCTCCACGACGTTCCCAAACGCCCGTAATCGCGTCCAACAATTCCGCATCTGTCATTCCACTGCGAATCAACTCACGTAAATCGAATCCATCGGAAGCAAACAAACATGTATAGAGCTTCCCATCAGAAGATAGCCTTGCCCGGGTACATGTCGAACAGAATGACTCTGAAACAGAAGTGATAAAACCGACTTCCGCGCCATTATCCAAGTAGCGGTAGCGTTTCGCCACTTCACCGTAATACTCCTGCTCCGCCGGTTCGATGTCGTGAACGGCTCTCAGCATGTCGAAGATTTCTTTTTTTGTGACCACTTTTTTAAAGCTCCAGCCGTTATCATTGCCTACATCCATGAATTCAATGAAGCGCAGTGTAATGCCCCGTTCTTTAAAATAAGCGGCCATTGGAAGGATTTCTCCCTCATTGATACCTTTTTGGACGACCATATTTACTTTGATTTCAAAGCCGATTTGTTGTGCGTAATCGATATTGGAAAGGATGAGATCCGGTTTGATGCCCCGTCCATTCAATTTACCGAAAATGTCGGGATCCAGTGCATCGAGGCTCATGTTCAAACGTCGCAGACCCGCATTGTATAGCGGCTGTGCATATTGTTTCAACAACACACCGTTCGTCGTCAACCCGATATCTTCAATGCCTTCAATCCCCATTAGCTTCGCAATCATTTGTGGAAGATCACGTCGCATTAACGGTTCACCACCCGTCAAACGGAGTTTTTTCACGCCAAGCGCAGCAAAAATCCGGGCGAACCGTTCAATTTCTTCGAACGTCAGCAATTCGTTCTTCGGTAGGAATACATAATCGTCGCCGAAAATTTCCTTCGGCATGCAGTAAGAACATCTGAAGTTGCATCGGTCCGTCACCGATATCCGAAGATCCCGAATCGGACGACCAAGCTTATCAACGATTGCTTCCAAATTCTCAGCTCCTTTCCAATAGCTCTGGTGTATTGACGTTTTTGAAAACCCTTTGTTCATCGACTGTCAGGTCGCTACCGTTAATCCATATCACACCGCACTTGGAAAGCACCGACATAACACGGTATTGTTCATGTTCCAATGCCTCACGAATTCTTTTCTTGGCGCTACGGTCCCATACGGACACAAGCGGATGATGCCGCCCTTCCGAAATGACCGCCGTTACGCCTGTATCGTGACGCGTCAACAGGCCGCTTATCACTTCACCATCCAGATATGGCATATCACATGGCAACACAACATAGCGGTCCGCTTCCACGGATTCCATCGCAGACAGGATCCCTGCAAGCGGACCGCATCCTGCAAATTCAGGTAAATCGGTAATGAGCCCACCTTCGACAACGTAGTGGCCGATAAGCTCGGGACGTGTCACGACAATCACTTCGTCACAGTGATCAGCCAAAGCGGCTACAGCCACCTCATAGAAATACCTATTTCCAAACCGTGCCATGGCTTTCGGAGATCCGAATCGCCTGGACATTCCGCCGGCCAAAACGATGCCGACCGTTTTCATCCACCGCTCACCGGTGGGATGAATGCACAAACATCACCCGATTGGATGACATCATCTTTCAAAGCATACTCTTCATTGACCGCGACATGCATCGTATCCTTGCCAAAGCCCGGATAGGTATCTTCTGCCCATTCAAGCAACTCGCGAACCGTCAGCGATTCCCTTTCAATCGTTTCTTCCGCCTTACCCGTCAATTCACGAAGCCTTGCAAAATAATTCACTGTAATCACTTCGGCACCACTCCATTCTCTGGATACTTTCTCTGACCACCAATCCACTCTTCGCCATCTTCCCATATTTCCTTTTTCCAAATCGGCACGACTTCTTTGATGCGCTCAATGGCATATTCATTCGCCTCATAAGCCGCTTTCCGATGCGGTGACGATACAGCAATGAGGACTGCGATATCTGATATATGCAGCTCCCCAATCCGGTGGACAATCGCCACTTTCACACCGGGCCATTTCGCTTCCATCTCGGCGCCGATTTCCGCCAACTTTTTCTCCGCCATCGGAACGTACGCTTCGTATGCCAAATATAACGTCCGCACGCCGTGTGTCCACTCTCGCACATGCCCCGTGAACACCGTGACGGCTCCGGCTCCGGCGTGAAGAACGTAATCCGAATAACGCTGCGCCTCTATCGGTGTTTCAACAATTTCAAATGGTTTCATTGCCATCCACCTTTCTTACCCAATCCAGTAGCCAGCGATCCAGTTGAACGCCATCCTCCTTAGACCCGATATGTGTTACACCGGCTGTTATTTCAGGACAACCGACAACCAATTGAATGCCGTCCATTAACTGCAACGCATCCCAGTCATCCCTTCCCCTCAAGAGAACAACCTTCTCCCCTTGTTGTTTCTTATACCCCTCTATGAGTAAAATATCCGGATTCCCGTAAGCCGCCAGTTCCTTCAGCCGCGTAAATTCAATTTCCTCATTCAACAGTAGCTGTACCGCACCTCCGCCCGCAACGATGGAAACGTCCGCCCCGCTGTCGAAAAACTGCATCGTATCCGTCGAAGCATCCGGCATCGCGGGCTGTCCACCATGCCCATGGTGTTTCAAAACCGCAACCGAAAGTCCTTCTTTTTTCAGTAAACGAACCCATCTCGCAAGGAGTGTCGTCTTGCCGCTATTTTTGAACCCGACGACATGGAGTGTCTTCATAACATCCATTCGCGGGCGCCTTGCTCGCTCCCTAGTAACAATACGTCCACTTCCATCCCTTTCGTATAACCCCGTGTCCCACTCGGTAATACGATGAGGCAATTCCCGCGTGCGATTGAGGATACCGCATTCGATTTATTAAAACCGGCGGGCACTGCCACAACCCCTTCGGACGTCATGTCCCAAATGGCGCGGATGAAACGTGTGAACGGGTTCGGCTTGGCAAAATCTTCGCCGAGCTTCGCTTTCATGTACGGCATATATGGCGCCGTTCCCCCCATCATACCAACAATAGCCGGGCGCGTGAACAGTTCAAATCCCGTGAAACAGGCGGAGGGATTACCCGACAGACCGAACAACAGCTTTTCTCCAAGTACCGCAACTGTCGTCACACTCCCCGGACGCATCGCTACCTTGTTGAATAGCACCTTGGCCCCCAAACGCTCATAAATCGCCGGTAAATAGTCATAGTCGCCAACTGAAACGCCACCTGTCGTAATGAGCAAGTCGGTTTCCCTAAGTGCCATTTCCACTGTTTCCGTGCATGCATCGAGCTCATCTGCCTGCATTCCATACGACTTGTAGCTGATTCCCATGCGCGCAAGCTGAGAAGCAATCATCGGTCCGTTCGAGTTGCGGATTTTCCCCGGTACAAGTTCATCGGATACATTAAGCAACTCCGTACCTGTCGACAAGATTCCCGCAACAGGACGCTTAGCAACTTCGACTTCGGTATAACCGAATGTCGCAAGAAGTGCGATTGTCCCCGGATGAATAAGTGTTCCCGCTTCAATCAGCTGCTCCCCTTTTTTCGCATCCTCGCCTTGATAAGAGATGTTTTCCCCAGGGCTGAACGGTTTCCGTAAGGTAAAGCTATCCATCCCTTCAACCGTCTGTTCCAACATGACAATCGCATCGGCATTGTCCGGAACCGGTGCACCCGTCATGATCCGGTACGCTTCACCCGGACCGATTCCACGTTCCGCAACATGTCCGGCACCAATCTCACCAATCACCGTAAACGAAATGCGGTCGTCTCCCGAAGCGCCAACCGTATCCGCAGAACGCACCGCAAACCCATCATAAGGTGACCGGTTAAAAGACGGCACATCATGCTTGGCGATAATGGGCTCTGCCAGTATTCTTCCATATGTATGTTCAAATGCGATTGTCTCCGTTCCCAGTGTCTGGATATGCTCCATAACAAGACGAACGGCTTCCGCAACTTGAATTGGTCTTCTCGTTTCCACCATGTTGACTCACCTCCATCTGTTATACTGAAATGACTATTTAGGAAAGGAATGACTTCAATGTCTGAGCTCACACATTTCAATGAACAAGGCCGCGCGAAAATGGTCGATGTGTCCGATAAAGCTGAAACCGTCCGGACTGCCATCGCAACGTCATCCATACTTGTAAACGAAACGGTCCATTCACAAATTACAGAAGGCACAAACAAAAAGGGCGATGTCTTCGCTGTCGCCCAAGTGGCTGCCATCATGGCTGCAAAAAACACGGCATCCATCATCCCGATGTGTCATCCGATTCCTTTGACTGGTGTCGACATCCGTTTTGATTGGAATATCGAAGAAGCAACGGCTAAATATGAAGTCCTCATCAAAGCCGAAGTGAAAACAAAAGGCGTCACAGGCGTTGAAATGGAGGCGCTCACCGCAGCTTCTACCGCCGCCCTCACCATCTACGACATGTGCAAAGCTGCTGGCAAAGAGATGGTCATCGGCCCGACGATGTTGTTCAGTAAAACCGGAGGCAAAAACGGAGACTATCATCGACATGCATAAGGATGCCTCGCGCATCCTTCTTAATCCTCCAAATGCTTTGTAAGCTCACGAACAATATGATGAATTTCAGGAAGGATTAGCTTGTCCATTGCCAATTCCACCGCTTTCACGGACCCTGGAAGTGCAAATAATGCTTTCTCGCGAATCACGCCTGCCGCCGCTCTGCTCAGCAACGCTTTCGACCCGACATCTTCCGTATAGCTAAGGTATCGGAATAATTCACCGAATCCATCGAGTGTTTTTGTAAAATAAGGGGCAACGGTTTCAATCGTAACATCGCGGAAACCGATACCCGTGCCACCTGTTGAAATGATGGCCTGGATATTCGGATTTCTCAACCATTCCTCAAGAATCGACTCAATTTCTATCTTATCATCCTGACACAGCCAATATTCAAACACCTGATGACCTGCTGCTTCCAGTTTCGTCCGAATCGTCCATCCGCTGCGATCATTCGCAACATTACGTGTGTCGCTGACCGTCAACACGCAAAATATAAGCTTCTTCTTCTCCGACTCATCGATATGAGACAAACAGACCCCTCCAAATCACCCGAAAAATTGATGATATAATTTACGGCCTTCCTTCATGTCCCTCAAACCATGGATTAACAGACGACCGTTGCCGAATAGTATACAACGATAGCCTTCCGCGTTGAATTCTACGAAGAACGGTGTCGTTTTATACGTTGCACCGAGCCGTTTTGCCACGTTTTCTCCATCCGCAATCGTCAGCGGACGCGCTGTATCCGGGATAATCTGCACCGTATCCCGCCCGCATAAAACCGCATAACCCGTTCCTTCCGACCTCGTCAATGAGGGATAGCTCGGGTTTTCTCCACATGTTTCACATACTTCGTTGCGCATGCGGGAAATCCCTGCTTCGACATGCGTATTGTTCCAAACATCGAAATGAAAAACCTTTTTCCGCATCGAAGCTTTATTCCCTGTCAGCCATTTCAATGCTTCCGCACTCTGATGGGCCGCTGTAATTTGGACGGCAGGTGCGATGATCCCCGCTGTATCACATGTTTCATTGACGGCAGGCAATACCGGCAGCAAACATCTGAAACATGCCGACTCCCCTGGTATGAAAGGAAACACTGTTCCCGAACTGCCGACACACGCTCCGTATATCCAAGGAATCCCTGTCTTCCAAGCGATATCATTCATCAGCAACCGTGTTTCAAAGTTATCTGTTGCATCTAATATGAGATCGGCATTTCTCGATATTTCCTCCATCAATGGACCATCAACGTGATCGAGAACCGTTCGGATTTCCACATCTTCCCTAATCACCTTCAGTCGTTTTTCAGCAGCAACCACTTTCGGTATGCCTTCCCGTGCGTCTTGTTCTGTAAACAATTGTTGCCTTTGTAAGTTCGACGGCTCCACATAGTCCCGGTCGGCAATCGTCAATTTCCCGACCCCTGCACGGACGAGTGTCTCTGCAATGGGCGACCCCAATGCGCCACATCCAATGATGACTACATGCGACGCACTCAATTTCTCCTGCCCTATCTCCCCGACAGCTTTAAATAGCACCTGTCTAGAATAACGATTTTCCAACATACCATCCCCTTTCAAGAACAGCGCAAGGTACAACTATTCAGTTTTCTCTATTATTCTAGTATGTATAATTAGACTATTTCACTAGAAATTAAGGATTCTTTACATTCATTATTACTACCCACAATATATGAAAGAGTTGTTACATTTCTTCCATTCATACTATTCTTCCTATAAAGGATATAGCTTCTACCTCTAGATTTCAATGGAATACTCCAGATGTGAACATGTCTTAATGCTACCTGTATAAAAATTGCATGGCATTTCCAAATTGGAGATTACTTACTTTGGTTAATACGAAAAAGCGTACACGTAATTGCCCATGTACGCTCGACTAATTAATGATGATAGTTTATAACAACTCGATTACTCATGAAGGATAAAATAACAAGGATAAAGATAAAAATGGACACGAGTTAAGTGTGGTTGGTCTAGTGAAATTTTTTCCTCATTCATATTTGAATAGCTGGTGTCAGCAACTTGTATCCGTTTCATAAATCATCGAACCCGTTCAAGTCACTCGTTTTAACGTATTGACGCGAAGTTTGCTCAAAGAAGTCGGTTTTTGTATCATCGAAGCTGTCTACGTATGCGCGAATCCATTTCATGGGATTGTCGGTGAATTCGGGATAGATTTCACTTAAACCGAGCATGCGCAGCATTTTATTCGCGCGGTATTTGATGTAGCCGGACATTTCTTCAAGATCGATGCCTTCGATATCAGCAAGGACATAGCGGCTCCAGATCGTTTCCTGTTCGACGGAGTGCTTGAATTGATCATAAATCCATTCCGTAAAGGCTTCCGTATTGTAAGCAGGATTTTCTGCTAGTGCCGCACGAAAAATATCGCTGATTGCTTTTCCATGCTGGAGCTCGTCACGGTTAATGTAAGAAATCATCGTCGATGTACCGACCATTTTCTGATTGCGCGCCAAGTTGTAGAAAAAAGCGAAGCCGCTATAGAAAAACAGCCCTTCAAGTAGTGTCGTGTAGACCATTGCTTTCAGTGCGGACTCAATGGTCGGACGTTCTGCGAATTCATTATAGACTTCCACGATTCGTTCATTACGGCGCATTAATACGTCATCCGTACGTCCCATTTCGAATGACGCCAACTGCTTATCGAATGTTGTGACGGATGCTAATACATACGAATAGCTATGATTATGCTCACTTTCCTGGTCAGCGATGGTCGCCATTAATGATTTGACGGAGGGATCCGTCGTATAATCGGCGATTCTTGCTGCGATATCCGTCTGTGGTCCATCCAATGTCGCAAGCAAGCCGATGATTTTAAGAAATGCATCCTGCTCCGGCTTCGTCATTGTCGGAAACTGTTTGACGTCTTGCGTCATGTCGACTTCATTTGCCGTCCAAAAGAGTGAACGAATCTTTTGCCGTAATGTATAGAAATGCGGATGCGCGAGGTCATTCCAATTCAGAATGCCGCTCGCCTTCCCACCGAAAATAGCTGTCGATTTGTTCGGATTCGCCGGTTCGATTACTTTTACGCGTGTAAGTGTTGCCAATGTGTGATGACCCCTTTCGCCCATTTGATCACTTTTTCTTGCTGAACGCCACGTGGGCTTTGTTCGATTTTAAGTGGTTCATATGCTGATTCATAAAACCGTGCCAATTTCACTGCGGCATTGCAGAATAATGCATCCCCGCCGAATTGCGTGTCCCCCGTCCCGAAGACGTAGACATGCTCCGGCTTGTAGCCAACATCCGCGACAAAATCCTTCACTTCGTCAGGCGTGGCGCCTTGATTCCACGTAAAGGACCCGATAAGCATCGCATCGTAATTGCGGGGATTGGGAATGATGCCCCCGCCGATTCGATAAGTGGTCACGAAAATTCCCGATTCCGTCATTGTCTCTTCAATGATTTCTGCAACTTCCTGTGTATTCCCGCTCCACGATGCATACGCGATTAGGAATGACACCATTCGCACTCTTCGATGTCTGTCGCTGTTGAACGCGTGTAGTAGGTCGTCTTCATACCAGATTTCCATGCTTGGATATGCAAGCCGAGCAGAACCGAAGCGCGGATTGTGTTCGGCACATAGATATTGAAAGATATGGCTTGGTCAACGTGGCGCTGTCTTGCCGCGTTTTGTTTGATCGACCAGCGTTGGTCGACGATATAGGCAGAACGGCGATAGACGTCATACGTGTTGTGATCAAGATCAGGCGCGATAACTGGCAATTTGTAATCTTTCTTTTCCTCATGATAATAAGGCTTGAAGATTGGATCGATTGAGGCAGTCGAGCCAGCTATTACCGACGTGGAAGAATTGGGCGCAACCGCCATCAAATAGCCGTTCCGCACGCCGGTTGTCGCCACGTCGATACGGAGTTCACGCCATTCTTTCGAATCATAGCCCTTGTGTTCGAAATAAGCGCCAGTCTGCCAATCAGATCCTTCGAATAACGGATAGG
Source organism: uncultured Caryophanaceae bacterium (assembly GCA_963843665.1). Lineage (GTDB taxonomy): Bacteria > Bacillota > Bacilli > Bacillales_A > Planococcaceae > Sporosarcina. The sequence goes on from CAWJLH010000007.1 coordinate 33,185, forward strand.
CCCCTTTTTCTTTCGCCAGTTCCGCAGAAGCTTTAATTGTCAAAAACGCAATTTTTTCATAGAGTTTATCGGCATAATCCACCGCTTCATCTGATTCCCATTGAATGTTTCGCAGGGCCAATAAATGATGCCAACCAAATGTTCCTAAACCGATTCCACGGTAACGTGAATTCGTTCGTTGCGCTTGAACAACCGGTATTTTATTCAAATCGATGACGTTATCGAGCATGCGCACTTGAATTTTGATAAGCCTATCCAATACACTTGCCGGCACTGCACGGCCAAGGTTGATGGACGATAAGTTGCAGACGACGAAATCGCCCGGTTTGGAACGCGTGACAACAATATCGTCTTCCAGTGTGACCGATTCAAATTGAGTCGCGCTTTGATTTTGAGTTATTTCCGAGCAGAGATTTGACGAATATATCATCCCTTCGTGCTTGTTCGCATTCGCACGATTCACTTCATCTCGATAGAACATGAAGGGGACGCCTGTTTCAAGTTGGCTTCTCATGATACGTTTCATGATGTCAATTGCAGGGACTGTTTCCCTGCTTAACTCCGGATGGTTGACACACTCTTCATATTTCTCACGGAATGAACCTGCACCTGTAGTTTCATCGTAAAAATCCTCAAGGGAATAGCCCATGACCGTGCGGACTTCATGCGGATCGAATAGGTGCCAATCCCCGCGTGTTTCGACTTGTTCCATATAGACATCCGGAAGACAGACACCTGTAAAAATATCATGTGCACGCAGACGCTCGTCCCCATTATTTAGTTTCAAATCAAGGAATGTGAATATATCCTTATGCCAGACATCTAGATAGACAGCAATGGCTCCCTGTCTTTGGCCAAGCTGATCGACGCTTACCGCAGTGTTATTCAACTGCTTGACCCACGGAAGAACACCGCTTGATGCGCCTTTAAATCCTCTGATGGAAGAACCGCGGCTCCGAACCTTCCCCATATAAACGCCGATACCCCCGCCGTATTTTGACAAATTAGCGATATCCGTATTACTGTCGTAGATTCCTTGTAGAGAATCGTCAACCGTGTCAATAAAGCAGCTCGACAATTGACCATGGGGCTTTCCAGCATTCGACAACGTCGGCGTCGCAACCGTCATATACAAGTTGCTCATCGCCCAGTATGATTCCGCCACTTTTTCCAGACGGTTTTCCGTCTCATCCTGCATCAACGTCATAGCGATAATTAGCCAACGTTCCTGAGGCAGTTCAACGGACCGTTTGTTAAAATCAACGGCAACATAGCGATCCATCAGTGTTTTCAATCCGATATATGTAAATAACTTGTCCCGCTCCGGATCAATGAGATTTCCAAGTACCTCAAGATCTTCGCGAGCATATTTTTCTGTCAACACAGTTGTGTACAATCCTTGATGGACGAGACGGACAACGTTGTCCGCAAAATCCGTGTAGGCCTTTGCACTGCGTAGCAGCTCTTGTCGATTGTAGACATCCTGAAGATGAATCCGTGCCGCAACAAACGTCCAATAAGTTGCCGCCTCATCCAGATTATTCAGCGATTCCAACGTCATCGCCTTCGCCCATTCCGATGCGTCCCCTCCTGGATGGCGCTGTCTCCATCTTTCACTAGCGACAATCAGCGGCTCTATTTTTTCCGCACCAAATTCACTCTGTAATTCTTCCAATAAACGATCAATGCTGGTTTTTATACTCTTAGTAGTCATACCGTTTCGTCTCCTTCCATTTTTCATCAAAAAAACGATGGCTCCACCTTTCGGTAGAGCCATCGCTCATGGGTTCATTGTAGGAAACAGAATAGGACCGCAAGTACTCTTCAAAGTAGTAAAGAGAAGGTAATAGCCCCGTTCGCTTCCACCTCTCAACCCCCGAAGAAAGTGTCGCTTGACGATGAGTGGCAGGTCTCCTGGCTCACGCTTCTCCCTTCCACCCAACCTTCCCGTGGAGTATATCCACAGTGGCATTTTCGGCAGTCGTCTGCGCTTACAGTTGCGGGGACAGCTCCGGATTCTCCGGATTCCCTTTTAAACCAATATTGGTACCATTTCATCGTTAAACACTATATGTTGTATGTCATTCACTCTACATACCCTAACATGTAGTGCTCCATTCGTAAATAGGCAAAAAGCTCAGCTAACTGCTCCACACCAACTTATCCACAGATTGGATATCATTTTACATTGGTACTTTGACCGCTATCATCAGCATTTTATAATTTGTTATGAAAGTTATTAACAATCAATTAGAATCCAAAAATTTTGCTTAGCACACGTTTTACAATCAGAAAACGCCAGACCTTTATGACAGGCTATGGCATTTACGTGGTGTAGATTAATTTAATACTTTCATTTTTTCTAACCTCACAGTTGTAATGTTATTTATCTGTTTGATTAAGAAGCTTAGAAACTTCTTCGTCAATCATCCCCCATCCTAAATTCCTTTTTAATCTTCCTTAAAACATGAATCAACGGGTGTGGGATAACGCCAATTCTTTTATCATTTAGGTGGATACGACAAGTTTTCTGGGAATGCTAACAACAATAGAACCTGTATCGCAAAACAGTAGTGTTTTGCGATACAGGTTCAGTATTATTACTTTGTTCGATTGTTGCTTCTATCGAGGTTTCTTTCCCGAGTTACAATTCGTTCAGCCTGATCAGGAAGGTCGCCAAAAAAGTCACTTCCGAATTCGAGTCGATCGAGTTCTTGATCGCGACGTTGCTGTTGTTCAAATTGATTGTGACGAGCTGGATTTCTGTCTTCCCTCATACGAAAGCACTCCCTTTGTCGTTATTAAGCGGATTTTATAAATCCACCTACACGTTTTATAATTTCCCGCGCCGACAACTATACCCTCATCTCGTCACTACCAACTTGCTTCACCATCAAAAACCTGATGTCAACACATTGCACAGCCGATCATTCAGCACTTCCATCAATATATTTTCCGTAATCGGGTATGGCGATACGATCAAATTCTGATACAAGCTTCTGTAGGCTGTCCGTCAACAGGTCACCGACCATCGGCAACCCGTGCCCTGTAACGGCGACTGTGGGCTTCAGAGCAACCAATTTCTCCACGGATTCCCGAGCTGCTGTCCAATCGGTCGTTAGATACCTAGGAGGTCCACTTATTTCCTGTTCCTGCGTTAACACCTTATATAGGTATTCCTGTTTTACCGTAACAAAAGCGTCACCTACAATTAAAGCCCTATCCTCTTCTCTAAATAGCGAGACATGCCCCGGCGAATGGCCAGGTGTATGAATCCATCGGAATCCCGGCAAGTGTGGGACAGTGCCATCTTCAGGCAGCGACTGCACATGGTCGCCTAAGTTAATTGGGTCGATTGGGAACATAGGTGACATTTTAGCAATTGCCCCGCCTTCTACAGTCGGGTCTGGTTTGGGGTAACTCATTTTCCCCGTCAGGAAAGGCATTTCTAATTGGTGAGCATACACAGGCACATCCCAGTGCTTTATTAACTCGATAATCGAACCGACATGGTCAAAATGGCCATGGGTTAAAATAATCGCCTTTGGTCGACTAGTAGCACCAAATCGTCTTTCGGTAACTGAAATGATTTCGTTAGCTGCATATGGCATACCTGTGTCGACTAATACAAATTCATTTGAATCCGGATGTCCTACCAGACAAATATTCACGATTTGTACAGTATGACTGTATAAATCCGGCAGTACTTCCGTTCCAGTTCCGCTTTCAATCGACGTCGCGGGAATGAATTTATAATCTTCACCGTAAGAAAGGTCCTCGTACACGTATTTCACCTCCTTGTCAAAATAAATCTCCATTATCCTTTGCTTAAACATTATTTTGATACCCGGGAAATAGGCTGACTAAATTATTTTCAGTCGCAAGACTTTTTTCAACTGTGGGGCCAAAAAGTTATCCCCAATTCCTAAAGATATCGTATAGATAAACCGCAATTACACATAATAGGAACTGAAACTTGAATCGAAATAAAAATGAGATGAGGAGTGCTTTTAAATGGGTATTATGAGTGGAAACCCCAAAAATGAACCAATGCATTACGGAGAAGTAATAGGAGTATGGGCATACATCGGGGCAAACAACGGATTGATCAGTGGGTATGAAGCGTTCATTAATCATGCGGGAGACGAAGAACTAATCGACCTTCTTGAAGAAGCTGTCAAAATGATGAAAAATGAAAATAAGCCTCTCGAACAAATGCTAAAAGATAATGGAATTGCACCGCCCCCTTCATTACCTGGACGTCCTAAGGCGAACGCTGATGATATTCCGGTTGGTGCAAGATTTTCGGATATGGAAATCAGCGCCGCGGTCTCCATTAATGTCGGGCAAGGACTTGTATCGTGTAGCCAAGTAATGGGTCAATGCCTAAGAGAGGATATTGCCATGATGTTCGGGAAGTATATTGCCGAAAGAGCAATGTTCGGCGCAAAACTATTGCGATTGAATAAAGAAAAAGGTTGGATTATTCCACCTCCGCTTCATAATGAGTGACCTATACTATCTTGCCCTTTCTTTCCTGTGCTAACACTTTTAGCTCATTGGTTCCGCGAAAACTCAGCTTTCGTCTCATTAATTTGTGACGAGGGCTTTTTATTTTACATAATAGGTAAGGGAATTCAACTCTACTTTACCGACAACTCGTTCTCTTACTCCGATTTCTAAGTTCTCATCACTTTCTAATGTTCCTCTCAGCGTTCTCTCGTATTCAATTGGTAGATTAATAACCAGTGTTAGATTTCGGAGGAGGAACTGAATATGAAGATTGTAATGGTGCCGTCAGGATTTAAGGAATGCCTGGATGCAGAGGAAGTGGCCTTGGCGATGGAGCGTGGAGCAAAGCGATTTGATCGGGCGGCTGACGTGGAAATTGTACCGATGATTGATGGCGGTGAAGGCTTTGCAAAAACAATCATTCGTTTGAAAGCAGGAAAAATCATATACCGGGAAGTGACGGGGCCAGTTGGCGAAAAGATTTTGAGCCATTTTGGCATTTTCATTGAGGATGGAAAAAAGACAGCTGTTATCGAAATGGCCTCGGTTGCGGGTTTGAAGTTAGTTCCGCGCCATCAAAGGAATCCTTTACAGACAACGACTTATGGTGTCGGAGAACTGATTCTTTCCGCACTAGATTTAGACGTCGACCAAATCTTAATCGGTTGCGGCGATTCGGGCACATCCGACGGTGGAGTCGGAATGGCACAAGCACTCGGCGCAAAATTTTTAGATCCACACTCAAATCCAATACAAATCCGCAGTGTACTAGATTTAATGAAAGTCGATTCTATTGACACAACATTTCTGGATGAACGGCTCTCTACCGTCACCATTGACGTGGCATGCAACTGGAAAAATCTATTATGTGGTGATCAAGGGGTCGCACGAGTATTCGGTCCCCAAAAAGGGGCGACTCCGCAACAGGTTGAACAATTATCGGATGCACTGGATCATTATGCTTCGTTGATCATGAAAACAATTGCGCTGGATGTCGGGCATTTGCCAGGTAGCGGTGCATCTGGTGGATTGGGAGCAGGTCTCGTCGCTTTTGCGGGAGCCACATTGTATCCACGATTTGAAATTATCAAGGATTATATAAATATCGAGGAAAAAATCAGGACCGCAGATATCGTCTTCACAGCTGAAGGCAGTCTGGATTTTCAGACGCCGAACGGAAAAATCCCGTCCGAAGTTGCACGTATTGCGAAAAAAAACCACATCCCGGTCATTGCGATTACCGGCACAATCGGAAAAGGAGCAGAATTGAATTATGGTGCAGGCATCGATGCCTATCTAAGTATCATTCCAAAACCGACAACACTGGAAAAAGCCATTATCAACGCCCCCAAATGGATTGAAGACAGTACGGAATCCGCGATGAGGCAAGTCTCCATCGGCCTCGCCATTGCCGAAAGGATGAGTTCTTTAAAAGGAGTATTACAAAAATGATGACAAGAGCGGAAAAATATGCGCATACTCATCGGCCATTAACTTGGCTCGTCAACCGATTGCCAAAGAAAACATGGGCAATCATAGGCGCCCATGTCTTCTTCTTACTGGCGATCGTCCTGATTGAAAACCTGGATTATAGCGCAAAGGTTTCCTTGTTCGCCTTCTTATCTGCAATGACCTTATGGATCTCCACTAAAATTCCCGCAGGCTTTGTCGCCATTGCCCTACTGATATTCATCGTACTGATGAAGGCGGGCAGTCAGGAATTGCTATACCATTCACTCGCTGAGGAAGTCGTGTGGCTGATGGTAGGTTCGTTCATCATTGGTGAAGCGGTTAAACAGTCGGGATTGGCGGAAAGGCTCACCCGGTCTATCTTAAGTAGATCGAAAAATAAAAACTCCGTACTTGCCGGAGTGACATCCCTTTTATTTGCATCCGCCTTTTTCATCCCTTCAACTTCTGGTCGGGCTGCCTTAGCCATGCCGATCATTAAACAACTCGGCGAAACGTTTTCCGGAAAAGAACAAAGTGCGCTAACGGTACTTGCACCCGTCGTCATCTTAATGAGCACATCTGCAACGTTAATCGGTGCAGGATCGCATCTGATCGGAATTGGCTTGCTTGAGAGTACTGCGGGTCAATCCATTTCCTACGTTCAATGGTTCATATGGGGAGTTCCGTTTGCAATCATCGCAACCCTGTTCACGGCAGTCATCGTCAAATGGATGCTATGGCCAAAGGATGCTCCGATGCATGTGGAAAAAACAAGTACGGAAGGAATAGCTGACGCAAAAACACCCTTCAATGTAAAAGAGAGAAAAACAGTCATTCTAATTACACTCCTGATTTTCGGTTGGATGACAGAAAGCATCCACGGCTATGATATTGCGTTCATCACGATGATTGGTGCTGTATTTGTCATGCTTCCGTCATTCGGTGTCATCAGCTGGAAGAACGGGATGAAATCCGTGTCCTGGAATCTGATCGTGTTCGTTGCTGCAGCGACTGCACTCGGAAAAGTACTTGTCGATACAGGTACTGTCGCATGGATCGAAAGAGAATTGCTCAGTGCCCTCGGGCTGGTCGAGAATGCGAATGAATGGATAATCGTATTGATCATCGCCATTGTAACGACTACGAGTCATTTATACATCACTTCTCATACGACACGTGCGGTCGTATTCATCCCGGGTTTGATACTATTCAGTGAATCAATCGGAGTCAATGCTGCTACGGTCGTATTTCTAAGTTTGATCGGCATGAATTATTGTGTCACATTTCCCGTCAGTTCAAAGGCCCTCCTGCTCTTCTTTGAGGAAGGCGACGTTTCCTTTGATGCCAAGCATCTGGTTAAAATCAGTACCGTCTTGTTGCCTCTTTATATCGCGGCGATGGTCCTATGCTACTTCACTTTCTGGAAGTGGACGGGTATGGAATTATAAAACGCCAGTCACCAGAACAATTCTCGTTGTTCTGGTGACTGGCGTTATTGTCATTTATAAAGCTGCTTTAATTGTCTTTCGATAGTAACCGACCGTCAAAAAGGCGAAGACGAGGTAAATCACAGCATAGATACCCATCGCCATTGAGGCGGGAACTGTAATATCAGACATGAATAGGAAAGAAGCAGCCTTGATGGCGAACACTGAATGCAACAAGCCGATTAGCAAAGGCAATCCGAAGACAAATGCCTGTTTACGAATAATGCCACGCATGATGTCTTTCACTGTAAATCCGAGTTGGCGTAGTGTCGCGTAACTCTTTCCTTCCTGTTCCGCTTCCGTCATCTGTTTGAAATACAGTATGCTACCGGTCGAAATAAGGAACACAAGTCCAAGGAAACCGGTGATGAAAATGAGCAGCCCGTTCGATTGCATTGCTCTGTTATACATCGTGTAATAATCCCCACCATAGACCCAATTACCTTCATCCCAATTTTGGGTACGAATAGCAGATGCCTTGGCAAGTTGATCTTTGTCTACGATGTTAAGAACTTGGACATTCTGCACTTCATTTTCTAAGGTCATCGTTCTTTTATACTTTTCGAAATCGATGTCATTTACAACTAGCCGAGGCCCCCAACTTGCGTTCACAACATCCCCTTCACCGTATTTCACTGCAGTAAACTCAATTTCCTCTTCGCCGCTAGAGATATACATCTCAAACGGAAATTTTAGTTCTTTTGCCAAAGGCCCCATGGAAGCGTTATGAAAAATAAGTGTTCCATCTTTTGGCTTTTCAACTTGAAGACCCGCTTTTTGTAATTGCTTAGCATTGACAAGATAGGCGCTATGGATTTCTTCCCCCATGTCAAAAAATTCAGGGAAAGTGCCACTTTCATAAGTTCCTTCCACTCCAAGTAATTCGATTGTTTCAGTTGTATACTCAATTCCACTTTCTTTTAAACCTGCTTTAAAATCCCCTGCCGATAAATCATCATCTAAAAACCATGGAGATGATTCATCCTCAAACATAAAATCGAATGGCATCAAATAACGCGTTTCCTTCTCAGTCGAATAATAAAGTGAATACGAACCCGCAAGCATCGCCAGCGTCATTGCAGATAATACCGTAATGATTGTCAGCGAGTTGGCATTCCCTTTCATCCGGTGCATAAGCGTTGCAAGGGATAAACTATTGTTTAACCCAAGATGCCCTTGTTTCCGTTTTCGGATTTGGTAGAATAGCCAACTAATTGTAACGCGGAACAAGAGATATGTGCCAAGTATCGTCGAAGCCAATACGGCTATCATATTGAAGTAAATCCAATCGTTCATCATATGCGCTGATAACCAATATCCGAACACAATCAGTCCCAGTCCAAAGATGGCCAACGCCGCGGATATGAACGTTTTAGGCTTTTTCGGATGCTCACCTGTCTTCTCAGAATTAAATAACCCAAGCAAAGTGCTGCGGTAAACGGTGTACAGCATTTGGATAGATGTCAAGGCTATAATTGCGATAAAAACAACGGCCGTCTGAATAACCGCCTCCATCGAAAAGGACAACGCGATGAAGCCACCATATCCAACCAATTTCATGAGCAGCAACAAGAACACACGGGAAACGAGCACCCCTGCCCCAATTCCGATGACGAGCGCGCCCGCCCCCAGAAGCGCGTTTTCAATAATCAAAAGTCGAGAAACCGCACCTTTCGTCAATCCGATCAATTGGTACAGCCCGATTTCTTTGCTTCTTCTTTTCAGAAAAATGGCATTGGCGTACACAACGAAAATACCGGCTATGAACAGGAGCAAGATGCCCGCTACGCTGAATGCCGCAGCCATATTCATAGAGGTTGCGGATTGTTCAACAACTGCCGAATCATATTGCAACGTCGCGAAGACAAAGTACAAAACCACACTTAAAATAAGCGCAAAAAAGTACAGATAATAATGTTTGATATTTTTCCGCATACTCCGGATGACAAGATCAAAGAGAGTCAACGCTGTCGCCCCCAAGTACGCCTTGGACTTTCAGGATATCCTGGAAGAAAGCCTGTCTTGTTTTATCACCGCGGTACAATTCCGAGTAGATTGTCCCGTCTTTCAGGAAGACGACGCGGCTACAGTAGCTCGATGCTACGGGATCATGTGTCACCATCATGATGGTGACGCCTCTTTTTTTATTGACATCTTCCATTGTGCCGAGCAACGACGACGCTGATTTCGAATCGAGTGCCCCTGTCGGTTCATCCGCAAACACCATGGAGGGCTTGTTGATCAGTGCACGGGCCGCCGATGTCCGTTGCTTCTGTCCACCGGAAATTTCGTGAGGGTATTTGTTTGCGAGGTCTTTGATGCCGAGAATGTCGGCAATCGAGTTGAATTCCGCCTCCGCCACCCTTTTTTTCACTTTCCCAAGCGATATGGGCAATAAAATATTTTCTTTCACAGTCAATGTATCAAGCAAATTATAATCTTGAAATATGAAACCGAGCTTATCTCGGCGGAATGCGGACAACTCCGCGTCTTTCATGTTGGAAATATCGGAACCGCTGATGAGAATGGTCCCTTCCGTCGCGCGGTCGATGGTGGCGAGGACGTTCAGTAACGTCGTCTTTCCTGCTCCTGAAGAACCCATGATCCCTACAAATTCCCCTTCACCGACGCGAAGATTGATTCCTTTCAGGACTTGTTGGATATTGCCCCGCGAACCGAATGATTTCCGGACATTTTGTGCATGTAAAACGGTGTTATACTGTTCCATCCTAATGGCCTCCCTGTTTGTTCATGCCATTATCGTACCCTACCTGTATTTGTCAGTCGTTCGATTTGCATGACAAACAGGGAAACCAATGTGACATTGTTGTCACCTATGCATTTGGCCAAAGCCGTCTTCAAGTATACTGAAGGGATCGAGCGAAGCGATTCTCCGGTAACGGGATTCCTAAGTTCCCCCGTAAAGTATCGGCTTCATAGTCCGAACGGAAAATGCCTCTTGCTTGTAGAATCGGTACGACTTTCTCTACAAAATTGGTCAGTCCACTAGGCAAATTGGCAATAATCATGAAACCATCCACCCCACGCTTGTCGTGCCATTCTTGAATGAGGTTCGCCACTTTCTCCGCGGTTCCGATGAATGGGGTACGCGGTGTTGCTTCCCGTAATGCGACTTGGCGAAGCGTCAAATTTTGTATCTTCGCCTCTCTTTTAATCCGATTTGTATCACCTTGAAAACTATTCCCCCCTAAATCGCCAATATCAGGAAACGGCTGATCGAGCGGATAGCATGAAAAATCATGATGTTCAAAAAGTCTCCCTAAAAAAGCGAGTGCTTGGTCAATTGTTACTAAATTAGCGAGTTCTTCATATTTCTTTTCTGCCTCCTCATCCGTATCACCGATAATCGGACTGATTCCTTGAAGAACAGCAATATCGTCGGGATTTCGACCGTACTTTGTTGCCTTATTTTTCACATCACAGTAATAAGCCTGAGCTTCTTCCAATGATGTCATAATCGCGAAAACAGCATCCGCCTCTTTCGCAGAAAATTCTATCCCATCCGCAGAAGAACCTGCTTGAAAAATAACCGGTTGACCTTGTTTTGATCGGCTGATATTCAACGGTCCTTGCACGGAGAAGAATTCACCTTGGTGATTGAGGCGATGCAATTTCTCCGGGTCAAAAAACTCACCCGTCTCCTTATTCCGAATAAACGCATCATCTTCCCATGAATTCCATAGTCCTTTCATCACTTCCACAAATTCGGACGCAATCCTATACCGCGTTGCATGTTCTGGATGGTCTTCAATCTTTTTACTGAAATTCAAAGCCGTTTTTTCGAGTCCGGTTGTCACGGCATTCCATCCTGCACGCCCCCCGCTGATCATATCGAGTGAGGCAAACTGACGCGCAGCTGAAAAGGGTTCGCTGTAGGAAGTTGACAATGTGCCAACCAGACCAATTTTCGACGTGACTGCAGCAAGCGCAGAAAGAATTGTAAGTGGTTCAAATCGATTTAAATAATGTGGATTCGATTTCTCATTAATAAATAAGGCATCTGCGATGAATACAAAATCGAATTTACCCTGTTCGGATATCTGTGCCTGTTTTTTATAAAATTCAAAACTGACGCTCGCATCAGATGGCATCTCAGGATGTCTCCAATCTGAAATTTTTTCTCCAACGCCATGAATCATTGTACCTAGTTTCAACTTTCTTTGTGCAGCCATCTCCATCACTCCAGTCTCTTAAAAATTAGTTATTTATTTCCATTCCCATAAAAAGTTGAAAAACGATGTATATTCCATAAATCATTATCTCATTAGTCTTGTCTGGTGACAAGACACCAAACAATGACAAAAAAACAAACGTGACACTTACTCTTCACGTTTGCAACCTACGAAATATTAGTAACCATATAGTCTAAAGATCAACTCTCCTGCGAACCGGTTATTGTTTTATCAAAGTCGTTTTCAATTGAAAAAATCATACAAATAATGGTTCCTTGCCCTTTTACGGACTGTGCCGTTAGCGTAAGGCCGATTTTCCCCGCGACTGTTTGCGCTAGATACAGCCCCATTCCGGTCGCTGCATTATGGAGTCTTCCAGTGCCGCCGGTAAAACCTTTCTCAAAAACACGCGGCAAATCATGCGATTCAATGCCGGGACCTTCGTCTTTGATTTTCAGGAAGGGATGGCCTAGTGAATTCACCTCTGTTGAGATGGATATCGTTCCGCCTTCCGGACTGTATTTCACCGCATTCGTCAAGATTTGCCGAATGATGAACCGGTTCCATTTGACGTCTGTCACTACTTCTAACTCTTCCCCTTCAAATTCAACTGCGACATTCTTTTCCATACACCATGTCGCCAGTTCACGCACTTCCGCCTTGGCAAGCCGGTGAAGGTTCGCCTTTTCTAGTACATAATCCGCTTCAAGCGTTGGTAACCGTGAAATGTATAGCTGTTGGTCGATTAGCAAGTGGACACGCAGCCACTCTTTCTCGATTTTTCGGATAGCGGGGTTTTCACGCTGTGCATCCATCGTCATTTTCATCGCTGTGAGCGGCGTTTTCACTTCATGTACCCATGCAGCAGTGTAGTCACTTTCGACGACAATTTCCCGTCTGAGGTCGGCCAGCTCCTGGGAAAATGCCATGATTGCCTGTTGAAGGATTCCACTTGTTACTTTATCTCGTAAAAAGATCGTTTCCGGCATCGCTTCCTGCCAATCCTTTGTTTGCTCTTCGGCAAGTACAGCAAGCTCTTTTGTGAATTTCATCTCCACTCGGTAGCGCCAGATTATAAACAACGCCAATATAACTATCAACAAAACATTAAAATAAAGAACCGATGTAAACACTGCATCGATTCCCGGGTCCAGCCAAATCAATGCATCCGCAAATCCAAGCGATAGCACGAATAACAATATCCAGCTTTTCATATCACTCAAATAGCTAATAAACATCGGAACTCTCCCTTTCCTATAGCGTGACCGCCATATAGCCAAGCCCTTTTTTCGTCACTATCGCTTCACCTAACCCAAGTTCTGCAAGTTTTTGCCGTAGGCGCGTGACATTCACCGTCAATGTATTGTCATTAACGAACCGCTCGTCATCCCATAACTTCCGGATAAGCTCATCGCGCGATACGATTTCACCATTGGATTGGACGAGCACAGTGAGGATGAAAAATTCGTTCTTTGTCAGCTCTGTCTCGTTGCCGTCAATCCTGATGACTCCGCGCTTCATGTCGATCATCGCTCCGTTCCATTCAAGCACATCGGGTGCTTCTTCTCCGTACGCATATGTCCGTCTTAACAAAGCCTGTATTTTTGCAAGCAATACATCCGTATGGAATGGTTTATGGATATAATCATCTGCCCCCATATTCATCGCCATCACCATGTCCATCGGATGATCACGTGAAGATAGGAAAATAATCGGCACTTTTGATACCGCACGAATTTCGCGGCACCAATGGAATCCATCATAGGCTGGCAACTGGATGTCCAAAATCACAAGATGAGGCTCCTCGCGTATAAAAGCAGCCATGACCTCATGAAAATCAGTCGGCCCCGTCACTTGAAAAGACCATTGTCCCAGCCGTTCTTTCAGTGAATCAAAAATTGCTATATCATCTTCAACGATGAAAATGTTCATATCCAAATCGATACACTTCCCTTCTCTCATCCATTTTATAGGAACCTAACGATGATAGGCAATAAAGACCCTAATTGACCGAATTAATCAGAAAACCCTGCAGAAAAGTTAGGATTATGTTATACTAAGGGAGTGAGACATCGCTCTTAGGTTTGCAAGGGGCAAAAATATGTCTTATTTTTTATTAATAAAGCGTGATTTTTTCATTCACTATTTAGAAAAAATAATCGCAACAAAAAATAATAGGAGGATTTTATGCTGAAATTTGAAAATGTAAGCAAAGTGTATGATGACGGCTTCCAAGCCGTAAAATCACTCAGTTTCGATATTCAACAAGGCGAGTTTCTCGTTCTGATTGGACCAAGTGGTTCAGGAAAATCGACAACGATGAAAATGATCAACAAGATGGAACCCCACACAAGTGGAACCATTTCCATCAACGGGAAAGACATCAATTCGTATAATCCATCCGAATTGCGTAAGAACATTGGATATGTCATCCAACAGATCGGACTTTTCCCCCATTATACAATCGAAAAGAACATTGCGATTGTCCCTCAAATGAAAGGTTGGAACGAGAAAGAGATCAAAGCGCGGGTGAACGAACTTCTCGAATTGGTCGGACTCGATCCAGAAGTATATGCGGAACGTTATCCAAAGGAACTTTCTGGTGGACAACAGCAAAGAATCGGAATTGCAAGAGCACTTGCGGCCAACCCCGATATTATCTTGATGGATGAACCGTTCAGTGCACTTGATCCATTGACACGCGAGCAATTGCAGGCCGAGGTAAGCGCCTTGCATAAAAAATTGAATAAGACTTTTGTTTTTGTAACACACGACATGGACGAAGCGTTGAAAATGGGCGATCGCATCGCAATTATGAAAGACGGCAAACTACTACAATTGGACACTCCAGAGAAATTACTTCATGAACCAGCCCACGGCTTTGTAGAGGAGTTCATCGGGAAACATCGGATTACGCAAAACCCTGAACTGATGCCCGTTACCGAAATCATGTCGGAATCAGTCGTCACCTCTCTTCCTCAAAGGTCTCCGGAAAAAGCACTATCACTTATCCGGCAGCGAAAAATTACAAACCTTGTTATTGTCGATGATGACAAAAAGTTCCTCGGCATCGTTTCCGCATACGATGTCATCAAAAAATTGGATGACATTAAAACGATTGAGGAAATCATGCTGGGACGCGAACCGTTCTTGAACGAAAATGCAACTGCAAAAGATGCAATTGTCTTGATGGACGAGGCGCCTTTCGGCATTATTCCCGTGATTGACGCACGACAACGTGTATTAGGTGTCGTGACACGTGGTTCACTATTATCCGCTATGTCCAGCCCGTGGATAGAAACGGAGGAAACTAATGAATAACTTAAATATATGGGAACAACTTGTTCAACAATTTCAAATGAGGTGGGGCGAAGTAGTCTCAGCCACATTTGTTCATATTCAACTTGTATTTTTCTCCATGTTGATCGCCATCGTCCTCGGCGTTCTACTCGGAATCCTCGTTACACGTGTTCCGAAGCTTACGACATATGTGCTTGGCGGCGCAGGTATTATGCAAACCATTCCAAGTCTTGCGTTGCTCGGTTTCATGATTCCGATATTCGGTATTGGTGTGAAAACAGCGATTGCTGCCTTATTCCTTTATTCTCTGCTACCGATTATCCGCAACACTTATACAGGTATCAAGGACGTTGACAAAGCGACGACCGAAGCTGCAAAAGGGATGGGTATGACGAATATGCAAATCCTCTTCAAAGTGGAACTTCCGCTTGCGATTCCCGTAATCATGGCCGGCGTCCGTACAGCTGCAGTCATTAACGTCGGGAATGCCACACTTGCAGCGTTCATCGGTGCAGGCGGGCTAGGTGATTTCATTTTCCTAGGTATTACACGTGGTATTGACGGGCTAATTTTGCTTGGGGCAATCCCTGCAGCAATTCTAGCAATCATTTTGGAAACACTCTTCGGTGCATTTGAAAAATGGACGACGCCGAAAGGATTGAAGTAATTATGAAAAAAAAGCTTATCGCATTGATGATGACAATACTTGTCTCGAGTATGCTATCGGGCTGTATTTTCATCGAAAAGGATACATTGATACTTGGTTCACGAAACAATACAGAAAGCATCATTTTGTCGCATGTGATGGGACAATTGATTGAAGATAAAACAGACATTGAGGTTTCTTACAAAGAAAACCTTGGCGGCTCAACCGTCGTCTGGAATGCAATGCTAAATGGACTGATTGACGTTATACCCGACTATACAGGGACGATTGTCGTCACCTATTACCATGAAGAACCGGGAACAGCCGACGAGACGTTAGAGGCTACCAAACGGCTAGTCGATAAAGACGGCATCATCGCCTTCAACACTTTCGGCTTCAATAATACGTACACATTGGCTTTAGATGAACCAGTCGCCGAAGAACTTGGCGTTAAGACATTCAGTGACTTCGCGAAAGTCTCGGAAGACTTCGTTCTAGGTGCTGTCTTCGAGTTTATCGACCGTCCCGATGGCTTGCCTGGTTTCCAGGAAGAATACGATCTGAAATTCAAAGACGTCAAAGGAATGGACCACGGCATCATGTACCGTTCCATTGGCGCCAAAGAAGTAGACGTTATCAACTCCTATACCACAGACGGACAGCTGCAAGAATATGACTTGCGCGTACTAGAGGATGATAAATCCTTCTTCCCTCCGTACCACGCATTGCCGCTTGTACGGAAAGAAGCGCTCAAAGAGTACCCTGAACTCGAAGAAGTACTCAAACAACTTGAGGGCATGATTAACGAAGAAGCAATGCAAAAAATGAACGGTAAAGTCGATAATGATGGAATGATGGTCGAGCAAGTTGCAACAGACTTTTTGATTGAGTCAGGATTAATTGAAAAGAAATAAATGACAACCGCACCTCTTGTGTATAAGAGGTGCGGTTTTTTTATGGTGACGTAGGGTTTATCGCCACCACGCAATTCCTTTTCCCTCCCTCCCCTTTTCCTCACACAAAACTTTCTTATCCTACGTTCCCGCCGTATACTGATAACAATAAAGGAGGCGTGTAACGTATGAAGATCATTCCAATCGGCATATGGGGCGGTTACCCGAAGGCAAATGGGGCGACCTCTTCATTTTTAATCGAGCATGAAGGCTTTCATTGTCTGATTGACTGCGGCAGTGGGGTCCTTTCATCCTTGCAAAATTATCTTGCCATTAGAAAAGTTAGATGCTGTTGTTATCAGCCATTATCATGCGGATCATATTGCGGATATCGGCAGTTTACAATATAGCCGGCTGATCAATTACTATCTTGGCAAGCCAGTACCTCCTCTGCCAATTTATGGGCATATGCAAGATGAAGAAAACTTCGCAAAGCTGTCGTACAAAGAGCAGACAGTAGGCGTTGGTATTTCAGAAGAAGATGTTGTGCATATCGGTCCGTTTGAAGTGTCGTTTTGCCGCACTGTCCATCCTGTTTATTGTCTGGCAATGAAATTCAGAGTTGGCGATTGCTCGGTTGTACTAACTGCGGATACGGAGTGGCGGGATGAGCTTGTCGAATTTGCATGCGGGGCTGATTTGTTAATAAGTGAAGCGAACTTATATGAAGAGCACGTCGGCAAAGCCCCCGGACATATGGGCGGCAGCGAGGCAGGGAGGTTAGCGGAGTTAGCAGGTGTCAAAAAACTTATCTTGACCCACTTGCCTTTGCATGGTGATATTGAAGAGATTCTCGCAGCAGCCAAGAGTACATACAAAGGACCGGCACAACTTGCGGAAGTTGGTAAACCTTACAAAGTATAAGAAAGAGGGCTGTGTAAACAGCCCTCCTCACTTCAGTCGTCTTCTCGGTCTTTCTCGAATTTCAATACTTCTCCTGTGAAAGCGTCGATATCGAATTCATATTCATAAGTGCCATTTTCGATTTCGATTTCATACACTTTGCGACCGTCATCTTCATCCAATTCAAAGTCTGTCACAGTTCCAGTTGCCTGTTTCATGGCAATAGCGATTGCTTGGTCTTTCGTTAGCATCACTCTTTTTGCACTTGCGACTTTATTTGTTTGGTTCGCAGTCGCTTGGTTGTTCACTTTTTTAGCATCGTCGTCACGATCTTTTTCGAGGTCGAGAATTTCACCTGTGATTGCATCGATTTCAAGTTCGTATTCAAAAGTGCCATTTTTGATTTCGATGTCGTAATGTTTACGACCATCGTCAGTGTCCAGTTCAATTTCTGTGACTTCCCCTTCAACTTGTTGAAGCACCAACATTTTTGCCTCTTTTAATGTCAGAAGATCTCCCTTAGTGCTTGCCGCATCCACCACTGTCGACCCATTCGCCAAAGCTACCCCGCCAATTGCAACTGCTCCTGCTAAAGCGGGAATGATCATCCATTTCTTCATGTTTGAATGCCTCCTTTTCTTGTTATCCTCATCATACGACTCCATTCTGAGAGAAGAAGGTGAGTATTATTAGAAATTGATGAGAGATTAATTTTCTAGTGTTACCGAGAGGGTATTTCTCCATAAAAAAAAGGCTGCTCAAAACAGCCCTTCTCAATTCAGTCGTCTTCACGGTCTTTCTCAAATTTCAATACTTTTCCTGTGAAAGCGTCGATATCGAATTCATATTCATAAGTGCCATTTTCGATTTCGATTTCATACACTTTGCGACCGTCATCTTCATCCAATTCAAAGTCTGTCACAGTTCCAGTTGCCTGTTTCATGGCAATAGCGATCGCTTGGTCTTTCGTTAGCATCGCTTTTTTTGTGCTCGCAACTTTATTTGTTTTGGTCGCAGTTGCTTGTTTGTTCACTTTTTTAGCATCGTCATCACGGTCTTTTTCAAATTCGAGAATTTTACCTGTGATGGCATCGATTTCGAAATCATATTCGAAAGTGCCGTCTTTGATTTCAATGTCGTAGTGTTTGCGCCCATCGTCGCTATCCAATTCAACTTTAGTAACCGTACCTTTTGCCTTTTTCATAGCGACAGCGATCGCTTGGTCTTTCGTCAAAAGCTTCGTACCTGCTACACGTGGTTGTGCTGATTCGGCAACTTTTAAGTTGTGCGTCGGAGTAGCTTTTTGTGCACTTTCGGTAGATACTTCTTTCGGTACATGCGTGTCTGTCGACTGTTTTTCAAGCTTGATTTTCCCTGTTATCGCATCGATATCCAAATCGTATTCAATGCCGCTCGACTTCACTTCCACATCATAGACATAGCCTGATTTCGTTTTCTCAAGTTCGATTTCCGTAACTTTCCCACCGTACTTTTGAATCGCCAAATCCTTGGCCTCTTTCAGCGTCAAAATATCTTCCGATTTGCTTGCCGCATCTACTTCCGAATCGCTCGCCAATGCAACTCCACCAATTGCCACTGCTCCCGCTAATGCAGGAATGATCATCCATTTATTCATGTTTGAATTCCTCCTTTTCTTATTACCTTCATCTTACAGCGCGATTATGAGAGGTAATGGTGAGGATTATTAGAAATTGATGAGAGTTCAATCTTCCCACGAAACATGAAGTACCTTCCCGGTAATGGCGTGAATTTTATAGACTGCCTCATCGCCGCGTTCGTCATCGTTATCGTCGTCGACTTCAATCTCGACCAAATAGTGTCCCCCTTCACTCGTTTGGACAAATTCAACGTCATCCACTTCCCCATTCATCTGAGTAAGTGCAATCTTTATCGCTTCATTTTTTGAAATCAAAACGGTCGGGGCCTCTTTTTTCGGGGGAGCTGGTTTATTTTCCTTCACTCCCGTTGCTGGACTATCTTTCCTAATTTCATTTTTTGGTGTTGGATCGGTTTTAGACTGCGACACAACTTCATCTGGTTTTTCTACTGGCTTGTCGACGACCTTCGCTTCCGAAGTGACTTCATTTCCCTTAACAGATGCAATAGGCGTTTCTTCCGCATCTATTTCTTTTGTTTGGAAAAGGGACAGCACTTTCCCAGTCTCTGCATCCACTTCCGCTAAATAAGCAGCATTACTCAGAGAAAGTTCCACTTCGTACATTGAACCTTTTAGAGAAAGTCGTTCCACTTTCCCTCCATACATATGTTCAAGCTGGCTACGAATTTCATCTTCGGGTAGGGTCTCTGCTTTGGGAACTAAATGATTTGTATAGATATTTCCTATGATTAAAATTAGAATTGTTAACACGATCGGGATAAACCAAGGCTTTTTAATGATTTTCAACTGAACATCACTCCTCCCTTTCAGCATACGCCACTAACATTAAAAATCGGTGAGCAATTATTTTTTCGGAATCAATATACGAATCGTCGTCCCCATACCAGTAATGCTTTCGATTTTCAGTTCCGCTCCTAGCCCTCCTGCAATTTCTTTTGCGATGGCAAGCCCCAATCCGGTGCCGCCTGTTTTTCGGCTCCTGTCTTCATCGATACGGTAGAAGCGGTCAAAAATATGCGGCAAATGCTGTTCAGGAATTCCATTCCCGTAGTCCATCACCGAAATTTCAACCCTTTCCTCATTTTCGTTAATGATGGTCTTCACTTCTCCATCACTATATTTCCGTGCATTGTCCAGTAAGATGAAGAGCAATTGTTTTAAGCGATTTTCGTCCGTCCGTGCCATAATAGGCGCGTTGCCTTCCAGACTGAAATTTCTCGAATACGCGTGCCGCATAGGCTGAATTGCCTTCTCCACCAATGAATGGATGTCCGTTTCAGCAAATTCAAATGTCAACCCTTCATTACTTTTCGCAAGTTCCAGCATTTGTGCAATCATTTCTTTCATCCGGACGGATTCGCTGATGATGGCATCCACGGCTTCCTCTGCAACAGCACGATTTTCAAATCCTTGGCGGGATAGGAGACGAGAATAGCTCTCAATGACTGTTAGCGGTGTTTTTAATTCATGGGAAGCATTTGAAACGAACTGTTCCTGCTTTTTATAGTTCTGTTCAAGTTGTTCCATCATGTCATTGAATGTCCGCCCCATTTGCGCCAGCTCGTCTTTGCCTTCGATTGAAACATTAATTTTTTCATACGTTCCCAATTTCCGGCTTTCCGACATCGTCTTAATCAATTTCTCGATCGGCTGTGTCACAATGCGCCCCAACGCTATACTGGACGCCATGATCGGTAGCATGGCCACCACAGTTACAGCAAACAGAATCAGCTTCAGCAGACGCAAACTCCCTTTCAGTTCTTCTAAAATCTGTACCATCTCGATTTGGACGACTTCTCCGTTTGTCCAAATGGCAGGTACACGGATTGACATTGTCTGCGTACCGTTAAAATCTCCGATTGTATAGCGCTCTTTCGAATTGATTTTGAAATTCACCTTACCTAAATCCTGCGCTGACTGGGACGTCACTTTCCTCTTACCGACAACATTAATTGCCCCATTCGATGGGATATAGGCGTCTACAATCGCTTGTGCATCCATTTGCTCGGTCGCTTTACTAAGTGACGTTGTCAGTTCCTTAGAACGAATCAGCAATTGGTTATATTCTGTCTGATGCCCCATCTTCTCAAATAAAAAATAAATACCGACATTCGTTAACGTAAGGATGACGAGCATCAGAAGTGTTGAGAATAGATGAATCTTCGTTTTAAGCTTCATGGACAGGTTCCTTTAACGCATAACCGACACCACGCACCGTTTGGATAAGTGATTGTTTCCTTCCATTGTCGATTTTTCTCCGAACATAACGGATGTACACATCGACGACATTGGTGTCACCGTAATAGTCGTACCCCCAAACAGCATCCAGCAATTGTTCACGTGACAATACTTGATTGGGGTGTTTTAACAAGTGAAGCAAAAGGTCAAATTCCCTCGGCGTCAATTCTATCGACACGCCATCCCGTTTGACCTCACGTGTTTGTTCATGGATTGAGAGACCTGCAAACTCATGGAGATACTGATCTTTTTCAATGACCGCTGGCGCTGAAAACCGGATTGCCGAACGGATTCTCGCGAGCAATTCATCGATTTCAAACGGTTTTGTCACGTAATCATTCGCCCCTAAGTCAAGCCCTGCCACCTTGTCTTCCACTTCGCCTTTCGCCGTCAGCAAAATGACGGGTGTATTTGCTTCCGTCGCCCGGATCCGTCGCAGCACATCGAGCCCGTTCAGACCTGGTAACATCAGATCAAGTAGTACTAGATTCCAAGTTTGCTCACGGTATTTGATCAACCCATCCGGTCCTGTATGCGCAACCCCAGTCCCATACCCTTCAAATTCGAGTTCCAGCTGCAATACGCGTGCAATATTCTCTTCATCTTCAATAATCAGTATCTGTTCTTTCATTGGATTCACCCACCGTTTTTCTTTCATCTTAACAGATAAATGCAAAGAAACGGAGACCTTCGCATATTCCAAAGGTCTCCGTGATCCATTTCTATCAGTCTACCATTACGAGCTGATTTCCATTCACGGCAAACATATTTTTAATAAGTGTATCTAACATAATCGGCATTTCGACGAATGCGCTGTCCACATGTAAACGTTCCGTCCGCTGGTGAGCATCTTTTCCGAATGGACCAAGGTTAAGAACAGGTGCTTTCAGTTGGGTCATCTCCGCAAAAGGAATGCTATATGTGTCGCCCCAAACCGGTGTATTGCTTTCAAACGCAGTCCAGCCGTTTGCATCGTCTGCATAGTTGACATAGCTTAAATCGCAAATCCCATTAAAATAATGGATTTGCTCAATGGTGTTATTAAATGTTTTCGCCACATTCTTTATTAGCTCAACAGTCTCTTTGACAAGTGGGTCATTCGACGAATTGATGGCCGGATAATAAGGGGGTGCGTAGAGCAAGACGGTTGCAGGCGCAAGTTCCTGGCATTGGATCATCAGATTATCGACGATACGCAACGATTTTTCACGGTCATCCCACTCATCGTTTTGAAGCGCTTGTTGTTTCCAACGCTCAACTTCCGCGTGACCCAGTTTTTGGATGGCATGGTCAAGGAGCTGCTCATAGCGCAACACTTTGACGTCCCCCACCCCCTTCACTTGCTCACGATTGCAAATGACTTTGTAGCTTTCATTGCAGGCGGCCATCGCTTCCGTTGCAACCTGTTCAAACAAATCCATCACTTCCGATGCGGTGCGCTTCAACAAAAAGACATTGTAAAGGGCCACTGCACGATACGGCGTCTGCGTAGAATACTGCAACTTCAAATCCTTTTGTTGCAACGAAACAGGCAATGGCGTGCTTTCACCGAAATCCGTCTCCCGAAATAACTCATTCCACTCCATACGCTGTGTCAAGAAGGTAGCGATGTAGTTCGCTGTCATGCCTTTCATCGGCTCACCGACATGCGTTTCCTTTCCATAGAACAATGCGGCAGGCATGATTTTCCCGATTGAACCTGAGTAGATGTATTCCTTGATATCCGTCGGGTTTTGGGAAAACGACGGTTCACTATTTAAAAACAATTTGTAGGCCAGGCCATGTTCTTCACGAAGACGGACAAGTTCCGTTACGGCAGCCCGCATCCCTGCAGAATTCACTTCTTCGTCTGGTACAGTCGTCAAAAGAAGGTTGATCGGCCAATTTTCAATACTTGCTTTTTCAATCAGCTGCATATGAAGGGCAATCCCCATTTTCATATCCATCGTGCCCCGACCGAATAAGTATTTCCCAGACTCAAGATCGATGCATGCGTTCTCAGGAAGATCCTTCTTAAAGGCAGGTTCCATCAGTTTCTGGGTTAGCTCTTCCGGCTGAAAAGCAAGCGGCTCTAAAACACCATACTCCTCCGTCCATACGGTATCGAAGTGGCTGATGAGTACAACTGTTTCAGTCGCTTGCGGATGCTTATACAGAGCTGTGACAAGCTTCCGACCTACATCCGCATCATGTAATTCCAAATGGTGAGGATGCTTGCGGAAATAGTCCAATTCCTGCAACTTTCCAGCGATTTTCGGGGCAAATGTACGCTCCCCTTCCGTTAATGTACGGCTGTCCCAACTGACGAGTTCACATAATAATCCACGTAGCTTAGCTGGTGTTCCCCAAAGATTGTTTGCCATTCCAATACCCCTGTCATGTACCTATATACTGTATATAGGTACATTATAACAAGTGATGGCTTTTGTAAATAGCAATTTCCAAAATAGTCAAAGTAGACTGAAAACCATCTTTTCAGTGTCAATACTTGAACAATAAATGATGCCTGAACTAGATGATCTTCCATTCCCTATCCAATTGTTCAAATGTATGAATTGATGATATATTTAGTACTATTAATCTATTGGATTAGAATTTGATAAACAGCTATATCAAATGACTTTAGGGGTTGAAAATATTGTTTATTGAAGAACTAAAACAGAGGCTTGGAACCGATAAAGTCAGTCAAAACGAGACTGAATTATTTCGGCATAGTAAAGATGAATCATCACACCCTCCTGTTGAGCCGGATGTCGTCTGTTTTCCGGAAAGCAAGGAAGACGTGATTGCCATCATACAAATCGCCGATCAATTCGGCATCAGTGTCACGCCATTCGGTGCGGGTTCAGGACTGGAAGGACAAATCATCCCGGTGCAAAAAGGTATCTCAGTCGATTTTGAACGGATGAATAAAGTGATCGATTTCTCACCTGAAGATTTGACGGTCACCGTTCAACCGGGAATCACCCGCTTGCAGTTGAATGATCTGATCAATAAGCACGGACTCCAATTCCCGGTCGACCCAGGTGCAGATGCCTCCATCGGCGGTATGGTCGCCAACAATGCAAGCGGAACAACAGCCGTGAAATATGGCTCGATGCGAGATCAAGTACTGGACCTCGAAATCGTTTTGGCAAGTGGAAAAGTGATCCGAACAGGAACGAAAGCAAAAAAATCATCGTCCGGCTATCATTTGAACGGATTATTTACAGGTTCAGAAGGAACACTTGGCATCGTGACTGAAATAACTTTACGCCTCCATGGCATCCCCGAACACGTCATCGCCGCACGCTGTACATTCGATCATATAGAGACATGCGCCGAAGCGGCAACCATAATCTTACAAAGCGGTATCCCAGTCTTGCGTATGGAACTTGTGGATGCTCAAAGTATCGCGGCGGTTAATGCTTACGGAGATTATGATATACCGGTAGCCCACTCGTTATTTTTTGAATTTGCAGGAACGAAAGCCGGGACAGAAGAAGAGGCGGCCACGGCGGAAGAACTGATGCGCGAACTTGGATGCAATGATTGGGAAACAGCGGGTACTTCGAAAGAACGGGCACAGCTTTGGAAAGCTCGGCATGAAATGGCCTATGCCTACAGTCATGCAGAAGGAATTGTCGTCACAGGCGGCGATGTCTGCGTCCCGATTTCAAAATTGCCTGAAATGGTGAACTTGGCGCGTGAATTGACGGAGGCTAGCGGGTTGAAAAGCGGTGTATACGGTCATGTCGGTGATGGGAATTTCCATACAAGCATCGCGTTCGACCCGAACAATCCCGATGAAAGAGCTAGAGCAGAGTCTATCAATGAAACACTTGCCCGACGTGCAATCGAAGTGGGCGGCAGCTGTACGGGTGAACATGGTGTCGGGTTAGGTAAGCGTCAGCTACAACAAGCCGAACACGGAGAAGCACTCGAAATCATGAAACAGATGAAACAAATGCTTGACCCAAAAAACCTGTTGAATCCAGGGAAGATCTTCCCGTAATAGATAAAGAAAAACGACTCCTGCACACCAACGTGAAGGAGTCGTTTCATTTTCTTATAGAAAAACAATTACTGCTAATACCGCTGCCAAGATAAGTCTATAAATCGCGAACGGCATCAGTTTAACGCGTGAAATCAATTTCAAGAAGAAACGGATAGAAATCAATGCGAAGACAAATGCGCTAACGAAACCGACAATATAAAAGGATAGATCATCCATCGACAGCTCTTGCCAGTTTTTCATTACCGAGACAAGACTTGCACCTGCCATGATTGGAACCGCCATGATGAATGTAAAATCGGCCGCGGTCTTATGGTTCATGCCGAATAGGACACCGCCCGAAATCGTGGCACCTGAGCGGGAAAAACCAGGCCATAACGATAGACATTGAACAAGACCGACTGTGAAAGCCTGCCTGTATGTAATTTGGTCCAATGTGTTTACCCATGATTTTTTCGGACCGAATTTATCGGCAATAATCATGAGGATCGAGCCCGCAACCAGCGCAAAAATCACCGTTTCTACACCCGATAATTGTTCATCAATATAATCTTTGAGCGCAAATCCGATTATGACTGCCGGCAACATCCCGACAATGACGTGCAGTAAATTAAAGCTTGAATTCTTTTTTTGACCTTCAATTTTGTAAAGGCCCACCAAACTGAATAGCCGCTTCCAGAAGACGATCACAACAGCTAGTATCGAACCTAACTGGATAACAATTTTAAACGTGAATGCAGAACGATCACCAAGGAACTCTGTTGTTTTCAGCCACATATCATCGACAATGATTAAGTGACCCGTCGAGGACACGGGTGCAAACTCCGTCATTCCTTCCACAAATCCAAGGATTAACGCTTTAATCAAATCAAATAATTCCATAATTCGTTACGCTCTCTTTCTACGGAAGCGGATATACCAAAGAATAGCCGCTAACCCGCTCATTCCGATTAATACGTACGCAATATTGGAATAGACATCCATGTATTGGACAATCGATTCCCAATTGTCACCGACTGCTGCTCCAATAGAAACAAGTGCTGCATTCCAAACCAGACTCCCAACTGTTGTAAGGAGAAGGAATAGCGGAAAGTTCATGTTCGACATACCAGCCGGAATTGAAATGAGGCTTCGAATCAGCGGTACAAGACGGCAGAATAATACCGTCCACGGACCATATTTATCGAACCATGCATCCGCCCGATGAATATCCTTCCGTGTAAGACGCAAAAGATGACCCCAGCGATCGATGATTTTCTCCAGACGACTTACATCTAGAAGAAGCCCAATGCTATACAGAATCATCGCCCCGACCACCGAACCTGCCGTTGCTGCGATGATGACACCCGTCCGAGTCATTTCCGAATACGTCGTCATGAATCCGCCGAATGTCAAAATGACTTCCGATGGAATCGGTGGAAACACATTTTCAATCATAATTAATAAAAACACACCAAAATAACCAAACTGGCCCATAAATTCAGTAATCCAATTTTCCACGACTATCACCGCCAAATTTAACTTTACTAGATACAGAAACCAAGTGCAAATCGGTTCTGTAGAAAATAGAGACGCTTCTATATAGGATGAAGTTTCCTATTGGCTCTCAAAAGTAATAATCTTCCTTCCAATTATTATCCATCATAAGACAATTAGCGCTCCACTTATACTACCTACTCTGTCCTGCACTTTTCACATGGTACGCAATACAGAACTTCAATATGATTTTAATAGGATTGAAAAGACATTTTTTTATGCACAGCATCCATTCTATCAACATTTCACTTGCTTCCAGTGCGAATTCAGTACAGTGGATAACTGTGGACTTCATGAAGTTATCCACGGGGAATGAGGAAAACTTTACGAATTTGTTGATTATTTCTGAAAATTAACTGTTTTATCCACAGAACTAGGCATTTAACTGTCAAAATGATAATTATCCACAGTGGATAACAATGAAACGAAGCCATCCAGTATAAGGACGGCTTCGTTTATTATACGTTTAATTCATAGTCTTTCAAGTTATTTCTTAGCGAGGCTTTCAGAAATTTACCGACGGATGTTTTTGGGATTTCGTCCAAAAAGACGACATCATCCGGAACCCATAACTTGGTGAATTGACCTTCCAGGTAAGTGAGCAACTGCTGTTTCATCACTTCGTCGGCGACTTTCCCTTCTTTTAAGACGACACAAGCAAGCGGGCGCTCAATCCATTTCTTATGCGGAATCGCGATAACCGCCGCTTCAAAAACGGCTTCATGCGTCATCAGCGCATTCTCCAAGTCAACGGACGAAATCCATTCGCCTCCGCTCTTGATCAAGTCTTTCGTCCGATCCATCAATTTCAAATATCCGTTCTTCGTCATGATTGCGATATCTCCGGTATAGAGCCACCCATCTTTGAACGCTTCCTGGGTCCGCTCGTCCTTGTAATATTCACTTGCAATCCAAGGACCGCGAACCGCCAATTCGCCCATCGTTTTACCATCCCACGGGGCATCCCCATCCTCGTTGACGATACGTACTTCGAGACCAGCGACAGGCAATCCTTGAAGGGCACGGATATCAATTCTCTCATCCATTGGCAAATCAGACATACCTGATGTGATGGTGGATAGGCTAACTATGGGTGTTGTTTCCGTCATACCATAGCCGACGATAAACGGTATACCCAGTTTCTCTTCGAAAGCACGGATTAACCCTTTCGGTGATGCAGAGCCGCCACTGACTATCCCACGTAGCGATGACAGATCTCTCGGATTCTCCTCCTGCTCTTTCAATACCGCGAGCCAAATGGTCGGCACACCTGCAGTCAAAGTCACCTTCTCTTGCTCAATCAAATCCAACAGCAATTTCGGATGTAATCCCGGTCCTGGAAGTACTTGTGTCGTTCCGAAAAAGACTGCGGCAAAAGGCATGCCCCATGCATTGACATGAAACATCGGAACAATCGGCAAAATGGTATCCCGCTCTGCTAGACCCATCCCATCCGCTAAGCCAAGTGCATAACTGTGCAGCACAAGTCCCCGGTGCGTATAGACAACCCCTTTCGGATTACCCGTCGTGGCTGATGTATAGCACATTCCCGCCGGTGTATTTTCATCAAGATCTTCCGGAAATTCGTAATCCTCGGAGGCTTCAGCAAGAAGCGCTTCATAAGAATGGACATTTTCAAGTGCTGTTTCCGGGATTTCCGAACAATCCCCCATGATGACGTAATGCTTCACGCTCTTCAGATAAGGTGCAAGTTTTTCAAGATGCGGAAATAGATTGTCGTCGACGAGCAAGATTTCATCCTCCGCGTGGTTAATAACGTACGCGATATGTTCCGGCGATAGACGGATATTTATCATATGAAGGATGGCGCCCGCCCCTGGTACACCGAAGTATGCTTCCAAATGTCGATGATGATTCCACGCGAAAGTACCGACTTTCGTTCCGTGCTGCATGCCGAGCTTAGTCAGTGCGTCTGCAAGCTTGCGCGTACGTTTTGCAAAGTCACGGTACGTAATTCGATGAATGGTGTTTTCTGCAGTCCTTGAAATGATTAGCTTGTCTGGAAAAAATTGCTCTACTCGTTTGACAAAGGACGATAGTAAAAGCGGAGTTTTCATCATCTATAACAGCTCCCTCTCTTATTGAATTTCATCATTTGAATTCCCATCTACCCGAATCGAACGCAAATCCATCTTCGGACAACCTCAAAAGACTATACGTGACAACCGTTACCTATATTCAAAATCGGTCTAATGAAATCGAGTGACTATTCCATGACTGCTGAATACATGAAGCCAATTCCAATTACTACGTTGTTTTTGGACAAACGCTTAGACACACTCAGCCTCAAGTCTTAGATGCAAATCCGTTCTACGCCCGTTTGGACGAGTCGGAAAACGTTATAAGATTAAGCTACAAACGAAAGGAGGAACAACATATGAAAAAATTTGGTCTTCTAGTTCTTGGCATTGTGGCCGGAATTATCGCCGTCGCGAATCTCGGATCACTTCTCGCACTTGCCCTTTCTGCAGCGATTGCTTACGCAGGGTTCCACTATTACAGGAAGAGCGAATCCACAGTCTTGAAATTATTCTGGGGAGTTGTCCTGCTCATCGGCTTATTCTCCGCAGTCGCGAATGTACCTGCTTTCATCGGGATCATCGCCCTGCTTGGCGTCTACTATGCATGGCATAAATGGAAAGGCACAGAAAACAACAACGTCATCACAAATGTCTCCGACGATCCATTCGTAAACTTCGAACGTCAGTGGGATGAAATCACAAAAAAATCATGAGGAGGAATTCACGATGAACTCACTTTGGAATCGATTTAAATACTCTATAGAGGCAGATCTCCATTCATTATTCGACAAGAAAGAAAGCAAAAACCCGATTGCGATGTTGAACCAATATATCCGCGAGGCGGAAAAACAGACCGACTCAATCGGTAAACTGCTTGAACGGCAAGGCAAATTGAAATCCGAGATGCAAAAAGAATTGACGGAAGCAGAGAAAATGGCTGACAAACGCCGTAGCCAGCTCGAACTTGCGCAAGTGGCAGGTGAAGAGGACTTGATTGCTTTTGCCGAAGAGGAAATCGCAGCATACGACACACGTGCCGCTGAGCTGTCCGAAAGCATCGCGGAAACCGCATACGAATTGATAGCATTGGAACGTAAATTCGAAGAAATGAAACATAAGGTGAAAGATATGAAAGTCCGCCAACTGCAACTCATGGGGAAAGAGAACGTAACACGTGCCCATCGTCGCATGGACCAAGTCATCTCCCCTGAAAATGCGGACAGCAATATGGCGTCTGTCAGTGAGATGAAAAAGTATATCGAAAACCTCGGTGGGAAGATTGAACGTGAGTTTGAAACGTCTTCCATGGAACGTAGACTCGAGGCACTTGTAAAAGTAGAAGAAACTGAACCAAAAGCGCATGCGCCTGTTCAGGAGACAGCATAAGACGAATTGATGTAAACTTTTTTGCCTCGTAGTCAAGCGGATTATGACCCAGCCCCTAGCGCTGGAGTCTAGCCGTGAAAATACTTCCGCAAAAAATGTGAAATTGTGTAAATAGGTTGTAGGAGGAGAGCATATCAGCTTTCCTCTTTTTAGAAATCCGACATCCAGAAGGAGGAATGACAAATTGAGTCGTATTGACACAAGTAAAATCACATTTTGGGGGTTTGCTTTCCTTCTGCTCATTTTTATGGAGGCAACTTTCTTCCATAATGGGAATATCGTCTTCGTCCTTCTTGGTGCCGGACTCGCCTATTACGGCACACGCAAGCGCTCAAAATGGACATTTATACTAGGGTTATTTTTCATCGCACTAGCACTTTTTACATTATGGAGTTTACGTCTACTCATTTTCATTATCATCGTCTATATCCTTGTGAAGTTATGGAAAGGCGTTCCTTCCGCTGAAATTATGCGTCCACTGAAAGAATTCCAGCGTGAAACACCGAATGGCATCTGGAAGAATAAATTATTCTCCATCCAGTCTTCTCCTTTCTCCTCATATGAATGGGAAGACATCCATGTCCAAGGCTTTTTTGGTGATATTCACGTAGATGTGACGGATACCGTTTTACCGAAAGGTACTTCCTTCATTTCCGTTAGGCAAGGAATTGGGAAAATCAAAATCGATTTACCCTATGAAATCCCTGTTCGTATCCATTACACGACGCTTATCGGCGATGCCAGGATTTTCGATATTCATCGAAAACGGCTTATTAATGAAACGCTTCATATGAAAGACAGCTACGAAGGGAAATCCGCAGATTCCCCTGAACTGATCATTTCACTTTCTACATGGGGCGGGGATGTCGAGGTGAATCGAAAATGAAGGCTGTCATTGGACGTGGTTTTTTTCTGTCGTTCCTCTTTACAGGTATCGCAGCCGTTTATATTTACTTTCTACTGGAGTTGCCTTTACAAGAAACCTGGTTCGCGTTTTACGAGTTGCAATTTGCGGATGTCCCCCTTGGCTGGTGGATTTTGAATACCACACTTTTACTCGGCTGGAGCATCGCCATTTGGACCGGTTCCATCGGTCGTTCGAAAGAAAAAGCAATCGAACAAAGGTTAACCGATTTGATCGACACTGAAAAAGAATTCAAACCGGGGAAAAAGTTCACGCCCCGCATGGACCGTGCGATCGATACCGTATCCAATGTCCTCGTCACGCAGCGGAAAAGTTTACAACGAATCACTGACGAACGGGCAGAGGCACAGGACCGGATCATCCAGGAACGGATCGTACAGGAACGGCAACGGCTTGCTCGTGAGCTACATGACTCCGTTTCCCAGCAACTGTTTGCTGCGTCGATGCTATTATCCGCCATTACAGAGAGTGGCGAAGAGGACGAAACACAAAAACCGTTGCGCCAAGTCGAACGCATGGTGCAACAAGCACAGCTGGAAATGCGGGCATTACTTCTCCATTTACGTCCAGCGGCTTTGAACAACAAATCACTTACCGAGGGATTGGAAGAATTATTAGTCGAGTTAAGGGAGAAAGTCCTGTTCGATATCCGTTTCCGCTTGGAAGAAGTGACACTGTCAAAAGGCGCGGAGGATCATCTTTTCCGTATTGCACAAGAGACATTGTCCAACACGTTGCGGCATGCACAAGCTACTGAAGTCAATGTGCTGTTCGTCGAGCGAGACGGTCTCGCCATTCTCCGCGTACAGGACAATGGTATCGGCTTTAAGGATAGCGACGGGAAAGGCGGCTCCTATGGCTTACAAAATGTCAAAGAGCGAGCCATTGAAATTGGAGGAACATGCAAAATCGTTTCTGTCCCATCGCAAGGGACCATCGTGGAAGTGAAACTGCCTGCACGGAAAGGAGAGGAACTGAATGATCAAGATTCTGTTAGTGGATGACCACGAAATGGTACGAATTGGCGTCTCGGCTTATCTGCAGACGCAATCCGATATGGAAGTCATCGGCGAGGCGGTCAACGGCAAGGAAGCCATTGGAAAAGCGCTTGAATTACGACCGGACATCATTTTGATGGATATGGTCATGCCCGAAATGAACGGTGCCGAGGCAACTGCCGCCATCATTAAAGAATGGCCTGAAGCAAAAATCGTCATCGTCACAAGCTTCCTGGATGATGACAAAGTATATCCCGCACTAGAAGCCGGCGCCATTAGCTACATATTGAAAACTTCGAACGCCAAACGGATTGCTGAAGCCATTCGTGAAACGGTGAAAGGGCAAACCGTATTAGAGCCTGAAGTGACAACCAAAATGATGCAAAAGATGCGTGCAGGCACTGAGCGCCTTCTACATGATGACTTGACGGAACGCGAGCTTGAAATCTTACTGCTTCTTGCAAAAGGAAAAACCAATCAGGATATTGCAGACGATTTGTTCATCGCCCTGAAGACGGTGAAAACTCATGTCAGCAACCTATTGTCGAAACTCGACGTACAAGACAGGACACAAGCAGTCATTTATGCATTTAAACATGATTTGGTAGAGTAAATTTGAAAAAACAGCCGCTTAAATCGGAAAGATCCGATTTTGGCGGCTGCTTAGTTTCGTTCTATACAGGTCTAACGATTTTGTGGACTGCTATGACTAGCTCGCCCCACGACTTAAATTACTTGCCAATCACTCGGTTCAGGCCTTGGATCAGTCCAGTGTGTACCCCTTCGTGCCATACGATAAATTGAACAACAGCATCCAGCGTCTCCATCGTATGCCCGATCTGTACCGGTTCCTCTAATGTTTTGTCTAGTTTTCCTTCAAGGTAAGTAAGAATCCGTTCTGGTTGTTCTTGCAATGCTGTTAGGATTTCTCCATTGGAAGGCGGTTCGACTTCCCATTTAGATGGGCTCGTTCCAGATACAAAAAGAGGGATCCATTCAGGGTTCACAGGCTCGTATTCCGGCATTGCCTTATGAAGGAGCGCTTCCATCGATACGAAAACATGCCCAGCATTCCAACGGATTGTATTGCTGAATCCTTCTGGTAGCGTGTCCCATTTTCCTTCTGGTGATTTTTGTAGCTGACCCAATGTGGCCGTACGTGCGAAACTCAATTGCTTCAAAGTAGAGATATCAATCAATCCTTTCCATCAATCTACTATTTACTATATCTTAATCTTCAGCAAAGTGAAAGCGACCGCTCCGAATAGGAAGGGCCGCCACTGCATTAAGGTTTGAATGGATCTTGATTCGGTTTTACTTCGTTCCACTTATCATGCGATAGCTGATTGAATTGGCGGTCATATTCCTTTTTGTCACCATATGGGAAACATTCGCCCGGTTTAGGAATGTTATAGCTGGCATCCGGCTTGTTGGCACCAAAAGCGGACTGGCTATGCTCTCCGACTATCTCCAGTGCATTTTTTCTGAAGATATCCGACGTATTCGAGTCGGATGGATCGGCGAGGGGAAGTTCATCGGAACTAGCAGCCCCTGGCACTTTGGGTTCAAGATCTTCTTTGTTTGGATACTTCCCATCAGACTTTGTCATAACTTTAAGCCCCCTTTTTCTCTGTAAACAGATGTCAAACGCTCATCTATAGCTAGTTAAAAAAATTATAACATAATTCAGTCACCTATCCTAGTATTCTATTCCTTTTATTGGTTAAATATAAACCTTTTTCAGAATTAAATGAAACCAACCCCTTTCCAACATCGTCCCTTTAACAATGAAGAGGAGGTGGATTTTTGAGGACTCTTATCGGCATTGCATTGCCACTAATCAGCATCACCATCCTTCTTTGGATTGAACAGGTGCTGGAAGTCGAATACGTATGGAAAACAGTAGCGAAAGCGGTTCTATTCCTGTTCATCCCGTTCATGCTATTCCGCAAAAGCGGCTTTCCGTTTTTGCGTCTACACAAATCTGATCGAAGAAGTATGAGAATTGCTATCGTTTCCGGTGTCGCTATCATGGTGACGATTATTGTAGCATTCACGATTTTACAACCATACATAGACATCGGTACACTTCTCGATGATCTTGCGGACGCAGGCGTGACACCTTCAGTATTCCCGTTCGTCGCAGTATATATCCTTTTTGGCAATTCCATACTGGAGGAGTTCTTCTTTCGCGGGCTACTCCCGAGCTTTCTCAAGTCATCACATTATCGTTTAATTTTGCCTTCATTCTTTTTTGCGATTTATCATATCGCCATTTTCCTGCCTTGGTTTAGTCCTGGCATACTTTCGCTAGCTGTCGCGGGGCTTTGGATGGGCGGCATTATTTTTCAACTTGCCAATGAGCGATGCAAAACCATTTTACCGTCTTGGACGATCCATATGTTTGCGGATGTCGGCGTCTTGCTTGTCGGCGTATATATCCTTTATTTCTATTAAATAAAAAAAGCTGCACGCAATCTGCGTACAGCTTTTCATCAATCTAATCAAAACGCCGCCACGGCGACCGTCACTTTGAATAAATCCCCGTCCACTTCGATTTTCATATTCCCATTATGCATATCGACAATCGACTGTGCAATCGCAAGACCGAGACCCGATCCATCTGTATGACGTGAAGTATCTGCACGTTTGAACCGTTCAAACAACTCATCTGTATTTTCCCCAAGCTCATACTTCGTTACATTTTTCACGACAAACTCAGCAGTATCCCCCACTTTTCGGAGCGTAATATACACGCGAGTTCCCGGCAATGTATACTTGACGGCATTGACAATTAAATTATCCAGCACACGCCACCACCGCTGCCCGTCTACATACGCTACCAGCGGAGAATCTGGGCTATTCACCCTGAAATCGAGTCCCGAATTCGAGATTTCCTCTTCATGCTCTGCAAGTGCTTGTTGGAGCAATTGCACCAAATCAACGCGTTGCTTATGTAGCTCCAAGTTGCCGCTCGCCATTTTCGATACTTCAAATAAATCCTCGATCAACGTCTTCAAGCGCTGTGATTTCTTATCGAGAATGTCGACGTATTTTGAACGTTCCTCGGACGATAGCTCTTCGTTTTTCAATAAGTCCGTATACGTAATGATTGACGTTAATGGTGTTCGTAAATCATGGCTTACATTAGTGATCAACTCCGTTTTCAACCGTTCGCTCTTCGCTTGCTCGGTCATTGAAACACGTACCCCTTCGCGAAGATTATTCAAGTTCTTCGCATGTTCTGCAAGCGGAGATTTCCCTTCGACTTTGATGTCTTCATTCAGCCGCCCATTTGCCATTGCTTCCGTTGCAATGAGTATCCGGTTTAAATACGCCGTCCTTCTCACAAAAATATAAAGGAATGGCAATCCTGCAAATAATACGAGCGGAAAGTAGACGACAATCAATGAAGGGGATAAGCCTACAGCAACAAACCCAATACCGGCTAGGAAAAATCCGATTAACAGAATAAACATCTGCACACCAATTTTCCGCTTTAAGAACATCTCTTGTAATGCCTGCAAAAACTTGACGCTGTAACTATTCTTGACTTCCTGTTCCAACATCCCTGCGACTTTTAAACGTTCCACGAGTAGGACCATCTGGAACACCGTCGCCCATATGAAGAATACCAAAACAACAAACGCTATACCAAGAATGATTCCATTCTCTATGCTGTGATGCAAAAAATACCAGGAATATCGACTGACCACACCTTCCAATAAAATCTGTACAACATAAATTGAAAAAAGCAACAGTGCCACTTTCATATCAACCTTCACCTGATGATAGCGTGCCACAAAACTGCTTTCTGTCACCCATTCCTTTTGGAAGCGCAATACAAACAATACGACAGCTAGAGCAAGTGCTCCAAGTCCCCAAAGGACAAGCATTCCTAACTTTTGCCGATTAAAGTTGGCTTCATCCCGTCCAAATGTGCTATTCTTCCACGCACTATCCGGTATAATAACACTTCCTTTAAACAACTTCACTGTTTGTAATTGGCTAGGCTCCATCGCTCTATCCGACGCTTGCGGCACTTCATCTTTTCTCGCTGAAACAGCCCCTTCAGAGACTTGCTCCGTATGGGAGTGATGAAATGCTTGGTCTCTAATTCCGTACGGCTCTGCTCGGAAATAACCTTCATCCTCATCGAAAATCTTTTGATATGAAGATGACCCGTCGATATCACCTGAAGTGAATGTCTCTCCCGTTTGAACATCCGTTAGTTCATAAGCTGCCGGAAAATAAAGGTTCTCTTTAGCATTTTGAATCACTTGTTGTCCATCCTGCTCGAGTTGCCGCTCCTTACTCGCACGAATCTTCGCCTCGACATACGCATCCGATTCGAAGTTTTTACGTATATCAGCAATTTTGGCATCGCGCTCTTCCATCAATGTCGTTTTCAAATTCTCACTTTTTCCCGCTTCTGCATCTGTGATTCGTTGCGCATATTGCTCTTCAATACTGTCAATCTGTTCAACGAGTGTTCCATAGCGATGGCGGTGTTCCTCAATTTCAGAGTTAGTAACGATGATTTGCTTTTTCTCCGCTTCCAGATCAGGTGGATTCAAAACAGCGATACTCAAGTTTTCATAAAAACGATTCATTTCCCATCTAAATTCTTCGCCTTCGATATAACTCTTACCTACGAATCTGGATGCATCCTGGAAATAGGATACTAAAGCTGTCAAAAACAGTGCGACTAATGAAGCCCATACAAGGAGCCGAACTCCCTTATTCTTTTCCATCTTCATACACTCCCTTTCATTAGTCTTGTAAGATAGGCAATCGCTCGACTCGATCGCTCTATACCATTACCAACCAAATCGATGATATGGGAGAAACAATAACCGATGCTCAATGCCGCAACGACAAGCGCGAAGATTGACCACATAATGCCCCGCTCACTTTTCGATTTTGTAGCCAATGCCCCACACCACCTTCACATACCTCGGATTTTTCGGATCTGCCTCGATTTTTTCACGGATTTTCCGAATATGGACGGCGACAATGTTTTCCGCATTATACGCTTCTTCGTTCCAGACGCGTTCGTAAATTTCATTGATGGAAAACACTCTCCCTGCGTTTTTCATCAGCAACTCCGTAATTTTGTATTCAATTGGCGTCAGCTTCACTGCATCGCCATCCACCGTTATTTCCTTCGCTTCTTCATCCAGTACAAGCCCGTCGACTTCAATTTTTCTCTGCCCGTCATATGTACCAAGTTGTACGTAACGACGCAATTGTGATTTCACACGCGCCATCAATTCCATCGGATGGAATGGCTTCGTCACGTAATCATCCGCCCCGACGGATAGCCCGTGGATTTTATCGGAATCCTCCGCCTTCGCACTGAGCATAATAATTGGGATATTGCGCGCTTCTCGTATTTTAAAGGTCGCCGTAATGCCATCCATATTCGGCATCATAATGTCCAGGATTAGCAATTGGACATCATTCGCTTCCAACAACTCAAGCGCCTCTTGCCCATCTGCAGCTTTTAGCACCTCATAGCCTTCGTTTTTCAAATATATTTCAATCCCGTTTCGGATATCCTGATCGTCATCTGCCACAAGCACTTTGAACTTCGCCATCATCTGCACCTCGCTTTACTCTATGATACCAATTGTACCTGCTGAATCTTAACAATCACTCATTGGAATTATGAAGAAATTCTTAAGAAAGATTGAGTAGATAATTTAAAATCTAGTACACCGTTCTTATCAAATATGGTAATCACTCCCACCTCCCTGTTTGGTATACTAAGTAAATAGATTGAATACTAACAAAAAAGGGGGATGTTCCATGAATGCTCGATTTTTCTGGGTAGCCTTAAGTTTGATCGGTATTAGCTGGATTGCCAATTCCATTTACGCTTATTCCAAGCAGTTGGATGAACCTATTTTCTTAGACCATTACATTGAGACAGCGTTACAAGACACCATCTATATGACCTTTTACTATTTAACGAACAAAAACGACTTAACAAGGGTTACCTCTGTTTCTGCCGGAGAATGGGTCGGCAATCCGGAAGCTCAATTCTTCTTTGACGAACAAGTTTACAACGCACAGATATTCAATAATCATGTATTACGAAGAATCAATGTGCAGTTCAATACATATCAACAGGATCCAAATCATCTAGAAAGTCATACCTTCACTGAAATGGACGTCTATTTTTCGGATGGCAATAAAATCACCGCCCCCATCGGTTTGGTGAAAATCCATCCTTTTGTTTATGAAGAAAGCCCATTGGAACAATCCAGTTCAATGTCAGGATCCTATTACAGCCTTGAACACTATTTTGCTGCTGAACCATTGACAGTCGAAACGATTACAAATTCTTTTCAAGAAATCGTACAAGATAACTTCCTGATCAAAATACATGCACCCAATCAACTTACTTCAACTAAAGAAGTAAACAATCTCAAACGGGACGATTGGAACAGCCTACCTGCACTAGATTTGAAAGATGTGACGTTCCCCTTTGATATGAAAAAGGGCGACCCACTTAATGTGTACAGTACCATTGGGCCTAATTTCAAAGCAGTTTTGGAACTCAATATCCCTATTTCTGGAA
This sequence comes from uncultured Caryophanaceae bacterium, assembly GCA_963843665.1. Lineage (GTDB taxonomy): Bacteria > Bacillota > Bacilli > Bacillales_A > Planococcaceae > Sporosarcina. Next base: position 71,915 of record CAWJLH010000007.1, read on the forward strand.
CGACTGCCTCAGGCAAGGCCTTCTCAACAACCGCAGGATACATTCATTATCCTTATTTAGTACAAAAAGATGTTAATGAAATTATCAAACGGAAAGCAAAGGAGAATTTCAATGAATAAAGCATTGCAAATGATGTTTTGGGGATATCTCTTTGTTTTTTTCCGAATCCATTTCGGTTTTGATTGGTTAGCTGACCCGATCGGTTATTATTTGTTATTCGCAGGATGTGTCAAGCTTGCTGATAAATATCCCCACGCTCAAAAAGCAAAGATTGCATCGGGAATCGGAATTTTCATCTCCTTCCCCTCAATCTTTATCAATCTATCGGAAACCCATCTTATCGGTTGGGAAATGTATGCCTTCGCTTTACTCATTTTAAAACTGATTGTCGTTTATTTTCTATTTGCCGTTTTGAAAAGCATTGTCACTGATTACTCAGACCGCACGCTAATCATCCGGACGAATCGTGTTTTCAACCTTTACGTCGGCACCCATTTACTTGCGCTTTTTCTTTCCTCATTCTCTTTGAATATATCCGGGGACTTATGGTTGGCAGCTCCAGTCATTTTGGGCATTGGCATTGTCGTCATGGATGTCGTCTTCCTTCTCCTATTAGGGGCAATCCGCCGGAAAAAGCCAGCCCCTCGGTATAATCTTTCTATATAAAATAAAGCCAATCCATAGAAAAAAGCCTTTCCATGCTTACGAGGAAGGCTTCTTTTCTTTACATTTCATTATAATTTTATTCATTTGGCTGTCAGCCAGTTGGAACTGAATTCCGCACATTTCTTCCACTTAATGTCAGCACAAGGATTCCACCGAGCAACAACGCTACACCCAACCACGCTGTTCCATTAAGCCGCTCTCCTACAACCAGTACACTTAAAATCGCGGCCGTGAGCGGTTCAGCCAATGACAGCGTGACAGCGGATGACGAAGGAATACGCTTCAACCCGGATGAGAATAATATGTACGCCACGCTCGTAGTCGCCAATCCAAGATAAAATACGACCGTCAAGCTGCGTACTGTAAACAGCCCTTCTGTTTCGAATACTAACAGAAATGGCATAAGCATCATTGCACTTATTGAAAAGATGACCGCAACAGCGGGAACAGCATCCACTTTGTTGAGTACATCTTTATTCACTAAAGTATAGAAGGCAAACAATAGCCCTGCTCCAAGCGACATGGTAACGCCGACCGGATTCACGACGAGTCCTTCCTTATTTAAAAATAATAATGCACAACCGACAATCGCCAGTATTGTCGCCGTAAGCCAGATAAACGTCGGGCGTCGTTTCACAAGAAGCCACTCGATGAGCCCTGAAAAGACGGGCGCACTACCGATTGCGACTACTGTACCGATTGCAACGCCGGTCAATCGGACGGATGAGAAAAATAGATATTGGAAAAGAGCCATCGAAACGGCTGCATAGATTGTTGCTTTCCACGGCCATTTTCGGAAATCAATTTTACGCATGACAAGCAAAATAAGCAGTAATGAAAATCCGCCGACCGCAAGTCTTGAAGCACCGACTGCCAATGGATGGATCGTTTGCGGCATGAACGTCTGTGCAGTACCGGTTGTTCCCCAAAGAATTGCCCCTAACAGGACAATAAAATATGAAATACGCTGTGACACTGTCTTCCCCTTCCCCTCTATATAGAAGATACCATAAACTTATTTAAGGCGTTATACCGGTACCTGCCCCAATCATAGATTCGTAGGAAAATGCATCGGCATTCAATTTAAGAATACTAGTAATGCCATAGACCAACAGCATATGTCTTCAATGTACAATTGAATAACCCCACTCATATTCCAGAGTTATCTAAATTCCTTTGTGGTAAATACTTGGCTGACAGCTCTTCTTTCTTCTGAAGTCTTAACGCGAATAAGAAAGCAAGTACTAGCAAACCACAGCATAAAAGTAATGCAGATGAGATCCCACCGAGATGATCGGTCATCCAACCGCCAAGACCAGGTCCGACTAGCTGGCCCAATGCAAAGTAAACAGTGACATATCCCAAAGCGACTGGAGCATAGGAAGGATGGATCTGTTCTGTCGAAAGTGCTTGAATCAATGAGAGCATGCCAACGACTGTAATCCCCCAGAAAAATTGACTGACGACAAACCCGATGAATACAGGGAAAAGAACCGGAATAAGCATTGACGATGCCCCCGTAACAAGAGTGATGATAAGTGACTTCCTTCGTCCGATTTTATCGGATACCGTTCCCCATAACGGACCGCTAAAAATGGACATTAATCCACCTAAAGCCATGATTTGTCCCGCCATATATCGATCGATCTTGGCTTCTAATATAAAACTGAACAAAAAACTTTGAGGAATTAAATAAGCAAAACCAATCAGGCCGTAAATAATAGCGACAAGCAGCACACCTTTATGGGTATACACTTCCTGCCATAGAGATTGGTCCTGCTCTTCTTTTTTCAATAATGGAATAGGTGGATCTCTTAATATCAACAAGGCCACCAGCGTAAATAACAGCGATAATAGTCCGTAAACAAACCAGAGATAACGCCAACCATCGATTGAAAACCAGGTCGTGAAGAAAGGGATGAATAGACTGGAAATAAGTGTGCCCAGTCCGAGGCCGCTCGCAAGGAAACCAATCATCATTCCCCGCCGCTGTGGAAACCAGCCAACGACAATATTCACGAGCGGCGTGTACGTGAAGGCTGTTCCAACTCCAAGTATAATCATCCCCACAAGACTCGCCCCGTAGGTTTGTACTGTCGCCAAATAGAGCAATCCGACTGAAACAAGTAACGTGCCGAAAACAACCAACTTTTTAGAACCCCATTTGGCAGCTAATATACCCGCAAATAGCACCATCCCCAAATAGCCAATGGAATTTGTCGTTGCCAACATTCCTGCCTGCTCATAGGTGAGCGACAAGCTTTCTTTCATAAAAGGCATTAAAATTCCATAGGACATACGCCCAAAGCCTAGTGTACTGATTGTTACTACGATACTCGCAAAAGCATACTTCCAAATCTTCTGTTCCTGATTCATCCGCCCACCCCTAGACCGTTTGATAAGTTCCGAAGCCCATTTCAACTGATTAAATTTTCAGTAATCTAGTCTCTTCTACTATAACAAGAAATCAGTCTTACGAACATTTTTTCCAAACAATCCAAATGAAACAGCAGATTTTGTTATGACTGATTGTCAAACGTGAAGATTTCACCTAGCAGATTACCCAATGGCGGTTACGATTAGTGGTTTTTAATGTACTTGAAACAGGGAGAACTTGGCACGACAACCCCATTTACACATTTTTACACATGACCAAATCAAAAACAGTATGCTACACTGTATTACGGGCTTTTCATAACGTGGTTCGTAACCCTCCCACGTAAAAAAACTAAGGAGAAATGAATAATGAAAGTAAAAACAATGGCCACAAGTGGAATCATTGCCGCTTTGTATGTTGCTGTTACATTTTTAATTGCACCATTCGGATTCACTCTTGTTCAATTCCGAGTTTCGGAGATGTTCAATCACCTTGTCGTCTTCAATAAGAAGTATATTTTCGGTATTATAATTGGGGTGTTTATCGCAAACTTACTCTTTTCACCGGTAGCGGTTGATATTATTTTCGGGGTACTCCATTCAGCACTCTCTCTTTCCATAACAATCTTTTCTGCAAAATTCATAAAGGGCATCTTCAAGCGAATGATATTCAACACAACCGTCTTTACGGTTTTAATGATTATTATCGCATTTCAACTTAGCTTCTTTGCAGATATTCCAGAATTCAACGGAATCCCGTTCCTTATTATTTATTTAACACTTGCAGTAGGCGAATTCGTCGTCATGGCAGTCGGAATACCGATTATGGTAGCATTGAACAAACGCCTGAACTTCGAAAAGCTTATGTAACAAAAACAATCCCTGTCAGTTCTTTGTCCACACTTGAATTGGCAGGGATTTTTTAAGGAGAATGACGATGTATATCACAATCCAAGAAACAGCCGAACACCTTGGCATGCCCGCTGAACAAGTTTGGAATTATGTACTTGAAGGTCGCATCCGTTCCGTCCATGACGGTGAGCAATTTCTTATCAACCAGAATCAGTTCGGTCTCTATTTCGAACAGCTTGAAACGCTGAAACGCCAAATTGACGAATGGCGGAACGAACCCATTCCACCTGATCGGGATATAAAAGATGAGGATTGAAAACCGGCTAAAGACAGTGCTGTCTTTGGCCGGTTTTCGTTTGGTTTGATGAAGGATTACAGTTTTAAATTTTTATGCTTACCCTCTCATGTATATTGGGTATACTCCTAACGAACAGTGTAAATAGTTGCTATTTTCAACGTGCGGTTGCAATCAACATGGATTGCTAGTATAGTTGGAAATTGTTTATCGATAACTAGTTCCACAAGGGGGAAACATGAAGAAAATTTCAAATGTCTTTTATATCACAATCGGTCTGATTATTTTGGCCGTCGGGTATGGTGCATTATCACCCGGAAGTTTTGAAGCAGTCACGACGAACATCAAAAACTTCGTTGCATCCACGTTCGGTTGGTACTACATGTTACTTATGTCATTTATGCTTGTACTTAGTATCTTTTTCGTCTTAAGTCCTTATGGCAGAATCAGGCTTGGAAAGGATACGGATCGGCCACAATTTTCAACCGCCACTTGGGTTGCCATGCTCTTTTCGGCCGGGATGGGCATCGGGCTCGTCTTTTATGGCGCAGCTGAACCATTGTCACATTTTGCAATCAGTCCGGCTACGGAAGACCCGAATACGGATGCCGCTTTTAAAGAAGCGTTGCGCCAATCTTTTTTCCACTGGGGAATCCATGTCTGGGCCATGTACGGAGTTATCGCATTGTCACTTGCCTTCTTCCAGTTCCGCAAAGGAGGAACCGGGATTAATTTCAGCAACATTGAAGCCGATATTCGGCAAAAAAATGGAAGGTCCTTGGGGCGTTCTCGTTGATGTACTCGCTGTTTTCGCGACATCATTCGGAGTCGCCACCTCACTCGGCTTCGGTGCTGTTCAAATTAATGCAGGCCTGAATTACCTTTTCGGCGTTAGCATCGGAATTTCTTCACAGTTTATCATCATCGCGGTCATCACGGTTCTATTCGTCATATCCGCTTGGTCAGGGCTAAGCAAAGGCATCAAATATTTGTCGAATACAAACTTGGTGTTAGCATTAGCACTTCTCGGACTCATTGTTATCCTAGGGCCGACATTGCTCATTTTCAATATGTTCACCGATTCATTCGGCGGTTATTTGGCCAATATCGTGAATATGAGTATGCGCACTGCACCTTTAAATACAGAAAATCGGGAGTGGCTTGATGGCTGGACGATCTTCTACTGGGCTTGGTGGATCTCTTGGGCACCATTTGTCAGTATGTTCATCGCCCGTGTATCAAAAGGTCGTACAATTCGGGAGTTTATGATCGGTGTACTCGTTGCGCCTACACTTCTAGGTTCATTCTGGTTCTCGGCGTTCGGGACGACAGCGATTGACATCCAGAAAAGCGGACTGACCGATTTGACCGTGCATTCCACGGAGCTGACGATATTCGAGATGTTCAGTACGATGCCGATGTCACTCATCCTTTCGGTTTTCGCGATTTTATTGATTGCCTCGTTCTTTATCACTTCTGCGGACTCGGCCACTTTTGTGCTCGGCATGCAATCGACAAACGGATCGTTGACACCCCCGAATAATGTAAAACTCATTTGGGGAATCATTCAATCGACTATCGCCGTTATATTGCTATCCGTCAACGGACTGACCGCTTTACAAAACACGATTATCATTGCAGCTTTGCCATTCTCTTTCGTCATGCTGCTCATGGTCGTAGCCTTGATTAAGGCGTTGAAAGCCGAAGTAAAAACGATAAAATTGAAAAAATGAACGACAAAAAAGATGCCTCATTATCCAAAATGAGGCATCTTTTTTCAATTTGTCACAACTGCCGGTTGACGTTTGCCAATAATCTGGAGAAAATCTCCGACCATGGCACTCGCCGTCGGGTACATGCCTGCTCCCGGTCCGATCAATGTGAGCGCACCGAGGTGTTCGGTGTCTACGATGATAGCGTTATCCACGCCGTCTACGCCATAAAACGGATGATCGGATCCAGTCAGCACCGGACCGACACTTCCATGCAACGTTCCATTTTCATCAATCGAGATATCAGCAATATGACGGTAACGTCGGTTCCCCTTTGAAGCATCCGCAACATCCTCAACCGTCACCCCGTCGATACCGACTACCGGGACGTCTTGCCAGTCGGGTTGACGACCGAATGCCAGGGTACTTAAAATCATCATTTTCCTAAATGCATCGATCCCACCTACATCATCCGATGGGTCTGCTTCGGCATAGCCAAGGTTCTGTGCTTCCCCAAGGGCCACCTCGAACGGTATTCCTTCATCCCGCATTTTTGTCAGGATGAAATTGGATGTTCCATTCAAGATTCCACGTATCCGTCGTACGCGGTCCGCTGGCAATAAACCAGTGATTGTCCGGATAATCGGGACACCGCCTGCTGTCGTTGCTTCGTAACATGCCCTGACACCCCGAAATTCTGCATGCTTCAACAGCGCCGGGCCGTGTTTTGCAAACATCGTCTTGTTTGCTGTAATGATATGACATCCTGCTTCGATGGCATCCGATAGATACGTATATGCCGGCTCTTCCCCAACAATGGCTTCAAACACAACATCGATTTCCGGATTCGACAGGATTTCCTGTACATCATCCGTCACCTGTGTGCCAGGCGTAGCTAAACGCGCTTTCGCCGTATCTCGGACAAGGATCGAAACGACATCGATTGTATGTCCTGTACCCTTCTTAATCTCTTCTTTGCGTTCGTTCAAAATCCGATAAATTCCTTCGCCTACCGTACCGAAGCCAAGTATAGCGACTTTGATTGACGACATATCGCCACCTCCATGGACTGCTCGAGGAGGAGCCCCCATTTTCACATTTCCATTCTTGATTGTTAAGCCTTTACCGGTACCGCTTTTTCAATTGCCTGTGCAAGGTCTGCAATTATATCTTCAGGCGCTTCAAGCCCAATAGATAATCTGATCAATTCTTCCGTTACACCGGATTTCTTCAAATCTTCTGCACTCAACTGCTGATGCGTTGTGGAAGCCGGGTGGATGATCAACGATTTCGCATCGCCTACGTTTGCAACATGCGACCAAATCGTAATGTTATCAATGACTTTACGCCCTGCCTCACGTCCGCCTTTAATGCCGAAGTTGACGATGGATCCAAAACCGTTTTTCAAGTATTTCTTAGCATCTTCGTGAGATGGATGATCTTCCAGACCTATGTAATTCACCCATTCTACAGCCGGATGGTCTTTCAAGAAATTCGCTACTTTCAACGCGTTCTCATTATGTTTTGGTACACGCAAATGAAGCGTTTCGAGGCCTTGCAGGAAATTGAATGCGTTATCTGGGCTCAAGCACGGTCCGAAATCGCGTAATAATTGAACGCGCAGTTTCGTTGCGAACGCTGCAGCTGCCGCATCGATTCCATAACGAAGGCCATTGTATGTCTCATCAGGCTCTGTAAACCCTGGGAACTTTCCTCTCGTCCAGTCGAATTTACCCGCATCGACAACGACTCCGCCAATCGATGTACCGTGTCCGCCAATCCATTTCGTTGCCGAATGAATGACGACATCTGCCCCGTATTCGATCGGATTGGTGCCATAAGGTGTTGAGAATGTGCTATCCACAAGCAATGGAAGCTCATTGTCATGCGCCACTTTTGCCACCGCTTCGATGTCCAACACATGAAGGCTCGGGTTACCGATTGTTTCAGCGAATAGCGCTTTTGTTTTATCGGTGATTGCGGCACGGAAGTTTTCCGGATCCGTCGCATCAACGAATTTCACATTGATGCCGTAGCGCGGAAGTGTAACGGCGAATAGATTATAAGTACCACCATACAAGTTTCCAGCTGCAACGATTTCATCGCCTGCACCAGCAATGTTCAAAATGGAGAATGCAATGGCAGCCATACCCGATGAAAGACCGACCGCGGCTGTACCGCCCTCTAGTAGCGCAATCCGCTCTTCAAAAGCACCGACTGTCGGATTCGTAATACGTGTATAGATATTCCCGGATTCTTTCAAGCCAAAAAGATTTTGTGCATGTTCCGTGTCACGGAATACGAAAGAAGTTGTTCGATGAATCGGCAGCGCGCGTGATCCAGTCACCGGATCCGGCTCTTGGCCGCCATGTAGTAAAAGTGTTTCGGGTTGAAGTTTTGTCATTGTCATTGCCTCCAATAGTTTTTTTGAACAGCCTCTTGATGGAAAAGTTAGAGCTTCGGGGAATTCAGAACACAAAAAGTAACCCCCTTCTTATTAAGACATAAGAAGAGGGTTACGCTTTCGCTTATTCCTCCCCTTATCTTTCAGACCGTTCGTACAGGTCTGTAGGAAGTAGCACCTTTGCAAGTTCGTCGCTTGCTGGTTGCCGGGCATCGCAGGGCCTATTCCCTCCGCCGCTCTTGATAAGAGTTTAATTGATTCAATTTTCCATCTTGTAGATTAGTATAAGAGAATTCATAATGTAAAGTCAAGTGTCTATTAAAAAAAGGTTCTGAAATTTATACTTTTGTGAGATATTAGTAGTAGACAATAGATACTTTTGGGGGAATTCATATGTACATTTGGGTAATCGGTGTGCTCTTATTTGGATATACAATCGGATGCTTGCACGGGTCTATCGTTGCACAGAATATTTCCGGGGTTAATTTAAAAGAAACGGGTGTAAAAAATGCCGGTGCATCAAATGCAACGATTGTTCTCGGAAAGAAATTCGGAGCACTCGTTGCAGCAATTGATATTGGAAAAGGTGCGGCAGCCGTGTTGCTTGTTCGATACCTTGCGACAATCGCAGAATTACCGCAAGAAAGTATCATATTACTCTTATTCCTAGTAGGTGCAGCAGCCGTCATTGGCCATAACTTCCCGTTCTATATGAGTTTCAACGGTGGAAAAGGGACGGCTACTGTCATCGGTGTGTTACTTGCCCTTGATTGGCGGGTCGGCCTTGCAGGTTTTGTCTTGTTCTTCATTGTCACACTCGTGACGGACTTCCTCGTAATCGGTGTGTTGATGTTATACATGACGCTCTTGGCGATGGCCGTTTGGACAGACAGCTTCTGGCCGATAGCAGTTGCTGTATTACTCTTTGCAATCGCTGTGTGGAAGCATATCGAGAATTTCAGGCGGATGAAAGAAGGTAGTGAAAAGCGGGTATCAGTGGTATTTAAAAAGAAGTAACCGAAAAGCTGGGAACCTTTGAATATGGAGGTTCCCAGCCTTTCGTTATTTCGCTTATCCAGACTAATGCCTCCCAGAAACACATAGCTTATCCTTCAAATGACTCGTTTTCTTTAAACACTTTCTTCAAAACGGCTACGATAAAATCAAAATCTTCATCGGTACAAGACAGCGGTGGGCTAAGCGCCAGGATATTGTTATAGCCGGCAACCGTATCACCATTTCTTCCAATGATGAGCCCATTTGCCTTACACTCCCCGATAATCTTCGCAACACGCGCATTGGAGGCAGGTTCTTTCGTTACTTTGTCCTCAACCAGTTCGATGCCAAGAAGGAAACCGAGGCCACGGATATCACCCACAAACGGATGATCCTTTAATCCCGCCAACTCATTTAGAAGGCGCTCGCCAAGCTCAGCTGACCGTTCTACGAGGTTTTCCTTCTCGATGATTTCAAGATTCTTCAATGCAACGGCACAAGCCGCTGGATTTCCACCGAACGTATTGACGTGACGGAAATGGCTGTTCTCCTCGCCCGTATCGAATTTTTCATAAATATCTTTGCGGATGGCCGTTACCGAAAGCGGCAAATAAGCACTCGTTAGTCCTTTCGCCATCGTAATAATATCCGGCTTCACCTTAAAATGCTGATGACCAAACGCTTTCCCCGTCCGTCCGAATCCACAAATCACTTCGTCTACAATTAACAGGACACCGTGACGGTTACAAATCTCTTGGACTTTTTCAAGATACACAGGGTGAGGAATCAGGATGCCGCCGCCCGTAATTAGTGGTTCCATAATAATGCCCGCAATGGTCTCTTTCTGTTCCCAAATGATTTTCTCTTCAAACTCTTGAGCCCGCTGAATATTGTATTCTTCGATCGATTGTCCCTCTGGTCGGCGGTAATTATCTGGCGGTGCTACATGTAAGAATCCAGGCGCAAGCGGCTCATATTTGTATTTCCGTAACGCCTGTCCTGTTGCTGCCAATGCCCCCATCGAACTTCCATGATAGGCACGATAACGGGAGATGAATTTGTAGCGTGACGCTTCCCCATTTTGCTGATGGTATTGACGCGCCAGTTTAAACGCCACTTCATTGGCATCGGACCCACTATTCGAATAAAAGATCTTATACTCATCCCCAAGCATTTCATTCAGCTTTTCAGCTAATAGGATTGCCGGCTCATGGCTTTGCGTCATCGGTACATAGGCAAGCTTTTTCATCTGTTCGAATGCCGCTTCGGCCAGCTCTTCACGCCCATACCCAACATTCACAGCCCATAGTCCGGACATGCCGTCCAGATAACGATTGCCTTGATGATCCGTGATCCAAGCCCCTTCTCCGCTTTCAACGACCATCGGCGGATTTTTTTCATTATAGGCGGAAATGTGGTGCCATACATTTTCACGGTCTTTTTCAACTAATGACTTCGTCGTTTCTTTTACTGTCGTCATTTCCCCACTCCCCTTTTCATCTACGATCAATGACGTGCCGTCAACATTTTCTTGCGTGTGTAAAACTCAATGCCATCGCGGCCATTCGCATGCAAATCACCATAGAATGATTTTTTGTAGCCGGAGAATGGGAAGAATGCCATCGGAGCCGGAACACCAAGATTTACACCAAGCATTCCCGCATCAATCTCATCCCTAAACTGACGGATTGCTTTCGAGCTATCCGTAAATAGGCATGCCCCATTCGCAAACTCCGATTGGTTCGCGACCTCAATTGCTTCGTCTAATGTATCCACCCGGACAACTGACAGTACAGGAGCGAAAATCTCTTCTTTCCAGATCTTCATCTCTTGTGTGACATCATCGAAAATGGTCGGGCCGATGAAATAGCCGCCTTCCGATGTCGATTTGTCCTTTCGTCCATCACGGAGCAATTTAGCGCCTTCCGCTACACCCGATTCTATATACATTAGCGTCTTATCTTTATGTGAATCGCGGATGACCGGTCCAAGGAAGATCCCTTCTTCCAAGCCATTTCCGATTGTTAGCTTATTCGACTCGTCCACTAAACGTTCAACAAGTTCATCCGCCACTTCACCAACCGCAACGACAACCGCGCATGCCATACATCTTTCCCCTGCAGACCCGAAGGCAGCGTTAATAATATTCGTGACCGTCAGATCCAAATCCGCATCTGGCATGACAATGGTATGGTTCTTTGCACCCGCTAGTGCTTGAACTCTTTTCCCATTCGCAGTTCCTGTCTTGTAGACATGCTCAGCAACCGGTTGGGAGCCGACGAATGACACTGCCGGGATATCCGGGTGGCTTAGGATACCGTTGACGATATCATGCGCACCATGGACGATATTGAATACGCCTTCCGGAAGTCCCGCCTCATGCAACAACTCCGCCAAACGATTTGCCAAAAGCGGCGTCCGCTCGGATGGTTTCAAGATGAATGTATTTCCGCTCGCAATCGCCAACGGGAACATCCAACAAGGCACCATCATCGGGAAATTGAACGGTGTAATTCCTCCAACTACACCTAATGGGTAACGGTACATCCCTGATTCGACATTGGTCGCGATATCCGGAAGCTGACTGCCCATCATCAGCGTCGGAGCCCCTGCTGCAAACTCCACACACTCAATCCCGCGTAGTACTTCCCCATATGCCTCATTGTAATTTTTACCATTTTCGAGCGTAATGAGCTTTGCCAACTCATCCCAGTTTTTGACGAGCAACTGTTGATATTGGAACAAAATCCGGGAACGTTGTGGAACGGCAACTTTCTTCCATGTTGCAAATGCTTTTTTCGCCGCCTTCACCGCACTTTCTAAATCTTCTTGCGTTGAAATCGGAACTTCCGCCAGGATTTCTCCTGTTGCCGGGTTCGGTACTTCTTCGTATTTATCTGTCGTCGATTTTACCCATTGTCCATTGATGAAATTTGAGAGCGTTTTCTTTTCTACTGCTGTGGTTGTCATATCTATTCCTCCTATTCGATATCCCTTGCTAGTTGACGCTATTTTCGCTAGACTTCACAGTATACTTTACGGATTATTTAGATTATTGTCATTATACACTTTGTAAAATTATGCACTTATTATTTTTACGTTATGGGGGCATTCAGATGAATGAATTGAAATTGACTGTCGGCGATGTACTTTCTCGTGATTCGTTCAAATGTGCGAAGGTCATTGCGGGAAATGCTGGATTGGAGCGTCAAGTGAAATGGTCGCATGTGTTGGAAGTGAATGAATTCGAATCATTAATAAATGGAGGAGAAATGATTCTGACAACAGGAGGAGGTTTACAATTCGATCTGCCTACCCAACTTAAATACGTGAAGAGGTTGATAGAAAAAGACGTTGCCTGTATTTGTATAGAGATGGGCACGTACTTCAAGAAAATCCCCTCTGAGATCATCAAACTGGCAAACAAGCATTCTTTTCCAATCATCGTATTTGAAAACACCGTAAAATTTGTTGACATTACGCAGGACCTGCATACATTTATCATCAATCAACACCATCAAATGCTTTCACAGTTGGATACGCTATCAAGGAAATTCAATGCTTTGTCCCTTACACCTAATGGTATTTTAAAAATTCTGCAGGAATTGCACCAGTTTTTCCTGAGAAGCACTCTATTTATCAACGATGATGGGAGATCCTATTATTACCCGTCCGAAAGTAAAGACATGGAAACCACCATTCAAACTTATCTTAAAGCCGCCTCGTCAAGCAAAACCGAACAGACACTCTTTACACTTGATAAGCAAACGTTCGCCCTAATGCCAGTCAAAGGTCTGGGACAAACATGGGGGTATCTATGTCTCCAGGTAAACAAGCCGACAACGGACGAATTCACCTTTCTTATTTTGGACCGTGCTGCACTTGCTATTGCACAGATTTTGTTACGCAACCGCACGATTGAAGAACGGAAACAGCATAACGAAGATGAATTTGTCCGAAGTTTATTGAATGGAAGAAATTTTGAACAAGACGATGTGCAAAGTTTTTTACCTTCAGCAAGTCGCAATATGCATTTCAGGATTTTTATCATACAGTTGAATGTACCGGAAACAAACCATGGCGAAGAAAACTGGGAAGAAATTAAACTACAAAGATCGATGATGGTCCGCTCCCTTTTTAAAAGAGTGGGTTTTTTCCCAGCCGTGTCTTCCAATAAAAATGAAATTGCCATCATTGCTTCATTCATCGCCGCCGATCATCTAAAAAATGAGATCACTCGTTTTTCACAAGTTATCCAGCACATTATTGATATGAATGACAATAACTTCATTGATGGAGCGAAGTGTACGTTTGGAATAAGCATGGTTTACAAGGAGTTTGCAGACGTAAAAAAAGGCTATGAAGAAGCTATGAAAGTTCTTACACTCCATGAATCTGATTTAGCTGAAACATACTTCTACGAACAACTGGGAATCTATAGACTCCTTCTTCTCTTAAAAAATAGCGACCACCTTGAAACGTACGTCCAGGATTATTTGACTGCAGTATTCAATTACGATCAGAAGATGGATAGTGCGCTTTTTGAAACACTTCGTGTCTATCTTGCATGCAACGGCTCCAAAAAAGATACTGCCGATCGCCTGTTTATCGTTAGACAAACACTGTACCACCGCCTTGCAAAATTGGAATCACTTCTGGGAGAAGATTTTATGGCACCATCGAATCGCCTTGCTCTTGAAGTCGCAATCATGGCTCATCGACTATTAAAGGACAGCAAAAGCAAAGCTGGTTTCATTCACTACACGTAAAAAGGAACTGGATTGTCACAATGACAATCCAGTTCCTTTTTATAGACTCGACACAATTCCAGTCAAGGAATGGTATTATAATCGTTATCCCATACTTAGCTAGCGTCCATCACAAACTCAGTAAATGCTTTCATCGTCCTACGATTTAATTTTTAACTGAAGCCGGATTTTCAACATCTAGTTCTTACACTTTTTCTGGTTAATTTTATTTCAACAATGGCTATACTTTGGCTCTAGCAGTCCAATCAGCTTTATTTTTCTTATGTTCAATTCCACTCTCTAACCTACCTGTTTTATACTCATTTCTCCTGAAATCCACGTTCTTTATTCCATGCTTTACTGGATCAAATATGGGATCCTTCCCAGCCTTTTCTGTCCCCTATAATCTTCAGTATTTTCAATGCAGGTGTTCTCAGAAGTAGGATTGCAATGATATTTAGATAAGGCATACAGCCCAAAACCAATGCCACTCCTTACGTACAAACTCAATTTATTTTGCTAAATAGATTATATCCAATGGATAACGCGGTTGAAACGTTTAGACACGTGCCAATTCAACACATCGTGTAATTTAATTTCAGATCTATTTACAACTTGTCCAGTAAAACTCATTTTCAATTGTATATGATTTATCGTAAAAATAAAAGAATATTCCGACTCCATTATTGAGATTGCTTACAAAATAGAGAAGGAGGAATACTACTAATCACTATCGAATATTACAGGAACATCAGTTTTCGGACAAATTACGTTATACGATCAACAGGAATAGACATTGTTATCCAGGAATCACCACTTTTACGAGGGGGAATGTAGATGGTAAATCAACAAGGGCAGTTAAAATCGGACTTAAAAATCCGTCACATCAGTATGATTTCAATTGCAGGCGTCATAGGCGCGGGTCTGTTTATCGGAAGTGGTGCAGTGATTAACGCTTCTGGACCAGGGGCGATTCTATCCTACGCATTTGCAGGGGCAATTGTTGTATTGGTTATGAGAATGCTTGGTGAAATGGCTGCAGCCTATCCGACGAGTGGATCGTTTGCGACATACGCAAACGAAGCGATTGGACCATGGGCAGGATTTACGATCGGATGGTTGTACTGGTTTTTCTGGGTTGTCGTCATTGCGATTGAAGCGATTGCCGGAGCAGCGATTATGCAATACTGGATTCCAGACTTCCCGCTTTGGTTAATGGCACTCATCTTAACTGTTTTGTTAACACTTACGAATCTATTTTCTGTCAAGTCCTTTGGAGAGTTTGAATATTGGTTTTCGCTCATCAAAGTGGTTAGTATCGGTTTGTTCCTTGTAGTTGGTCTTTGTGTCATCTTCGGTTGGTATCCCGGCGTGGAGGCGCCAGGGACTGCGAATCTCTTAGGGGTAGGTGGATTCATGCCCACTGGATTCGGTTCCGTTCTACTAGGAATCATAGTCGTTATCTTTTCATTTATGGGTACTGAAATTGTTGCAATTGCAGCCGGCGAATCGGATCATCCCGGTAAGGCTGTACGTATCGCAACCAACAGTGTCATTTGGCGAATTCTAATCTTCTACATTGGTTCCATTGCAATTGTCGTTACATTATTACCATGGAACTCCGCAAATATTCTCGTCAGTCCATTCGTTGCGGTTCTTGATTACATCGGTATACCAGCAGCGGCACAGCTTATGAACTTTGTTGTTTTAACCGCAGTTCTTTCTTGTCTAAACTCGGCACTTTATGCGAATTCTCGCATGTTGTATGGTATGGCAAAAAAAGGCGATGCACCTAAAGCATTTCTTAAATTGAGTAAAAAAGGTGTACCTGTACGAGCAATCCTTTTCAGTACAGTTTTTTCCTATATCGCAGTCATCTTCAGCTATGTCTCTCCAGACAAAATCTTTCTGTTTCTAATCAACTCATCAGGAGCTGTAGCACTGTTGGTGTACCTTGTTATTGCCTTTTCACAGCTACGGATGCGCAGACTATTTGAAAAGGAAAACCCGGAAGCACTTCAACTGAAGATGTGGCTGTTTCCTTACTTGACCTATATAACTATTTTCTGTATCGCAGGAATCTTTATCGCCATGCTTGTCATCGAGTCATTACGTGTACAGGCCCTGCTCACTTTGCTAATTGCAGGCCTAACCGTTGCTTCCTATTTCATTTTTGTACGCAAAAGAGATAGGTTCAGCGAATTTTAAAAAGGCGTCTTGTCACCATCTTCAAAAACCATCCGCTAATACACTCAAAAGATCCAAAATTGCCTCTGGTAATTTCGGATCTTTTATTTTAACATTGTGACTGGAAAACGGGTAGAAGCGGCATTCCTGCAAATCCCGTCAAATTATGGTATACTAGTTAGTAGACAACATAAAACACATCGTTTTCAGTGAGTTGTTTTCCGTTATCACTTCCCGCTTAGGACTGTACCTAGGCTTTTTTATATTACGGGGAAGGATAATGAGAAAGAAAA
The DNA here is from genome assembly GCA_963843665.1 of uncultured Caryophanaceae bacterium. Taxonomy (GTDB): domain Bacteria; phylum Bacillota; class Bacilli; order Bacillales_A; family Planococcaceae; genus Sporosarcina. The sequence continues at coordinate 88,444 of CAWJLH010000007.1, forward strand.
ATGGGGGGAATTCGAATGGCTTTTCCGCGCAAGGAAAAAGAAGTATCGCCTTTTGTCGCAGAGCGCAAAATCGATGAAAAAATTTCGTTCGTTCGTAATGATTACGAAGTGAATGGTACCATTTTCAAGATACTCGAGAACTCTGTCATCGTTGAAATTTCACCGAAGGACGCCGAACGTATTGGAGCCGCTTCTAATCTGACTGTTGTTGCACATAAGAATTATTCAATCGTTTAATAAATAGAATGAAAAGGCATCTGCGAACATTCGCGATGCCTTTTTTCTATGTCATCCTGAAACAGTTAGGTGCAATGCGACGGCAAAGTACGTGTGTTGAAAGGTTCTTCTTCGAACATTCCATAAATCTGAACAATCTGATAAGATAAAGGAATCTCTACTTCATGCTAGGAGGAATTTATTGAAATGAAAGAAAAACTAATTGAGCGTCTTGTGCGTTATGCGAAAATCGATACACAATCCGATGCGGAAAGTTCATCCACACCATCAACCCCAGGTCAGTGGGATTTACTGCATGTATTGCAGAAAGAGCTTGCGGACATTGGACTGGAAGAGATCACACTCGACGAAAACGGGTATCTGTTCGCCACACTTCCCGCCAATACGGACCGTGAAGTACCGGTAATCGGCTTTCTAGCACACGTCGATACGGCCACCGATTATACCGGTAAAAACGTCAAACCGCAGCGGATTGACAACTACGATGGGAAAGATGTGCAATTGAATGACAACACAGTAATGGCGGTCAGCGATTTTCCCGAACTAAGCAACTATGTCGGTCACACACTAATCACGACGAACGGGACAACACTTCTCGGCGCGGACAATAAAGCGGGAATTGCTGAAATCGTCACTGCAATGGAGTTCCTACTAGCTAACCCGGACATTAAACACGGCAAGCTGCGAATCGCTTTCACGCCCGATGAAGAAATCGGACGCGGTCCCCATAAATTCAACGTCGAAAAATTCGGGGCCAAATATGCGTATACGATGGACGGCGGTCCGCTTGGCGAGCTGCAATATGAAAGTTTCAACGCGGCAGGCGCAAAAGTGACATTCCACGGCACAAATATCCATCCCGGTTCCGCGAAAGGAAAAATGGTGAATTCAATTCTGGTCGCCAATCAATTCCAAGCGGCGATGCCTGCAGATGAAATCCCCGAAAAAACGGAGAACTATGAAGGGTTCATTCATCTTATGCAGTTCGATGGATCAATCGAGAAAACGACACTAAGTTACATTATCCGTTATTTCGACCGCGACACATTTGAAGCGAGAAAACAGCTAATGATTGAAACTGTTGACAAGCTAAAGCAAGCATACGGCGAACATGCAGTAGAGATCCAAATGGATGACCAATACTTCAATATGGGTGAAAAAATAGAACCGGTCATGGAAATCGTCGATATCATTTCCGATGCATTTAAAAATCTCGATATTGAACCGAACATCGTTCCGATCCGCGGCGGCACGGACGGATCCCAACTATCGTATATGGGTATGCCGACACCGAACATTTTTACTGGTGGTGAAAACTATCACGGCAAATACGAATACATTTCAGTTGATAATATGGAGAAGGCGACGAACGTAATTATCGAAGCTGTGAAACTGTTCGAAGAACGCGTATAAGTAAGGTGGGAACCGTATGAGAGAGATTTGGATTGGAATTCTGGCCTCACTGTTTTTTGCGGTGACATTTGTCTTGAATCGCACGATGGAACTGTCAGGGGGAAGCTGGCTTTGGAGCGCTTCCCTTCGCTACTTCTTCATGGTTCCATTTTTGATCGCCATTGTTGCGTATCGTAAAGGGCTTGGCCAGACGAAGAAGGAAATGATTACGAAGCCTGCACCATTTTTCATATGGAGCGTGGTGGCTTTTGTCCTATTTTACGCACCGCTTACATACGCAGCTGCGTATAGTCCAGGCTGGCTTCTCGCTGGTACATGGCAATTAACGATTGTTGCGGGTGTTTTGCTCGCCCCACTTTTCACGCTTATCGTGAAAACAAACGCGGGGGAGCAGAAAATCCGGCAGAAGATTCCTGCCATTTCACTCTGTATTTCGCTTATCATTCTTGTAGGCGTAGTGCTCATTCAGATCCCGCATGCTCAGAGCGTTGATATACGAACACTGTGGCTCGGAATTATTCCCGTCATCATCGCCGCATTTGCATACCCACTAGGCAACCGAAAAATGATGGAACTACTCAGCGGTCGGCTCGACACATTTCAGCGGGTGCTTGGCATGACACTCATGACATTGCCTATTTGGATTGGGATCGCCATCTACGCGTTATGGACAGTTGGTCCTCCGTCCTTTGAACAGCTCATGCAATCTTTCATCGTGGCAATTAGCTCGGGCGTCATCGCCACAACACTCTTTTTCATGGCGACCGATCTCGCGCGGAATGATCAGGGCAAACTCGCTGCGGTTGAAGCGACACAATCGACAGAACTCATTTTTGCGATGATTGGTGAAATGATCCTCATCGGCATCGCCCTTCCAGGTCCGATTTCACTTGTCGGAATTGTCGTTATCATCATCGGTATGGGATTACACAGTTTCCAAACTGCCCTTGGTCACAAGAAAAAACAGCCCGTCACCTCTTAGGCGTGGGCTGTTTTTGTATTGGGCTCTCACACACATAAACTTGCTAATTTAGCGCTCATACTCCCCAATCGTTTTGACCGCTTTTTCCGTCATCGATGTATCGATTGCTTTGTTTAAATCGACATCTCCCCGGATGGCGCCATTCGCTTTGTACTGGTCATATTGCTTTTTAATATCGTCGATGAACATCTTGCCGTCCGGATCAAGTCCCGTGACGTTTACTTTTTCCCATAGTTCAGGATCCTTGAGCGCCGTATGCTTTGTCATGATCTCAATCACTTCGTCTTTCCCCATCGCCTTTGATGAAGGCATCATTATAATCACGGACGCCTTTCAAGTAGGCGGACATGAATCGGAGTGAAATATCCTTCTCTTCAGACATGAATTGAGGTGAACCAAGCACCATTGCGATTTGGGATTCGGGCGCGTAATCGGTAGCATCACCGAAACGGACGTGGAATCCTTTATCGACCCCCTGTGCGATTAGCGGCTCGATACTAAGTGCGGCATCGATTGTTCCTGCGTCAATTGCACCAAGCATGCTTCCAAAGTCGGGCATCAGTACGAACTCAACGTCATCTTCTGTCAATCCAGCATGTTTAAGCATCTCTTGGTAAATATAGCCGTCAATCGAATTTCTTGAGGAAACAGCAATTTTCTTCCCTTCGAAATCGGGATACTCTTTAATTTCATCAACCATATGATTGCCGATGACGAACGTGAAATACGATTTCCCGGGCACGTTATGCCCTTTATCCGCAATAATCTTGACGTCAATTCCTTGAGCGATTGCGTTAAAAAATGATGCAGTCGAAACACCGCCTGCAATGTCAACTTCCCCTGCCGCTAATGCCGGTAGCATATCATCACTGTTCGCGAAATCTGCAAATGACACTTCAATATTATAGTCTTCAAAATATCCTTTTTCCTTTGCGATATAAAAACCTGCACCAGACGCCGCTCCGTCTTCCGCAATCATAACCTTCGCCCGCTTCTCAAGTGGCGCCAAATCACCGGAGGGATAATTCTCACCCACTTGTTCCGGTTCTTTATCGACAGGAGCCGGTTTCACAGTCTCTTTCGGCGAACAAGCCCCGATCACTAACGCCAATACGAATAATGCCAAAAACCATCCGTTTCTCATCCACCTTGCCATGCAAGTCCTCCTTGTCAATGGTCTTCTCGCCGTGACCGTTGCACTTCTTCCTGCAGATGCTGCCAAATCTCAACAAATCGACCGGCCATTTCAGGATTTTCCCGTATATCCTCCATTTTTCGCGGGCGCGGCATATCTACAGTGATTTCTCGAATGATTCGCCCCGGCTGTGAACTCATGAGTAAGATGCGATCGCTCAGTAACAATGCTTCATCGATGCTATGGGTAATGAATAAAACGGTTTTCCCCGTTTCCGACCAAATGGACAATAATTCTTCCTGCAGGATGAATTTATTCTGTTCATCGAGCGCCGCAAACGGTTCATCCATCAGCAAGATTTCAGGATCATTGGCAAATGCCCGCGCGATACTCACACGTTGCTTCATCCCGCCCGACAACTCTTTCGGATAGAGTGAGGCAAACTTCTCGAGTCCAGTTTTCTTTAAATAATAGGCGGTCCGCTCTTTGACGATTGTTTTCGGCATATGACGCATTTTGAGTCCGAATGCCACGTTTTCCTCAACCGTCAACCATGGAATGATACCTCTCTCCTGAAAAACCATCGACTGATGGGGACGTTCTTCTCCACCTGTTTTGATGGTGAATTCTCCGATACTGGGCTGTTCTAGCCCCGCCAATATACGTAGTAACGTCGTCTTCCCACAACCGCTCGGACCGACAAGACATACAAATTCACCATCCGCTATTGTCAGATTGATATCATCGAGTGCCGTCACACTGCCTTGTTTTTTATAGAACGCCTTCGTCAAATTGCGGATTGTTATTTTTGCTTCCTTGCTCATCTGTTCACCTCCACGGTAACAACTTCTTCTGGACTCCCCGTAACAACAGCGAGAATAGATAGCCAAAGAAGGAGATTAGAATGAGTCCCACATACATTTCTTGTAACAAGAACGCTTTGTACGAAGTCCAAATCAGATAGCCGATTCCCGACGTGGCACCCATCATTTCAGCCGCTACAATCGTCAGAAGCGCAATCGCCTGCCCCATCTGAATCCCTTCCAGCATGACGGGCATCGCACCCGGCAAAGCAATTTTAAAGAAAAAGTTCAACTTCCCCGCTTCATAATTTTTCGCCACATCCAAATAGATGGAGTCGATAGTAATAACTCCTGCCGCCGTATTAATGACAACAGGGAAAAAGACGCTCCCCGCAATGGTCACAACTTTCGACAAGTCTCCAATTCCAAATAGGATAATAATTATTGGCAGTAAAGCAAGCGTTGGTATCGGCATGAGTGCCATCACAATCGGCGAAACAAAATGCCGGACTGGTGAATACAACCCCATCAAAAGGCCAATGATAATTCCCGGTATGACGCCGAGTAGGAACCCCGCAAAAATCCTGTACAAAGAAACACCGATATGACCTGCCATTTCGCCGCTTGTAATCATCTCAAAGAATGTGCCGACGATGGCAGATGGCGGTGGAAAAAAGCGGATATCGATCATTCCCGTCCTCGACAGGAATTCCCACAGTAAAAGCAGAAAAATAGGCGAAGCAATCGTCAACATCTGTTTTAGCCGTTCCTTTGTTTGCCTCTGTCTCCATTCACGCTGTTCAATTTCAAAAGGATCATGTCGGACAGACATTTCATCTTTTTTCAACGTTCACCACCTCTTCATACTATAAATATGTTTCTGCCTATAGATGTGTGTTGGGCGGGCGCGAAGAATTGACTATTTTCGGAACTTTTTCTTGTTTGCTTGCGCTGGAAGTATGGTAGCTTGTCGCGGGAGTAAGTTAGTTGCACACGTTTACGATTGGATTGCATTCACACAGGTTTTAATAGTAATTCAAGGCCTTTGTCTGACACGAATTTTAAGTCAATCCAAATAAAAATCCTCGGAGTGTATTACTCCAAGGATTTGGAATTTCAATCAAAGTATAAGGTAGATCCAGCATCTACTTAACTTTCCAATATTCTGAATAAAATGATATAATCGGAGTATGACAAACTTAACTGTGGACCAGCTCAAACAATTGAATACGTACAGCATTTACGTTGAACAGCCCCAACGGAAGCTGTTCACATTGGAGTCGCTCCTGGACCCCGACAAGACGGAGGATGCTTTGAATATCGTCCAAACAATCAGCGGATGCCCCAATCGAACCGTGGCAGCATCCTACTTCATGCGCCGCCTTGGTATGTTTATCGCGATGCAGTTTAGCAATTTGGCGATGTACGATGAAGTATGGGACGGGGACAAAAGCCGACTTCTTTTCGGCGCAAAAGAAGAGTACGGAAAATTAGCGGTAAGTACGTTCGCGGATGCGGATGATTGGCGGGATGTGGAAGATGACGAGCGTCGTGCTGTCATCAGAAATATTTTGATTAAAGAATGCGACGCTGTCATTAAGCAAATTCGCACCGTCGCATCTGTTTCACCACTGACATTATGGGAAAATATTTTCGGTTTTCTCCTCTGGCAATATCATGTATTGCTTTCGAATCCCGGAACAGTACAGGTAGGCCATGCCGACCTAAACGCGTTGAAGGATGATGCATTGTGGACAGACGTCGCCCCGCACTCGTTATTCGCCACTTTTCTAAAAGGGCGTGAACCCTCTGCATTACTGAACACTGAAGTACGAACGACATGCTGCTTTTCAAAAGATGTTCCGGGACTTATCCAGTGCGGCTTCTGCCCGTTGAAATGACTCATGATTCCGTCGTAAACAGCCTATTAGTTTGTACGATAAGCGATGAAGGAATTTCTTACCGAATACATGAACCCCAATGCTGCACTACCGTAGAAAAAGCACATGAAAATCCCGGCCGACAAATTCCCCGGATGGCTGATGAAAACTGAAAGCACTAATCCTACAATCGTCGCCACTGTAGATAACCAAGCTATGGAGAGCTTAAAGAACGCTTTCATTACAAGTACAACAGCCACAACAACTGGAATCGCCCAAATTGCATCCCAAACGTTCGTGTGGATCACCGGAAATTCAGTCAACATCAAATCAGCCCTTTTTTCTTAAAGAATGCCCCGTCTCTTTTAATCCATACATCTACTATATTTGAAAGGTGGATTTCCCCATGCTGATTAAAGGCCATAACGTAAGCGGAGCCGTTCTCGACAATGAGACTCGCTGTGCACATTATCATTCCGAAATCGATCGAATCGCGATTAAATTCTATTGTTGTGACACCTATTTCCCGTGCTACGAATGTCACGAAGAAGCAGGATGTGGAAAGCCTGCAGTCTGGCCTACAGAAAAGTTTAATGAAAATGCGATACTTTGCGGAGCCTGTGGGTATGAATTGACGGTAGAGGAGTATTTGGATTGCAACTCGGCATGTCCCGAGTGCCAAGCTTCGTTTAATCCTGGATGCAATTTACATCGGCATTTTTATTTTCAAACATAAAAAGCACATTCCGTTATGGAATGTGCTTTTATGATTGTTCTATACATTCTTCGTTGCGGCAGACCTAATTTCCCGCCGTCGGGCATAGATGTTTTTAATGAACGCCTTGCCGACCGCGTAGGTCGGGACGGCAAGGATGATGCCAAGGAAACCGCCGATGTTGCCAGCAGCAAGGATGACTGTAATAACGGTGAGTGGATGGATATCCAATGATTTCCCCATGACATTCGGGGTGATGAGATTACTCTCCACCTGCTGCGAGACAACCATGATGATCGCTGCACCGATACCAACTTTCGGATCTTGTATAAACCCGATGATGACCGCAGGAACAGCTGAAATCCATGGTCCAATGAACGGGATAAGATTCATGAACAAACCGAAAATCGCCAGTAGTAGCGCGTATTCCAAACCGATTATCGAATAGCCAATTAACAGCATGATACCGACCAAGAAACTGACGAGCATCTGTCCCTGGATATATGAACGGAGAACATGATCGATGTCCTGAAGCGTCTTCCGAACCCATTCACGTTGTTCGCCGGAGAAGAAATTGTAGATGAACGGTGCGAACTTCTCGTGATCCTTCAACATAAAGATGAAGAAAAATGGAACAAGTACGAGTAAGAACACAGCTTGTAAGAACGATTGCAAGAACTGAACAATCCATTTCCCAAAACCGACCGCAATCGATTCCACTTTTTCGGATGCATTATCGATTGATTCTTGGAAGCTGTCGGGTAAGTCGTCTTTGTGTTTCCATACATAATCTGTTAACTGCTCAACTTCCTTGACAAGTTTCGGTGCATTATCAACTAAGTTATTCACTTGCTGTGTGACGAGCGGGCCCACAAAGGAAACCGCGAGCCAGATAACGCCCACAAGACCAATGATAATCGTGAGAATGCTCCCCCAACGTGGCACTTTACGCCTTTCCAAAAAACGTTGAATCGGCTCAGTAATATAGTATAGAACCCCACCGAGTAACAGCGGTATAAAGATTGCTTGCGCAACGATGACCAATGGCGTAAAAATCCCTTTAATCTCCATAAAGTACTTGATAATCAATAAAGCAAGCAGAATTCCGGCCCCTACTTGGAACCATAGCTTTTTTGTCATATATCTCACTTCCTTTTCTGCATAACGTTTCGATAGTTTAAGTATAAGCTTTTATACGGTTGGCGTCGAAAGAAGTTACAAACTATTTGGATGTACACAAAAAGCCGCCCGAGAAAGGCAGCTTTTCATTGTTTCCATATTGTCAATTTCCAAGACGAAGTATAATCCGGTTGCCCGAAGGATCTTCCGTCACTTTTACATGCCCAAGCGCTTCTACCTTTATGCCCAACGCTTCTACCTTTTGAATCGCTTCATCCAACACTGCTTCATTTGGATAAATGAGTGTATAGGATTGGAGTCCCGCACTCCCTGTTGAAGGCCGTTCTGCTCCGACACCGTTCCACGTATTGAGACCTAGATGATGATGGTATTTGCCGTTCGACATGAACAAAGCTTGCGGATAGGTCGTTACAACTTCGAATCCAAGCGCATTGTAGAAAGTTTCCGTTTCAGGCAAATGTGCGACATGCAAATGGACGTGCCCCATGACTGTTCCATCCGGAAGTCCTTCCCATGTCCGTCCCTCACTTTCCGCAATGATACTTTCTCCATCGAGAGGGTCCGTACTCATTGCAACTTGGTCATTTTCCCAACTCCAAACGCTTGGAGGGCGGTCTGTATAGATTTCAATACCATTGCCATCTGGATCTGACAGATAGAGCGCTTCGCTCACAAGATGATCCGATGCCCCGAGACGCACATTATGTTGAACAAAATGTTTAATGATTGCCCCCAAATCAGCTCTTTCTGGTAATAGCAGCGCGAAGTGATAAAGCCCTGAGCGATGTGGCTCTTTCGGTGTGATATTTTCAGGTTGTTCGATAATAAGCAGCGGCTTCTTCCCGTCGGCTGTCAATACAACTTTATCCGCTTTCTCCTCAAGCACTTTGAATCCGATCACTTCTTTATAATATTGGACCGATTTCTCCAAATTTGTAACGTTCAAATGCACTTCCCCTGTATAGATGAGGGGCTTTTCATGGAAATTCATTTACATTCCTCCACTTCGCATATAGTAATTAACTTACTTTAAGTAACTAACTATATATGTTATAATGAATATTGTCAACAAAGATGAAGGAGTTGCATCCACAATGAACGATTTTGAACTTTGTCCTCGTTTTGAAAAGGCGATTGGTATTGTAAGCCAACGTTGGACGGCGCTTATTTTGTACCAGTTAATGTCCGGACCACAACGATTTTGCACAATGACCGATAAACTCGGTGTCAGCGGAAAAACATTGTCGGAGCGATTAAAGGACCTTGAGCAGCAAGATTTCGTCATCCGTAACGTCTATCCGGAAACGCCTGTACGAATCGAATATTCATTAACCGAAAAAGGGATGTCTCTCACCCCGATTATGAAAGAAATAGAAAACTGGTCAAAAACATGGATTGAAAAAGAATAGTGCCGATTGCGCCAACAGCAATCGGTTTTTTCTATATTATTGCCGTTTTAACCGGATTTATCACTACTTAATTATATAATTCTATTAATTAGGAATTATTGTTTAATTAGAAAATTAAATTTTCCTATACCACTTTCCGACCATATTATGTTAAAGTAATAATATACAGAAGATTACTAATAGAAGACTTTCACGGAAACGTATTTCTACATTGAGGAGGGAAAGTCATGGAAGTAAGCTACAAAGGTACAAATAAAATGATTATCGGAGTTGTATTCGGTGTCCTAACGTTCTGGCTGTTTGCACAATCTATGGTTAATGTTATCCCGGCGGTTCAAGAAGATTTAGGGGTTTCGTTAGGGTTACTAAATGTTGCAATCAGTTTAACTGCATTATTCTCAGGTATTTTCGTCGTGGCGGCAGGGGGACTTGCCGATAAAATCGGTCGAAAGAAGATGACATATATAGGTCTTGTGTTAAGTATCATCGGTTCGCTATGTCTCATTATCACAAATGGAAGCGCTTTACTTATTATCGGACGTGTAATTCAAGGGTTGTCGGCCTCCTGTATTATGCCTTCAACAATCGCTTTAGTGAGAACGTACTTTGAAGGGGCCGATAGACAGCGTGCACTAAGTTATTGGTCCTTCGGTTCTTGGGGTGGATCCGGTGTCTGTTCTTTTGCAGGAGGAGCCATCGCGACCTATATGGGGTGGAAGTGGATTTTTGTCTTTTCCATCGTTTTCGCAATTCTAGCAATGTTTCTTTTGAAAGACACACCCGAAAGTAAAGTGAAGCAGCAAAATTCTTCCCGCTTCGATTTTACAGGACTCGTTGTATTTGTTGTAGCAATGATTGGGTTGAACGTTGTTATCACTCGCGGTGGGGATTTCGGTTGGACGAGCCCGCTTACATTAGGCTTAATTGTCGCTACGTTAATAGCCATGCTTATCTTTATAAAAATCGAAATAGGTAAAAGCCATGCACTGGTTGACTTTAAATTATTTAAGAACAAACCATATACAGGTGCAACCATTTCGAACTTCTTGCTGAATGCAGTTGCCGGTACACTTGTTGTCGCCAATACATATGTGCAAGTTGGTAGAGGTTTTACAGCATTTCAATCAGGTATGCTATCCATCGGTTATTTAGTTGCAGTTCTCGTCATGATCCGGGTCGGGGAAAAAATCCTGCAAAAATCAGGCGCCAGAAGGCCAATGATTGCGGGATCCATCCTGGCAGCAATCGGCATCGGGGCAATGGCTTTGACGTTTTTACCAGACGTGGCCTATGTCATTGTCGTCTTCGTCGGATTCATCCTCTTTGGTATCGGGCTAGGATTGTATGCAACGCCATCAACTGATACCGCCGTCGTAAACGTGCCTGAGGACCAGGTCGGTTCGGCATCAGGTATCTATAAAATGGCGAGTTCTCTGGGGAGCTCCTTCGGTGTCGCCATATCCGCGACAGTTTACGGGTCAATGACGCTATCAGGTAATATTGAAAAAGCAGCATCTGCGGGGATCATCACCAATGTCATTTTCGCACTCCTTTCATTGATTGTGGTCATGGCCTTGATTCCTAAAGATGCAAAACCACAGAAGAGCCGGGCAGCCAAGCGATCTGCCAGCCCCAAATTCACCAACTCCGTCAATGAAGGCGGAAGTATTTGACAGACAGAATACGTATCCAAAAAGCCGATTGTCTCCTTGAGCAGTCGGCTTTAGTTTGTGTATGTGGTCAAAAATTCTGCAATATGTTGTGGGGATGAATTCCTTTCCGCTGCACTCAACATCGCCCCCAGAATTGTTTCAACAATAAAAAAGGATTTGGAATAAATGTCCCCGAATCCTTTTAAGCTACTTTTTTATTTTTTACCGCCTCATTTATGAATATGGACACTTGTTCCAATAGGAACCATTGATGCTAATTCCAGGACATCTTTATTTTTCATCCGGATACATCCATGCGACACACTTCTCCCAATTGAAGAGGGATTATTTGTCCCGTGTATACCATAATGGGGTTTTGATAACCCCATCCAAAACACGCCAAAAGGTCCACCGGGATTACGCTGTTTATTGATTATCCGATAAGTTCCCATCGGCGTTGCTGTAACCATTCTTCCGACTGCAATCGGGTATTTTTTGACCAAGTGGTGCCCATCGTAAAGCTTTAATTGGTGCTTCAGCGTAGATATATCGATCCAAAGCAATAAGTTCCGCCTCCATCCAAGAAGCTCTTGTTGATGTATTGTATGCGCACAGATCTTCTTCGAACAAGGCCTGAATGGAACCATTCCGACAATTTCTAATTAGATGCTAAGTATTGAACGGTCTTTTTTAAAAAAACTTAACTAAGTGTTTTTCTTCGGTTAATCTGCTCTAAATCGGGTAAAGTATGATGAACCAAAAATTCAATGAACGAGGAGTTGACATTCAGTATGAATAAAATGGCTATCGCAGCACTCGGACTCGGCGCGGCGTACTTGATGCGTAACAGGGATGCCAGGGGCAAACTGATGAAACAGTTCGAATCGTTCACCGGTTCACTTAACATGAAAGACGGATCACGGAACAATTCGTGAAAAGACCAAAAAGTCGGCGTCCCGCTTAAGGGATGCCGATTTTTTGGTGAAGGCTATTCAAACCTATTTTATTGTTTATCCTTCAGCAAACCGGGAAAACAACCGTTAAGTGAACAATACCAAGAGGAGGAATAACATTATGACCGCCCTTGGACTCGGTGCGGCCTATTTAATGCTGAAACATCGCTGACTCCCTCCCCAGGATGCCAGCTTTCTCATACATAGTTTTTGTAGGTTCCATAGGTTTTTTAAAAAAAATGAAATGACCAGTACACCATGAGAAAAACCAGAATCACTAACAAGGCGGTCTCTGGCTTCTTTCCGTAACTGCGTTGCGACGCTCTGCATATAAGGAGATATGGCGGAACAAGTACAATCAGCTGACTCGCAAAATCCAGTCTTGTGATCAAAGCTGAAACAATCGCGATGGCAATTTCTCACGGAAACAGATCGTAGTATTGTAAAACTACTTGCTTATCGCGGCTTTATAATTTTACAAAAAGAAAACCACGAGATTTTCGGTGGTTTTCTACATTTCAACTTATTCACCTTTCCACTCTTCAATCCTGCGTCTCACTTCATCATCTAACGCTCCAATCGACTCGTCATGTTTTTCCTGATCCGGTTGCATATGATACCAATTGACTTCACCTTCTTTATAATGACCCTGGTATTCCTTGTCCTCCAATGTCAACTCGAAGTGCACTCTTTCATGTTGCGAGTCTCCAAACATTTCCTTTCGAATATTGAAGTTCTTAATCATTCCAACACCTCCCCATATTCAAATCGAAATTTCTTCTTTACTATACCCACTTTCTTACCCCGACTAATCACTCGTAAAAATCGGTTCTTTCTTTTTCAAAAAAACCATCGAGTAAGTCATTTTAGACATACCCGATGGCCTTTTTAACGGAACGAACTATCAAATCCGAGTATGGGAACCCGGTCTTCCTGTATTATTATATCTTCTTTACAAACTTCTATTATATATTCCAATTTCCCGTAGGGTCGTACAGCAACCTTATTCTTGACAAACGGATTATTGGTCACAAGCGCAAACCTGCCTGTTTCCTGATTGTAGCTTACGATTGCAAAACGGTAGCTTAAAATCATTGCATATGGAATGATCTCATATGCGTCTTCCAATTCCTCTAACGAAATCGGCCTTGTGAAGACTTGTTGATCGCCGTCCGTCGAATTGAATCCTAATTGTAAATCCCGTGGGTTTTCTGAGCGCAAATAGTATTCCCGTCGATACGAGACCAGTTCAAATTCACGATTATTCCACACTGCAAATCGACCTTTCCTAATCATTTCATCTCCTCCCCGTTTCGTAGAAATAAATACTGTAAACGCACTTCCGCGTTAGAGGTCCCTACGCTAAAATTAGCAATTCAACATAAATCGACAACTTTGTATATGCCGCTTAGATATGTACATTATACAAAATTTTCTCATACCTTGGTACGTATGTTTCGTCACATTTCCATTACAAATAACCGGTATTTATACCTAAATACGGGGACAAAAAGAAACAGTTTTCTATATATTTCTACAGATTATTCTATTTTTCACGGTGAATGGGGGGATAACAGCGACACTGAATAAGAAATCCGTTTTTATATTATAAAAAGCAAAAAGAGCTGTTCCATCAAAGAGACAGCTCCTGTCATCGCTTGTTATAAATTCCTTGTGTCAATGCGTGGGACTGTGTCGACATTCTCTAAGATTTGTTCCTGTTCATCCTGTCCATTCAACTGTTCTCCACTTAGTCCCCGTTCTGCAGCACTATCCATTTCCATCTCCATATCGACGTCATTTGAATGGGGCAACAAATCTTCTACAAACAAGGCGATACCGCCATCTTTCACTTCATGGAAATATTCCTTAGCCGCTTGTCCGGAAAACCCCATGCGCGCAAACACACCCAGCACATGGTCTTCTCCGTTTCCTCCCTGTAGTTCAATTCTCGTTTTCCCGTGCAGCATTGTAAGGGTATCTTCTATGCCCGACACCCCGTTAATTTGATTTTCCTTGTAGCCTTGCGCCTTCAATTCCGTTATTTTATAGAGAACCGTATCGACTGAATGGAATGTTCCGGCATGCTTCCAGTTCGACATTTTCCGTACCTCTCCTTCATGAAACAAACTTTTATTACTATACCCATTTGCCCCTTTTAGAAACAAACGTCATCCAAGGTTTAGCTTCTATTGAAAGCGTGAATGATATAAGTAGTATGAGATAAGGACACCAAAGCATTTTCGTCAATCGAAAGGAGATGGAATTCATTGGATAACAAGAAAGTCTTCACCGAGCGTGATCGAAAAGATGCGGACGGTCCTTTTATGGACAATCCCGAAAACCTTCGTACAGATAAGGAAAGCATTTATGATATGCATGAAGATATGCAAACTGTCGACTCGATTCCCCTTGAAGATTTAAAAATGGAGGAACGGGAAGAAAAACACCACACTGATACGAAGAGTACCTCATCTAGCATAGAGAAATCCCCTGGTTCCCAAGCGCGCCTGAAAGAAGATTAGAAACACATGAAAAAGGGGCGGTTCAAATGATTGAACCGCCCCTTTTTCTTTTTCCTGTATCCCTTTTATAACTTAACACGCTGCAACCGCAATGCGTTCAGTACAACGGATACCGAACTGAATGCCATCGCCGCGCCAGCAACCCAAGGGGCAAGCAATCCGGCGGCGGCAATCGGTATTCCCAGTATATTGTAGCCGAATGCCCAGAATAAGTTTTGTTTTATGTTGCGCATTGTTTTACGACTCATGATGATCGCATCGGCAATACTAGTTAAATCCCCGCGAATCAATGTCACGTCGGCAGCTTCCATCGCAACGTCAGTCCCTGTACCGATTGCCATACCAATATCCGCTGTTGCCAATGCTGGAGCATCATTGATACCGTCACCGACCATCGCCACTTTTTTGCCATCCACCTGCAGTTTTTTCACTTCTTCCGCTTTACCTTCTGGAAGCACCTCGGCAATCACTGCGTCAACGCCTACTTCTTTCCCGATGGCTTGTGCTGCACGTCGGTTATCACCCGTCATCATGATGACCTGGATCCCCATGGCTTGTAATCGATGTATGGCTTCTGCTGATGTTTCTTTGATTGTATCCGCTACTGCAACTAATCCTGCGTATTTTCCGTTAATCGCGGCTAGCATCACCGTTTTACCATCGCTCTCCAACGTCTCCATTGTTGATTGGACTGTTGTGATGTCAATTCCATTTTGTCGCATTAATTTGCGTGTACCAATGACAACACTTTGACCCGAGACTGTTGCTTGGACACCGTAACCTGGAATCGCCTCGAAAAACTGGGCATCTCCCAGTTCAATCGCTTTTTCTCGAATACCATGCACGATTGCTTCTGCTAATGGGTGTTCCGATTGTTTCTCCGCTGCACCGATTAAAGTTAAGAATTTCACTTCTTCTTGACCTGTAGCCAACAAAATGTCCGTTAACACAGGTTTACCATGTGTCACTGTTCCCGTCTTATCTACCACAACTGTATCGATACGCTGCGTCTGCTCTAAGTGCTCACCACCTTTAAACAGAATACCGAATTCAGCCGCTCGGCCAGAGCCCGCCATAATGGATGTCGGCGTTGCTAGACCAAGTGCACACGGACAGGCAATCACCAATATCGTGATCAGCACTTCAAGCGCTTTTGTAAATTCACCTGGTGTTACCCACAAAAGCCAGACAAGAAATGTGACAATCGCAATGCCTACAACAATTGGCACGAATACCCCCGAAATCTTATCTGCCAAGCGTTGGATTTCTGCTTTAGAACCTTGCGCATCCTCAACCACTTTAATAATTTGCGCGAGAGCCGTATTGCGTCCGACTTTCGTCGCTTTCATTTGAATAAAACCATTCTTATTAATCGTTGAACCAAATACTACATCGCCCTGCTTTTTGTCGACCGGAAGACTTTCCCCTGTTAACATCGACTCATCAATGGCGGTATGACCTTCTACCACTTCACCGTCGACCGGGATCTTTTCACCAGGCTTCACCAAAATGATATCAGCAATGACGACTTCTTCTAATGGAATTTCCATTTCCTTGTCGCCGCGCACAACGCGTGCCGTTTTCGCCTGTAAGCCCATTAATTTTTTTATCGCTTCTGATGAACGACCTTTAGCATTGGCTTCCAGTAATTTACCTAAAATAATGAGTGTGATCAGTACCGCACTCGTTTCAAAATAAAGATGCGGTTCATGTTGTGTACCGGCTGTAGCAATCGCTTGATATACACTGTAGAAATAGGCTGCAGACGTACCCATAACAACGAGTACATCCATATTGGCACTCCCATTTCGCAACGCTTTGTAAGCCCCTATATAGAATTGTTTACCGACAATGAATTGAACCGGGGTTGCAAGTGCCATTTGTATCCATGGATTCATCAAGATATCCGGTAAATATAGAAACGATGTAAAAGAAAAATGACCCACCATCGTCCAAAGCAATGGGAATGACAGAATAACTGAAAGGATAAATCTGCGTTTTTGCTTTTGAATCACTTTTTCACGATGATCCACCGATTCTTGACCATCCTCTTTTCGATGTGCCCCGTAACCCAACTTTTCAACTCTTGTAATGATATCTGGAATCGCCACTTGGGATGGATTAAACTCAACCGTTGCTTTTTCTAGCGCCAAGTTGACGTTCGTAGTCGCAATCCCTTCCATTTTGCTCAAGACTTTTTCAATCCGATTCGCACAGGCTGCGCAGGTCATACCCGTAATATCGAATTCCATTTTTTGTTTCACAACGCCGTAACCAAGTGCTTCAATCTTATTTTCCAAATCAGCTTCACTCAGCTTTGATGGATCATATTTAACGGATGATTTTTCAAGCGCCAAGTTGACATTCGCCTCATTGACACCGTCCATTCTATTCAAGCCTTTTTCAATTCGGCTTGCACATGCCGCACAGGTCATGCCGGTAATTTGCAGACTGGATTCTTTCATTTTCGAGCTCATTTTATCCACCTCTTTCATACGGATAGGGGGTATGTTATCTTGGAAATAAAAGAGTGCCACGGGAGCACTCTTCTAATTTTTATTTTACGTCGTACCCTTGATCGTCGATTGTTTCTTTAATTTGCGTTAGTGATACTTGTGATTCATCGAATGCCACGTCTACGAGAGCGTCTGCTAAGTTCACCTTTACTTGTTCAACACCTGCTAATTGACCAATACTCGTTTCGATTGAATTGACACAATGTCCACATGACATTCCTTGTACGTTCAAAGTTACTTTTTCCATGTTTTCCTCTCCTTATGGGTGAATTTGTTGAATAAAATATACACAACAGGGTATATAGAGAATATAGTTATCCGTTGTTACTTTTTCATCAGCTTTTGAATCGTTACAACCAATTCATCCAGGACCAATTCGTCGCCTTCCGACAGCCGGTTAACGACACAACCCTTTAAATGACCTTCCAAAAGAATTTTAGCCACACTATTTAAAGCAGACTGCGTGGCTGAAAGTTGCGTGATAACATCATCACAGTAAACATCCTTTTCAATCATTCCCTTAATGCCACGAATTTGGCCTTCAATACGATTCAATCTTGTCGTTAAATCCTTTTTTACATGTTCAGGATGATGGCTTTGTCGACTAGTATTCGTCCCCTCTTCATGGCACGCTACTTCTGTCACCGGTTTTTCCATCGTCTCGACCTCCTTGCTTAACCTCATCATACTATACCCCCACGCGGTATGTAAAGCTAACGGTTATTGCTATTAGATAGGACTGCAAGGACACAAATCTTTCTGTTTATATGTCGGTAAAGGTCAGCATTTCCCGGGAAATGCTGACCTTTGTCACTTTATCTGCTATACGATAAAGTGTCGAGCTCAACACTCCATAAAAAAACGGTAGCAAAATCGCTACCGTTCGCCTTGTTAATGACCCAAATATGCCTTCTGGATTGTATCATCTTGCAGCAGTTCCTTCGCGCTTCCGCTGGCGACCACTTTTCCTGTTTCAAGCACATATCCGTAATCAGCCACTTTAAGAGCTTGCCTTGCATTTTGCTCAACGAGTAAAACAGTTGTCCCTTGCTCATTGATCTCCTTAATGATTTTAAAGATATCCGCGACAATGAGTGGTGCCAGTCCCATCGAAGGCTCATCCAGCAACAGCAGCTTCGGTCTGGACATGATGACCCGCGCGATGGCCAACATTTGCTGCTGACCACCAGAGAGCGTTCCTCCTAATTGCGTTTTTCTTTCTTTCAAAATCGGGAACCGCTTCATCACCTTTTCCAAATCAGCGCCTACTTCAGAGTCGTTGCGGTGATAGGCTCCCATTTCCAAATTGTCCATAACTGTCATGGAAGACAGAATGCCTCTGCCTTCCGGAACTAGCGCTAATCCTTTTCTTAGCAACTGATCCGGCCGAAGTCCCGTGACATTTTCATCCAAGTAGTGGATACTGCCTTCCTTCGGTTTTAAAAGCCCTGCAATCGTGTTCATCGTAGTCGTTTTTCCAGCACCATTTGCACCGAGGATTGTAACGACCGTTCCTTGTTTAACGGTTATATCAACATTTTTTATCGCTTGGATTTTATCATAATACGTACTGATATTCTGTAACTTAAGCAAGTTCTTCTTCCTCCTCTTCAACCCCGAGGTAGGCTTCAACGACTTCTTTATTGTTTTGAATACTGCCCGGTGTACCTTCTGCGATTTTCCCCCCGAAATTCAAGACGACAATTCGACTACAAATTCGCATAACAAGCGGCATATCATGTTCAATCAGTAAGACGGTGATGCCTAGCGCCTGGATTTTCTTAATCAGATCAAATAAATCATTCGTCTCTTTTTCATTCATGCCTGCAGCCGGCTCGTCAAGAAGCAATAATTTCGGCTGACTTGCCAACGCTCTAGCAATTTCCAATCTTCGCTGTTGTCCATACGAAAGGTTTTTAGCAATTGTCTGGCTATGTTCCGTTAGCCCGACAACTTCCAAAATCTCTTCCGCTTGTTTCAGGACGTTTTTCTCTTCTTGTTTTTGATGTTTCGTCCGGAACACGCTTTGCCATACGCCTGTTGTCAGGCGACAATGATTGCCGACCATTACGTTTTCACGGACAGTTAACTCCGAAAACAACCGGATGTTCTGAAAGGTCCTGCAAATGCCAAGTTTCGTAATTTCATGCGGCTTCAAGCCCGAAAGTGATTGTCCCATAAAAATAATTTCACCGGAACTGGGAGGAAACATCGCAGTAATCATATTGAACATCGTTGTTTTCCCAGCGCCATTCGGACCAATCAAACCGATGACTTCCCCTTGTTCAATTGAAAAAGAAACATCCGTCAGCGCTTGAATCCCACCGAAATTTTTACTGATTTTCTTTACTTCCAGTACCATGTTTACCCTCCTTCTTCTTCACTCTCGGACGTTTAAGCCAATTAATGACGTTGACATCAATAAGCCCTTGCGGACGGAATGCCATCATAAAGACAATTAGCGCACCGTAAATCATGAAACGGTATTCGCTGACTACACGCAGCACTTCTGGCAATGTTGACAGGAAGATTGCGCCGAATATCGGTCCCCAGATGACTTCGCTCCCGCCGAATACTGCGAAAATCAAAATTTCAACAGCGCGATGGTAGTCAAAATCCGATGGACTGATATACGCCGTCATATGCGCATACAACGCACCGGCAAAACCGGCAAGTAATGCACCCTGTCCAAATGCAAGAATCTTATAATATGTAATGTTAATGCCCATCGCTTCCGATGCTTGCTCATCCATTTTGATGGAGGCGTACGCCCGTCCAACTCTAGAATTATTTTGTCGGATAAAGAACCAAATGACAATAACACTGATAATAAGTAACAAAAGAAAAACAGAAAGACCGATAAACTGATTATTCCTCAACCCAATGCTAGAAGGATTAAATCCGATACTTTGACTGAAGGCTAAAATCTCCCTGCCCAGATGAGGTATTCCGGAAATACCAATTGCACCATTCGTCAAGCCTTCCCAGTTGACGAAAAGTACGCGTATAACTTCCCCGAAGCCAAGTGTTGCGATGGCGAGATAGACCCCCGACAATCTTAACGCTGGAAAACCGATGAGTACGCCGACTAGGCCTGTGAAAACTGCAGCGATTAGAATCCCTAAAACAAGCGGTACATCATAATTGATTGTTAAAAGTGCCGACGTATAGGCACCGATACTCATAAAACCTGCATGCCCCAATGACAATTGCCCAGTGGCGAGCGTTATGTAAATGCTGACACCAAGAATGATGTTCAATAAAATGAACGATGCGACTTGTAAATAATATGGGTTAATTAGCTCACTTAACACGTCATCACCCCTTTGACCCCGATGTTGCCGTACCAAAAATTCCTTGTGGACGAACAATTAATATGACGATAATTGCGATAAATGCAATGGCATCACGATAACCCGAATCGCCATAAGCCACTAAAAATGTTTCAGCAAGACCTAAAATCAACCCGCCAACCATTGCACCGCGAACGTTACCTAAACCACCGAGAATAATAATTGCTAACCCTTTTAATCCGAATGACAGACCCATTTGAGGGTTGACTGAGTTGAATGCAATTCCTACCAAAATCCCCGCAATACCGCCCATCGCGGATGCGATGATAACCGTTTGGGTAATCATCCTTTTCGTATTCACACCTAGTAAACTGGCAACAGATAAGTTTTCTGCACTTGCACGTAACGCTTTTCCTGCTTTTGTTTTTGAAAGCCAAAACATCAAACCTGCCATCAAAAGAATCGCAATGATGAAAATCAAAATTTGTACATAATAGACCGTTGTAGAGCCAATTGTAAAACTCATATCCGAAAAACTTGTCCGGAATGGTTTATTCCCGGAGCCAAACAGGTGATGCGCCGCATTTTCAAGAAAAATGGATACTCCAATCGTACTAATGAGTGGAGCCAAATGCGATACGCCTTCCTTTCCTCGTAATGGTCTTAGCGCAAATCGTTCTAGGAAATAGCCTAAGATGGCGGTCACAACAATTGCGATAAGAAATGCTACATATAAGGGCAACCCTAAACTATTCGTCACAACAACACCCATAAAAGCACCGAACATAAAAATTTCCCCATGCCCCATATTTACAATATTCAGGACACCAAATACAAGCGTATACCCGAGGGCAACAACGACATAGATACTCCCTAATGTCAAACCGTTTATTAATTGTTCGATTAACAAAATGTACCCTCCTTCTCTGTGTGCATTAGTCAATGAAAAGTGCATAGGGCGTCTGTTTAGACACCCGCAGTCTAGAATCTCATATATTATTGAAAGGTTTGTAGTTCTTTGTTTTTTAAAAAAGAATGCAACCAGGCAGGAATTTTCCTAACCTGATTGCTGAAGGTTTATTCAAATTCGATGTATTCGTTCCCCTCAATGATCAAGACAGTCGGTACCATAACGATATCCCCGTCTTCATCAAATG
Organism: uncultured Caryophanaceae bacterium; assembly: GCA_963843665.1. Classification (GTDB taxonomy): domain Bacteria; phylum Bacillota; class Bacilli; order Bacillales_A; family Planococcaceae; genus Sporosarcina. The sequence continues at coordinate 110,254 of CAWJLH010000007.1, forward strand.
ACATTTTCCCTAGTACACCTTCAAAGTCTTTGACTTCTGCAAGCGCGTCGCGAATTGCATCGCGGTCATTCGTACCTGCGTTTTTAACAGCTTCTGCGATTAAATACAATCCGTCATAAGCTTGCGCAGCGAACTGATCAGGTTCAACCCCATAAGCCTCTTTATACTTCTCAACGAAAGACTTTACCTTTTCATCATCCTTTTGAGCAAACCACGGCGTTGCAACGATTAGCCCATTGGATGCATCGCCCGCAATTGTGATTACTTCCGGTGAGTTGAATCCATTTCCACCAACGACGGGTACATCAAGGCCCATTTTCCGGGCTTGGTCTAAAATAACCGCACCTTCGTTATACAAGGCAGACGCAAGAATCAAATCGGGATTCAAGTTCTTAATTTTTGTCAGTTGTGCTTTGTAGTCAGATTGGTTAAGTTGGAACGTCTCTGTCGTTACGACTTCCAAATTCTTGTCTTCCGCCACTTTTTTCATCACATCGTAACCCGCTTTTGTAAACACATCGTCATTTCCATATAAAATGGCAACTTTTTTCACATCATACTTTTCGATCGCCTTTTCTACAGCAGCAGGTATTGCCATTGTCTCAGGAATCGAGTTTCTGAATACATAATCGCCAAGCTGAGGAACCCCTTCTGCTGTATTGGATGTACCAAGGATTGTCACACCGTTCAGATCAGCTTCCGGCCCTACAACAAACATTTCTGTACTCAGCGTTGGCCCAATGATTGCATCGACATTATCCGAGTTCATCAGTTTTTGTGCCGCAGTCAATGCTTCTTCTTGGTTACCAGCAGAGTCTTCAATCTTTAACTCAAGATCAACTTCACCAGCTGCTTTCAATTCTTCGTTGGCCAATTTCAGCCCGTTCGTTATGGCTTCACCGTAGCTCGCACCAGAACCCGTTAGATAGGATATAACGCCGATTTTAGCTTTTACCGCCCCGTTCGAATCAGTTGACGTACCCTCCTTATCCTTTGTATCAGTTCCGCATGCTGCCAAAACGACTAACATACAAACTAGCATCGCTGAAAACAGCGCTTTAAGCCTCTTGTTCATGCAATCTCCATCCTTTTCAGTATATAGTGAATTCTAAATATACACTATTGATCAACTAAATGAAATAGCCTTTTAATCAAACTATATTAATTAATAGCATATTTTGAAGATTGTTTATATTGGGAAGCGCTTTCTTCTTGAATCTTCTAAGTTTGTATCGCAACTGGACGACAGCGATGTGGAACCGTACAACCAATTCGGGTAACTTTTTGACATATATATGAAACTTCCCGAAGATTTCTAGAACTATATGCCATAATATCGCACACAAAAAACCTCCCTATTAAAAAGGAGGTTTTCTTCATTCTTCTATCTCTTCAAGTCGCGGCATGGCTGACAGTGCACCCGATTTTGTTGCGCAAAGCGCCCCCAGTCGATTGCCAAAGGAAATATAGTCGAGCCATTGTTCACGGTTGACCGGCTGCCCTTTCAAATGGATCTGGCGAAGGATCCCTGCAACGAATGCATCGCCCGCACCCGTCGTATCGACAGGCTCAATCGGCTCCACGCCGACATGTGTCATCGTGCCATCCAAGACAGCAAACGTCCCATTTTCACCGACCGTAATGAGCACGACTGGGATACGATAGGCTGCTAGCTTCGCCACGCCGTCCTCAATCGTTTCTGTTTCAGTAAGGAAAAACAGTTCTTCTTCCGTCAATTTTAAAATATCCGCTTGCTTGGCAAAAGACATGATCGTTTTTCGACATGTCTCCTCACTTCCCCATCGCAAAGGACGGATATTCGCATCCATTGAAAACGGTGTTCCCGTCTTTTTTGCAAGCCGTACAGCATCCTGCGTTGTTTTCAATGCAGTCGGATGGAACATCGTGCCTGAGCAGAGGTGCAAAACAGAAGCTTGCCGGAATGCTTCTTCATCCAAATCCGAATCCATCACCTGGATATCAGGCGTTTCGTCAATATACCTATGAAAAATCCGATCATTTTCTTCTGTCAAATGGACGTACACACCACTGACCCGCTTGTGTGGAACAATCTTTGCGTATGACAGTTCCACACCTTCTTTTTGAAGTTCATCCCGGACGAATTTGGAGGTCGCGTCATCCCCTGTCACGGTGATGAAAGCAGAGGTGGCTCCAAGCCTAGAAATGCCCGCCGCCACATTGACAGTTGCACCGCCAAGAAATGTTGTGAACGTCGAATTCGAATGATCCCCCGCTATATAATCGACGAACGCATCGCCGTATATCAATACATGCTTTTTCCTAGAATCAACCATTGTTAAGCTCCCCGTAATCTCATTTTGTTCATCGTATCATGGAATCCACTAGGTAGGAAGTACTTTAGGAATGGCAGGAAACTTCAGATTGCCGTGAATTTTCATTACTAATCGAGACCTTCTTACTGCATCTAACCTAAGAATTCATGCACAGCCTCTTGAAAAATCGCTGTTAAGTCGTCTGACTTCAGACCTGTAAACTTCTACCTGTTTATGCTATACTGGATTTCTCGGGAATAGGAGGATTTTCTTATGAAACAATGGATATATCCCTTACTCATCGTCTTTGCGGCGAGTAGTTACGGAATTCTTTCCACAATCATCAAACTAGCAATCCAGGACGGTTTCACTGCCGCTGAAGCAGTGACAAGCCAATACTTCATCGGCTTTTTCATAGCTATTATTGCTTTTATCATCGTCAGACATAAAATCCCGAAATTCGGCGGGGGCTTTACGCTTGTCCTAGCGGGTCTATTTACCGCAACGACCGGGACGGTATATGGACAGACGGTTGAATATATGCCCGCTTCACTGGCGGTTGTCATGCTGTTCCAATTCACTTGGATTGGAACACTGTTCGACTGTATCGCTAAGCGGCGACTACCAAAAAGAATTGAAGTCATATCACTGCTCTTCCTTTTCGGCGGTACCATTCTTGCAGCAGGTATCATCGATGCGGATCTTAGTGGAATTCCATGGCAAGGTTGGGCATGGGGGATGGCTTCCGCTATCAGTTTCGCCTCCTTTGTGATGATTAACCAAAGACAGGTCAAAGGGATGGACACCGAAACACGGCTCCTTTTCACATCATTTTTTGCCGCCATTGCGATTTTCTTTTTCCAAACACCGGAAATCGTTTGGAACGGGACATTGTTTGGTAGCGGATTGTGGATTTACGGGGTGATTCTCGGGTTATTCGGGATTGTCATTCCAATCTACCTCTTTTCGATTGCTGTGCCGAAAGTCGGGACAGCAACAGCATCCATTTTAAGTGCCATGGAATTGCCCGTCGCCGTTACCGCGTCGGTCATTTTATTGAGCGAAACGCTCACAGTACTCCAGGTTGTCGGTATTATCGTAATTTTATTCGGCATGACGTTACCGACCATCGTTCAACGAAGAGTAAAGTATAAAGAATGACTTATCAAGCAGCCCGTTGCTCATGCAGCGGGCTATAGCTTTACATCCAATCAGGTTGTCTGATTACTTGAAGTACAAAGAAGAAAAAGGAGCATGCTAATGATGGACATAAAGATACGACAAGCACAGCCTGCTGATGCGGAAGATGCGACTCCCCTTATCATCGACGCAATCGGGGATATTGCCAAACGGATAACCGGCGAAACGGAGTGGGATTTGGTCAAGCAAGGTCTCTATGAGCTATTTAAGCGCGATGACAACCGACATTCCTATCTCTATACATACGTTGCAGAACTTGCTGGCAAAGTGGTGGGCATCATGGTGTTATATCCAGGTAAGGATGCCCCTAGGCTCGATCAAAACTTAAGTAATTGGCTCGCTGCAAAAGGAGCCGGGAATGCCGAAATCGATGCAGAATCATTGGAAGATGAATTATATATCGATACAATCTCCATCGATCCAGCGTTTCGCGGCAAAGGGATCGGTTCTCAACTATTCGCCTTTGCAGAAATAGTTGCCAAACAACAACAAACCCCGAAACTCTCTTTGAATGTTGAAACACAAAAAGAACCCGCCATCCGGCTTTATAAACGACTCGGCTATGAAATCGTCTTGCCATGGACAATCATTGGTGAACCGTTCCATCATATGGTGAAGATTATTTAACCAAAAACCGCCTTTCGATTTTTTATTGAAATCGAAAGGCGGTTTTCTATATTAATTTTCATAAATGATTTCGTTTACTGCTCTTTTGCGAAAGCGACAAATTTTTCAATGACTTGATCTAAAAATTGAAGTGTCGTTTCATCCGTCAGTGTACCGTCTGCAAATTTCTGACCTGCCGCTCCGATGAAGATTTCATTGCCCGCAGGCGGCATGATCTTGGCATTGACGCCCATGCTCATCAATACCTGCCGCAGATGCAATTGACCACGAACCGTACCGAGCACTCCTTGAGATACACCCATTGGTAGAACAGGTTTTCCGACAAGCGGACGATCAACTCTTGAGGTCCAATCCAATGCGTTTTGTAAAACTCCCGGCACAGACCAATTATATTCAGGCGTACTAATAATAACCGCATCCGCATCCGCAATCTGTTTCTTGAAACGCTTCACTTCTTCAGAAGGTGTATGCTCATCGTCTTCATTATAATGCGGCAAAATACCGATATCCGCTAGTTCTAGCTTAAAGAGATGACTGTACCTCTTTTCAATCGTGTTTATCAATTGCTTGTTGAACGATTCTTTCCGTAAACTCCCGACAATCGCTACAATGTTCATATGTATCTCTCCTCATCCTCAATTTTCCCTCTATTTGTATTTTACACAACTTCATAGACTTACATACTGATTCCTGCTCAGCCAAACAAATCTAAACTATTTTTCACCACCCGAAAACTTTTTCGTACGCATGAGGGTAAGTATAGTAAGAGCAACAAAATGGTGTTGTTCCGAAAGGAGTGAATGATGAGTGGAAAAAAATGAATGGATACATAAACTTCAGCGTGGCGACAAAGAGTCGTTTCGCGATTTTTACGAAGCCTATGCAGATCATGCAATTCGTACTGCTAGTGCTATTACACGAAACCGGGAAATGGCTAAAGATGCCGTGCAAGAAACGTTTATCCGTGTCTATCGACAAATCGGTAGCTATAACTTGGACCTACCCTTCGACCCTTGGTTTTATCGGATTTTGACAAATGAATGCCTTCGATTGTTGAAGAAAGAGTCCCCTCTTTCCAAGTTCGAACATCCTGATTTGGAAAATGACCCCTCTCTCGCCAAGGAGTCGTTCGATCACTTATCCGATTTATACGATACGATCCAATCGCTAGATGACAGGCATCGCATCCCACTTATATTAAAATATATCAAAGGATTCACGGAAAGAGAGATTGCCGATATTCTCGGCTTGAACCAAAATACCGTCAAGTCTCGGTTGTTCAAAGGCAGGAAGCGGCTGAAGGAACAGCTAGAGCTGATTGAAGAGGAGGATGAATCCCTATGAACCACTTCGACGAACGAGCAAAAGAAGAACTGCATAAACGGACCGAACGAGAAACACATGGCCTGAAAGATGAGATTTGGAACGGATTAGAAAAGGAATTATTCAACGAAGAGAAGAGCAACAGAGGAGAAGTGAAAAAAATGAAAAAGAAAAATCGTATTCTACCCGCTACACTTACAGCAGCTGCTGCCTTAGCCATCGTATTCAGCTTGACTACGGATACTGGAATGGCTTTCATGAAAGGGATTAAGGATTTATTCGTCCCAGAAAAGGGAATTATTCAAAGCATTGAAGGGCAAGACGAGGAAACCGATGTCCATTTAAAAGAAGGTACTGATTCCGAGTACATCATTTATATCGATGAAACGCGCTATAAAATGACCAATGGTGAAGAGGCAGATATTATCACAACCCTTGAGCCGTTACCTGAAAGATACCCGGAAGTGTCAATGGAAATTAGGCAAGTAGCAGACACAAAACCGGAAGACCTTGTGCGCAAAATCGAGTCGGAATTGAAGAAAGACTTCCCCGAATTGCGGGCAGTCGAAACAGTGACGGAACCAATTGAAGGCTACTGGTTGCACGGGACAACTGGAAGTGAATGGAATAGTAAAGTCGTCACTGCCTACGTCATCAGCAATGGCAATGAAGGTAGCTTCGTTATCACTGAGAACTACTTCCTCGAAGCGGCAGAAGGCCATGGGGCAAGATTCCATCATATGTTAGAGAGCTTTGAAATCGTAAATTGATTAGAAAGGCAATTAAAGGAGCGGAAACAACAATTAGTCATAAGCGTTCGTTCCGCTCCGACTGATTTAAAGATTGATTATGCCAGGCATCAGGACCTTTACGAGCGTCTTGAATATGTTTATGATTGCTATAGGCTCAATTTTGGCAACAATGCATAATCACGAAAATTCAAGGGTATATATTTTGTATCTAACATTTTTAGTAGATTCATTATCTAGAGAATCTAAAGGAAGGAGGCATGAAGAAATGGATCCATTCATCGTGATAATCGACATACTTGTTGTCCTACTGTATAGTGCACTGATTGCTTTAATTTCCCCGTATATGATGCGATTTCTCCAAACAAGAAACTGCGATAGGCTTTTTCAGTTGATTCCAGTGTTATCTATTATTTTCATTAGCAGTGTCATCATCTTCTTTGGCTATGGCGGATCCCAAGAAACACTTTTCTTCCAGTTAACAAGTATCGTCTCTTTTATTCTTCTGTTATGTCTACTGACCTTAACATTCCTGGTGAAAAAGAAATGGAGAGAGAAGTACGATAAATTGTTAACCTGGTTATCCTTATCAAAATTTAAAGAAGTAATCTCTTCGAAAGCTAAATAAAGGTATGGCTATTATTCAGCCATACCTTTTCTAATTCTACTTTATCCGTTAAATGGTCTGTTATTCGTAGTAATGCGATGAGAACAATTTTTATAATGCATACGTGATGAATCGGTATGAATAATTAAAATGATTGAAACCTTTAGACAACCCATTCGTAGATAAATGTGGGGGTGACAAATTTGAAAAGATATTTGCTCTTTATCATTAGCTTCGCCTTATTGTACACAGGATATCAACTAGGGTCAGGCATAATCCTTACTACCTTCTATACACCAGACATCTATTCTCCTGGAATTCAGGAAATCGTTCCTGTACAAGCTTTTTATAGTCCATTGTTGGAAATTTTCCTTACAGCCTCAATCGCTTATTTCATCTCACAGAAAACAAGTAGAACACAAAAAGAAAAAACAATCTAGGAAAATCCTTTGTCTTAGGTTGACCGAAAGCACCAGTCTCCGGTGCTTTTATATTTATTAATAACTTTCGAATCATGAGTTTACCAATTAGATTGGGAAATGAATCGATTCGCTTGACCTTACATCGATTCCGCTATCCGAACAATCTCATCTTCCGTCAATTCCCCCTCGACTTGGAGAAAATGGCTTTGCGTTTTCCAGGTCAGCTTACGGATACCATTTTTAAAGGTTGTCAGACTGACGCGTTGCCCGTTCAGATTGAGTTCCTCCACTGAAAGATCACTTCTGTCTACAGTCATACCAAACGAAAATTGTTCTTCCCACGCCCTTTCGGATATGGTAAATTCTCTTTCACTGCTAGTATAATGCAGATAAACTTCGTTACTTCCCCCATCTGTTTCTTCCATAACCGTCACGTGTTCTAACTGAAATCCAGTAGGGACTGTCGGAATGCTGATTATGAAGTTTGTCATTGATTTTGCTTCATCGAGGCTCATCTCCACAGCAATCGGGCTTGGGTCTTCCATAACATAAAACGTAGGTTCTGCACCTGAATTTCCAAACAATTGCACAACTGACCCTTGGGCATGGGTAAATAGTTCACTCCATCGATTGAAGGCAAATCCCTTTTGTGGGTTCGAAGCAAGGATGAACAGGATGAAAAGCACAACAATAGCCCAAATTGCTATTTTAGGTAAACGCCTTTTCCGATGAAAATACGATCCTTTGTTTCGTACTCTTTCCATCCTCTCCCAAGCTTCCGCAGCGGATAGTTTGGGCTCTGGACAATCCTTGATCTTTTCATCCATCGCTTCCCGGATTATTCGATCCAGATTCTGCTGGTTCGATTCAGGCATTCAACAGCACCTCCATGATCTTAGGCTGTTTTTCAATCGCTTCTTTCAATTTCCTCTTCGCTCGGAACATTCGTGTTTTTACGGTTGCAATTTTCATATTCAACAGCTCAGCGATTTCCTCATAGGTCAGATCCTGGTGGTAATATAAAATAAGAACTTCTTTATGGTTTGGCGCTAATTTATCGATTTCTTGCAACAATACTTTCTTCACATGCGCCTCTTCTAAACCCGTCTCCACAATCGAAATGTGGTCGGGATGGGTAATAACAGGCTCTGTATCCATGTTGACGTCCGATGTCGTGAAATCGTTCCACTTTTTCATGCGACGCAGATGATCGATTGCCGTTCGTGTTGCTATCGTCGATAACCATGCACCTAGCTTCTCCATATCATGAACAGAGTGCAAGTTCTTGAATGCCTTCATGAATGTTTCCTGTGTGATATCTTCTGCTAATTCCTGATCTTTAATGACATAATAGGCCGCGTAATACACGCGATTATAATATTGTTCAAAAATGATTTGCTCCGATTCCTGACTTTGTTGCTTGTTTTTACGGAAAATATGTTTCAACAACTTCCACACCCCCTATCTATTCATCTGATTATTTCTCTCTTTTAAGTTTCAAGATTATCCTACCTGTTCTATAATTATCCTATTATACAATGATAATCTGTAAAATAACGGTAATCTCAAATAACCCTAACTACTTCTATCAAAAAGTCGGAAATCCTCCAGCTGTTCATTATAAAACGAATATGAATAGATTCCAACTGAATTAAAAACGCTCCTTTCAAATTTTTTAGAAGGAGCATTTTCCGTTCATTCAATTAATAAGCACGACCAAACCATACTGTATGTTTCGCTTCTTCTCCACAATTGATACAAGTGGACTTCGTTGCCGGTGGGTTAAATGGAATATTGCGTGTCGTGAATTTCGTTTCTTCTTTTACCTGTTCTTCACAAGCATCATCACCACACCAACCTGCCAGGATCCACCCAGGTATTTCTCCGTTTTCTGTTGAGTCGGCAATATGCTTTGTTAGTTGTTCTAGGGAATCTACATGTGTATGAGAATGTTTGTCCCGGAAAGCGCGTGCCTTGTCCAGCAGACGCGTTTGCATCGTATTCAATGCACCTTCGATACAATCCGCTATTGTCGGAAGGTCAACCGCCACTTTTTCGTCTTCATCACGTGCTTTGATGAGCGCTTGGTTATTTTCCAAATCTCGTGGTCCTAGTTCCACTCGGACTGGAACACCTTTCAGCTCCCACTCATTGAATTTGAAGCCTGGGGATTGATCGGAATCATCGAGCCGTACGCGAATGCCTTTTGCTTTTAATTCCGCGAAAATCTCATCCAGCTTTTCTATGATTACAGGGTTTTTCTTCCACGGTCCAACCGGGACTAAAACAACTTGCGTCGGTGCAATACGTGGCGGTAAGACAAGGCCTTGTTCATCTCCGTGCACCATGATGACAGAACCGATCAGCCGCGTAGAAGTACCCCAAGACGTTGTATGCACAAATTCATGTTTGTTTTCTTTAGTTAAATATTTAATATCAAACGCTTCTGCAAACTTTGTTCCTAAGTAATGTGACGTTCCCGCTTGAACCGCTTTTCCGTCCTTCATCATCGCCTCAATCGAATACGTATCGACAGCCCCTGCGAAACGTTCGGAAGGTGTTTTTTGGCCATCATATACCGGAATTGCTAGCAACTCTTCAACGACTTCTTTGTAAATGTTGAGCATTTGCATCGTTTCGGCACGTGCTTCCTCTTCATCCACATGTGCAGTATGTCCTTCCTGCCATAAAAACTCGGACGTCCGAATGAAAGGCAGTGTCTTCTTCTCCCAACGGAATACGTTAGCCCATTGGTTGATGAGCACCGGAAGATCACGGTAACTTTTTATCCAATCGGAATACAGGTGGCCAATCATCGTTTCAGACGTAGGTCGCAGCGCTAAACGCTCCTCCAATTTTTCGCCTGCCGCTTCCGTCACCCATGGTAATTCAGGTGAAAATCCTTCGATATGGTCCTTTTCTTTCTGGAAAAAAGACTCAGGAATGAGCATCGGGAAGTACGCATTGCGGTGCCCCGTTTCCTTAAAACGCCTATCCATTTCAGCTTGGATATGCTCCCAGATTTCATAGCCATCCGGTTTGAATGCAATACACCCACGAACCGGTGTATAATCCATTAAATTCGCCTTTTGAATTGTATCGATGTACCATTTTGAAAAATCGTTTTGTTGTTGATTGGTCATTCATTTCTCCTCCTAAAATAATCAATTACGCCTCGGCGTAATTGCGTCCAGATTTTGAATCGAGCTTGCTCGATTAATTCCTTCCAAAATCTGTGACATCCGCCGGAGGCTTTATCTTTATTCAGCGAGCCTTTGAACACCGGCTGAACAGGAAACAAAACTGCATTCATCTTGCCACCTTTAGAGGTGAGAGTTTTCAGCTGAATAAAGATAAAAAGCACAAAGCTGCCCTTATACAAGGACGTCATTGTGCTGAATAGATGTGGTACCACCTTCGTTTAGCTTTCTGTAACATCTCAGTGGTAGGTTGCGATAAGTAGGGGTGATATGGTTCTCAGCAACTTGCCATATTCCCTGTTTCGCAATTCTTATTTACTTAACCACGTCAAAGATTTCATATTACCTATAATATAGCAAAAGCCCAATACTTATACAATTGGATTAAGGAATTGTTACATACGAGCATCATTCAATTGCTAAAAGCAGTTATCAGCGTTTGTGTGGTAATTATCAGTGAATCAGGTCTTTACGACTGATCACCCGAAGTATTCCACAACGATTTGCATAATCAGCAGTACCGTGACAGTACGCAGAATCGGTTTTACATGCTCGTTTTTCAATTTTCGAGCGAGGCGGACGCCAAGTTGTGCTCCACTAATCGAGCCGAGCATTAGCGCAATTGTCAGTGGCCAGATGATTTTCCCCGTCGATATGTAACTGATGGATGCCCCGAAGCAGCTAGAGAATATCATGATACGAGATAACCCAACTGCTCGCAAATAAGATATTTTCAATCGGGCATACAAGTACAGCGCCAAAGTTCCGCTCCCCGGACCAAATACACCATCATAGATCCCGATTCCATACAGTGAGAAGGCACTTTTTTTATTCACTCGGAAGTGTTCATTGCCATCAAAATCTGTTTTACCAAGAAATGATGTGATAAAAGCGAAAGACAAAAGCACAATTGCGATAACAATCATCCATTCTTCCTTCAAAAAAGAAGCAATCACCCCGCCTGTGATTCCACCTGCAAGACTTATCGGAACTACCGTAAACGCCTCTTTAACAGTTACTTCTCGATTTTTGTAAATCATGAAAAAACTGGAGAATGAGCTCACTGTATTTGATACTTTATTGGCCCCGATTGCGGAGTGGACCGGTAAACCCATCAATAGCATAGCCGGCAAAGTGATTAGTCCCCCGCCCCCTGCCAATATGCCAAGCGTTGTTGCAGCAAAGCCGATAAAATAAAGTATAATGTATTCCATCAGACATCCTTCTTTCAATAATACCTCTCTATATAACTAGACTATTCTACTCTCCCATATAAGTAAATTCAATTGTACAAATTGAGGAACACTCTAAAAGTCAATACAGATTGAATATCGAATTCCTTTAATCTCCTAACCATCTATGTATTTCGCCTAAAAATGCATACATTACTACAGAATTAAAAATGGCTAGCCGATGTAAACTGCCACCGACTAGCCTTGATTTCACATAGTAAATACAAGAACGTATTCCTTTATTTCCAATTCGTATGGAATGATCCTTCTATGTCAGTACGCTCATACGTATGTGCGCCAAAATAATCGCGTTGTGCTTGCAATAGATTCGCACTTGATTGTCCTGTACGGTAACTATCATAATACGTGAGCGATGCGCTTAGTGCTGGAAACGACATGCCGGACATCACGCTTTCAGCTACAACTTTTCTTAAACTACTCTGATATTCGCCCGTTTTTTCAACAAAATAAGGCGCAATCAATAAATTAGCAATGTTTGCTTGTGCATCATAAGCTTCACTAATCGTATTTAGAAATTCTGCTCGTATTATACAACCACCTCGGAAAATTAAAGCTATATCCTTTAATGGCAAATTCCAGTCATTCAGATCTGAAGTCATTTTATATTGAGTGAACCCTTGCGCATATGCGCAGATTTTCCCCATATACAAGGCTTGTCGAGTATATTCAACCCATAAATCCCGATCTAAATCCTCATCTTTACACGCTGGTCCTGCTAATATACTTGCTGCATGAACCCGTTCTTCTTTTACATGTGAGAGGTAACGTGCAAACAACGATTCCGTAATAATTGATACCGGAATACCATTATCGATTGCTTGTATGCTCGTCCATTTTCCGGTTCCATTTTGGCCAGTTTTATCAAGGATTACATCAACAAGTGGCAATCCGGTTTTGTCATCCCGCTTCCTTAATATATCTGCCGTGATTTCAATTAAATAACTTTTCAATTCCCCTTGATTCCACGTTTCAAAGATAGCTGCAATTTCATCCAAGGGGAGCTGTAATCGTACTCTTAAAAAAGTATATGCCTCTGCAATCAGCTGCATATCCGCATATTCGATACCATTATGCACCATCTTCACAAAATGACCTGCACCTTTTGGGCCGATATAGACGCAGCAGGGATCTCCTTCAACTTGAGCGGCAATTTTGGTTAAAATAGGTGCCACTTTTCCATACACTTCTTCATCGCCGCCAGGCATGAGTGAAGGACCTTTTAAAGCACCCTCTTCCCCACCTGAAACACCAACTCCTAGGTAATTGATTCCTTTAGACTTTAGTTCATCAAATCTACGTGCTGTATCTATGTAATTGGAATTACCGCCATCCATGATTATGTCCCCTGTCTCAAGATAAGGGAGTAGTGTGTGAATCACTGTATCTACAGCTTTGCCAGCTGTGACCATAAGAAATATTTTTCTCGGCGACTGCAATGACTGTACAAATTGTTGTACTTCATAATACGGATAAATTTGTTTCTGTTCACTTTTTTGTAAAAGTAAATCTGTTAAATCGCTCGTATAATTATAGACTGCTACTTTTTCACCCTTACTTGCCATATTTAACGCAATACTACTGCCCATTACGCCTAGACCTATAACGCCAATCGTATTACTCATATTCTTTCGACCCCTTACTGCTCGTATTTTGTTAAGCTTCTTTGATAAGTAGCGATACTCTCATATTCATTCCCCAAAACTCTGGACACATTAATGAATATCGGTAAAAGTTTTACATACTCTTCTACAGCCGACTCTAAAGGTTCATGTGTATAAGTACTGCCTATCATGTCAGAAACCACATCAAATGATTCGATTTTTCCTGTAGCATATAACCCTAAGATACAAGCACCAAGACATGAACTCTCATAACTTTCTGGGACAGTCACGTCCAAATTGAATATATCTGACATCATTTGGCGCCATATAGCTGACCTTGCGAAGCCACCAGTTGCTTGAATTCGAGTTACAGGTTCGTCCATCACTTCTAATAATGCCAAAAAAACGGTGTAGAGATTATAAATTACCCCTTCAAGAGCTGCTCGAATCATATGCTCTTTCTTATGCGATATCGTTAAACCGAAAAATGATCCACGCACATCCGGATTCCATAAAGGCGCGCGTTCACCTGATAGATAGGGATGGAATATCAAACCATCAGATCCTGGTCTTACACGTTCAGCAATTTTCGTTAATACTTCATAAGGATCAATACCCAATCTTTTCGCTGTTTCAACTTCTGCAGATGCAAATTCATCCCGAATCCAGCGCAGGACCATTCCGCCATTATTTACAGGCCCACCTATAACCCAATGCTTTTCAGTCAACGCATAGCAAAATATCCGTCCCTTTTCGTCCGTTTGAGGCCGGTCGATGACTGTCCGTATTGCACCACTCGTACCTATCGTTACTGCTACCTCTCCCTTGCCAATCGCATTCACACCTATATTCGAGAGCACGCCATCACTCGCCCCTATGACAAATGAAGTTTGTGCATGAATGCCAAGCTTTTTTGCGATTTCCGGATTACAATTCGTAAACCTCTCTGTTGTCGGCACAAGTTCAGACAATTGCTCCCGCGAAATACCCGCGATTGCCAGTGCCTCCTCATCCCAATCCAATTTATTCAAATTCATCATACCCATTGCCGATGCCAAGGAATGATCTACAACATATCGGTTAAAGAGTTTATGAAAGATATATTCTTTAATACCAATGTATTTTCTTGCTTTTGCAGCGATTTCAGGTCGGTCATGTACAATCCAAGCAATTTTGCTTAACGGGGACATCGGGTGAAGAGGTGTTCCAGTTCGTTTGTACACTTCATGACCATTCAATTCTTCTTTTATTTTACGTGTCCATGCTTCACTTCGATTATCCGCCCAGGTAATACACTGCGTTAACGGCTCATTATTTTCATCAATTGCAATTACGCTATGCATTGCACTACTAAAGGAGATGAACAATAGCTTTTCCGGCGCAATTTCGGATTGTTTCATAACCGCTGAAATTGATTGTAATACGGCTTGATATATTTCTTCTGGATTCTGTTCTGCTGTTGAAGTATCCGGCGTATGCAAAGGGTAGCCGAAATTCACTTGCTGAATGATTTTACCTTGTTCAGAAAACAAAACTGCTTTTGTACTAGTCGTGCCAATATCTACACCTAACATATAGTTCGTCATCTTTGTTACCCTCACCCTTCCATAGGCATCTGTTGTATAGTAGTACACATTTATCTAAATGTAAATAAATACATAAAAGACCTGCAGATAGTTTACTTTCCACAGGTCCTCTATGCGAATAACATTTATTTTTCTAACTTCCTAACAAGCCATTATTATAATTGGATGCATCTACACTAAGTGAATGACTACCTCTTTAAACAAATAGGCTTAGAAGTAAAACGAAACCAAGTCCAGCTACTGAGATAATTGTTTCAAGCACTGTCCACGTTGCAAATGTCTCTTTCATCGTTAAGCCGAAGGACTCTTTAACAATCCAGAAACCAGTATCGTTAACGTGTGAGGCAATAATACTACCTGCCCCGTTGCTAATACCATTAGCTCCAAATTGACATCCGTACCCGCCATCATTGGAATGACGAGTCCAGCAGTTGTCAGCGCGGCAACCGTTGCTGATCCTTGTGCAATTCTAATTACCGCAGCAATAAGCCAAGCTAATACTAATGGTGAGATTGCACTACCTTCAAAGAGGACAGCAACATAATCACCAACTCCTCCGTTGATCAACACTTGCTTAAGTGCACCACCGGCACCAAGAATCAGTAACATCATACCAATTGCCCGAACCGCGGTTTCTGCAGATTCCATAAGATCTTTCATTGGAATTTTCCGTGCGATACCCATTGTATAGATTGCCAGTAATACTGACAGCAACATAACAGTAGTCGGGGATCCAATCATAGTAACTAGATCAAAAAATACGTTTTCTGATCCACTTCCGTCTTGTACTAGTTTAACTATTGTTGAAAATGCCATTAAAATAACAGGGAATAGTGCTGTGAATGCACTGATTCCAAATCCTGGCGTATCTTCTAATTTAAATTGTTTTGTTTCACCAATTGAAGCGATACTACCGCTTGTACTATCTTTATCAAAAGCCTTTGGTGCAAACTTCTTTGCAAATTTTGTGAATACCGGACCTGCAATAATGACGATTGGAATTGCAATAATAAACCCATAAAGCAATACCAATCCAACGTTTGCTCCGAATTCATTTGCAATAACTGTAGGACCTGGATGCGGCGGTAAAAATCCATGTGTGGCTGAAAGCGCCGCCGCCATAGGAAGACCTAGATATAAAAATGGTACTTTTATTTGTTTAGAAATTTGATAAACAATAGGGATTAATAATACAAGACCGACTTCAAAGAACAATGCAATTCCAAGAATGAAAGCAGCGGTAACAACAGCCCATTGAATATACTTCAGTCCAAATTTATCAATCAAAGTCATAGCAATACGTTGGGCACCGCCTGAATCGGCGATTAGTTTACCAAGTATTGCTCCTAGCCCAAAGACTAATGCAATACTGCCTAAAGTTCCCCCCATACCACTTTCAATTGAGCTAACAATCTCATTTATCGGCATACCTAATGCTAAAGCGATTAAGAATGAAACAACCACTAATGAAATAAATGTATTTACATTAAATTTCATTATTAATATGAGCAATACAATTATCCCTAATGCGACAATTAATAATGGCATAACTTTTTCCCTCCTCTTAGCGTTTGTGTTTTTTTATAGTCTCGTACATTGAGCTGCTTGTGTATATTCTTTTAGTCGAATACAATAACAGCTTTTCGCACTTTATCTGGATTATTTTCAACAAATGTGAATGCTTCTTGCACATCTTCAAGTGCAAATTTATGCGTTATCAATCCGTCATGACGGATTTTTCCTGCGTTTAACAATTCCACAACCTTTGGCATTTGATTCGTTTGCAATCTTGAGCCAACAATCGTTATTTCTTTTTTTGTTATTAATAACTGTGGGATCTGGGCAGGTCTTTCATCAAAGCCAAGAACAACAACCGTCCCGGCTGGAGATACAACTTCAATTCCCAGTTCGAATGTCGACGGTAGACAGACCGCATCAATGACAACATTCACCCCTTCGTCTTGTGTCCACTCTTTCACTCGCTCTTGTACATTTTCTATCCCTACTTGAACGGTTACATCTGCTCCACATTCCCGTGCGAATGCTAGACGTTCTTCGCTTAAGTCGGTCATCATAACGGAAGCGCCCCGTAGTTTAGCGAATTTCAAAATACATATACCAATGGGTCCTGCTCCTTGGATAAGAACGGTATCACCTTGCTCCACTTGACCTCTCCAAGTAGCCTGGGCGCCAATTGTGTAAGGCTCAGCCATAACTGCTTCGTTCCAATCAAGGGAAGGGGCTACTGCGTGGAGCTGTTTTTCAGGGAGTACAAAATATTCCCTCATTCCGCCATCCTCATGTACACCGAATACGGATAGCTGCTCACAGACATTTGGACGTCCTTTGCGACAAGCGTAACATTCGCCGCAGTAACTAATCGGTTCCACGACGACACGATCTCCGACTTTAAGTGTCGTGACACCAGATCCGACTTCCGCGACCTCTCCTGTTACTTCATGTCCCACCACACGTGGCAATGTCGCAAGGGGATTCGTTCCATGGTATATATGCATATCCGATCCACAGATACCTACTCGTTTCGTTTTCACTAGCACATCCGTTGGAGCAACTAGTTGCGGTTGTTCGACCTCATTAATGACGAGGTCGAGCGCTTTCCTTACTTGAACAACTTTCATTTTCCTCTCTCCTTTCAATCACTATTTTCTATCTTCTATAAGCCTACATTTTCTTCGGGTACAAGAGCCTCGGTTCCATCGGTTTACTAAGGTGAATAGGCAGTCCAAACGTGAATTCTATTAACAAGATCCCCTGCTAATCAATGTCGGCTGTAACCGGTATACTTTTGGCTTTTCCGTTCCTTCTTTGTTAATTTGATTGATTAACAATTGAACAGCCAGATTAGCCATTTCAATCGTCGGTTGTGAAATCGTTGTGAGTGAAGGCGTATAAAAGCTGGCGAATGGAACTTCGTCGATTCCGATAACCGCTATGTCTTCCGGTATCTTCAAATCGTGTTTTTTGATATATTTCAGCACTTCCATCAAAACAATATCATTTGCCGCCAATATTGCTTGCGGCGGTTCTTCCATGGTGAAAAGTTCTTCCAGCGCTTGGAGCAATCTATCCGTATTCGCATTTTTTATATATGCCGGATTGACCGGTATTTGATAACGTTCCAGTGCGTTTTTGTAGCCTTGAATCCGCTCTAGCCGCGGACTGATATTCCGGATGATTGACGTTGTAACAATAGCAATCTTTCTGTAACCGTTATCCACAAATTGGTCGACTGCCAATTGCGCAGCCCGGTCATTGTCGAGTACAACTGTTTCAATTTCAATATCATTAATTGTCCGGTCCATGAACACAATTGGAAAGTCGGTTTTCTTCATTTGCTCGTATAAGCTGACATTGCCTCCAGTTGGAAAAATAATAATCCCATCCACTTGTTTCGCCATCAGCATTTCAATATAATCTTTTTCCTTATCAGGTTCGTCATCCGCATTACAAACAATGATATGAAACCCTTTTTCATGGAACTTGTTTTCAATCGCGCGAATAATTTGTGTCGAAAAGGAATGTAGGATATTTGCGACAATCACGCCGATCGTAAACGTTGACTTTTGTTTCAAGCTTCGGGCTACTATATTAGGACGGTAATCTAATTCTTCGATGGACGCTGCAACGCGTTCACGTGTCTGTTCACTCATATATTTGTATCTTTTATTTAAGTATTGGGAAACTGTGCTCTTCGAAACGCTCGCATGCTTCGCAACATCACCGATTGTCATTTTCTTCATCGAACTCATCTCCATTCCACTCTCTTTCCCTATTCTAATAAAGAGTGGTATTCTTCACTAGCGTACTAGGGAAAGATGCGAAATCCAAACCAGTCGGGAAATCATACGCCCGAGTAAGCCATAAACCCTCCATCTACGGGAATCGTCGTCCCCGTTACAAAGCCGGAACAAGATTCGTCGATGAGGAAGAGCAATGTACCGAGCAAATCTTCCGGTTTTCCAAATCGTTTCATCGGTGTAGCTGTAATGATTTTGTTTGAGCGCGGCGTTAAATTTCCATCCTTGTCTAAAAGCAGATCTCGATTTTGCGTTGTCAAGAAAAATCCGGGTGCGATAGCGTTGACCCGTAAGCCACTCTCTGCAAAATGGACCGCCATCCACATCGTGAAGCTATTGATGGATGCTTTTGCTGCGCTATAAGCCGGCACCTTCGTCAATGGTGTGTAAGAGCTCATGGACGATAAATTGATGATGTTCGGTGCCTCAGCCTTCAGCAGTTCTTTTCCAAATACTTGCGTCGCTAAGAATGTGCCTGTGAAATTCGTCGAAAACACATGTTCGAAACCACTTTCGTCCAAGTCGAAAAACGACTTTGTTGTTTCTTGATCGCTGTAAACTTCCTGATCTGTAATGGAATCCGGATGATTCCCTCCCGCACCATTGATGAGCACATCGATACGCCCGTAGCGTTTGACGATTTCATCTCTCGCGCGCTCCAAGGAAGCCCTATCCAATACGTCAGTAGTGATGGCAATTGCTGTACCGCCATTTTCTATAATTTGATGGACAATTTGCTGACCTTTTTCGGCAGTTCTGTTCAAGATGGCCACTTTGACGCCTTGGCGCGCTAGTTCACGCGCCATTTCTGAACAAAGTACACCGCTTCCACCTGTTATGACAGCAACACGGCCTTTTAAGTTCTCATGCATTGGAATCATAGGGTATCTGCACCACTATTTTTCTTCGTCTCATAGGCATCCCATAATCCAAGTAAATACATGATGCCTAACGCTCTATCGTATAATCCGTACCCTGGGCGGCAAACTTCTCCCCATAGGTGGCGGCCATGATCCGGTCTTACATAACCATCGTAATTTTGACGGTGTAACTCCTCAACAATGCCTTTAATATCGACGGACCCATCTTGTGTGTAATGCGATGTTTCAACAAAATCTCCATTGTCGTATATTTTCACATTTCGGATATGTGAAAATGGTGCACGAGACGCGTATTTTCTTGCCACTTGAACCATATCATTGGCAGGATTTGCGCCCATTGAACCCGTGCACATTGTAAAGGCATTGGAAGGTGAATCCGAAATAGCAATCAGTTTCTCATAGCTTTCCTCACCCGTAATAATGCGTGGAAGTCCAAATATTGACCAAGGTGGATCATCCGGATGGATTGCCATCTTAATGCCGCAAGCCTCTGCAACAGGCAGGATTTCCTTCAAAAACACTTCAAGATTGGCCCATAATTGCTCTTCATCGATTTCTTCATAGGCTTCGAAAAGTTCTGTAATCCGATCCATTTTCTCTGGTTCCCATCCAGGTAGCGTCAAATCGGAAGCTTCACTTACCGTCCGAATCAGTTCTTGCGGATCAAGCCCTTGTACCTTGGCTTTTTCAAAAAACAATGCTGTAGAACCGTCTTCAAGCGGATGGAACATTTCTGTTCGCGTCCAATCGAAAATAGGCATGAAGTTATAGCAGATGACCTTTACGCCAAATTCAGACAAGTTGCGGATGGTCTCTTTATAATTTTCTATATACCGATAACGGTCTTCGTTACCGAGTTTAATGGATTCATGGACATTCACACTTTCAACGACATCCGTGTGGAATCCGTAAGATTGAATATACTCAATTTCCTTTTTTATTTCTTCTTTCTCCCAAACTTCACCGACCGGCTTTTGATGCAACGCCCAGACAATACCTTTTGTACCCGGAATCTGTTTCACTTGTTCAAGCGTAACCGTATCATTATCTTTACCGTACCAACGAAATGTAATATTCATACCAGCGTGTCACTCCTTCTCATGAAATTTTTTTCATATATTGTTGAGCCAACTCTACGACTGCATCATAACCGCCAGATTTAAGAGCCTTATTCAAATCACTGCCGATGCCAACTGCAACTGCCCCAGCGGCAAGCCAATCGTTTATATTATCCAGATTGATGCCGCCTGTCGGCATAATATTCACGTGTGGCAGCGGACCTTTCACCGAGCCGATGAAAGAAGGTTTAAAGTTATTAGCCGGGAACAGTTTCAGTACGTCGCAGCCTGCTTCAAGCGCTTCTACCATTTCTCGGATTGTCATACAACCCGGGAAATAAGGAATTCCGTATCGATTACAAATGCGTGCAGTGTCTCTATTGAAATGCGGGCTTACGACAAACTTTGCACCGGCTAGAATGGCATGCCGGGCTGTTTCAGCATCAAGGACACTTCCGGCCCCTAAAAGAGCATCTACATGTTGGAGTTCTTCAAACACTTGTTGTATTTGCGGTGTTGTATAGGTCAATTCAATAACACGGATTCCTCCATCTACTGCCGCCTTTGACAGCTGTATGGCTTCTTCTGCATCGCGACCGCGAATGACTGCAACAACCTTTGATTTCTCGATTTGTGCATGCACTACATACTTCGACATGATCCTACCGCCTCCTATTTCAATTACAAAACCAAGTGACTCTTTATCTTTCGATTACTATTTCCTTATGGATAAAAGGCAATACCTCATCTAAATGTGGCAGTCCTTCATTATCACCCACAACGGTTGTAACCAATGCACCCACCCCGTTTGCCAACTGTAATCTTTCTTCTGGCAAATAACCATTTAAATAGGAATAGATGTACCCGGCGTCAAACCCGTCACCAGCACCGACTGTGTCGATTGGATTGATTTTAAACGCCTCTTTTTCGTACCATTTGCCGTCTATATACGCCCTTGCCCCATTTGCACCGTCTTTCACAACAAACTGGCCAATATCATAACGCTCAGCACATGCCACTAACACATCTTCCGAAGATTCCCCTAGAATCAGCTCAATCTCGTCAAGACCTGTCAGTAGGATATCGACATATGGGAAAATTTCTTCAAATGTTGCTCTTGCTTCCTCTATTGTCCACATTTTCAACCGTAAATTCGGGTCGAATGAAACCGGTATCGCCAGTTCTTTCGCCATTTTGAGTACTTGTCTTATTATCTTTATATTCCCTGCATCAATGGATAAAAACACGCCAGAAAGGTGAACCACGTCAATTCCTTCGAACATCTCTTTTGTAATGTCTTCAGGTTTCAACGTAAGGATCGGTGACTGGTAGCGATAATAAAATGTCTTTCCTGAACCATCCTCACGAATTTCTTTAAAGTTCAACGAAGTAGGGTACCCTTCTACAAAATCGACGTTTGACACATCGATGCCTTCTCCACGCGCAAAGTTGTAAATGACACGTCCAAACTCATCTTTCCCCAACCTGCTTATCCACCTCGATTGAAGGCCAAGACGCGCACAGCCAATCGCAAAATTAAGCTCAGCCCCGCCTACTTTACGTGAAAAACTTGATACAAAACGCAGTGGTCCGTTCTCATGCGGATTTAACGTAATGAGACCATCACCGATTGTGAGTACTCCAAATTTTGACGACAACCCATTTCCTCCTCTTCAAAACTCTATCGTTTTTTCATGGAATCGTTTTCATAAACCGATTTAGTAAAACACCAATATAGTTTCCTGACTGGTATTCGATTCTTCCTACATCTATAAGTAAGGTATAAAAACTTGTTTTACTAAATCGGTTTAGTTTTAACTTACCCTGAAATTATAGGCCATCTTTTCTCCAAATACAAGTAATTATTTGATAAGGGTGACAGGCACTAAAACAAATATGTTAGTTCTAACAATCACGATTTTTTGGCGTTTCATGATTGAATAAGTGCCTGTTACCATGGTCTCTTTTTTCTTCTTTTATTTCCCAGCTGTATACTTCTTAACTGCCGGCATGATCTCCGTTGCAATCAGTTCGATATTTTCCGCGATCTTGTCAAACGGCACACCACCAAAGTCGATTTCTGCCATGAAGCGCTGTTGGCCATATAATTCATATTGAAAAAGCAACTTTTCAATAATTTGCTGCGGACTTCCTATCATTATGGACAGCTTCGACAGTTGACCGAATCAGTTGTTCGATCCGCTTATTTCTTAATTCTTACCGTCATTCGTTCCCCTTGCTTTCTGCTAGAATTGAAATTCAGGTTTATCACTTGGAAATGCGGGTAAACCAGTGGTATAAGGGAAATTACGCTCTTTAGAGAAACTTTACCCAGATATTCTACTTTATGGAAAAGTATCGCAATTCAAAGAAATCGTCTTCCATTCAACGGCCTCAATATCTCCACGACAAGACGCAAAATCAAAGGATTGAACGCGGACTTTTGGGGATGATTAGATTAATGAGATTGAATGGAGCGAGCAAATGAAAAAGACATCTTTGATAGTCAGCTTATTTGTTGTTGGTTTGGTTGTGTTGGCGTTAGGAAATGTCATGAAGCCTTTACATGCGGCATCACAGGTAGAAAAGAAAACATTGGTCGAGGAAATTCGTTCATATGCGAAAGAGGTTCAAGCGAAACCGATTGATGCAAAAATCGACCGGGTATGGAAAGCGATTCCGGGCTATAACGGGTTAACGGTGGATATCGATGCAAGTGTCCAAAAGATGTGGCCAGGGCAAACCTTTGACAAAGATAAGATTGTTCTCAAAGAAGTGCCGCCTCAAGTACATTTGAGCGACTTACCCCCGTCGCCGATTTATCGGGGCAATCCTGAAAAACCGATGGTCGCGCTCTTCATCAATGTCGCCTGGGGGAATGAATTCATCCCGACAATCCTTGAAACATTAAAAAAGCACGACGTTAAAGCCACTTTCTTTTTTGATGGAAGCTGGGTGAAAAAGAATCCCGACCTTGCAAAGTCAATCTATCAGGAAGAGCATGAAATCGGTAATCATGCTTACAGCCACCCCGATCTCCAACATCTATCCCAGCAGGCGACGATCGAGGAATTGAATAAGACGAGTGACGTCATTGAACAAACGTTAGGTATTCGCCCGGAGTGGTTCGCCCCACCAAGTGGAAGCTTCAATCAGCAAACGATTGAAATTGCACGTAAGCTCGATATGTATACTGTTCTTTGGACAGTCGACACAGTGGATTGGCGGAAGCCCGCAACAGCGGACATGGTTCGGAAGGTCCTTAGCGAAATCAGTAGCGGTTCAATGATTTTAATGCACCCTACCAAGCCGGTTGCGGAAGGATTAGGGGAAATGATCGAAGGCATCGAGAAACAGGGCTATGTTTTAGGAACGGTCTCCCAAATTATGAGCGAGAAACGGATTGAAGGGAAAGAAGGCACAGGAAAACACTAACCCTCCTTATACCGTAGGGTTCATCAAAGCGCACAGCAGATAGACGCAAGAAGAACACGTCCATTTTGTGGACCGTGTTCTTCTTCGTCGTCACTCCTCCAGCAAATTTCCATTTGCAGGAATCGGATTTTCCTGTAGCATCCTCGCCAGATGAATGGTATTATAGGCGAGCATTTCTGCATGTTTTTTCGTAAAGTCATTATGCTGTCCTGCATCGATATAGGATGGACCCGGACCCGCTTCCCCGACCCAATATGTATCGACATTCGGCGGGATGACATAACCGATATGTGCCAATCCATACAAAATGGAGGCGGATGCATGCTTCGCTCCATCCTCATTGCCTGTTACAATGACACCGCCAACTTTGTTATAATAGATTGCTTGCCCCTTATCATTTGTTTCACTGCTACTACCATATAAGCGTTCCATCGCAAGCGTTGCAATGCTGCTTTTTTCACCTAGCCAAAGCGGTGTTCCGATAATCAGAATATCCGCTTCTTTCACTTTCTCAAAAATTTGCGGCCATTCATCGCCTTCTCCCATATCCGGGCTGATCCCGTAAGCGATTTTATAATCAGACAACCTGACAATCTCCGATTCCACATTCTCCCGCTTATAAATTTCTCTCACTTCATTTGCAAGGGCTTCCGTATTTGACGTTTCGCCCACACTTTTCAAGGAAGCATTCAAAATGAGCGCTTTCAATGAACGCATGAAACTCCTCCTTAATCATTTGCTAGTATACTAGTCCGTACCCTTCTCCGAAGAAGGTAAACCGAATATAAAAACGCAAACCGCTATTCAAATCGGTTTGCGTTTTAGATTAAGAGCCCATTTTCCTGCGGGTGTTGCTGACTTTTTTCGCTTGCTGACTTTGCATTTTTTTCGTGTTCGGAGCAGCATTCCCTTTTGCATGATTAGCGGATGATTGATTTTTCTTTGCCTCCAACTGCTTTTGGACGGCTTCCTTTAAACTCATCTTCTTTTGCGGTATATCGTTACCTTCTGTCATCTAAAATCCTCCTTTTGTATCTACTTGATAACTCGTATTTCTACAAATGCTTATCCACTATAACATCCCCGGACATTGCTTGTTCAGCAATGTCACCCGTTTTTTTTTCACTTTTTTTGCCGACCACTTTACCGTAACGATAATACACAAATCCAGCAGCGATAAAACCGGTAATCGCAAGGAATGCATCGAATATGAAAATGATTGATATGTTACCGGTTTTCGATAGTAGCCCCGTGGCAAGCGGCATGATGACAGAGGCTAATCCTGCGGCTGTTGCCACAATACCGGTCACTCGCCCTTTACGTTGCCAGAATAGTTCGGCCATAATAGCAATCGCCAGTTGGAAGACCCCTGCAGTCGATAGACCGATAAAAAATGCAGCAATCGTAGCGACTATAGGTGTTTTGATGGTCAGGATCGTGATTATTGCCGTAAACGTGATGAGTGGGTAAATGAGTATGACAGTCACCGGGCGCAGGAATTTTTTCAAGAATACCGCCAACGTCAGTACCGATAATAGTGAGCCTATACTGTAAAAGCTCAATAATTTGAGCGAATTTGCCGTTGATAACCCAAGCACTTCCTCACCATAAGATGGCAGCCAAATCTGTGCGACAGTGAAAAGACCTGTTGAAGTGAAACCGATGACAACAAGCGCCAATCCCTCTTTCATAAATTCTGGCTCTGAAATAAACGACTTTTCTGATCCGCTAACCGACTTCGTTCCATCTAAATGGACGATGCGATGATTCGGAAAGGTAACCGGTAGTAAAAACAGCATTGTAAGGATATAAAGAGCGGCAGGTACAAAAAATGCAAACCCATAAAACAGCTCCTGTTTCGCGAAAAATAAAATCATAAATGGGGAGGGCCGCCGTACCGGTTGCCATGAACGCCTTCACCATTACACTCGCCGAACCAGCAGACTTCGGAAAAACCTCTATTAAGCCAGGATAGGATCCCGCGTCCATCGCTGAATTCCCTACACCTGCAAGGAAAGCCAATAGGAACGCAATCTGATAACTGGGCGCCATTGGTATGAAAAATAGAAATAGCCCCATCACCAAGCTAGCAAAAACAATCAGTGGTTTTCTGCCCCATCGATCCGATAGCCTACCTGCAACCGCATAGGTAAGCAACTTCCCGATTCCAATAGCCGCTATAATATAGCTAATCCCCGCACTATCCGTATTCCATTGCTCCGTTAATGAACCCATATTTGAAATCAGAATGACGTTCACCATTCCGAGTAAAAAGTAGTTCATATACATCCCTGTCGCCGCTCTACTGTTCATTTATGATAACTCCTTTAAGTTGCAACCCATTTCCGAACCAACTATAAGACAACTCGGACTTTATAGAATAATTTAAATGTTAAACGATTGACCTTCAACTGTCCACCCTTTTTGAAGGATATTCATTGAAACAATAAACCATCTCGACCTAAAAAAAAAAAAACAACAGCCCTACAAGAGGACACATCTCCTTGTAGGGCTGTTCAATCAGTCTTCTTCTATTTCAATACGGTTTTTCTTGAAAAGCTTGGATAATATCTCGTAAACGATCGGTACGACAATCAATGTCAATACGGTTGAACTGATTAAACCACCGATCACTGTAATCCCAAGTCCTTTGGAAATCAAGCCGCTACCGCCGCCGGACCCGATTGCAAGCGGAATGAGCGCACCGATTGTAGCAATCGCTGTCATCAGGATTGGACGCAGACGCGTTGCACCCGCTTCAAGAATTGCTTCACGCAATTTCAGACCATTACGTTCCATACGGATGATCCGATCTACAAGTACGATGGCGTTCGTTACAACAATCCCGATTAACATCAACAGCCCCATCATGACCGATACAGAGATCGTTTCACCAGCAATCAATAAACCGACAAATGAACCAATTACTGCAAATGGTAATGAGAAGAGGATTGCAAATGGTGCAACACCTTCACGGAATGTGACAACCAAGATGAAGTAGACGATTGCAATTGCCGCAAGCATTGCTACTATTAGTTGTGTAAATGTCTCTGTCATATCTGCAGCTACACCGGCCACGCCGACTGTAACACCTTTCGGTAAGTCCAATTTCTCAATTGCTTTGTCGATTTCGGACGTCGCTTTTGAAATATCGGTATCCATGATTGTTCCTGAAACCGTTGCGTAATATTCACCTTCGCTTCGCGCAAGCTCATTTAACGTTGTTCCTTCTTCAACTGTTACAAGCTCAGAAAGTTTCATGGTCGTACCAAGCGCTGTCGGTACTTCTGTTGCTAATAGATCATTAATCGATTTTGGTTGTACCGCTTCTTCCTGCTGTACAATCACTTTTAATGTATTGCTTTCTTTTTCAACCGTTGTTAAGACATCTTCCGTGTGTGACGGATTTAACATCATAACAATTTGTCCCGTTGTTAATCCATACTGCAACAACTCATCTTGCTCTACGTTAAATTTGTACTCAACGTACGCATCTTTTGCACTTGACGATACATCTTCAAGGCGATCATTTTCATTCATAACGCCTTCTACCATTCGTACAGCTTCGTTCAGTTTATTTAAATTCTCACTGTAGAAGGTGTAGCTAACTTCATTTGAAGACGCGCCCATTGAACCGAAGTTCTGGCTTTTCCAATCCCCTGTTTGCCCTATGTTGAATACATAGTCTTCAATTTCCGTACGAGCTCCCGGGAAGTCCTCCATGTCCGGATTAAAGATCAGGTACATCAAGGCGCCGCCTGAACCGCCACCCATCATCGCAGTCATTGGATCACCCGCCTCATTGACGGATAATTGAACAATATCTATATCACCACGTTTTAACAGCTCTTCTTCTACAACTTCAATATTCGCTAATGTATCCTCCATCAGCTCGCCTGTTCCCGGCGTATACGTCAAGTACATCACTTTTTCTTCTTCGCTACCCATGAAACTGAAACCGATTAACGGCGTCAATGCCACACTGCCAGCTAACAATACAATTGAAATAATTGAGGTAATCACCTTATGGTTTAGCGTCCAGGAAAGTATACCTTTGTACCTTGTAGCTAATTTACCAACTTCTTTGTGACGACTCGCTTTCTTTTCACTATACAACTTTTTCTTAAACAAGAAATGAGATAGCGCAGGAACGATTGTAATCGCAACAATTAACGAAGCACCAAGCGCAAACGTCATCGTCAATGCGAACGGCATGAACAATTCACCGACCATTCCACCAACAAAAATTAGCGGCGCGAATACCGCGACTGTTACGAGTGTTGAGGACATGATTGGCTTGAACATTTCAATCGTCGCTTCCCGTACAAGCGCTCGGCCTGCTAATTTCTCTGATTTCAAATGCAATCGGCGATAAATATTTTCAACGACAACAATCGAGTCATCGATAACACGACCGATGGCTACCGTAATCGCTCCAAGCGTCATGATATTCAACGTAATATCCAGCCAATTCAGCAGCAGCAATGCCATGAAAATAGAAACCGGGATGGAGACGATTGAAATAATCGTTGACTTGAAATCACGCAAGAAGAGAAGGATGATCAATATTGCGATCAAACCGCCAAATAATGCTTTTTCAATCATAGTAGAAACCGATGCTTCGATTGGTTCACCTTGGTCAAGTGATACATCGATGACTAGCCCGTCGATCGTTTTCTTTTCTTCTTTAATCAGCTTCTTTACGGCATTTACAACATCTACCGTGTTTGCCTGTTGCCCCTTAATAATTTGAATGGCAATAGCGTTCTCACCGTTTGTGCGTGAAACCGATTGAACTTTACCAACTACCTCAATTGTTGCGATATCGCTCAGCTTCACAAAAGGTGTTGGATTCGTTTCAGATGGTGTTACAGGAATAAGCATTTCCTCTAATTCTTCTACGGTCATGAACTTGCCGTCTACCGAAACAGCTTGCTCACCTTCTTCAAACTCATATAGACCTAAAGATACGACCAGATCACTTGCCTGGATCATTTGCTTGATTGTATCCTGTGTTACACCAAGTTCAGCCAACTTATCATCGTTATACGTAAGTTGCACTTCTTCGATATGCTGACCTGTAATCGTTGCTGATGCGACCCCGTCAATTTTCTCGATTTTCGGAAGAATAATTTCCTCTACAGTTGACGTTAATTCAACAATATCTTCTGTCTGACTACTTATACTCAATGCCACGACTGGCATCATATTCATGCTAAGTGCCGTTACTGTCGGCTTTTGTGCCCCTTCAGGCAAAGATACTTCGTCTAGCGCGGAGTCTAATGCACGTTTCGCTTCATCCATGTCCACACCATATTCATACTCCACTTGAATACTCGACACATTCGAATAGGAATTCGAATAAACAGCCTTCACATGTTCGAGATTTCCCATGGCTTTCTCTAATGGAATAGAGACGTCATTCATGACTTGCTCGGGAGTCGCTCCAGGATAAACGTCCATAACCATTAAGAATGGAATTGAAACATCCGGTAGCGTCTCCGTTTTCATGCGTGTACCTGCATAAATGCCAGATACTACAATAATGACAGTTAGCAACCATACCGCTAATTTATTCTTCAGTACAAAATTTACTAAACCCTTCACTCTTACACCTTCCACTAATTGACTTATCTTACTCAATTTCTTATAATAATGACTATCTGGTCAGTTGTCAACAAAGAACACATAGGAGCGATCGAAGAATAATGATAAAGAAACAGTTAATTATGGAGAAATCACTAGAACTCATTGCAGAACAAGGCTTTGAAGCTACATCTGTCCAACAAATAACAGAACGTTGCGGTATCTCAAAAGGCGCTTTTTATCTGTCTTTTAAATCAAAGGACGAATTAATTTTAGCTTTAATCGATCATTTTATGATGCAATTCATTTCAGATGTTGACTACTCGGTCAAGCATACAAAAAACAATGAAGAACTTTTACACACATTTTATTACACCATCTTTAATTCCTTTCAAAAGCATTCTGATTTCGCCAAAATTCTTATCAAAGAACAAATGCAATCATTTAGCGAAGAATTCATCATAAAAATGAAGACCTACGATCAATCGATGGAGAAAGTAATTTTATCGATGGTTGAACGATTATACGGTAGTGAGATCAAGCATATAAAATATGACTTGATATACTGCGTTAAGGGCTTTATGAAGACCTATTCAGAGGTATTCATATTCTACAACTTGCCAGTGGATTTGAATTTACTCGCGCAATCACTTGTAGAGAAAACAAATCTACTGGCGAAACATATTACCATCCCATTCATTTCAAATGAGCTAATCCAAAGGTTTAATCAACCGGTGCATGAAGAAGTGACAAAAGGACAGATTCTGGAAGTCATCGAACAAATTATAATTGAAATTGAAGAGCCCATTGAAAAAGAATCATTAATTTTACTAAAGCAACACCTGCTTGAACCGAACTTAAGTCCAGCTCTTGTAAAAGGGTTACTTGAAAATATCAGAGCTCATCCTCATTGCAAATGGGTCTCTTTTTTACTGCGTAATTACTTCGAATTTTAGGAACGAGAAAGAGAGCTGTCTCAAGATCCGATTTCAAACGGCATTTGAGACAGCCCGTCTATACACACACGAATCGCTTCCTGCGTATGCTATGTAAATAGCTAGCACTATGATTAATGCTTATGAAGGAAAAGACGGGGATCAGCGTGGATTCGCCCCGAAAATCGTCGACCTTTTTAGCTTCAAAAAAAAAAAAAAACAGCGAAGGAACCGTCATTATATTGTTCCTGCAGTAAACCTGTATGCCTCGTTCAATCTACATCTCCATTCCCTCTACTTGTATGGTGACCAGCATTACAATAATGTTGATTGAATACCGGTCACAACGGGTCCCCCCTATTTCTTCATTGTATATTTTTTAACACATAAAACAGATTGGACATCCGTGTACATGCCCAATCTTCATTTTAGTGAAGATTATTGAACTCACTTCTTTACATAGATGGGTACTATTTCCACAAATTACATTCTTTCCGAGTTATAGAATTAACCCTTTGTCTGCATTTCAATTTGCCGGACAATCCGTTCTCCCATTTCCGGCGATGCATTGTGCAGATAAGTCAAGACAATGTTTCTCGTTTCATGGGATATACCCGCAAGATCAGCAGAAAGATTATTGACTAGGTGGTCTTGCTGCACAAGGGAAAGCGCACGATAAAATTGACCTGCCTGCGTAAAATCATCCTGCTTCGGCAAGTCGGATCGTACAAGTTTCCCCTCCACATATCTGCCTTTGCCACTTGTCACAAGGGAATCCGGCGACCAGACTTTCTGATGATTGATAGGTATTTTACGGAAATCTGGTCCAAGCCGCCGCCGCTGGGAATCCGCGTAAATATTAGAACGTCCCTGTAGCATTTTATCATCTGACAACTCTACACCTTCCAATAAATTAGAAGGTGAAAATGCCACTTTCTCCACTTGTTCCATATAATTATCCGGATTCCGGTTCAATGTCATGCGGCCAACTGGTATCAGAGGATACTGCCGTTCATCCCAAACCTTAGTATCATCCAATGGATCATAAGGAAGTATGCTTTCATCTTTGGGATTCATCAGCTGCACATAAAGTCCATATTCAACAGGCTTTCCCTTTTCTATTGAATCATATAAATCCTGACCTGCAATATCCGGATTTTCACCATTCCATCGGGCGGCCTCTCGACTATCTATATACTGTTCCCCAGCATAAGGAATCCAGTGGTATTTAACATAGCTGCGAACACCCTGCCCATTCCTCCAGACGTAGGTATTCACACTATGCCCCGGCATGTGACGAAAGCTTTTTAATGTGCCTGTGTCCGCGTAAAGCCGAACAACAAAATGGGTTGATTCTGGCGCTCTGGCTATGAAGCTCCAAAACCTTTCGGGATCCATCAAGTTATTTACCGGCGAGGGTAGAAAAGCCTGAATGGACTCTGGGAATCGAATGGCATCCCGTACTAAAAATACTGGAATATGGTTACATATCAAATCAAAAATACCCTCTCCAGTATAAAACTTGGTAGAAAACCCACGCACATTACGAGAGGTATCCGGAGTACCTTTATTACTTACGGCAAGCGAAAACCTCACCGTGACCGGAACCTGTTGTCCAGGATTTTGTAAAAAGCTAAGCTTTGTGTATTTTGACATTGAATACGCGGTCTCAAAGTAGCCGAAAGCACCAAAGCCTTTAACATGTACCGGTCTTTCTATAATTTTTGTATGGACAAAAGTCTCCAATGTCTCATGCAAAACACTGTCCTGCTCCAGTACGGGACCTCTTTCACCTACAGTCTGTGAATGCACCTCCTTTGCACTTATTTTTGACATACCTTTGTTAAGATACTTAGAAGAACCTGACTTCCATCCATTGTTTTCTCTCATAATTCCTGCCTCCTGTACCTGCAAGTTAAGTCCCTCAGATACAATATTATTTATGTAAGACTCTATGCAATTATGAATTTACACTTCTAAATATGCATAAAAAAGATCCAACATCCGCATACACGCCCAATCTTTATTTTATTAGTATGCAGTTGTAGTGAATCCATTGAATAGTCCCTTTTAAAGATATACGTCAATCAATAACTTGAAATTGATGTCAACAAATCATCATTTGTTGCTTTTCATGTGAAGCTCTTCTATACTTTTAACCAATAATGGGAGGAGATCCAAAAATGTTAAAGACAACCGTGTTCGAACAATTGAAAAATGCCATGAGGGAAAAAAACGTGCTTGCAAAAGGTGTGCTGACATTATTGAAGTCTGCGTTAGATAGCGCCGAAAAAGAAAAAGGTGCAGCGCTATCAGCCGAAGAGGAAGCCGCCGTCGTCAACCGTGAAATCAAACAGACAAATCAAGCGTTGGAAGGTGCACAAAAAGCACAGCGAGAAGACCTAATTGAACAAGAAGAAGCGAAGTTGGTCCTACTAAAAAGCTTCTTGCCTAAACAACTTAGCGAAGACGAAATCATAACGATGCTGACAGAAGCCGGAATCACCAAGGGCATGAACATGGGTGATGCCATGAAAATCGCAAAACCATTACTTGCCGGGAAAACAGACGGGGCAACGATGTCAAAAGTTGTGAAAAACTTAATCTAATTCTGTTGAAACGAACCTCAGTACTTTGCGAGGTTCGTTTTTTTATGTACAAGTATGTTTATATGACATTCCCCTCTTCCTTCGGCAAGCCCCCCTGTAACTAAGCCTCCTAAGTACACTTTAGGGAATTTTATAATTGAACCAAGCAAAGGAATCATTCCTATACTATTTTTAATTGCGTTTCGAATATTATCATAATCGAGCAGAACAATGAATAAGATTGTTAGTGTATTACGGAGGTGAAGTAGATCGAGAACAAAGTTAAAATGCTTATTCCCGACTGCCCTTTTGGGGTGGAGTATTCAAGTGAATTCACTACTTGCATAAGAAAGGACAAGCCATATGTCAGATTATCATCGACAATCGTCAGTTGAAGTCATGAAGAGGCTGGACGTAACAACTCAAGGATTGAGTGATTATGACGTCCAAAAGAGACAAGAATTATATGGTTTTAATGAATTGTCGGAAGGAAAAAGGACAAGTACAATCGCCGTCTTCTTTGGACAGTTCAAAGATTTATTAGTCATTATTTTAATGATTGCCGCTTTCATTTCATTCCTATTAGGTGAAATAGAAAGTACGATTGTAATTCTAATTGTCGTTATTTTAAACGCCATCCTGGGAACTGTACAGCATGTGAAAGCAGAACAGTCATTGGATAATTTAAAAGCTTTGTCTTCTCCGGTTGCAAAAGTGCTGCGCAATAATCAGCTTGTAGAGATCGCATCAGAAGATATCGTAGTTGGGGATCTTTTATACCTGGATGCTGGTGATTCTATAAACGCCGATGGGAGATTAGTAGAGAGCCACAATCTTCATGTAAATGAAAGTTCATTAACAGGTGAATCATTGGCTGTAGCGAAAAGTACTGCACCTATCGACGATGATCATATAACCATTGCTGATAAAAAAAATATGGTTTTCACGGGTAGCTTTGTTACCAATGGACGCGGCACTGTTATTGTTACAGATATCGGAATGAAGACAGAGATTGGAAAAATCGTGAATTTACTGGATACCGCAAAAGAGAAAAAGACACCGCTACAAGTAAGTCTAGATCACTTCGGAGAAAAGTTGGCTCTAGGGATTACAATGATCTGTTTAGCCATTTTCACAATCGATCTTTTTCGGGGACGCGAGTTAGTAGATTCGTTTATGTTTGCTGTTTCGCTTGCAGTAGCAGCAATTCCAGAAGCATTAAGTTCGATTGTCACAATCGTACTCGCTTTCGGAACGCAAAAGATGGCGAAGGAAAATGCCATCATCCGGAAGCTCTATGCTGTCGAAAGTCTGGGAAGTGTATCTGTTATTTGTTCAGATAAAACGGGGACATTAACCGAAAATAAAATGACTGTCCAACATGTATACGTTGATCAAAAAGTTATACCGCATGATCGTCTAAATCCTAAATCCCCCATTGAGAAAAATCTCCTCGTGAAGGCAATTTTATGTAGCGACGCCTTGTATAGAGATCATCAAGAAATCGGGGATCCTACTGAAATTGCACTCGTAAAATTAGGGAAGCAATACGATCTTGACGAACTGATTGTAAGAGAGCAACATCCAAGATTGGCAGAAATTCCTTTTGATTCAGACAGAAAGCTAATGAGTACAGCGAATCAATTCAATCAGCAAACGGTCATGATTACAAAGGGAGCAGTAGACGTTCTTCTATCCAGAATTGTGAAAGTCGCTACTTCTAAAGGGATAATTGCTATTACAGACGAACATCGTAAAAACATAGCAAGAGCGAATCGTGACTTTTCCATAAATGGGTTAAGAGTATTAGCAATTGCTTACAAAGATATCAGGAAAAATCAACCGATTGGCGCGGAAGACGAAAGAGAATTAATCTTTGTCGGGTTAGTGGCGATGGCCGATCCTCCAAGAAAAGAGTCAAAATCAGCGGTTGAAAGTTGTATAGAGGCAGGGATTAAACCGGTTATGATTACAGGTGACCATAAAATAACAGCAACTGCCATCGCCAAGCAAATCGGTATATTAAACGATCCATCAGAAGCAATCGAGGGTTATGAAATCGAAGGATTAACGGATCAACAACTACAAGAAAAGGTGCAAAGTCTTTCTGTTTATGCCCGTGTAACACCCGAACATAAAATCCGTATCGTCAGAGCTTGGCAGGAAAAAGGAAATGTCGTTGCGATGACAGGAGACGGCGTAAACGATGGTCCCGCGTTAAAACAAGCCGACATCGGTGTGGCGATGGGGATAACCGGTACCGAAGTAGCGAAAGATGCATCCTCAATGATCTTAACGGATGATAACTTTTCAACAATCGTTAAAGCGATTTCAAACGGAAGAAGCATCTATACGAATATTAAAAACGCAATTCTATTCCTATTATCAGGGAATGCAGGAGCTATTTTCGTTGTTCTTTATGCAACAGTATTAGGCTTACCAGTCCCCTTTGCACCCGTGCATCTACTATTCATCAATTTACTTACCGATAGTTTACCAGCCATTGCCATCGGTTTAGAGCCACATAATAAGAACACAATGAAGGACAAACCTAGGAATATTCACACACCATTATTAAATAAATCCTTTACGACTCAAGTAGTGCTCGAAGGTTTATTAATTGCGATTTCTACGACCATCGCATTTCGAATGGGTTTGTCAACCGGAGATACGCTGACAGCGAGCACAATGGCATTTACAACATTATGTTTGTCCAGATTAGTACATGGTTTCAACTCAAGATCTAAACAATCGATTTTTACAATCGGTGTATTTACGAATAAATATACTTGGATTGCATTTTTTATCGGGTTTTTTAGTTTACATTCAGTATTATTCGTTCCAACACTTTCGGGTGTTTTCGAAGTCGCAACACTCAGCGGTGTACAATTAGGTTATATTTACATCTTGTCCTTCATGCCATTTCTAGTGAATCAGTGGTATAAATTGTTGTTCGTGAAAAATAAAAAGTGACATTTCATAGTTAAATAGCTAACCGGGGGACTTTCCGGTTAGCTTTTTTCAATAGTATAACGGCCCTTTGAAGATGCAATTGCAACAAGAAAAGGTTTCAGCCATGATTAGTCCTGATTTGATTGGCTGTTTCCGTGTTTTTGCCGATTCAGTATGTGTAGTCGCTTATTAATAATCCTTTAATAGTTTTGGTAATGCCTGCGAAATGATTTTTAGCGGTTCACTTGTTTTTCGTGTTAAACAAAGCATCATACCACCTTCAATAGAAGCAGTCATCATAAGTGCAACTGAATAGGCCGTATCTTCAGGTAATCCATCTGCTACCAACTTATTCATATAAATATCCTGCATTTTTTGATATAGCTGCGCACATGCAATTCTAACTGGTTCACTTAGTGAAGCCATTTCGCTAACAATACTGCCAAATGTGTATCCAGTAAGTGTCCCTTCCGTTTCAAAACTGGCGACTAGTTTTGAAATCATTGCCTTTGTAGCTTCTTGCGTAGTCGGATACCGTTCAAAAATCGCCTCAATATCCTTCGTAATTGCCTCATCTAAAGATTGAAGGCAAGCGATAAGTAATTCTTCTTTCCCATTTGGAAAGTGATGATAAAGCGCACCTTTCGAAATCTTACTTGCCTTTATAATTTCGTTCAGCCCTACACCCTTATATCCTTTTTGCTGGAAAAGCGATGTCGCGATATCGATTATCAGCGCTTTTGTATTCATTTCCGTCGTACACCTCTCTGTTTAGTCATTATTTCTATATGGCAGCACTTTTCCACACGAGAAAAATTAGAACACATTCATAGGATGCCTATCACTAATACAATAAACACATTAATCGGGGCAGATGTGTTTATTTGTGTTTAGTAAAGGCGATTAAGATGAATTCAATCATTTATTTAGAGATTAGCCGTTTTTCACATGCGCTCCTCCCTCTTTCACACGTGCCCAAATCATAAGTGGTATCAAACAGATTGCTACAAGTGCGCCGACAAGACCTAAAATGGCGTAACTTGAATAAGCGACGATATATATGGTGTATCTTCAATAAAGGTCGAATGTAATGATACCTTTATTGGCATAAAATAACAGAAGAGGTACATTCCTCTTCTGTTACATAGTTTAAGATATAGTGGATGGTTGTTTCTTTAATGAATAGTTTGCAGCAGAATGTCCTGCTGTTTTCCCAAATACAGACCCTGACATAAGGCCAGATCCACCTGGATAGTTATGATAGAATAAATCTCCTACCATTTCACCTGCTGCATACAACCCTAAAATCGGCTCTTTTTTGCTGTCCAATACTTCACACTTGTCAGTTACTTGGATCCCTCCAAATGTGAATGTGATTCCACAAGTTACAGGATATGCATAGAATGGTGCCTGATCAAATCTCAATGCCCAATTCGTTTTCGGCGGCTCTATTCCTATAGTCGATTTTCCATCCTTGATACTAGGATTATATTCCCCATCCTGAACTGCATGATTGTATTCTGCAATCGTTTGTAGAAATGCTTCCTTATCTATACCCATCTTTACAGCTAATTCTTCAATAGTATCTGCCACAATAACTGTAGCTTCTTCTAATTCATATTCTTTACGCAGCATAGATCGAACTTGATTATCATATAGTTGGAAAGCCTTTTGCTCAGTTTGTTTAAGAGTTTCCCTACCATATTTCGCATACGTATAATTTCTAAAATCCGCACCTTCATCTACAAATCGTTTTCCTTCCTTATTTACAATTAATCCAAGAGGGTAGGAAGATTTTTTATAAATGTCACCTGGTTTTGAAAAATCACCTACTCGCGGAGCATTATAATCAGTTGTATGGGCATGACAACCATCATACTGACCAACTTGTTGTGCTCCAACTTCTACTGCCATCGTTAGCCCATCACCCGTATTAAATTCCGTTCCACGTACAACCGCATTTTCCCATTCTTGACCTAAATGTTTTATTCTCTTCTCCTTATTCGCTTCAAAACCACCACAGGCTAATATAATTGATTTTGTTTCGATAAATTCAACACTGCTATCATTTTTCCGAACATAAATTCCTTTTATACTATTATTCTCTTTCTCTATCTTGACTGCCGGCGTTTCATATCTTATTTCAATTCCAGATTCCTCCGCCTTTTTAAAAAGTGATTCCATCAAGCCAATACCTTTTCTATTTGTTTTAACTGGAAGTCCACCCCAAAACGTTTTTCTATCATCTTTACTAAAGAATTGGTTTTCGTTCAATTCAAATTCAACACCTTGATCTTTCATCCACTGAATTGTTTCATACGATTTAGAAACAAGGTGATTTGCTAGAACTGGATTACTTTTATTTTTAGTCACTTTCATAAGGTCGTTATAAAAATCCTCATTCTTATAAACAGGCATTTCTATATTTTTTATTTCTTCATCAGTTAAGTCAGGAATAATTTTATGAATTCCCTCTAAATCCCCATATGCAAAGCGAATTGCCCCATCTGTAAAGAAGGAATTTCCACCTCTTTTGTTTTTTGGTCCCTTTTCTAGAACTAACACGTCAGCCCCATTCTCTCTAGAGGAAATTGCAGCGCTTAAAGCAGCATTACCAGAACCAACTACTACTACATCGTAACTCACTTTATTTTCAGACATATTGACCATCCCTTCATGATTAGATTTATTATGTTTATATTTTCAGTATAATCGATTATTATCAATAAATAAAATATTGAATTTTTATCAATTGTAATAAAAAAATTTTATACTTTATTACATCATCATTTATTATTTACTTACATTAAAAACGAATCGGGGGAAAAGGGTGGGATTCAAAATGGATGAAAAAAGATTGGATTATCCTTCAACCAATCTATAAAGAACGAATATTACAAAGGCATACCGTTATAAGCAAAACGAAAATCTCCGTCCGTGAAAAATGAATTGCCCCCTCGTATAGTTAAAGGTGCTTTTTCAAGAATTAAGACATTTGCCACTTTCTCTCTCGCTGAAATTGCAGCACAGAAAGCTGCATT
Organism: uncultured Caryophanaceae bacterium; assembly: GCA_963843665.1. Classification (GTDB taxonomy): domain Bacteria; phylum Bacillota; class Bacilli; order Bacillales_A; family Planococcaceae; genus Sporosarcina. Next base: position 149,410 of record CAWJLH010000007.1, read on the forward strand.
CCCCGCACCAACCACTCCTACATCGTAACTCACTTTATTTTCAGACATAATGGCCATCCCTTCATGATTAGATTGATTATGTTTATATTTTTAGTATAATTGAGTATTATCAATAAACAAAACATTGAATTTTTATCAATTGCAATAGAAAAAAATTATGATTCATTTATTATTTGCTTATATTAAAAACGAATCTGATGAAAAAGGTGGGTTTCAAATGGATGAAAAAGATTGCATTATCCTTCAAACAATCTATGAAGAACGCAATATTACAAAAGCATCGGAGCGATTATATACTTCACAGCCTGCGTTGTCCTATCGAATAAGGGAATTAGAAAAGAATTTCAAAGTAAAATTGCTGTTGCGAGGTAAAAAAGGCGTCATGTTCACAGCCGAAGGAGAGTACCTTGTTCAGTATGCAAACAGGGTGCTGAAGGATTTAAGAAAAACAAAAGAACATCTTGAAAATATGGACAAGAAAATCAGCGGTACATTAAGATTATGTGTATCCAGTGTTTTTGCACGTTATGAGCTTCCAGCAATATTAAGCGAATTTCGACAAATGTATCCGGATATTGAAATCGTCCTTAGAACTGGATGGAGTTCCAGAATAAATCAAATGATGCAAAAGGAAGAAGCACACGTAGGGATTATAAGAGGAAATTATGAATGGAAAGATAAGAAATATTTGATAGATAATGAGAAGATTTATATAGTATCAAAAGATAAAATCAATTTAAATGAGCTACCTAAATTGTCTCGAATCAATTACGAAACGGATTCTTCACTTAAAATAGTACTGGAAAATTGGTGGCAGGAAAATTTTGATGCTCCTCCTAATGTAACGATGGAAGTCGATCGAATGGAGACTTGCAGGGAAATGGTTCTTCATGGTCTCGGTTACGCTCTGATGCCAGGAATATGTATCAAAGGTTTTACTAATTTGCATACATTCGAACTACCATCTAAGGACAATAAGGATTATTCCAGAAAAACTTGGCTTATTTATCATGATAATTCTTTAGAGCTTTCGTTCGTCAACGTATTTATTAAGTTAATGAAAGAACGAACAATAAACATTCAATTGTAATAATTGAATGACTGTCCTAACAAAGACACACGACGCCCTCAGGTCGCCGTGTGTCTCTATTTAAACACCCTTATCTTTGGCATCCAGGTATTTGTTTCTTGCATTGAACCTGAGCATTTCTATATGTCATCCTCCAAGTTCAATTGTTCAACAAAATCAACAAATGCTTTTACGATTTTTAATTTCAATGATTCCTCGTGAAAAAACATCCAGGTTTTTCGTATAATCGGTTTACCGTCTTTAGTTTGAATGACCATTTTTACTATATCATCTACATCATTCAAAATCATTTTCGGTAAAATAGCATAGCCTAATCCGTTAACAACCATCTTTTTACATGTTTCTGCTCTATTCACTTCGATACTAACTAATGGTGGTTGAGTAAAATTTCCATACCACCAATTATCAATAGAAGTTTTCTGTAAAGAATCTGTATGATAATCAATTCTAGGTAAGAAAGGGAGGTTTTGAATATCTATTTTTTCTTTTGAAGCAATACATAACGGCTCTTCGAATAATAAACGTTTTTGATCTTTCCAGCTGTAATCTCCCTTGACAAAACCAATATGAACATCTTGGTTATAAATCAAATGGGCAATATGACTGCTTAAGTCAGTCGTTACCTTAAATTCAATATTGGGATACTGTTCTTTGAATTGCTTCAATAGATTAGGAAGCTTGTAATCGGTAAAATAGCTGGAAACTCCTAATCGCAGTACACCCGATACGTCATGCTCCATATTCGAGACTTTTTCTTTGATTTTTTGAATATCTAATAACATTTCATTCGCACACTTTGCTAGGTACTCCCCTTGTGGAGTAAATTGAACTCCACGCCTTCCTCTATTTACAATTTTAACGCCAAACTTCTTTTCTATCTGTTGCAGACGATTTGTTAGTCCTGGCTGAGAAATATATAGATGCTGTGCTGATTTTGTAATGGTTTTTTCTCTATATAGGGTTTGTAACACCATCCAATCCCGTTCGTCCAAATGATAAACCTCCCCTTCCAGATATCAATTCAATTTATGTATAAACATAAAGAATCAATATTTTAATTATTCCTAAAAGTTTACTATAGTTAATATAGAATACAATTCAGGTGCTGATATAAGCACCTTCACGATACTATTACTGAAAGAAGGTTTCTAAATGTCAGTTAACAATATGTTAATAAAGTCTATTTCGTTTGTAATCATAAGTGGATTAGGTGGCTTTCTTCTCTCCCTGACAGGAATCTCTATAGGTTGGATGATTGGTACACTTCTGACGGCTACTTTTCTTTGTATTCTAAGTCCAAAATCAATAGGAAGGTCTATACCACAAAAGGGTATTCCTAAATATTGGCTTGCAATTGGACAGTGTATACTAGGAATTGAACTGGGCCTGAAAATGAACGGCTCCGTTTTATCCATTTTTCAAGATAACTGGTTAACGATTAGCACAATGCTTCTTCTGTCGATCTTTTTTTCTTTACTTTCAGGTCTCGTTTTGTGGAAGTTTAGCAAGTTGGATATGCTAACTAGTTTTTTTGCAACAGCACCGGGGGGATTGTCCTCTATGCCTAGTATTGCAGAAGAAGTTGGTGCCAACACTGGAATTGTCAGTATTGTTCAGACAATGCGTATATTTTTAGTCATTCTGACGGTCCCAGTTATACTTTCTTTTGGAATAAGTAATCCTATTGATACGGTAAATGATCATACCGCTTCAGTTGTAGCACAATTAGAAGCGAATCAAATTATTTGGACAGCCCTGTTAGTGATTACAGCATGGTTAGGCTATTATTTAGGAAAATTTTTAAAATTTCCCGCTCCTTGGTTGATCGGAAGTATGGTAAGTGTTGCGATTATGCAGTCTTTCAGTTCTATCGTTATTGGATACAATCTGTTATTCTGGTGGCCTTCCGAATTTATCGTTATATCACAAATTCTCATTGGTGCAAGTATCGGCTCTCGAATTCATAAAAGTATGTTTCAAGGGCTTAAGAAAACATTGTTCATATCATTTTTAAGCACAGTTTTCCTTATCTTTTCTATGTTCCTATGCGCGTACTTTGTTTCAACACTAACTGAATTACCTTTGATCACAACCGCACTAGCATTTGCTCCTGGTGGTATCGCAGAAATGACAACAACGTCAATTGTCCTTGGTGGAGACTCTACATTTGTCGTTGCGGTTCAAGTATTGCGAATAATCGCCGTTTGCATGATTCTACCTCCTTTTTTTAGGTTCTTAAATCACTGGGAGATGAAAAAGGATACACACTCCCACCAATCAGCTTAAGTCTTTAGTGTTTTAATATTGATTTGTCGGTTATAATTTAGGTATCTAACTTTACTGGGTACTGCATATTGTCAGGATTAACATTGAGGGGGATCATAATGAACTACTTCTATGAAATTAATCAAAAAGGATTTCGTAAACCTAGTTCATTTTATTTGAATTCTGATAAAATGAAGGCTGAAGAAATTGACTTACTAGCCCTTAGACTAAAAGAAATTATTCTAAATTCAAAATGCGAGAATAAAGATATCATCTTTTTATGTATTGGCTCTGATCGATATGTTGGAGATTCGTTGGGCCCTTTAGTAGGAAGTATGTTGGAGGAAAGTCAGGTTCCCTACCGCGTTTACGGAACATTAGATGAACCGGTTCATGCCTTTAATTTGAAAGGGATTTTGAAGGATATCCATAAACAATTTAGAAAACCTCTTGTTTTCTGTATTGATGCTTGTCTTGGCACAATAGATCAAGTGGGTTATATCGTTTTTGAAGAGGGACCTCTTACTCCAGGTAAAGCCCTTGAGAAGATGTTGCCGGAAGTAGGAGATTTCCATTTCAAGGGAATTGTCAATTATATCGATCCATTGCCAAAATCCCAATTTTTAAATGATACCCGATTATCAACTGTCATGAAACTCGCAAAGTTGATTGCAATGGTTATAACTAGAATAGAAGTTGTAGAGTGTTCATCCGTGGATGATTCTATATGATTTAATAAACTGCAATAAAAGATTGGGGCTTATCTAATTCTTAATTGAATTTGATAAGCCCCGTCTCTATTCACGATTTAAATCACATTCGTTATAAATGCAACAGCAGTAATGACTAGCGAACAAAATATAGCCCATTTTATTGCATAACGCTGAAGGTCACCTATGTCTTTTTTAACCATACCGACAAGTAATAGAGTAGATGCAACAAGCGGACTCAAGAAATGTACAGGCTGTCCTAATACTGAAGCCCTTGCAATTTCCAATGCATCCACTCCGTATGCGGCTCCTGCTTCAGCCAGGATTGGCAATACACCAAAGTAATAAGCATCATTAGACAAAACGAATGTAAATGGCATGCTCGTCAATGCAACGACTAGCGGATAGAAAGAGCCTAAGGAATCTGGAATGATGGAAACCAACGAACCTGCAATTGCGTCTACCATTTGTGTTCCTGAAAAAATACCTGCGAAGATACCAGCAGCAAACACTAATGTAACAACTATTAAGGCATTTCCAGCGTGTGATACAAGACGCTCTTTTTGTTGTTCCAAATTCGGATAGTTTATCATCGAGGCAATCACAAAACCGATTAAAAATAAAACTGGAACAGGCATGATACCCATTACTAAAACGACCATTACCGTAACTGTTAAGATTAGGTTTACCCATCTTAATTTGGGACGCTTTAAATCGTCTTCCAATACATGCGTAGCAGCTACACCACTTAACGCTAACTCACCTTGTGGTATTTCCCTGAGATCAATAATACCAAGTCTTACGCGCTCCTTTCGTCCAAGAACAAAGGCTATAAAAAGAATACTTAACATGCCTGCGAACATTGTTGGCAGAAGCGGGATAAAGAATTCATTTGCATCAAGACCTAGAGAGGCAATGGCTCTTGTAGCAGGCCCCCCCCAAGGAGTCATACCACTCATAATACTGACAGAAAGTAGCGATATGGTAGCAAGTATCAGTGGATTCATGCCTATCCTTAGATAAAGCGCGAACATCGCGGAAATTGTAATCATATGTGTTGTCGTTCCATCGCCATCTAACGCAACAGTCATTGCAATCACTGCAGTTCCAATTGCAATTTTGACCGGATCTCCTTTAACGATTTGCATCATTTTGTTGATTAGTGGATCAAAAAGTCCTGCATCAATTAGAATTCCGAAAAACAGAATGGCGAAAAGTAGTAAAGCGGCTGAAGGTGCAACAACCTTCAATCCATCCATCATCATGTCCCCTAGTTCTAGTCCAAATCCGCCGATTATTGCAAATATAATCGGTACTATAACTAGAGCTGCAACTGGGGATAACCTCTTAGACATGATTAAATAAGTGAAAACTACAACCATTGATACTCCTAAAAATGTAAGAATATTAATCCCTCCCGTAGTGGAACCGCTTTCAAATAGATGTAAAAGTAAAACAATTAATCTGTTTTTCATTTGTTTACTTTTGCTTGAGCGGTTTTAAATATTTCTTGTTTTAAGAATATTATAAATCTAGATGATAAGTAAAATCCATTTTTTTTTAGCTTACAGATAAAAAATACTTATAATCATTGTGGATAAAATAAAAAGAACGAGGAAAAAACATATTTTCCTCGTTCTTTTCGTTATATCTATTTAAATGCTCGAGTTTTCATTTAAAAAATTTATAAATTTTTTTACAGTAGTTAGTTTTAGGGAGTCTTGATTGTACATTAACCAGGTGTTCCTAAATACTGGTTTCCCATTTTTGTAGGACAAATCTTGTGTAAAAAGATTATCTGAAGGTTGGAGACAAATTTCAGGAAGAATGGCAATCCCTAAATCATTTTTGACCATCTCCTTACAGGTTTCTTGTCTGTCTGTTTCCATTACTATGAATGGTGGTTCGGTGTATCTGTCATGCCACCAACCATTCATAAGATTTTTTAACGAACTATCTGTTTTATAATTAATCATCGGAAGTTTAGGGAGATTTTCCATATTTATTTCTGTTTTAGAGATTAAACAAAGTCGTTCTTCATGTAATAATGTCTTCATACCAGACCAGTCGTAATTCCCCCGCAAGATACCCAGTTGGACACTAGAGGAATCAAGAAGTTTCATAATGTCAGTACTCCAACCGGTATTCACATTGAACTGTACATTAGGGTAAATCGTTGAAAATTTCTTCAAAATTCCAGGTAGTTTATATTGCGCAAAGTTACTTGAAACCCCCAATCGTAACGTTCCTCTAACTTCATTATTCATATTTAACATATTGTCTTTCGTTTTCTGTAGCTTTTTCAACATTTCTTCTGAGTATTCGACTAAATGTGCTCCTTCAGGAGTAAATTCAATACCTCCTTTCACTTTATAAAACAAGGTGGTTCCAAATTCTTTTTCTAGATTTTTTAGTCTGTACGTTAGCGCCGGTTGAGAAATATATAAACGCTCTGCAGCACGGCTAATATTTTTTTCCTCATAAACTATCCGCATAGCATTCCAATCTTTTTCATCCATAATATCTACTCCCTTAACTTGATTATAAGTTTTTTTTTGGTTTCACACAATGAATTATCTATTTTACTTATCAACATGATTAACTTACTATAAATTGAGAAGTACCCTTACACTATTATCGAGAAAGGTGGTTATAACAATGAAGGTCCCTGTTGTTGTTATGCGCGGTGGAACAAGTAAAGGCGTGTTTCTCAATTTTGAGGATATGCCGACAAATCGTTTTTTATGGAATGACTTTTTATTGGATATTATGGGTAGTCCGGATCGTAGACAAATTGACGGAATCGGTGGCGCAAATTCATTGACGAGTAAAGCTGCGATCATCAAAAAGTCAGATTTAAACGACATCGATGTTGAGTATACATTTGCACAAATCAGCATTGAAAATCAGTTAGTGGACTTTAAAGGTAACTGTGGAAATATCTCTTCTGCTGTAGGACCCTATGCCATACAACAGGGGCTGGTACCTGTGGTAGAGCCAATTACAACGGTAAAAATATTGAATACGAACACGCAAAAGGTCATTATTGCTGAAGTTGAAGTTGAAAATGGACAAGTCAAAACGGATGGTATGTGTTCAATTCCTGGCGTTCCTGGAACAGGTTCTCCGATTTATCTTTCCTTTACAAAAGGCGAAGGGGCAGTGACAGGAAAATTGTTCCCGACTGGGAACCCTACTGATCGGATTCAAGCACCTAATGGTAACATTGATATCTCCATTATAGATGTTGCTAATCCGTTAGTATTTGTGAAGGCCCATGAAGTCGGATTAATTGGAACTGAATTACCACATGAGTTTACAGCTGAAAAGCTGGCTGAGTTAGAAGAAATCAGATCAATTGCGGCTGAAATGTGTGGATTTTCAACAAAAGAGGAAGCCACAAAGATATCCCCTGCCGTTCCAAAAATGACCATCATTTCTTCTCCAATGACATATACAGATGTAACCGGGATCGAAAGACAAGCCACGGATATGGATTGTACAATTCGTATGATGTCTATGCAAAAACCGCATCAAGCGCTTGCCATTACTGGGGCCATTTGTACAACTGCTGGGGCATTTTTAAATGATACAATCTTGTCAGATGTTATCACCGTTGAACAAGATGTGATTCGATTAGGGCATCCGGCAGGAATAATGGAAACAAAAGTCGACCTAATTGCCGGACATATAAATGCGATAAAGGTAGTCCGTACCGCACGGATGATTTTCGAAGGGTATGTCTATACAAAGAAAGAATACGAATTTTCAATTGCATAATCCCGAGCCCTTGGGGTCCTAGGCTTTCAAGGCATAAAAAATAGCACCTTCTGATTAAATCCCATCAGCTTCTTATTCCTTATTGATTACTGTTATTAGTGAATCGGATGCAATGGTACACGTCCAGGATTTATTTTGCTTGTCATTGAATAAGGCCATATTAGCGAAGAATACATCCTTGCTTAAATAAATGGGAGGCAGTATATATGTGGAATATTACCTTATACGAAGATGTTAGAATTAAAATGTTTGAATTTGATACGGAAAAAGAAGCAAAAGAAGTTTATAAAAAATTGAAAGGTAACAAATATCTTTCTTATATTGTTTAAAGACATTCTTTGCTTACCTTAGATGGAAATGTCTCTGACATCATATCCAACGCGGTTCGTCTTCCAATCGTTGGATTTGCAGGTGCGATAGTTTCAATTTTATCATTAATTATCGCAATATTCCCCCTTTTTTCAAAAATGAGGATTTCACTTATGAATGAACTTATCATTATATTTTCAAGGGATAACAAGTAACATATCATGGTCAAAAAAGGGGCTTAGAAAATGAAAGAAGAAATTAAAATTTTAACACCAGCAGGTATGCTTGGCTACGGTTTTCCTATTGATTTGTTTAAAAAGGGGATAGAAATGAACCCTGATGTGATTGTAATTGACTCTGGCTCAACGGACAGCGGACCGCATAAGCTTGGTTTAGGCTCCATGACATGCTCTCGTGAAGCTTATTACAAAGACATTTCCATCATGCTAGAAGCAGGCCATGAAAAGAAAATCCCTATCTTTATTAGTTCGGCTGGAGGGGACGGTACGAACGATCATGTTGATGATTTTATCGACATTATTAAGAATATATCAAGGGAAAAGGGATATCACTTTAAACTTGCCGCGATTTACAGTGATGTAGAAAAGAATTATGCTATACAACAAATTGAAGATGGTAAAGTAATACCTTGTGGACCAGTAGATCCTCTTACACAAGAAGAAGTACTTGCTGCTACAAACATAGTTGCCCAAATGGGTGTAGAGCCTTACTTGAAAGTATTAGAAGAACATGAAGATATCGATATTATCATATCTGGTCGCGCTTACGATCCTGCACCCTTTGCTGCACTTGGAATAAAAGAAGGATTTGATCCAGGATTATGCTGGCATTTGGGAAAGGTAATGGAATGTGGGGCGATTTGTGCAGAGCCAGCTGGAAAGAGCATATTTGGTATTCTTAGAAAGGACCATTTTGTGCTTGAACCACTAAATCCAGTGGAAAAATGTACGGTTTATTCAGTATCAGCTCACACTCTTTATGAAAAATCTCACCCTTACATTCTTCCTGGTCCAGGTGGATCGTTAGACTTATCTGAAACGAAGTTTGAACAATTGACAGACCGTAGTGTCAAAGTATCTGGAAGTAAATTCATCCCAGCTCCAACTTACACAGTGAAAATGGAGGGAGCAAAACGCGTAGGCTACAGAGCTATTTACATAGCTGGTGTAAGGGACCCCATTCTAATTGGACAAATAGATAATGTTATTGCCCATGTAGAACAAACAGTTCAAGACTATTTCTCAGATATTCCAGTAGAAAGTTATCAAATGATTTTCCATCAGTTCGGTAAAAATGGGGTCATGCGCGAGTTAGAACCACTAAAAAATGCCAACCCACATGAACTTTGTATTATCTTAGAAATAGCTGCAGCAACGCAAGAGATTGCGACAGCTATTTGCAGCATGGCTCGTACAGAAATGTTGCACTGCCCTTACGAAGGAAGAATGGCGACAGCTGGAAATATTGCTCTTCCGTTTACACCATTAGAAATACCACTCGGGGAAGTTTGTAAGTTTAATGTGTATCATTTAGTAGAGGTTGAAAACGCTACAGATCTTTTCCCAATTAAATATGTGGAGGTATCATAATGGTAATGGTAGCAGTAAAAGCAGCAACGAAATTAGTTGCATTAAAAGAAATCGCAAAAATTATTCGTAGTAAAAATGCCGGTCCTTTTGAAATAACAATGGATATCATTTTTAAGAGTGATGAAGACTATGAAGCGGTAAAAGTGGCAGGCGTCATTACAAAAGAACTCATTGCCGAGTTATACGACCTCTCCGTAGAAGATATTATTACATTCGTTTATTTCGATGCAGCCAACGCCATTAAAGCAACCATTCCAAGACCTAGATCCCAAGGTAGTATCGGAGAAACAGATATGCATGCAGCTCAACACCATGCACCATTATTAGATATAATGGTTCCTAGCGAATATTAAAATAAATTCCTATTGTCAATAGTTTTTTGAGAATACTGCTAAAACACTAAATAACTCCTTATAATTAGCTTTGGGAATCTTGTCCAAATCCTAAATATAAGGAGTTATTTCATGGACAATAATGTAAATCTGTGTTGATGGTGGATGAAGATTAAAGCCGTTGTAAAAATTATAATTAGGAGTTGGTGGGATATGGTAATACAAGTACTACAAAAAACACAAACAATAGTTCGCTATCAACATAATGATAAAATATCTTATGGAATTGTTGAGAATGATGAAATTTTACAATTGTCCAGTACTTTTACTAAAATTTTAAACAATGAACTAAAATTTGATGGTGTAAGATTTAAATATAATGATGTGAAAATTTTGGAGCCTGTAGCACCCTCGAAAGTGGTTAATTTTGGATGGACATATGCAGCACACGCAAAAGAGACTGGGGGAAAGGCCAATCTAAAAGAACCTTTTTTGTTTTTAAAGCCTGCATCTTCCTTGATTCCAAATGGGGGGGGAATTATTCTTCCATCAGAGAAAATAACAAAGCAAGTGGAAATGGAGGGGGAAGTTGCACTCGTTATTGGGAAGCGCGGTAAAAATATTAAAGAAGAAGAGGCATTGGATTATGTTTTTGGATGCACAATCTTTAATGATGTAACTGCAAGAGATCTTACAAAAACTGATCCCCAGTTTACACGCGGAAAAGGTTTTGACACTTTTGGTCCATTGGGCCCTTGGATTGTGACGGGTTTAGATCCAACTCATTTACGAATCGTTACCACTTTAAATGACAAAGTTGTACAAGATGGTAATACTAATCAAATGTCACTTTCTATTCCTTTCCTTATCAGTTGGATTTCACAGGTTATGACACTTGAGCCGGGTGATGTTTTGGCTACCGGTTCACCTTCCGGCAGTTGTCCAATGAAGTCAGGCGACGTTGTAACTGTAGAAGTAGAAAATATCGGTAAGCTTTGTAACTATGTAAAATAGAAAATACTATACCGAAAACTAATGGCGGCTAATTCAAACTGGGTTAGTTTATAATTAGAAATACCATTTATTGGTTATACCAAACCGTACTCGCGGGCGATATCGCTACTAAGAAAAATCTACTTCAATTAGCAGATAAAAGCGAAAGGTCAATGATGAATGGTGACAGGTTCAAATCATTCAATAAGACTGATGCGAACGAACCCAACAACATAATGACCGCTTTCAGGTGATCTCTCAACTTGTCAAAAACGTTTTCAATCCAGCTGTCGGCTGTACCGACGGATTCAAACGCGTCTACAATCTGTTTGTCACCGATATCTGGACTTGTGTTGAGCTTCTGTTGAATTTATATAATGGATTATCTCCATCGAATCATTTTTTCTCATATCCCACCCCACTTTAAGTCTACTAATTCCAGATCTATACTGGTTGGTAAACCAAACTTGACTCTTGTATTTAATTGCTATTATCTATAGTGCCATTATGCGTTAATCTTCTATGGATTGCGAATCCTTAAATTCATAGAGATTGCTCGTACTGAAAAGAGCCAATCGATTTTGATCGATTGGCTCTTTGTTATTTATTGGCTCGCTTTTGCTAAGTCTTTCGAATCCCTTTGAAAAATCAATTGATTTACTGATAGCAACTTACTTCCATTGATTACCAGATAGATTGCCATCGCTAAGAATGCTATATCTAACTCATACCCTGCCATTTGCCCGTTTCCTAATAAACCTAATGAAAGCTTCACTTTTAGGATTGCTCCAACCATAATGATTACAAACAGGGCAGATACAAGTCGAGTTCCTAAACCAATGATTAATGCAACTCCGCCAATTAACTCAATAAATGCTACACCATATGCCAAAAACCCTGGTAATCCAATACTCTCAAACCATCCTACAGTATTACCTATTCCGTCTTGAAATTTTACTAACCCATGAATGAAAAATAATACTCCTAATGTTACACGCAAAATAAGCGCTCCTACTCCACTTTTAACCATAATTAACCGTACCTCCAAGAATTTTTTATTTTACTGATTTGACACTGTTCATTTAGTCGGTAAAATTTCCTCTTCAACCGCCCTACTTATCTCGAACCCAAGATTTTTTCAAGCAAAAAAAATTATGTTTCCACTCTTTTACTTACTTTCTTCAAAAGTTTTACCATTGTTTCAGACTCAATATCAGTCAATGATCCGAACATATGATTAACCAAATCCCGATGGGTAGGCATGATTTTCTGCATTAAGCGAGTTCCATCTTCCGTTAACAACACATGGATTACTCGTCGGTCATCAGGGCACGCATTCCGATTTAATAATCCCTTCTGTTCTAATTTATCGATAACATATGTCATCGATCCACTAGAAATGAGTATATGATTGCCAATCTGCTGTATGGTTTGTTTCCCGTGCAGGTATAGTACCTCCAAAACGGAGAACTCTGAAATGTTCAGCTCATGATTACTCATTTCCCGCTTTACTCGCTCTTGAATTGCTTTGGTTATTTTCATTAGCATCAAATAGGGTCGGTTTTCACAATTAATCATCTACATTACCACCAGTACCAGATAAAAGTACCAGAACAGATTTTTTGCTAGTTCTCCCTTGTTTAATAAAGTCTCGCATACTACGGCTCTCTCCTTTCGAAAAGATTGGTTTTGAAACTCACTTCTTCTATTAAAGTAGAGGTTTTTCTATTTGTACTACTGACTATTTAGGTCTTTCAATAGAAAAAACATTACCAATCTCTGCATAGTTTGAGCCCGCCAGCCGACAGACTGCATTTAAACCTCTAGGGTCGATTCTTCCATCTTTATAGATTGCCTCATCCACGTGAAACCGAACAACTTCTCCAATAAACAAATCACCGCTAGGATTTTCTCCGCCTAGAGGAATCGCTTGTACAAGGCTGCATTCCATTCGAACTTTGGCTTCCTTCACTCCCGGCACAGACACATTTTCACTTTGGATTAGCGTCAGATTAGCTAAATCGATTTCACTTTCAGTTGCAGGTAATGAGGCCGCGGTTTCATTGACTTTCTCCACATTCTCCATATCCACGATATGCACGACAAATTGACGATTATTATATATATTTCGAGCAGTATCTTTTAGATGGCCATTAGTTCTTTGAATAGCAAGTGAAACCATCGGGGGGTTTGATGAAACAATATTAAAATAGCTAAAGGGTGCCCCATTAACGATACCATCCTCAGATTCGGTAATAACAAACGCAATGGGTCTAGGTATTATCGTACCAGTGAGAAGTTTATAATTATCACGCTCGCTATTTTGTTTTGGATCAATTGAAATCAATTTCTTCAGCCCCCTAATTAGTCAATTTGACACACTTGCTATAAATCCTAAGCAAAACCTTCAATTGGATTGATATCGTTTTGCCCAGAATTTATTCATGAATGTCACAAAATGTGCATGTGCCCACGCACATTTTGTGATTTACAGAAATTCACCTAGATGAAATTATTTACGTATTGTATTTAATGCAGTTGTCCAAGGGATAACTTGGTCTAACATTTGGTTTACTGATTCCGCTTGTACAGCAGCTGGTTTGAAGTCTGTACCATTTTCGAAGTCTGTAAATAGTGATAATGCCGGATGTACACGAACATGTGCTACAGATAATTCACTTAAAATGCCACGTAAATGTTCTGCTGCACGAGCTCCGCCTACTGAACCGTATGACACGATGCCTGCTGCTTTGTTGTTCCACTCTTCACGTAAGTAATCTAAAGCATTTTTTAGCGCTCCTGTGATGGAGTGATTGTATTCTTGAACGATGAATACGAATCCGTCTTGTTTGGCAATGATTTCTGACCACGCTGCTGCACCTGATGCGTCGCCGCCTGCTTCACCTAAAAGTGGTAATTTATAATCTGCGATATCGATGATTGTATAGTTTGCATCCCCACGTTTATCTGCTAATTCTTTTACCCATGCCCCTACTTGTGGGCTTACGCGTCCCTCACGTGTTGATCCTAAAACAATACCTATATTTGATTTCGTCATTGTTTTTTCCTCCTCTTGTTTTGTTCCAAATAATTTAGTGAAAAATCCCATACTCCAATTTCACCTCCTTAAAAGTGCTCATTTTAGTTTTGACTGTACTACATACGGTTTCATAAGGCTCATCAATTACTTGCCCAACCATTTCAACCTTCAGCGACTTCAAATGCCAACCTTAACGGTTTTAAGCATTACCTTTACTTTCTCCAAAACCTTTTTAACTAATCAAAATGTGTAAAATGCACATGAATGGATCCTGAATCTGTAATCGCTGTTACGTGGTGCATTCCATTTTAATGGTTCAGTATGTCCCTACATTGCCTCGAATCAATAAATCTCCAATTCGAGATATAAACCAAAAAAATATACACTCTCTTACCGTGTGCCTGTTGGATTCCATTTATATTTTAAAGCTAATAAAAATTACATCATTGTTTTATAGCAACCACTCTAATTATCTCGAAATAAAGTATCTTTAATTCGAAATAAATTTAACATGGATACACTGGAGCTGTCAATACTTTAGTTCTAAAAGGAGAATGAATATTAAAACCTAAGTTCACTGCATCGCAAGTACACGTACAACTCCAAAGCCACAGTGATTTTACTATCAATTCCAGAATAAGCCGCCAAGTTACTCTCGACGGCTTATTCAACCGTAAAATTTGGTTTTTTACCAACTCGAGCTTTATTTACTCGTTGCTCTCCTAACGGCTGGCGCCACCTCTGTGGCTAATAACTCAATACTCTCGGCCACATTTTTAAAGGGTAAACCGCCTATATCTACCTGCGCCATAAAGCGTTGGTGTCCAAAGAGTTCGTGCTGGTGAAGGATTTTCTCAACAATCTGTTGTGGGCTACCTACGAACAAAGCAGTGTCAGGAGCCGTGATTTGTTCAAAATCTGCCCGCGACATTTTCCCATCGCCTATCCCTAGCTGACGATTTACGTAGGATCTATAATTTGAATAATAAGGATAGAATTCATCTTTGGCTTGTTGGGTTGTTTTTGATATATATCCATGACCCGTTACACCAACTTTAAGATCCTCCTGATCATGCCCAGCCTCAATCCCAGCTTTATGATATAAATCAACCAACGGCTTAAATCTCACAGGGTCACCACCAAGAATCGCTAATGCCATCCCTACACCCAACTTGCCAGCACGGGTTGCACTACCTGGGGTTCCCCCAACACCAACCCATACTGGCAATTCTTTCTGTAAGGGGCGGGGTGCAATTTCAGCATTCCTCAATGACGGACGGAAGTGTCCTTCCCATGTAATTCTCTCGTTTTCGTTAAGCTTTAAAAACAACTCGATATTTTCGGAAAACAAGGCATCATAGTCATTTGTGTCATAACCGAAAAGAGGGAATGATTCCACAAACGCACCACGACCAGCAATGATTTCTGCACGTCCATCCGAAAGCAAATCCAATGTAGCGAAGTCTTCAAACAAACGAACAGGGTCAACAGTGCTTAACACCGTCGTTGCACTTGTCAATTTTATTTGTTTCGTTAGTTGGGCAATGGCAGCTAAAACAACAGGAGGTGAGGATGTGGCATAGTCTAGTCGATGATGTTCACCTACACCGAAAATATCCAGCCCAGCCTCGTCAGCAAGTTTGGCTGCTTCTACAATCTCCTTAACCCTTTGTCCCGCACTTATTGTTTTACCAGTAAGCGGATCCATCACTATATCTCCAAGTGTGTATAGACCAATTTCAATTCCAGAGCTTTTAAATCCTTCTCTTTCACGCATAGTCGTGTTATCCTCCATCTATTTCTCAGACGCTTAAATGAATACGATTTCCGGAAGGATCTGTAGCAATGGTCAAACCATTTTCTTCAGTGACGGAAGCACCAATATTCTTTAACTGAGCAATAATTTTATTTTTCTTTTCCTCATTTGGAAACATTATAGTAAAGGATTCAAGCCCTACACTGTTAGGTGATGGCGCGGGTGCTCCCACTCCATTCCAAGTATTTAGACCAATATGGTGATGATACTTACCATCCGAAATGAATAGTGCCTGCTCACCGTATCGGTTGACAACTTCAAATCCCAGACCCTTGCTATAAAATTCTTCGGTCTTGACTAATTCGGATACATGCAAATGGATATGTCCCATCACAGTGCCGGCAGGTAGCCCTTTCCATCGCTGCTGTTCGCCTCCGGATAAGAGATCTGCAAAATTCAATGGATCCACCGCCATTGCCACCTCGCCGTTGTCCCAATCCCAAGCGGAAGGTTCACGATCTATATAGATTTCAATTCCGTTTCCATCTGGGTCGGATAAGTAAAGGGCCTCACTCACAAGATGGTCAGATGAACCAAACCGCAAACCAATTTCTCTGAAATGTTGTACGATTTCAGCTAAATCAGAGCGTTTAGGTAAAAGAAGTGCATAATGATATAACCCCGTAGTTTTCCCTTGTTTAGGAATTAAGTTATTTGATTGTTGAATGGATAGTAATACTGTCTTTCCATCCGCAGTCAGGTTGGCGGAACTATCGGTTTGCTCGATTACCTCAAACCCGATAACTTCACGGTAAAATGCTACCGACCGTTCTAAATTTTGTACCTTTAAGTTTACTTGCCCTACAAATGTAATTGGTTCACGATGAAAATTCATTTTAGCTACCTCCTACTGATAGTCACACAAAACCCATTCGTTAGTTAGTTACTTTATGTAAGTAACTATATATCTAAGATAAACATTAGTCAAGTAACTACTTTACACAGATACAGGATTCGCTAAAGCCACTGATGCGAGATATGGAAAAATGGCCACGAAACCAGTTAGATGCTAAGTTGTCCAATCAAAAAAATTGTCCTCAGTAATCGTTAACTAACTGAGGACAATTTTTTAGTGTTTACATATCTTCAACAGGGAACCAACCGTGTACTTTCATGATAGGTTCCCAAAGTGGATCTGGCACCTGGAGACGAGCTTGATCGTTTGGATGGAGCGTCGTTTTAATTTCTTGTTCTCTTCCCTGCTCCACTTTTTCCACCCATTCAGGTTCCATAATGAGTTCTCTCCCTAATGCAATAAGAGGAATACCTGCCTTCTCAAGTGCTTGTACTGCTTGATCCGGCGTATGGATGGAACCTACACCAATAATAGGAACTCGGTTTCCGACATGCTCTGCGATAAGCTCCATACGTGAGCGATCGCTTTCAACTCCACGGCGAGGCTTGGACCAGAAATCAGTTACACCCATATGAATATAGTCTAATTCTGCATCAACTAGCGCATCCAGAAGAGCAAACGTCTCAGTCATCGTAATTCCTGGCGTTTCCGGTTCTTCGGGGGTAAGACGGTAACCAATTATAAAGGGTTGTTTAGCATGCTCTACAATGACTCTTTTCGTTTCCTCTATAACTGCAAGTGGAAAAGCAAGTCTTTTTTCAAGGCTTCCTCCCCAACGATCTGTCCGTGTATTGGAATGAGGAGAGAAGAACTGTTGAATAATATATCCAGTTGCACCATGCAATTCGACACCATCAAAACCGGCCTCTATCGCACGACGAGTCGCCTCTCCAAAAGATTGAATAAGTTGCAATACTTCTTCGTCACTTAAACTGCGAGGAGTTACATCTATACTGTAAAAACCTCTGTCAAGTAATGGAGCAACACTGCTTGCACTGACCGTTTCTCCATTTGGGATTAGATGTGGCACAGCCAATCTTCCACCATGATACAGTTGAATACAGCTTTTGCCCCTTTTTCCTTTATCGAAGAAGCAACGCGTCTCAAACTCGGTATCATTGAATCCCGATCCGCTGCGAATTGTCCCTCAAAACCTTTCCCATTTGCTTGCACATACGCGCACGCTGTAATGACCATACCTGGCCCGTTCGAACGAGCCGCATAATAGGCTAACTCAGCATCCGATGCAGTGTCATCCGGATTCGCTGAAAAAGTGGTCATCGGTGCCATGACAATCCGATTTTTTAACTGAACGCCATTTTTAAAAGTAAATGGCTCAACTAATGGTTTGTATATCTCTTTCATCATTAACTCTTCTCCTTCACTTAGCGAAAAGCAATATCGTTTTTTGCAATTTCATTCTCTGTTAATTGAATCACGTGTCAAATACCAAGCTAGCACAATATGTGCTACTTCAACCTGTTTTGTATTGGCTATCTCACGAAGTTGCTCTACCTTTTTCAAACCCCTCACAAATTCCTCGCCCTGTAGATGTGGCATGCTGGCACGTAAATCAATGGATTTCGTACCTTTATTGTACTTACCTGCTAACAATCCTGATGCAAGCGGGAAAAACGGAATAAATGAAATGCTTGTTTCGGCAGTTAATACCGAATGTTTAGTTCCTTCGTTATTTCTTGACTTACCACTATTACCTTTTTCGTCAATCCTCTTAGTAACGTTTTTTTCATTCTGTCAATGGGTCCGGCTATTGCAACTGCTGCGACGACGCAATCCTCATGGAATACCGGGGCAGCAATGCAACGAACCCCAACAAATCGTTCTTCATCGTCGATGGCATATCCTTGTTGTCTAATTACATCTAAATGGTGAGAGAACATTTCCATATCCACAAATGTATTATCAGTGGCTTGATGGAACGGAAGCTTCGAAAATGCTTCTTGCTGTTCGGTCGGCATTAAATTCGCCAGTATGACTTTTCCGAGAGCACTAAGATGGGAGGGCGAACGTTCCCCTATCTCGGGATGGTGTGGTTCTGTAAAGGGTGGTTTAATCATTTGTTTCATCACCACATCAGTTTCTTCCAGCACCGCAATGTACACACCTTCAGCCGCACTTACTCCCAATTGGTAAGGAGCTTGTAACGCAATCCAATCAACGGATTGTTCACTTCTATCCATTCGAAACTTTTCATCATTACATGTATAACACTTGTCTTTTTTTAATATATAATTCATATTCTCCAAGGTGCTGAGCAACCGAAAAGCAGTTGTTTTATTTAAATCTAGAGCCTTTGTGATTTCCGTTAATGTTAGAAATTGTTCTTCTTGTAGTAAATCTAAAATTTGAAGCCCTTTTTTCAATGCCGAAACTTCATATTTACCCATCCGTTTCACCTCGTCTCTGAATTCATCTTAAGTTACCTTATATGTAGATACAACAACACGGCATTTTGTTTCATTAGGTGAAACTTATTATAAAAACACAAATTATCCGATAAATAATTCCGAATATTCCAGGCAACTGGTACAATTAATTTAAATAGCCTCACATAACTGGAAAGGTTGTTCATATTAGATTATTACATTCTAAGGGAGGGTTTTGGTTGAGCCTAACAGTTGGAGATATCATTACATTTGAGCGGACATTCATAAGTGAAGACGTTGAGCTGTTTACAAAAGTATCCGGGGACGAAGGTTCTCATCATACAAACCCTGACGAACAAAATAGACTTGTCATTCAAGGATTGCTGACTGCCACCCTACCGACAAAAGTTGGCGGGGATTATAATGTAGTGGCTCGTACTATGAATTTCGAGTTTTTGAGACCTGT
>CAWJLH010000008.1:0-88954 GCA_963843665.1 uncultured Caryophanaceae bacterium
ATTTATCTTCTTTATCAGTGTACAGCATGACAAGACGTAGATGAATGCGGAGGGGATAAAAAAAACCGTCTATTGACAGTCATGTTCTGAAATCCAAGCATCCGTTAGTTGAATAAGCACCTGTTCCTTAGTGTTTGAAATTAAAGTAACTAACCCTTGATTATCCACATTGTTAAGTATTTCATATACATAATAAGAACTCATAATAATATCAAGGATGTGTATTAATAATGAAAAACGTAAATAATAATCAAATGGGTCAAAATACTGGGACACCAGAAATTTATGCTGCTAAACTCTCATTTGTCGGAGCTGCGCTTTCCACATTAGGCGATGGTCTACAAGCAATTGCAGCAGGGATTACGCTACAAGAATTAGAAAACCCAAATAATCAAAATTCCCAAGACCAATCAGATCAATCAAATCAATTAGAATTGATGCAAAAGCAAATTGAACAATTAACTAGAAAAATAGAAAGAATGGAAGGGAGAAATAAGTAATGAATTTTTAATACCTTCAGCAAATATCGTCTGTGTTAATGTCGTCTTGGTATCCAGTGAAATAAAGAAGGTCTTCACAAACGGGCGCGATTGTTTAGTATGCCTCTCTGTTCTTATTAAACTAAAGAGTGCTTTACTTGAAAATCATTGAGCTGCTTAGAAGGCTTTTTTTCTTGTTCAACTATAGGGGCAGCATTCCTGTTTGGTCACAATTAGAGCCCTTTCCTATAACTAAAAAACACGCATCCCCTCAGACATAACTGGATAACGCTCAAGCTAAAAACGGATTAGTTACTATATATAATTCCTCTAAAAAAGTGCGCTTAAAAATTAAACTAAAAAAGAAAACTGCTCCCATAATGGCAGATGCATACCACGAACTGTTATGCCTTTTTTAAAACTAAACATTACCGCTTCCATAAATAGGCAATAAAAATAACAGGTTTCATTCAATGGCTAAATGGAACCTGTTTTGATGAATTAAAACAAGATAACGTCTCTAAAGCATTAAAGTTGAAGAAATCTACCCTTTTTCAACTACTCTCATTAGAATAAGAAATTTCTCTTTCCCGGCGCATAATGGTCGTACTATTCAGTAAAAAATACACTAATCCAACGCAATTACATAAGCAATTCTTTATACGCATATTATTAAATTGAGTCGTTTTATTTTTTATATTGGAGGCTGACTTGTTTATGACAAATAGTGAAGGAATTGATCAAAATAATCAAGATTCCAATACAATTCGTGCAGCTGAGCTTGCTGTCATCGGTGAAGTAGTAACTACAGTCGGCTATGTGATATCTACTCTTGCCACAGTGCTTGCACTAGAAGAAGAACGACAAGCAGAACGACAAGAAAAAATCGATCAGAAAAATATGCAGAATCAGATTAACGATTTAACCAATGAAGTGAAAAACCTAATAAAACAAATTAACAATAAGAATCCAAGGCATTCTTAGAATTGTGGATTCACTCTCGTTTAGGCCACTTTACAAACGAACTACGCTTTTATTTTTACAATAGTTTTCCATTTATAAGTTTAGCTCCTAAGGTTTAATAAAATTTTTTAGTCCTATCATCCACTTTCACCCCTCTCTACATTATTTTAATAACTCCGGACAAGATTCATTTTTCATTTCATACCCATAAGTTGTAGATGGGGGTGGGAATAATTGAATGATAAAGATAATGCTTCAAACCAAATTAACGAAAACCTGGGAATTAAACTTATAATTCTAGGTTCTATGATCACTAGAATCGGTGATGCTATTTCGGCATTAACCATCTATTTCGATGAAACCAACGACGTAAATAATCGGCAATATTTTAACGAACAAGAACAAAAGCTTCAAACTCTGATCAATGAAATGAACGACTTTACAAAAGAAATATTAGCTCATATGAGCTAATATTTCTTTTCGTACTAGGCATCCTCTATCCTTCATAAACTATAGAAAAAATAAAGGTGTCTTAAAATGGAATACTTACAAAATCTTTGCCATCAATAAGCTCAGATTGTTAACGGAAAGCCTAAAATGGAACAAGGTATTTGCTCTGTAGAAATTGGTCGCAATCTTCACGTGACCATCCAAGGCCGCTAAAGTAAAAGTGCGCTTCCAGCCGGATGACATTAGAATCGCTGGATGCTCAAGGAAATGCACTCAACCTTGTAGAAGTAGTAGTTCTTCAAGAAGAATTACCCAGTTTTATTTGTCATCTCTCAAAAAACGGTTTAATCGTAAGCGCGATTCATAATCTTTGGATCTTCACTAACCCGACTATTCTATATGTTCAAATCCAATCTGTTGAGCCTCCGCTTTCTTTCGCTAGAAAATTCACAAAAGCTTTTAGTGTATTGAGGCATTAACATACCAAGAGGACTGTCGATAATCACAAAATGACGGTGTTGAGACTGCTGATCGACTACGATTGGCAGTCCTTTGGCGCTTTATATTTCGAACTGTGAAGTTAAACTCCTTTTATATAATCATTTAATTCTGCAACCAATTCATTTTCTGCTCAATTATCACCATTATCAGTGGATGCGCCTAGCACGATTCTGACATCACCTCGTTTTATTCTCTCCCTTTCCTCCTTCCGTTTTTCAAAATAGCTTTTGTTCGGTTGCTCCTCGATTCGTTGGTTGCCACGCTTTTTCTTGTACGATATTTCTGCTCGGATAAAGACGACGTTCAAAGTAAGAGGGATGATTCGAGTACCATAAAACCCAAATCGATTTATTCGACTGGGTCTTGTTTTGCTACATGGACTTCCACTTCCGGGTAGATGTACAGTCTATTTCTACAGATTTTAGTTTTGAAAAACAATTTGTCGTTTCCTCCTTCTATAAAAATGAAAATAATAATAACACGTTTCATTCAATGGCTGAATGAAACGTGTTATGTGTAAGTTGACAACTAGGTTATTTATTTGGCACATCTAAAAAGGTACTAAGATTATATAAAAACCTTTGCCTTTTATCATTTTAATTTACTTATATCTAATTTCTCCCAATCTTCAAAGGACAACTTATCTGTAATATGTTTTAAATTGTTCGGAACTTCAACATAACACATCAATTCTAAACTGTTACCATCTGGATCATTGAAATAAACTGAAGCATTGCCTTGATATGGTCGAATAAATGGCTCAATTGATTTTCTGCCACCAAATGGCACAACCTCAACGTTAATAGATTCTAACCATTTTAATGACTCTTTCAAATCTTCATATGAAACTTGAAAAGCAATGTGTCGTAAAGAAGGGTGGTATGGAGTTTTGTACTCCTTTCCTTCCCACAATCCTATCCAACTTTTCCCTTTCTCTATCCAAAAAAATGCGGTATCTTCATCACGCCAAGCTAACTTCAAACCTAATTTTAGGTAAAATCCAATTGAAAATTCTAAATTTTCTACAGGTAAATGTGCTTCATATAATCCTTTTATCAAGCTCTCACCCCTTACTCTGACATGAATATATTTCCATTTTAGCTTATGGAAATATACGGACTCGTTCAACTATCGATTCCGCCCTTTGTTTAACTAAAAAGACAGTTATGATTTTTCATTAAAGCACCCCGTTAGTTCAAGAAGATTTTTCACTTTTCCTTTACATTAACTACTACATTTCCAAAAAAATTATCATCAAAATAAACTTTTAATTTCCATAATCCTGGGTTTGGTAACATTATAGATGAAGGTATATGATGGTCTGCCCCAGTAAGAGGAGAAAGGCTCCCACTATCTGGGGATTGAAAAACAGTTATTTCTTCTCCAGATTCTTTACTGACTCCAATTACTTTAAAAGCCTTTGTTAATACTTTCTCATCACCCCAAAAATGCCACATATACTTTTGTGATTGACCAGCAATAAAAGGTCCGTACTCCCCAATACCGAGTTTACCATTATCTCCAATACGAAATACAAAGTCGCCTTTTTCCCCGTCATCAGTAACAACAATTTCTCTAACTAGTGTCGCACTTTCTTCCCAAGTCTCTTCTTCTTTTACTGTTTCTGTCGTATTCGAGCAACCTACCAAAACAAGCAAAAATATAAGAATATAAGAAGTAAATCGTTTCAATGTTCATTCCCCCTCTTTCCATTTATAAGAATGATGTTTTTCTCTGTCTCTGTTAACTAGTTCAATCAATATGCATAAAAGTCCTTGTTCAACTAATCTCCCCTTTAGTTGAACAAGGAAAATGAGCTGTCTAAGCAGCTCAACGATCTTCAAGTAAAGCACCCGTTTAATAAGTAACTCCATCACTCAATAAGAAAAAGTTGCCATGACAATAAGTCGAATCTTTACTAAGCCTTTAATTTACTTCAATTTGTATTAAATTGGTGTCAATTTTCAATCGTTCTCTTAGTTCATCTGTAATATTAAAAGTGTGCTGTTGACTAGCTTTTATATCTGCTGATTGATAACCTTGTGCTGTATTAACAGTGCCATCAGTCCCAATTGTCCGCCAATTTTTAGTGTCGAAATTTAACAAATGGTCAATATAGTTTCCACTAATCTTTCCTTTCTCTAACCATTCGTCTGGTAAAAAATCGTAACCCAAGCCCTTTTCAGATAATAGAATTTCAACATCCCCCGCTGAAATAGTTACTTGGCCATTTTTAGGAATAGATTTCCCATTAATCTGTAACTCATATAAAAACTGATTTTGGGATAATTCCAACATTTCTTCATCCGATAAGTTATCTATCACTTGCTTAATGGTCGTCACTAAGTGCTGATTTTGTTCGTTTAGAAATTGATTTTGTGTTTGCAACGATTCTATTTCATTTGTATCAATTTCAACTTCATTTACCAAACTTTGAGCTTGACCTTGTTCTTCGTTTTGCTCATCACTGCATCCAACTAACAAAATTGAACTAAATACAATTCCTGAAATAATAGCTTTTTTCACCACTTCTAAATTCCCCTTTCAAAAATAAATTGTACATTCCACAACAATTTCCCATTTGTAAGTTTGACGATACCTATTGGTAAAAGTTACAAATTAAAACATAATCTTATTCATACAGATAGGTAAGGGTTTGAAGTTATCGCTCCCTTTTCCCCCCGTTCACACCGTACATGAAACTTTCACTTCATACGGCGTTCCAACTAATCCAATTCGATTTAATCATCAACACATTTGATATATTCGTACCTTCCGTGTCTCAATTCTTCCGTTTCAATAAGTCGGTGCCTCCCGTAGGAGGTGAACCTCTATTAGTCTCACGAGAACCTTATTAACCGATAAAGATTTGCCCTGCATGATTAAATGATTCTTTATTAGTCTAGTGGCTATCCCTCCATGTGGATTAGACATTTCATTGGTACTGTGCCACCACTTTCACTGATACAAAAGTAAGTTATACAATAACTATTGTCATTATTGCTTTCCTTGCCACCGTTTCTTTGGGAGTAAGCCCTCCACGTTATCAGCTTACAATGTTGAATTATATCTATTATAGAATGAACTTAGGTGCTTCCTGTAAGCCTGTTAGCATTCATACGCCTGTAACGTATCATGGATTTTCATATTAGCTAGTCTTACTCATCCACATCTAACCTCACAATTTGGTGACATACACATTTCTATGTATCGCAGTTCTAGACCCGTACGTTCAGAAGTTCGTCAGCTTAACCTTTTCTTTTAGGTTTATTCGCATTCTCACCATATTCATTCAACTCAAGCATCATGAACTACACCACTCCATCGAGTAGGATTTCGTCAGCCGAACTGGTACGGTAGTTTCTCACGCCTTTTCACCGAGCTTATAACACGGTCATTCTTACTAAATCCAGTGCTACTCGACTAAGAGAGAACCCTTCCGAGCGTTACCTCTTCATTTGATTCTTCGATATAATCCTTCAATTCCATAAGGAATTGCCTAGCCTTTACCAGAGAGATGTAACCATCCTCTATTTAAACTAGGAACATTTCGCACAACTAAACTGCCGCTTTAGTTGAATAACAACAATAAAGGCTGTCAGGAGTCAACAGCCTTTATTTTGCTAAAGCACCCGTTAGTTTAAGAAGAACAGAGATGCTAATTCAACAATGCGCCCGATTGTTGGGAGAGGATTGCACTAAACATTACCCTTTCCCAGCCACTGAATACTCAATGTGTTCTAAAAAACCAAGGATTATCTCCTTTTTTGAATACAAGGAAAAATACTCTTTATCTTTTTCAATAAGGTTCCAAACCATCTCTTCTTGTATCACTATCTTAAATGCTTCTTCTTTGTTTTGATTGTTCGGATCATATGCCTTAATCCAATATTCTTTGTTGTCGCTTGAATGACCTTTTTCAATCACAATCAACGTCGAGGTAATTGATGCTTTCCCCCCACAGGAGGCAAGCATTAATGTGAAAAGCATAATGAATAACCCAAAAGTTTTTTTCATCAATCTTCCTCCAATGATTAAATAATGCTTTTAAGTTTCAACAATCTGGTCCGTTTGTTGAACAAAAGTTAAACAATACTCTTAAACTAACCTCCCTTTAGTTCAACAAGAAAAAGGCTTTACTCCTTCTTGAAGTAAAGCACCCGTTAGTTGAAGAAGAAAATGCACCGCATATTAAACAATCATGCCCAGAACATCCGCTATACCCCAATCCCTCCAAAATGAGTTTCCTCACCATTCTTAAATACTTTCAGGTACTCATAGTCCCCTTTGAGATTTATTTTGTATAACTTATATGTGTCTGCTTCTCCCTTAGAAATAGAAATGTCGTTCAGGTAAATGTTTATCGAATTTTCGTCCGTTTTAATATCTATATCTCCAAAACCTGTACCATCATCCAAGAAATCTTGATTAAGATACAAATAGCGTTGATTTTTAGAATCGTTGTATATATAAATACCAGTTCCTGTACCTTTTTCATCATTTTCTACATTCTCAATAAATCTTTTCACATTGTCATTTGCATTTTCTAAATTAATTTCTAAAATAGTTACTTTATCCCCCCCACATCCAGTTAGAATGCCGCAAACCATTAAAATTAGTAATGATATTCGCTTCCAATTTCTCCAACTCCTTTGTTTTACCGCAACCTTTTCACAATCTGCCCGATTGTTGAACAAAAGTTAAACAACACTCTTTAACTAACTGCCTCGTTAGTTGAACAAGAAAAAGCCGTCAGCTCAACGATCTTCAAGTAAAGCACCCGTTAGTTTAATTTAGTTAAATAAAAAACATATTTGATGAGTGCAATCGAATTCCCCATTAGAAAGTACGAAATGCTGTTTAGATTAACAGATTATAAAACTTTCAATTTTCGTTTTGTTTTTTACAATCTTCACTAACTTCTAACTTTTTAATTTCCAATTCTACCTTTTTTTCTTCAAGCTCTAATTCTTTCATTTTTAAATCAATGTCTTTTTTCTTAACATATCCATAATAGATAAGAGAAAAAACAATAATTAATACAATATAAAAAAATAAATCCACCTTTTCACCCCCTGATATAAATAGCAGTACATTTTGTTAATTAAACGCTGGATGTATCCTATTTAGTTCTAAATATCTGAATCATCGTAAAAAATCGATTCATTTTAATTAGGAACGATTCATTTAATTTTGTTCGTTAAGCTAAAGCACCCCGTTAGCCATCCATGCAGTAAAAAACGCTGGACCACAGAGGATGAAAATTGTTTCAGAACGGGTATAGATTAGTATGGCTGGCGAAGAAGGTCGATCAACTATGGTGCCCTAGAGCCCATCCGTTAGTCTGACTCCAACGACCACGGTGCATCACAGACTGTCGCACTCTATACGAGTAGCACTCATGGGAGATTAATCCTACTCTGGTTATTGCACCAGCCTTGCCTATATTCTAAGAAGAATGGAGTTGGTTCCTGATTTAACGATCAACTTCATATACACAATCTGAAGGCTCAGCCTTTTTTAAAAAAAGCTTTTTCTGAGTCTCTTTTGTTGTGTAATTTTATAGATTTTGAGCGTTTTTTAATTTTCATGGGAGTAGAAGAGTAACACTAACAAATTATACAAAGAATGAATAATAATTACTGACCAAAGAGAATTACTTTTCTTATATACAAACCCAAATATAATACCCAACACAAAAACTGTTAATATGGAACTTAGAATATAAGGGAATTCAAACAGACCTTTATAAAACCAAATAGGAAAATGAATCGATACAAAGAGTAAAGCTGTAATTGTATTTGCTATCCAGAATCTAAAAGAATCCATAAGTTTTCTTAATAAAAAACCTCTAAAGACAATTTCCTCAGTTATACCAACCAATAGAATAGTATTAAGCCATCCGTTAAATCCTATTTGAAAATCGATATTATTTTTTAAAACGATAAGATTTATATACAAAATAGAATATCAAGGCTAAGGATACCCAACCTGTCCATTTTAGACCTTTTCTAAAGTTATGACGTAACTGTAAATAGGAAAACGGTTTACTTTTTTCCATAATTTTAACTAATAAAATAACTGGAATGACCCAAATAACTATTTTAATAGTGGCTGATGTTATAGCTCTTGGAACGGGATCCATCAAATCTAAATATTGAACCAACCATAATTCTCTGATACACCATAGGGCATAAAATATTATGAAATATACCCAAATATAATTTTTATTTACTTTTAATTCTATCAGAAACTCCCCCTTTTCTTCTTCAACAATCCTCCCGTTACTTGAATAAGAAAGGGCATTACCATTGCACTAGTAATGCACCATAAAAAGCTCCTAGCCATTCTATAAATAGAATTATAGCCCATATTCAGAATATTCCCACACTACGCCAAACCAAATACTTATACTCCAATTTCATATTTTGATCAATTATCATCATTATCAGTGGATGCACCTAGCACGATTCTGACATCTCCTCGTTCAATTCTCTGCTTTTCCTCTTTCCGTTTTTCAAAATAGCTTTTGTTCGGTTGCTCCTCGATTCGTTGGTTACCACGCTTATTCTTGTGTGATATTTTTGCTCATTCAGAGCAAAAGGGATGTTTCAAGTACATGAAAACGTAACTCGATTAATTCGACTGGGTCTTGCTTCGCTATATAGACTTCGACTTCAGTGTAGATATGTAGCTTATTTCTACAGTTTTTTATCTTGAAAAACACTTTGCTGTTTCCTCCTTTCGTAAAAAAGACAATAAAAATAACACGTTTCATTCAATGGCTGAATGAAACGTGTTTTTTATAGATGATAGCAACTTTATTAAATTTAGCAGCTAAATACCTAACCCTTATTCAGGTAGCGAGCCCGTTAATGGAGAAATTATTTAATGCACTTATCTTCCAATTCTTCAATTCTTTTCTCCAACATTTTCGTTTTTTCTATTTGCCGGGCAGCAATTGCTAAAGCAGCACCAGCTAACCCAAAAGCAGCTGCGCCTTCTATACAAAAAGTATTTAATTACAATAGAACAGAAAAGTTACTAGGAAAACTGCTTGGAAAAGCTTGATCACAAAAGAAGAACTCGACAACATCACCAAATTACATTGTCAGGCTAGTCTTCATCCTTCAACTTTGCGTCTTGCTCTGCATAGTACTCCATTAATACATCATGCGCTTTTTCTATACGTTCAGCAAGCCCGTCTTCATAAATGTCTCTATATAAAAAATTAGCTGTATGAATACTTGTATCATCTTCATTTGCTATCCCTTCTGGAGTGCGGGGTTTTTCTAAAATAAAATCTATCGCGTAAAAAGGAATATTCGCCTCGTCTAGAGAATTTTTTATGCTCATTAAAAGTTCACTTGCTTTTGCAAATGATATTTCCTTATCTTGTGCATAAAAAATAATATGACCATTGGTTTTAGCTAATTCTTTTATATCGTATATTTTATCTAGCTCTAAATCCTCCAATTTCACGCCATAACCAGGTTTGTTATATTCTCCAAATGAATCTTCATCGATCAAATGAATCGTACCAAAATCAATTTCGCTTACTAACGGGAAGTTTGGCGAAGAAAATACACGTTCAACCATTTGCATATAATCATGATCGATTCTTTCGTAAGTATTCCATCCGCTCAATACTTCATTTTCATATGAATCGAACGCTACTTTATTCGAAAAAACTGAAACCGTAAAATGAGTATCTATACTAGATGGAGACTTTACCTCCACATGGTAGTAGCCATCCTTGAAGTTATAAAAAACATCATCTATCACGAAATCTCGTCCACTATAGGTGTCTACAATATATTTTTCTGCACTACTTTTGGCAATCGTTTTTGAAATAGGATTTCCATAAATACCATTCGCAAACCAAAGACCACCACCAACAATAAAAATGCACCCCACGATTATTAAAACCTTTATCATCTTTTGCATTCTACTAGCCTCACTTTTTCCGGGAAATTGTCGTATTCAAACAGTGGGCAATCGTCATAACCTTCATCGAATAATCTATCCCGTATATCAGAAGCTTCTGGGATACTAAAATAAAGTGTTGTTCTTTCCAATATTCCCCTACCTTCATATTCATCATATTGCGTGAACTCTACTCCATTATTCACAAATCGTTATTTCACAATAACTCCAATTAACTTGTTATTATTATCAATCTATGGTCGGTGTTTGTTAATTATCATCAGTATCTGTAGAAGCACCTAGAATGATTCTAACATCCCCCCTTTTGATTCTCTCCTTTCCCTCTTTCCTTTTTTCAAAAAAACTTTTGTTTGGTTGCTCTTCTATTCGCTGATTGCCTCGTTTCTTCTTGTACGATATTTCTGCTCGGATAAATACAACGTTCAAATAAACAGCCAGCTTTTGTTTGGTTGTTCCTCGATTCGTTGGTTACCACGCTTCTTCTTGTAGGAGATTTCTGCTCGGACGATGACAACGTTCAAATAAACGGCAACTATAACGAGCAACACCAAAGTCATTTTCATCATCGTTAACCGAGAAATGAACTTTTCCATATCCCACGCTGAATGGACAAGGCTTGAAAGAAACATGGAAGCGAAAAGCGTCATTGTGAACGACATTAACCTATCTAGCCTCTTATTTTTCCGTTGTTGAAGACGCCTGACGATGAAATAGATGACCGTAACTGTCAGCCCGGTAATAAGGATCAACTTTGCAGATGGGATATAGACAGCATTGTACATGGCTGTAACGCCCAATGCCGCCGTTAGAAAACTAATCGCCACTATGAAAACTTGCAATTGAATCAACCCTTTCTACTTCGGGCACTCGATACTTCTAAATTCAACACGAAAACGAGTTCATCTGCTAAGAGCTCACGCATGGTCTGGTGCATTCTACGCTGCTGTTTTTCATCTAGATGTGCGGCGATTTCTTTATTAAGCCCAATTTCATGTGCAGTGAGTTTGGTCATCTCCAATAGTTCCGGAATGATTTGATTATTGGTTTGCATGGTATTTTCCCCTTTCATGATTAAGTTGCTATAAATACAAATCGCGTTTCAAAGGACAGGATATTTATTTATATAGAAGGTGAAATTAATTTGCCGACAGGTAATCGATAAGATCCCCGGAATCAATTTCAAGGAAATCAACGTGATGAATCTCTCCTAATAGCTGTTCGTGTGTATGCCGAGTCATTGGGGTGGTGATTACAAGGACTTTACGACCATCCAATTCGTACATTTCTTTCCGGTATTGTCGTATGTTATAGATTTTCACCAAATCGGTGTCGAGCAGATTCACAAGGTATTTTTCTTCTCCTTCGTGCCGGACGATTCGCTCCAAGCCATCGTACTTTTTCTTTCTGGTATCTTTAAAATCCGTTTTGAAGGACAGGTCGTATATTTCGTAGTCTTCGAGAAACTTCATGACGTTCTGTTCATCTTCGAAATGGCGCAAGTAGTACTTGGCGAATGTGTGTGGGAATACTTTCAGGCTTTGGCATTGGACAATGACAGATGTATTGGTTGAAAGGTGTTCAACGATTGTCATGTAGCTTGCTGCGCTTTTGGCGAAGAGAATGTAGTTTGGGTTGCTGAAGTCCATCAGTTCCCTTTCGTTTATTCGCGGGGGCTTTTTATTTTCGGTCAATTCTACACGGTGATACGAATTGCCTCAACTAAACCTCCTCAATTTGTTCAATTCGGCTATTTTCAATAAAGCTATTCAAATCCTACATTCATCTCTTAAATAGTGGGTACAATATTACCTTCCTACTGGGTACAACATATACAATCAACAAAAAAGTCAGCCCAAAAAACCCTGAGAGGTAGCGCCCGATAAATGGTCCATTAACTCTTCCTGCTTCCGGTATATGTACCAAGTGAAAATAGTTACGCTACAGGACGTGATAAACTCTACAAAATTCTCCTGCGACACTACATAGATTTGCACATGATTCCCCCGAGGATCGAGAAAACCGATATCGACATTCCATACACGCCACCAGCTACCATCTCCAATCAGTCCAGTATGCCGGGTAGCATCTTGGATAAGCTTCCTGTTCCGATTATCGAAATCACGAATGATTTTATTTTCGTAATACTGAGCAATGATAATTACAGACCTATCAAATTTGATATTTATCTTAGAGAAGTCATACGCATCAAAGGTTGAACGGAAATAATAATAAATAATAATAATAATAATGTCTGATCAATGCGAGATATCCCTATCTGACTCCTTATATAACGATAAAGCACCTTCACATGAAAACTGAATAACCGCTAATAATCATGGGTTTTACCTTCGCTCTCGGATAAACTGATGTCCTCTTCATTGCATCCTCATTTCCGCCCAACATATTTATTTGTAACATTAGACAAACTCCCGTTTCCCAAAAATTCAGACCGTCGATACTTCCACTACACCAAATGGTGACTTAACGTAAGGCTACTGATTGTAAGTCAGTAGCCTTATTGGTCTAAAATTACGCTATAACATTGCGCTTAGTAGTCGAACTGAGTTTCAGTAATTTTGCTAACCCTCTTTACATTGAAATATTCCAGTGATTTAAAGGTTAATTGATTACAATTCCGTATCAATCACATAACAATTTGTCGAAAGTGCATGCTAAATAATTTATATAGGAGACAACCAAATCAATTGTTTATGTAAAATATTGGAGGTTACTCATGTTTGTAATCATACGCAACATTGATGATAAAACGGAGATCTTAAAGGACTCCAACACCCAGCCAGACAAAACTTTTGCTGATTACCACGCAGCAGATTTGTTAATGCAACAACTAAATCAAAACATAATCCCTTCCAAACATTAGACAGTTTTAGTAAAAGTTTCAATAATCGATAAATGAAAAAGAAACCCAGTAGTCAGAGAATTATATTTAGACTCTCTAAAAAAGCTGACTTCAAAAGGTCACCTTTTAGTGATCTTTGAAATCAGCCTTTTCTTGTATACTATCTAAGGACCGCATAGCCTTTCCTAGCCTATTAATGAGAATTATTATTTTTTCTTCTTTGTTTGATTTTTATTATTTTTATTTTCCTCTTCGATTGAGGAATTTTCGTTGTTGTGGATTGCTTCTTCCTTTTTCACAGTAGCTGCTGAAATTGGTGCAGAACTTTTACTTTCCTTACTAACAGGAGAATCTGTAAGTGTCCCACTTACCTGTTCCTTTTTACTGACAGCTGAACCTGGTTTGTTGTTTTCTCCTTGTACAGCGAGGGAGCCTGTACGTTTTTCGCGGTTCTCTTCCTTTTTGACCTCCGCCATTATGCTTTCAATATCGGGATTGCCTTCCACAATCAAAATATCTGGACTTTCTGTTATATCCACTACTTGCCCTACTGTGTCTTGATACTCTAATTTCCCTGTTGCGCTAGCCGAAGGGACAGAACGCTCTATCCGCGCTTCTTCTTTTCTAATAGTATCCTGTACCTGCTTAGTTTCTTGAATTTTTCTCTTGCCTATAATTACCTCTTCAACAATTATAGGTCTTTTCGTTACCTCTATTCTTTCTTCCGTAATAGGGATGCGAATAATTTCATCCTCATTAAACGGGCTGCCATCAAACTTTCCATCTATGACAGGGCGTCGCTCTACATATACTTCTTCTCGAAGTAGTGGAACATGAACGGTTCTCTGTTCTTCCACCACTTCTTTACGGAGTTGTAATTCTCCAATTTGTACACGCTCTTTTCTAATATCAAGCTGTTCTTCATGGAGTCGGACTGCTCTTGAGTTCTCAGATTCATAGTGTGTTTTATAGACAGGACTATCGTAAGTTGTATTTATATCAACTAGCAACATTATTTTCCCTTTATTTATTTCTTTTTCACACTGTTTTGCTGTATATTCTGGCAGGCCCCTTTCAATTAGCCGGCTAGACAGAGTATTAGCTTGTGTACCGCCCATTCCTGCAGACAACATGGATAAATAGCTGTTCATCATAACACCTGTTAAAGTCCTCACTTGTTGATCTGCCTCTACCATGACTCCGGTACGAGAAGTGACTAATGGAATTGCACTTCTACTTTCTGCTACCACCATCATATCTGTTTCACGATGCCCCTGACGTTTCAATCCCTCAACCGCATACAAAACTTCTTCATCTGAATGAAAGCTCCCAACAATTCTTTTTTCCATACTCATTTTCTCAACCTCCCAAAATATAATACATATGAAAAGTAATAATATTCACATGTATTAGATATCTACCCATGAGATTTTCATATGAAACATTTAAAAATTTATAATATTCAGCCACAAGTATACCCACTTCTATTGCTAAACTTTAAAAAATGGTTTGTTTTTCAGATTTATAAAAGATACGGAGAAGTAAGAAGGGGAAAACTGTCTCTTTATTAAGAATAGAAATAAAACATAAAATGGCCTACAATTGTAGCCGATTCGCACTTTATTTGTTTTTTTAAATACATATTTTGTAATGTCTAAAACTTCAACTTCCTTGTCATTTATTTTCTCTTTATGGCAAATGATTGTACGAGTGATTTTCTTCAAAATATAACATTTTACTAACTTAAGTAATAGATACTATCAACAACTGGTTATTAGATAAAACAAAGCCTTTGTAGAAACTTCGTCTCACCGTTGGTTTACACTACTATTTCTCACTCTAGTTACAATCGAAAAAGAGTACGCGTTCATGTTTATTATTACTTACAATTTTTACAACTGAATACATACAAATAAAGAAGCAAATTAAGGCTAATTTGGGATTGTTGATGAAAGGGTTGGGTATCGATTTGATTTCCACCCCCTTTTTCTATTTGTTTAGTTATAACTACGGAAAAGTGCTATAGCTGTAGGTTGAAAATTACTACAATAGTTGAGTTTACTTAGCGTAAAACCGACGATAGAGTAGCCCCTATCTCATTCAGTCATTGTTCCAATTATTCAGAGGGACTTCAAATTGTACATGTAAACAAAAGCCTTTCACTTATTGCATTAAGAGGCTTTTATCGCATTTTTACAACAAACGTCAGCATAATCGGATATTTCTTAGGGAATAATAATCTTTAAGCATTGTTACTAAGAGGAGAGGTATATCCGTTGAAGAAATGTGATGCCGTACTATTATTAGGGTTACTTTGTTTTTCACCAATTATTGCAAATGCACATGTAAAATGGTTTTCGGAGAAAGAGCCAGAAAGGGTTCCTATAGAACAAATCCTTTCTATAGAGTTTATTATGATATCCTTACTAATCGCTATTTTCTTAGCGTTGCTATCTCAATTCATACCACATTTGATGAAGATCCCCGGTGTCGCCACATTTGATACAAAATTAGATGGATATCGGAAATACTCTACTTATATTCTTAAGTACGGTACAGCTGTCGCATTTATTTTACAAGTACTTAATCGAACTATGTTTGCACCTGAGTTCACGATCCACAATAGTTGGCAAACGGTTATTATGTGGGCAATTATCGTTTTACTGTTAATTCCACATCATTTTGCAACGAAAATAGCTTCCACATTAATGCTTGGTTTATTTCTTTATATTTGGAGTTATTCCGGTTGGTTTCATATGTTAGATTATGGGTTT
The DNA here is from genome assembly GCA_963843665.1 of uncultured Caryophanaceae bacterium. Taxonomy (GTDB): domain Bacteria; phylum Bacillota; class Bacilli; order Bacillales_A; family Planococcaceae; genus Sporosarcina. The sequence continues at coordinate 15,975 of CAWJLH010000008.1, forward strand.
TACCTTGCTATTATTGGTGTTTTATTGGTGGGAAGAACGAAACTGGAGACGGTAGGGTTTCCATTTCTTTACCTCGGAACAGGTTTAAGTTTATGTTGGGTTGCAGTAGAAAAATGGGTTTATCCTTTTATGACTATCGATATTATTGACCGCCATCACGTCCCAACTTTTGGCTTTGCCCCAGAACTATTTGTGGTTCTCTCTGCATTTATTGAATTCGTCGTTGGTTACTTATTAATCGTTGGTATTCTCAACCGTGTATTAGCTGTCGCCTTAACCATTTTATTTATCCTAACTACGACCATATTTGGCTACACAGAGGTAGTGGGACATGCGATGATTCATATTGTATTACTAATATTTATTATCGAGGGTATATCTTTTTATCATCCACCAGTTAAAATGCATAAGAACCGATTGGACCAAATGATATTTGTTTTTCTAAACTTTTTATTTGTGCTAAGTACATTTTTATTGATTTATTATCGATTTGCATAAAAAATTAAAAATTCTAAAGGACCGGACTTCTATCATCAAATAACTAACCCGCTTCAATCAATCCCAAGCAAATTGAAGTATTCGTTACTTAGCTAAAATTTTAAGAAAAGCTAATGGTTGAGAAAAAAGTTCCTGAACGGAAATTCAAGGCATCATTTCTATGTTATAAAGAGTATTCACAAAATCCTTTTACTGATGTGACCCTAAAAGTTAGCGTTTGCATTAGACACCCAATTGGCTGGTGTGAGACGGTATAGGATCCGGCTTATCTCAGCCAATCTCTGCTTGATACGTCTGCGATTGTAATAAGTTTCTGCCCCAATTCTTGTGCTGATAATATCATCCTCGATCAGATTGTATAGCTCCACGAGCACTTGACTTCCGTAATGCCCTTTGTCAGCTTCTGAGTGGTAATATTCACGTGGACGCGGCGATTCATACGATTATTTTCAATCAGTTCCTTTATAGGTGCTTTAAAGGCGTGATGTACACATGAACTTCTTTCCCTTCAAATCCACGTCATATGTATTCATTCCCCAATAACCTTCTTCAATAGTTAAGTCCATAATGGGTTGAATTATCTATATATACTATCGAGGTATGATATTAGCGTGATATTGTATAGTCTTTTAGCTGCGTTGTAACCGTGAAAAGGAGAATTAACTCCCTCTTGTTGTAGTAGCAACATGAAATTGCGGATCGTTAAGGTGTTTACAATATTAAAAGGCCCAATTTCTCTGTATTTAGAAATTGGGCTTTTATCGTTATAATTTTATATTCGATTGATAAATTAGCTGCACAACGCCAGAAGAGAATGTTCTTGTAGTAACCATTTTCAATTTTAATCTCTGCTTTATATCAATAAACATCGGTTTTCCTTCACCTAAAATAACAGGGTGAACAGATAATCTAAATTCATCAACAAGGCCTAAATTGATAAAAGTTGTTATAAGACTTGCTCCGCCATATAGCCAAATGTCTTTGCCAGGCTTATTCTTTAATTTAGTTACTTCTTCAAGAATATTATTATTTATGAATACTGCTTTATCATCTGTCCTTTGTTGCGTTTTGGAAAAAACATATTTTTCTTTACTATGAACCAAATCCCACATTTCCTTGTCGCTATCATGTTCTTCCGTTTTCGGGATATATTGTCCCCATTCATCATAGCTTTTTCTACCATAGAAAATCGTATCAATTTGATCTAAGAATCTAGTAAAACCCATCTCCGGGTCCATGATACACCAATCAACTTCCCCATTTTTCCCCTCAATAAAACCATCTAAAGTCACTGCTAAATCTAAAATTATTTTTCTTGAGCTAATGCTGGACATTGTTTTTCTCCTCTAGTAAAGTACTTAATTTATCATTTTGCGAGAGTTTAAATAGTTGAAAATTAATCGTATATAACATTTTCCCCTTCTTCACTTAACTTTTTTAAAGATGAGAGCATATGATTTATTTCTTCATCAGAATGTCTTTCCCACGAACTTAATTCAGCGATTATTTTCAAAGGAGATTTAGACCTATAAGAGCGTGTTGGGTTTCCGGGAAATCTTTTATCAGTTAAATTCGGATCATTTTCAAAATCACCTAGTGGTTCTACAATATAAATTCTCTCCCTTGATTTAGATTTTGCTAATTCAGCACCCCATTTAGCAGCATTTAATGTCGCAGTAAAATATATATAGTTAGATTTTTTTTCCTGATAATTGGATAAGTGCATAGGTTCAAGCATATCTCCAATTTTCAGTTCTGCTTTAGTTCCATGAAAGAACGGACCTTGATCTAAGATATTTTTGTTGTCATTCATATTCATCCACCCCTTTTTGAACTTGCCTTATACAGTATAAGGGAAAGGTTATATGAAATAGTAGTCTATAAATAATTATTAGATGGTGTTATAATGTAAGTAGAGTGTAAGTAGTTAGTGTTGTTTAGAGCGAAAGGTTTTCGTAAATGGAATGCACCCAAAAACCGTAAAATTCTACTTTGATTCAAACGGGTTAATCTGAGGAGTGAGGCGATTATCGCTTTGCCCTCTTTTTTTAATATGTTTAGCCATAAACTACGCAACCTTTGTAACAACCAATTTTGCATTCCAAAATCAACATATATGCCAACTACAGCGGGCTGTGAAGCACCAATATCGGTAGCTAATGAACCGTAAACCAAGGTACATGTTGTTCTAGGTTCACCTTGAGGCCCCTGAGGTCCACATGGATAACTGGAATCCTTAAACGTGGGACCACTATCGTCACAACCTCCTTTAATCAATCTTGTTCTATATCACAAATCTATCGTCGTCCTTATTAATACTCCTAACATATTTTATAAATTTGCTAGCATGAATAGCCGTACATGCAGTAAAGACGAAAGAACCCCGAACCAATTAAGGCACGGGGTTTTATCTGTAAGGTATGACAAACTAAAAACAGTAAGGTTTTTAAAATGAAACATACCTCCTAAGTATATCAATCTTATCGTTAAAAGATAGCGGAAAAGAATAGCAGAATTCTTTCAACAGAAACGGCTAACGAAGAATGGTGAAATCTTGAACCGTTGCCAAAAACCCATAAAAATCTATAAGTCTTGTTTGCTTCCTGCTTCATCATGTCTGCTTTAGCCGAAGCTACTCGCATTTAGTATGACACTACACAGGTGTAAATTCGGATACAACGAATCCTACATAGTTGAGTTTTCTTGTGAAATGAAACTTCTCAACTTTTACTATAATTGGTTTTCGCTTTGTAGTAGACACCGATACCCTCACGATTCTACTCGATGACTACATCACTTTCGCAATGTATGGGTTTCACACGGACTCCCCATCTTATACCCGATATTTAACACAGCAAACATAAAATTTGGCTAACGGCTTTCACCTCCTTACTCATTCTTATGAAACATTTGTATACATTTATTGATTTTTCTTAGCTGTTGATTCCCCCCCGTATTTAGCTATACAAACATCTACATTGAATACTACTTCTCCTACCATCTGTTTGTTTTTCCATAATAAGTGCTTTGTAAGCTAGATTGCTGTCTCCTTCTCCCACTTTTGCTATACTGGAGTTGGTAAGTTTTAGGGAGGTTAAGAACATGGCAAAGTTATTTGAATCTTTTACGTTACGCGATGTCGAGTTCAAAAATCGCATTATCATGGCACCGATGTGTATGTATTCTTGTCACAATGAAGATGGTAAGGTGGAAGATTGGCATAAGATTCACTATGCGACACGGGCAGTAGGTCAAATCGGACTAATCATTGTAGAAGCAACAGCAGTCCAGCCTCAAGGACGCATTTCCACACGAGATCTGGGCATTTGGAGTGATAATCATATCGATGGTCTAGCAGAGGTTGTGCAACTTATGAAGCAACACGGAGCAAAAACGGGCATTCAGCTCGCACATGCCGGTCGAAAAGCGACTGTCGACGGTGATATTCAAGCACCAGCTGCGGTTGCGTACAGCGATAAGTACAAAAAACCAGTTGAGATGACGATCGACGATATAAAAGAAACGGTGCAAGCTTTCAAAAATAGTGCACTTCGTGCCAAAAAGGCCGGCTTCGATGTAATTGAACTACATGGTGCTCACGGCTACCTGATCAATACGTTCCTGTCACCACTATCAAATAAACGGACGGATGCTTACGGCGGCTCCAGTGAAAACCGTTATCGGTTCTTGCGTGAAATCATCGATGAGATGCGTACGGTTTGGGAAGGACCTCTCTTTGTCCGCATTTCCGCGCATGATTACACGAATGGTGGCATGACAGCTGAAGCATACGTCGAAATGGTGCGATGGATGAAAGCACAAGGGGTTGACCTGATTGATGTCAGTTCAGGTGCAGTCGTGCCAGCAAAAATTGACGTGTTTCCTGGCTATCAAGTGAAGTTTGCAGAAACAATCAAAGAAGGGGCCGATATTGCAACTGGGGCAGTCGGTCTTATCACAACAGGTCGCCAGGCAGAAGAAATATTAAAAAATAACCGTGCAGATATGGTATTGCTCGCTCGGGAATTATTGCGCGATCCTTACTGGGCATATACCGCAGCGAAAGAGCTTGGTGTTGAAATTTCAGCGCCTAAACAGTATGAATTCGGTTGGAAATTTTGATCAGACCATTTATTTCAATGTCAATAAACTCGATTGGAAACGGATGAACAAAATGATTACGGGGCTTTTCATATTCGGCATGTGATATACCGCATATGTATTATGTATGTACATTAAAATAATAACAAATGATTTTTTCATATTAAAATCCCGATTTCTCCTGTACTGCAGGGAAATCGGGATTCTGTTTATTTCCTAGGGAATAATTTCACACTATTCAAACTAGTGAGACCTTTAGTTTAAAAATGAATGGTCATGATTTGTATCTCATCAGTTCTCCGAACGAATAACTACTCCATCTTTCCATTCAAACCGGAGAAAGTCTTCTGCAATATGTAACACAGGGAAGATCGCTTTACCTTGTGCTTTCAACTGTGCTACATCACTCGGCATGAAGCGGGCGCTGATATGATTGGCAATCAGCACTCTCGCCCCCGCTTCCACCGCAACAGTAGCAGCATCGCCGATTGTAGAATGGCCATATTCTTTCGCGAGATTCCCTGTCCCGTTATCAAATGTTGCTTCGTGAACGAGGATATCTGCATCTTTAGCCAATTCAATGGCAGCAGCACAATAGCTTGTATCGCCAATAATTGCGACTGTAAACCCTTCCTGCGGTGCTCCAGTGACATCGTTGCTACGGACATTCCGTCCATCGTCCAACGTCACATCTTCCCCGTCCTTTAACCTCTTTAAAAGAGGTCCTTTCGGTACGCCCGCTTCCACTGCCTTTTCGATGAGCAATTTTCCAGGCAGAGGCTTTTGTTCAATCCGGTAGCCAAGGCACGGGATGACATGCTGTAGATATCTAGCAGTTACTCGGAAGTTAGCATCTTCGAGTACTACCCCTTCGCCGATCTCATGAACGCGAAGTTCATAGTTCAAATGCGTCTTCGTAATTCGGAGCGTTGTTTCAAGCCACTCCCTCACTCCATGAGGACCAAAAATATCAAGCGGCTCGTCACCTCCGAGAAAAGAACGCGATCCGATTAATCCGGGCAAGCCGAATAAATGGTCACCATGTAAATGTGTAATAAAGATCTTGCTAATCTTCCGGGGTTTTAATGACGTATGTAAAATTTGGTGCTGTGTCGCTTCTCCGCAATCGAACAACCAATAGCCTTCCCCTTCAGCCGATAGATTCAAGACCACTGCAGACGTATTTCTCAATTTGGACGGCATGCCTGCACCTGTCCCTAAAAATTGCAATTCCATAACAGGTTCCCTCCTTTTACCCATTGCCCCGTTTCACCGAACCAGGACCGAATTTCTGCTCCATTTGCGATAAAAGCGTATTCACTGACTCTTCTTTTGCATGTTTTTCAAAATTATAAATTGAAAGTTGTTCGTGCAATTCATTCATCGGAACGAGATTTGACACGGTAATGCCCAAAAGGCGGACAGGTTCCCCGTCCCAATGCCTTTTGAACAGTTCGGCTGCCTCTCTGTAAATGTCCTGTTCTTGATAGAGCGGATTGAGTACAGTCCGGCTACGGGTCTGATTGCGCCAATCAGCCGTGCGGATCTGAATCATGACCACCGTGCCTGCAAGTTGCCGCTTATCGAGCCTGTCCGCTACTTTCGCAGCGAGCCATTTGAATACGTTCAGGCATCCATCGTAATCTGTTTCATCGACGGGCAATGTCGTTGAGCTTCCGACACTTTTTCGCTCATCTGCCGCATCCGGGTCAACAAGCCGGTAATCGATGCCGTTTGCTCTTTTTTGTAGTCGGACGCCATATTTCCCAAGGGATGCCTTGATGATGATTTCATCCTTTTGTGCAAGTTCGCCAATTGTATAGATGCCAAGTGCATTCATCTTCTTCTCTGTACTTTTCCCAATTCCGTGCATTTCGATAACTGGGAGGGGCCATAGAACGGTTTCCACTTCACGCTTTCTTAAGATTGTAATCCCCATTGGCTTCTTCATATCCGATGCCGTTTTGGCGAGAAACTTATTCGGAGCAATCCCGATTGAACAAGGTAAATCGAGTTCCCGTAAAAGGCGTTGCTGCATTTCGGTCGCGATGTCAATAGCATTGGTCAATCCGCCGATTGCAGTGATATCGATATAGGCTTCATCGATCGAGACGGGTTCCACAAGGTCCGTATATGTACGTAACAAATCGAAAACGGCTGCTGAAGCTGTCCTGTATTTATCAAAATCGGGCGGAAGGATGACCAGTTCAGGACAAATCCGTTTGGCCTCACCGACTGTCATCGTGGTATAAATACCGAAAGCCCTTGCTTCATATGAACAAGTGACAAGAATACCTCTACGCTCTTTCGGATTACCCGCGACAGCCATGGGTATCCCTTTTAAGGAAGGGTCGTGCGCTTGTTCAACGGAAGCGAAAAAGCTGTTCATATCGAGATGCAAAATTACCCTTGCGTGAGATTCGCTGGCCGAAGTCATCACATTTCCCCTCCATTCTATTTAGTACATCATTATAAAGCAAAAACCGGACAGATGACACTGCCCGGTTTTCGCTTTATTTTTCCTGTGTCAATTGAGCCTCGACATAGTGACCGATTTCATCCATACCAGCAAGTGTCTTCGATAAAATCGAAGGATCGACTACCGTAATCATTCGATTTTTCAAATTGGCTATAGTCGTGAAATAGGGTGTTCGTGAATACGCCATAAGTCCCGAAGAGGTCATCACATCTTCAGGCAGATCGAGAATCTCTTTTGCATCGAGTACGAGCAGACCCATGAAAAGAGTCTCCGTCTGAACAACGACAACCCTGGCATTCGCTTGTTCCTTTATACTTCTACCATATAATATCTGTTCAAAATCCAGAATTGGGACAAGTTCCCCACGAATCCGCATGAGCCCAAGCATATAGTCTGGTAGATGGGGAATCGGATTCACTTGTTCAAGCCGTTCAATGGACACGACCGCCTCCACAGGAATCGCATACTCCTCATTGCCACATTGGACAATGACTGCCTTCAATTCACTCATCGATGAGCCCTCCCTTACCTGTTCGCAGCAACTTGAACAATCTCAAGCAATAGTTCAGTCAGTTTATTCAATTCTTCAACAGGCATGCGCTCGTTTTTCGTATGAATTTCCTCATAACCGACCGAAAGCGTCACTGTCGGAATGCCAGCACCATTAAAAATATTGCCATCACTTCCACCGCCGCTTGTCATCAGTTCCGGTGTGCGTCCGATGTTGCGAATCGCTGTCATCGCTGTTTGAACAACGGGTGCATCTTCCTCGAAACTGAAGCCAGGGTACATGATCTGGACATCTGTCTTCGCTTTCCCACCCATCAATTCCGCAGTACGTTCAAACGTCCGCGCCATATGCTCGGTCTGTTCAGTCAACTTATCAGGATTAATGGAGCGGGCTTCTGCTAAGATGTGCACCTCATCACAGACAATGTTCGTCGCTTGTCCACCTTCGAAACGTCCGATATTCGCTGTCGTTTCCGAATCGATCCGTCCGAGTGACATGGCTGCAATCGATTTTGCAGCGATATTGATTGCAGAAACCCCTTTTTCTGGCGCTACGCCGGCATGTGCCGTTTTTCCATGGATAGTCGTCTGCAATTTCGCTTGGTACGGTGCGGCCGTCACGATACCGCCGACTTTACCATCACTGTCGATCGCATAGCCATATTTCGCTGTAATCAGGGAGGCATCCATTTCTTTCGCACCGACAAGTCCACTTTCTTCCCCTGCCGTGATGATGAATTGGATATCGCCATGTGGCTGTCCACTTTCCTTCAATGTCCGTGCCATTTCAAAAAGTGCTGCGATGCCCGCTTTGTCGTCGGCGCCCAGAATGGTTGTACCGTCCGAGTAGATGTAGCCGTCATCACGCAGTTCCGGTTTGATGCCGAGTCCCGGTACAACCGTGTCCATATGACATGTGAAATAGATCGGATCAGCATTTTTTACAGATCCTTTCAATGTTGCAATCAAGTTCCCCGCGCCATGTCCGCTTCTGTCATCGGAATCGTCCTCTTCAACATCGAATCCAAATTCTTGCATCTTTTTTGTTAGAATATCGGCAATTTTCCGTTCATCTTTCGTTTCGGAATCGATTTGTACGAGTTCTAAAAATTCATCGAGTAGTCTTTGTTTATTCAAAATAGTTCGCCCCTTATAGTGGAATATTGCCATGTTTCTTTTTGGGTCTTGTTTCTTGTTTATTGCGCATCATATCGAGTGCCTGTAAAAGTTTAATGCGCGTTTCACGTGGATCGATGACATCATCAACCATCCCGTGTGATGCAGCAACATAAGGGTTTGAGAATTTCTCGCGGTATTCTTCGATCTTTTCCGCGCGGGTTTGCTCCGGATTGTCGCTTTGTGCGATTTCCCGGGAAAAGATTATGTTAGCTGCCCCTTCAGCGCCCATCACGGCGATTTCGGCATTCGGCCATGCATAGACGACATCGGCACCGATGGACTTGGAATTCAATGCGACGTAAGCTCCTCCAAACGCTTTCCGAAGAATAAGTGTTATTTTGGGTACGGTCGCTTCTGAGTAAGCATATAAGATTTTGGCACCATGACGTATGATACCGCCATGTTCTTGTTTAATACCCGGGAAGAAGCCGGTTACATCCTCAAATGTAATGAGCGGTATATTAAACGAATCACAGAAGCGGATGAAGCGCGCAATTTTATCGGATGAGTCAATATCTAGTCCACCAGCCATTACGCGCGGCTGATTGCAAATAAGTCCGATTGATTCCCCTTTCATACGGGCAAGACCGACGACGGCGTTCCTCGCAAATTCAGCTTGCACTTCCATAAAGGAACCCGTGTCTACGACCTGCTCAACGACTTTCCGGACATCGTAGGGGCGAACCGTTTCATACGGGACTACATCTGCCAAATCAGCTCGGTAATCATCCTGTTCATCATAATCTGCAATCGGCGATTTTTCTTGATTGTTCTGCGGCAGATAGGCTAGTAATTTCCGGACATCCCGCAAAACGGTTTCTTCATCTTTCCCACGGAAATGGGCATTTCCGCTAATGCTATTATGTACTTTTGAACCACCAAGGTCTTCGGATGAAATCTTTTCACCCGTCACCGTCTCAATTACTTTCGGTCCTGTGATAAACATCTGACTCGTTTCATCAGTCATAAACACGAAGTCCGTAATGGCTGGGGAGTACACTGCACCGCCCGCACAAGGACCCAAAATAACGGAGATTTGTGGGATTACGCCAGAATAGATTGCATTTCGGTAAAAAATTTCTCCGTAGCCATCCAGGGACACAACCCCTTCTTGAATTCGGGCACCGCCTGAATCATTCAACCCGATGAAAGGCGCACCGTTTTTAGCGGCGAGATCCATAACATTGGAAATTTTCCTGGCATGCATTTCACCAAGCGCACCACCGAAAACCGTAAAATCCTGCGAAAATAAGTATACAGGACGACCCTCGATTTTACCGTAGCCCGTTACAACCCCATCTCCCGGTCCGACTTGCTTGTCCATACCAAAATCTCGCGTCCGGTGTGTGACGAATGGATTCAATTCAACAAATGTATCCTGGTCCAGGAGCAAATCAATCCGTTCCCGGGCTGTCAGTTTTCCTTTTTCGTGTTGCTTCGCGATGCGATCATCCCCACCACCAAGCTCAATTTCTCTTTTTTTATCATATAATTCATTAATTTTCTCGTAGATATCCATTTCTCATTCCCCTTTCCCACTCTTATCACATAGCTCATACAGCACACCAAATGATGACTTTGGATGAAGAAAAGCGACCTCCGCTCCTCCTGCGCCAATTTTCGGTTCATCTTGCAGTAACTGTACACCTTTTTCCCGAAGTTCAGCCATCCTTGTGCGGATATCTGTCACACCGAATGCGATATGATGGACACCTTCCCCACGCTTTTCAATAAACTTTGCCACTGGACCGTCATCCCCTATCGGTTCCAATAATTCAAGTTTAATATTCCCTGCATCGATGAATGCGACACGGACTTTCTGGCTTTCTACTTCCTCAAGTGCTACTAGTGTCAGACCGAGCGTATGAATATAATATTCAAGCGTGTCATCAATGCTTTTCACAGCAATCCCCACATGATCTACTCTTTGCATGGTATTCACTCCCCTTCTCCCTATTGTACATTTTACCCTATAGATTCGCTAGATGTTGTGAAATCTTCAATTTCTGTTAAAATGAAAGTATAAAAAGTAAGGAGTTTTGACGTATGAGCAATAAAAAAGTACAAAAAACGATTGTCCTCATAATGGTTGCCGCAATGCTAGCATCGAGTATCATGTTAGGCCTCAGCACACTTTTCATGTAAAATACAAAACAGTCCCTACGTGCAAATTGCACGTAGGGACTGTTTTTCTACTTAGACCTCTTCGCAGTATTCTTCGAACTGGCTTTGTAAATTCGTGACGACAGACATCGGGTCATGCCCTTCGATTTCATAACGCCCGACCTCTGCAACTGCTTTACCATCTTTCAAAAGGACGAAAGACGGTGAAGATGGCAAATGATCTTCTCCGAAAAGCATGCGCGCTTGCGCTGTTGCTTCTTTGTCTTGCCCTGCGAATACAGTGACAAGATGATCCGGGCGTTTATCGTAATGGACTGCATGTGCGGCTGCCGGACGTGCGATACCGCCCGCACAACCGCAAACGGAATTCACCATGACTAGTGTCGTACCGGAACGTTTAAAAGCATCTTCCACTTGCTCAGGCGTTGTCAGCTGCTCATATCCGCTCGCTTCCATTTCAGATCGTGCTGTTCTAAGTATATCGTTCATATAAAGGTTGAAATCCATATTCATTACAATCAAACCCCTTTCTATTTACCACTTTATCATAGCAGGAGCGACGAAAAGTTGCAAAATATCGATTTGCTGAATCGGAGTACTATTTAAATATAGTTTTAGTGCAGATTGGCTATTCGCATACCGTTATTAATTTTAAATCGAAGACTAGAGCTGGCTAAATTCCCCTTATATGAAAGTATAATTCCATACACCTACTCACATCCTAATCATGCCGGTTCCAAAGCACAAACCACGTCAATAAACAGGTAGGTGGATAGAGTGAATCTAAAGCATCTATTTTCAACACGCATTAAATTATTTAAAGCGGGGATTCTCCTCGTACTGCTTGCCATTTCCGATTCCTTATTAACCGATATTGGCATCCGAAATTACTATATTACGGAGGCAAACCCGCTAATGAACTATCTATATGAAACAAGTGTTTCTGACTTTTATATGATTAAAATCGGTTTGCCGTTATTATTACTGTATTTTATTACTAAAATTGAACCTAGAAAATACTTACAGTTATTAGTCGGATCTACCCTTTTTCTATACAGTTGCGTACTATGTCTGCATATCATTTGGATCTCATCACTGCATAAATTGAACTGACCCTCTTCAAATGGGAATACCACCAAGTGGTGGACAATAATATAGCGCTTGCTTCTACAACAATTCTGAGTTGTTATAGAACCAAGCGCCTAAAATCATTGACTATTGTCTTCTCGTTGCTCTGAAGGTTCTTCACTTGGATCCGGCTCATCTTCATCGACACCGTTACAGCCAAATAACAAACCAGCTGATAAAAAAACAGACATAAGCCCAAGAACATATTTGTTATACGTCATCCTAGTCCCTCCATTCTGCATTTACTTGTGTTAAGTTGTCCCATTTCTTAAAAGGTATACATAGGACATTGAAAACGTATTTTTTAGCCATTCGATTGCTCTCTTCGCTTGACCAATCGTTTAATCAGGCTTTTATCATTTCTGACGGTCATTTTCTTTTACACCTCAAAAAATCTCCCTGTGCCATTTCTGACATAAGGAGATTTTATAGCCGTACATGTACATATATTCAATAAATTCTATATTCTACATTTTTCTAAATGATGGGTGCCAGAAATTCTGTGGTCATCCAAACAACTTATCGACCGCCCCTGTTACTGTAAGACTTCCTTCGAGTAGCCCTTTCTCAAGTTCCGCAACTGCTTCTTTCTTACCGGGTTCCTCGAAAAATGTATCAATAAGGCGGTCATTGATCATGGAACGGAACCAATCCTTTGTTTGGGATTGGCGTCTCCCTTTCCAGTATCCACAACCTTCCATCGTCTCTTTAAACGTCAAGATGGTTTGCCACACGTCCCCAAGTCCGGTCTTCTCAATCGAGGAAACCGGAAGCGATGTTGTCGTCCAACCAGGCGAAGCAGGTTGGAGAAAATGAAGTAATTGGCGATATTCCCGCACTGTCTTTTTTGCCAGTCGCAAGTTATTCCCGTCAGCTTTGTGAACGACAATACCATCTGCTAGCTCCATGATTCCTTTCTTCATCCCTTGCAGTTCGTCTCCCGCACCAGTTAAAACAAGCAACATGAAATAATCGACCATCCCACGGACGACGGTTTCACTTTGCCCGACACCGACCGTTTCGATTAAAATGACATCGTAGCCGGCTGCTTCACAAAGCAACATCGTTTCACGCGACTTTTTGTGTACGCCGCCAAGTGTTCCTGCTGTGGGGGAAGGTCGAATGAAGGCATTAGGATGCCTCGCAAGCTCTTCCATCCGTGTCTTATCGCCAAGTATACTGCCACCTGTAACTGTCGAGCTCGGATCGATGGCGAGGACCGCCACTTTATGACCGGCTTCAGCGAGCATTAGGCCAAACGCCTCGATGAATGTACTTTTCCCTGCCCCTGGAACACCCGTAATGCCGATGCGAATGCTGTTGCCCGTTTTCGGGAGCAGATTCAACAGCAATTGTTGGCCGGCTTCTTTGTCATTCAGTGTAATGCTCTCGAGTAATGTTATCCCTTTGGCAAGATCCAAACGGGAACCTTGTACTATCTTTTCCGACAGTTCGTCCACCGAAATTGTCCTGTCTTTTTTCACAAATCTTTTTCGTTTGGCAGCAGCCATCCCGTCATGTGATGATGCGATTCCGCCTCTCACGTGCAACGCACTGTCATCTTGTAAATGATTGTTGTCCCTCAATCTGCCACTTCCTCATAGCCAAGTCTGCGGTAGATTTCTTCAATCACTTTTTGTGCAGCGACCGGGATGACTGTTCCCGGGCCGAAGATTGCCGCGGCACCATTATCACGGAGGAAGGCGTAATCTTGAGCTGGAATGACGCCACCAACAACAATCAAAATATCTTCACGACCAATTTTCGATAGCTCCGCCAGTAGAGCAGGAACGAGTGTCTTATGTCCCGCAGCTAACGAACTGACACCAATGACATGAACGTCGTTTTCGGCTGCCTGCAATGCCGTTTCTTCCGGCGTTTGGAACAGTGGTCCGATGTCCACGTCGAAACCGAGGTCGGCAAATGAGGATGCAATCACTTTGGCACCGCGGTCATGGCCGTCCTGCCCCATTTTTGCTATTAAAATACGCGGCCTGCGTCCTTCATTTTCCAAAAAATCATCGGCCATCGCTTTAACCTCATCGATTTCTTCCGCATTCGAGAAACTCGAACTATAGACACCGCTTACTGAACGGATCACTGCTTTATGTCGGCCTGATACGCTTTCAATAGCATCAGAAATTTCACCGATTGTCGCACGTGCACGTGCTGCATCGACTGCACATGCCAGCAGATTGCCTTCACCACTCCGTGCCACTTCCGTCAACGTCACGAGCAGTTGGACCACTTCCGCTTCATTACGCTCCGCTTTCATCTGATTGATGCGATCAATCTGTTTCTGACGTACGAGCGTGTTATCAATATCCAAAATGTCAATCGGGTCTTCCGTATCTAGACGGTATTTATTGACTCCTATAATCGACTCGGCACGTGAATCGATTTGCGCTTGTCGTTTTGCTGCCGCTTCTTCGATTTTCATTTTTGGCAAGCCCGTTTCAATCGCTTTCGCCATGCCGCCAAGGTCCTCGATTTCTTCAATCAAGCCCCATGCTTTCTCCATCAATTCATCAGTCAATTTTTCAACATAGTATGATCCGCCCCACGGATCAATCACTTTCGTCATCATCGTTTCTTCTTGCAGGAATAGTTGTGTATTCCGTGCAATGCGTGCGGAGAAATCAGTCGGCAATGCGATAGCCTCATCGAGCGCGTTCGTATGAAGCGACTGTGTATGCCCCATTGCTGCTGCATTCGCTTCGATGAGCGTACGTGTAACATTATTGAAAGGATCTTGTTCCGTCAAGCTCCAACCGGATGTTTGTGAATGTGTCCGCAGTGCCAGTGATTTCGGATTTTTCGGTTCGAATGTTTGCATCATTTGCGCCCAAATTTTTCGGGCGGCGCGCATTTTGGCGATTTCCATGAAGTAATTCATGCCGATTGCCCAAAAGAAAGACAAGCGTGGCGCAAACGAGTCGATATCGATACCCGCTTTCAAGCCAGTCCGGACATATTCAAGTCCATCCGCCAGCGTATACGCCAACTCAATATCCGCCGTAGCGCCAGCTTCCTGCATATGATAGCCTGAAATAGAGATTGAGTTGAACTTCGGCATATTTGTAGACGTATATTCGAAAATATCCGCAATGATTTTCATCGACATTTCGGGTGGGAAAATATACGTGTTCCGTACCATATATTCTTTCAAAATGTCATTCTGAATCGTGCCAGCTAGTTTCTCCGGCGTCACGCCCTGTTCTTCCGCCGCCACAATGTAAAACGCCATGATCGGCAATACGGCACCATTCATCGTCATCGATACGGACATCTGATCAAGCGGAATGCCGTCGAACAAAATTTTCATATCTTCCACTGAATCGATAGCCACACCCGCTTTCCCGACATCGCCTGTTACCCTTGGATGGTCGGAGTCATAGCCACGGTGCGTCGCTAAGTCAAATGCGACGGATAACCCTTTTTGCCCCATCGCCAGATTTCGTCTGTAAAACGCATTACTTTCCTCTGCAGTCGAAAATCCCGCATATTGGCGTACTGTCCATGGTCTTGCCACATACATCGTCGGGTAAGGCCCTCTCGTATTCGGTGCAATTCCCGGATAATCATATAAATGCGCAACATTCTCGATATCTTCGGCTGTGTACTCTTTTTTAACTTCGATGCCTTCGTTTGTTAGAAATGACTTATCTGAAGAAAAATTTGTTTTATGCACGGTTGCTGAAATTTGTTGTAAATCGACTTTGCTGAAATCAGGTTTACTCAACAGACACGCCCCCTTTCCATTTGCTGTGAATGTCTTTCAGTTTCCCCACTTTGTCCTGCCCTGCAAATATAAAGCCGTTCAAGCCCTTGTCCAACCATTGCTGCGCAATACCCGCATCATAGTTTCCAGCAACATCCAACACGACCGACCCAGGTAATCCAGTTAACAGCTCTGTCATGATCGTTTCTGTTTCGACGGGTGATGCACAAACAATTGCATAGTCCGGTTTTTCTTGTCGGAGCCAGTCTATAGCTTCCTTTGCATGTTCGAATGCAGGACTCCACTCGGAACGAATGCCGCCGGTCGCTAAAAAACCTCCGACGAAATCAGCACGCGGTTTGAACGCTTTCAATTCTCCGAACGTCAACAGAACTGTTTGCGGTTGCTCATTGCTAAACAGGGATCTTAGCTTCTCGAAAGGTTCCGCTAGACGCCCTTCCGTCTGGATGCCATTCCAATCTTCTAAATCGGGATCTGTAAGCTCAGCATAGACATTCGTCCCGATCAGAGATTTTCTGCCAGTCGCCACTTCTATTCGTCGTTCCTCCAGAAGTGCAGCCATTCGTCCACTCGCCATAAAGGTGTCATAACCTCCATCCGCTTCGATATCCAAAAATAATGCCCACGCTTTTTCAACGAGTTCAGCCGTCAACGACTCGAGGAAATAAGAACCCCCCGCAGGGTCTATCACTTTATCTGCATGAGTCTCTTCTTTAATGACAAGCTGAATATTGCGTGCAAATCTGGCAGAACTCTCCGACGGTCCGGTTAACAGATCATGCGGATGTACTGTAATGACGTCGGCCCCTCCGAGAACTGCGGAAAACGCTCCATTACCGGCGCGCAATAAGTTTACGTATGGGTCGAGCTTTGAGTAAGAACGTAATGAGGTTGTGGCGATCATCGGGACTGCTGGCACTTCCGCAACATCGTACGCAGTACCGAAAGCTTGCCATAAGACACGGAATGCACGAAACTTCGCAATTTCCATAAAGAAATGAGTATCAACGGCGAAACGGACAAAGTATTCATTTGCGAAATCGCTGAATTCTGCCTTGTTTTCCGCGTATGTTGCTGCTTGTGCAAGTGCCAATGCCAATTCTGTCACGGCATCCGCCCCTTTGTGATGGGCAGTCCATAGGTCGGCACCGAATATCCGTATATTTGGGAATTTGTCCGAGAGAGACCAGTCCGAAACGGAAAGGGCCCCTTTGACAGCTGGACACAACGCTTCGGGAATGAATGAAAACGCATTCAAAATCGGGTCCTGTTTATCTGTATTCAACATAATTACGGGATGTTTCTCCATTAATTGTGCTAGCTCGGTGAGTGCTGATTCACTCCACTGAAGTTGTGTCGTTCCATCATAGAAGATGGCTTCATTTCCTCGGTCAATTGATTTTTTCAGATTATTGATAAATTGCTGGCCATCTATTGCAATTGTTTGTTGTGCCACAATCCAGCCTGCCCCATTTTTGGATACACGATTTGTCTGTTTCCGTGACTCAAGATCCTCAATCGTATAAAGCGGTTGAAGAACTATTCCCTCCGTCGTTTCCGTACAGAGCGATTCGAACGCTTTCCCTTTCAATGTTTGAATAGCAGCATCCATCCATTGTGCGGTGTCCGCTTTGTCAAACGTCGTCGCTTTCATCGTATGTATCGACATATCATCCACATCCCCTTCAAAATAATCAATCTATTTCTAGTTTACCCGACAATCGGCTACGTTGGAAGTAGAAGAAAAGAGTTATTGGCGACTGTCGGTAACTTTTAAGTTTGTCAGTACTTTCCCCTCGTCACAAAACCCCGGCACCGTTCTGGACGGCCCGGGGTTTGGGTACTTGATTAGTAAATGGAAGTATTGTCTGCTGAAATGTTTTCTAGAATTCCCTTCACGCGTGCAAGGAAGCGGCCGGCGACTAGGCCGTCTAGGACACGATGGTCAATTGATAGACATAAGTTCACCATATCGCGTGCCGCAATCATACCGCCCGCCATAATGACCGGACGTTTGACAATCGATTCGACTTGAAGAATCGCTGCTTGTGGATAGTTGATGATGCCCATCGACTGGACGGAACCGAAAGAACCGGTATTGTTGACCGTAAAGGTACCGCCCTGCATCTCGGATGATTTCAGTTGACCGGACCGGACTTTCGTTGCCAGCTCCTGCACTTCGCGACCGATACCTTTAATTGTTTTTTCATCGGCGTTGCGGATGACGGGAACGTAAAGTGCATCTTCCGTTGCGACGGGAATGGAAATATTGATGTCCTTTTTTTGGATGATTTTGTCGCCCGCCCACATCGAGTTCATCATCGGGAATTCCTTCAATGCCTGGGATACTGCCTTCACAAAGAAAGCATAGTACGTCAAATTGAAGCCTTCCTTCTTTTTGAAGTCGTTTTTCAATGAATCGCGGTATTGCACTAGGTTCGTAACATCGACTTCAATCATCGTCCACGCGTGTGGCACCTCGTGTTTCGATCGTAACATATTACTGGCAATTGCACGCCGCACTCCTGTAACCGGGATTTCAATGTCGCCCACCGCAACAGGTACATCGATTTTTTCGGCTGGTGCAGCGGGAGCTGAAGGAGATGGTGTAACCTCGTTTGCAGTAGAAACTGCCGAGGCAGTTGGGGTATTGCCGCTCTCGATGATTGTCAATAAATCTTTACGCGTGATTCGTCCTTCAAGTCCCGACCCTTCAACAAGCGATAAATCGATGCCGTTGTCTTGAGCCAGACGGAGCACTGCAGGAGAGAACCGACCAGCGGCCTTCCCTTTTCCCTTCTTGACTGGCAGTGATTGTTCCGCTGATCCGGCTACCGGCATTTCGCTTGCCGGTTCCTTTGCATCCTCGGCCTTTTCCGGAGTGCCTGCACCTTCAATCTCAATTGTGCAGATAATGGATCCGACAGCAAGTGCCTCGCCTTCCTGTGCAATCAATTCCTGGATGATCCCTGTAAATGAGGAAGGGACTTCGGCTGTCACTTTGTCTGTATTCACCTCTGCAAGCGGATCGTATTTGTTTACCGTGTCGCCTGGTTTTACAAGCCATTTCTCGATCGTGCCTTCTGTTACACTTTCACCGAGTTGCGGCATTAAAATGTTTTCTATGGCCAATTGATTTGCCTCCTCTCAAATGGAGTTAAAATTCAGCGAGTTCCCGCGCCGCTTTCTCGACTTTGTCCGGATTGACCATGAAGAATTTCTCCATTGTCGGTGCGTACGGCATTGCTGGAATGTCCGGTCCCGCAAGACGTTTGATTGGTGCATCGAGCTCGAAAAGGCAGTTTTCTGCAATGATTGCCGCCACTTCACTCAAGATGCTTCCTTCCTTATTGTCTTCCGTGACGAGAAGGACTTTCCCCGTTTTGGAAGCGGCCTCAATAATCGCTTCTTTATCTAGCGGATAAACCGTCCGCAAATCAAGAATATGGGCAGAAATGCCATCTTCTGCAAGGCGCTCAGCTGCTTGCAATGCAAAGTGGACACATAGTCCGTATGTGATGATTGTAATGTCATCCCCCTCGCGTTTCACGTCCGCCTTTCCGATTGGCAATACATAATCCTCCACAGGCACTTCACCTTTGATCAGACGATAAGCCCGTTTATGTTCGAAGAATAGAACTGGATCTTCGTCACGAATGGCCGCTTTCAAAAGACCTTTCGCGTCATATGGTGTGGAAGGGATAACAATTTTCAGGCCAGGCGTACCGGCAAACATCGCTTCGACAGACTGAGAGTGATAAAGGGCGCCGTGGACACCGCCTCCGAATGGTGCGCGGATGACAATCGGACAGGTCCAGTCATTATTGGAACGATAACGAATTTTCGCCGCTTCCGAAACAATCTGGTTGACAGCCGGCATGATGAAATCTGCGAATTGCATCTCGGCAATCGGGCGCAAACCGTACATGGCTGCACCAATACCAACTCCTGCAATTGCAGATTCTGCTAGTGGCGTGTCAAGCGCACGGTACTCCCCGAACTGGTCATATAGGCCTGTTGTCGCTTTGAAGACGCCACCTTTCCGCCCAACATCTTCACCAAGAACGAAAACGCGGTCATCCCTTTCCATCTCTTCTTTCATCGCGAGTGTGATCGCATCGATATAAGACATTACAACCATTAGTCATTCCCCCCATTTTCGGCATACACATGAAGGAGTGCTGATTCTGGTTCAGCGTACGGAGCATTTTCCGCATAATCGGTCGCTTCGTTCACTTCTTTCATAATGCGTTCTTCCATTTCTTTTTCTAGTTCGTTCGTTAGCACACCGATTTCTATTAAATAAGCCCTGAACTTCGGAATTGGATCGAATTTCTTTTCATTTTCAAGTTCTTCTTCATCACGGTACTGACGTTGATCGTCATCTGAAGAGTGTGCTGTCAATCGGTAACAGATTGTTTCCACAAGACTTGGACCTTCTCCGGAGCGAGCACGGTCCGCCGCTTCTTTTACGACCTTATATACCTCAAGCGGATCAGTCCCATCCACTGTGAACCCAGGCATGCCGTAACCGATTGCACGGTCAGATACGTTTACACAACCCAATTGCTTCTCAACCGGAACCGAAATCGCGTATTTATTATTTTCGACCATAATGACTGTCGGCAATTTATGGACACCGGCGAAATTCATGCCTTCGTGGAAATCCCCTTGGTTGGATGAACCTTCACCGAGTGTTACGAAAGTAATGAAGTCCTCTTCTTTCATTTTTGCAGCCAGTGCAACACCCACTGCATGCGGTAATTGCGTCGTTACCGGTGACGAACCTGTCAGAATCCGATTTTTACGCTGACCGAAGTGGCCAGGCATCTGGCGGCCACCCGAATTCGGGTCTTCTGCTTTCGCAAATGCAGATAGCATCAAATCTTTAGTTGTCATTCCGAAATGAAGGACAACCCCCAGATCACGGTAGTAGGGTGCAATCCAGTCCTTCTCTTTGTCGAGCGCGTAAGCCGCACCCACCTGTGCCGCTTCTTGCCCTTGACATGAAACGACGAATGGGATCTTCCCTGCACGATTCAAAAGCCACATCCGCTCGTCGATTCGGCGGGCCATCAACATCGTTTCATAAATTTGCAATACATCCTCATTCGTCAACCCTATCGATTCATGGCGATTGTTAGCCATTTTTGTATCCTCCTCTTTACATATGAATCGCTTTGCCATCAACGGCCAAAGCGGCTTCGCCTATCACCTCGGAAAGCGATGGATGCGGATGGATTGTACCCGCCACTTCCCATGGCGTCGCGTCAAGTACCATCGCAAGTCCCGCTTCTGAAATAAGTTCTGTCACTTGTGCACCGATCATATGAACACCCAGAATATCATCGGTCTTCTTATCCGCAATGATTTTTACAAAGCCATCCGAATTGCCATTGATGAGTGCTTTTCCGATGGCCATGAACGGAAACTTACCGATTTTTACGTCAAATCCTTGTTCTCTTGCTTGCTTTTCTGTGAGCCCGACGCTTGCAGCTTCAGGGCTTGCATAGATGCACCTGGAAATCTTCGTATAATCTATCGCTTCATTTTTCAAACCCGCAATATGTTCAATGGCTGCTATCCCTTCGTGAGAAGCGACATGTGCCAACTGGAGACCGCCTATCACGTCGCCGATTGCATATATATGATGTTCCTTTGTCTGGAATGTCGGTCTTGTTTTGATATAACCATTTTCGACTTCAATTTCCGTGTTGTCGAGTCCGATTCCTTCGACATTTGCTTGTCGGCCGACAGAAACAAGGACTTTATCAGCAGTAAAGTCTTTCGTTTCACCGCCGACTTCCGCGGAAATCGTCACGGTATCGTCTGTTTTGACGAGCGTTTCCGGAAGCACCTTCGCATTTGTTACGAAAGTGACCCCTCTTTTCTCCAATAACTTTTTCATCTCTTTGGATATGTCTTCATCTTCAGTCGGAATAATACGATCGGCGTATTCAACTACCGTGACATCGACACCGAAATCGTTCAACATGGATGCCCATTCGATACCAATGACACCGCCACCGACAATGATGATGGATTGCGGAAGTGTCTCCATAGAAAGTGCCCCGTCGGATGACATGACCTTTTTTTCATCGATTTCTAATCCTGGTAATGTGCGTGGTCTGGACCCCGTTGCAATGATTAAATTCTTTAATATGAGCATTTCATTTTCATCACCATTATCCATTTCCACTGAAATGGTGCCAGGCATCGGTGAAAAGATGGATGGACCAAGCATTCTACCGAGCCCTTTGAAGACATCAATCTTCCCTTTCTTCATAAGCGCTGTTACTCCACTATGCAACTGTTTGACGATAGCATCTTTGCGAGCTTGAACACGACTGAAATCAACGGTCACGTGTTGGGAATCGATACCGAATTCCACTGCTCTATTTTTGGCCAAATCGAATACTTCAGCACTTTTAAGAAGCGCTTTACTCGGAATGCATCCTTTATGTAAACATGTGCCGCCAAGTTTCCCCTTTTCGACAAGTGCTGTTTTTAATCCCAACTGGGACGCACGAATGGCAGCAACATAGCCGCCTGTTCCGCCACCCAATATTACAACATCATATTCCCGAGCCATCTTAACGACCTCCTTCAAAATACCCCGTCATGACGGGTAGATATTAACCGTTTCTTCTCCCTCTACTATGCGAATTTATTGCCGGGCCATGGAAGTAACCCGAAAAGTGTGCAAGCGGTGCCAGTTCGTCGACGACGACAGGATCGACAATAGATGCCGGGGGTTTTATACTCTGTGTGATGTCCTTTGCAGAAAAACCGCCAAGGTTTGAAGCATGTTGTCCGGCATATACTTTTTTCAAGTCTTCGATCATCGCGTCGTGGACGGAATAAGTGCCACCCTCCATTGGGCGAAGAAGACCGTCCAGACCGCAGACGGCAGATAACTCAGAAAGGCTGATCCTTCTCTTTTAAGAGTTGAAAGGATAGCCTTTTTCCGGAAATTGTATAGATCGATGATGGAAGGGTACTGTGCAATTTCTTTTGATGAATATCGTAATGTGTTTGCCAATAGCAATCGCTCGTTTACAATAACGCCTATTTTTTGTTGAAGTTGTGTCTGGGTTGATCACCAAGGCCCAATAGTTGGTAGGTTGCACTGAGTATCCTCCTTCCATAACGATCTGTTTGTGGAACTAGTTGTTGTGCAAGATCAGCGTTTTGAAAGCACGTTTTTTTCATTTTGAAGGAACTGGCCACGTGATTTTGCAACACGGGCAATACGTTCTTCGGCTAAACGGTCTGCCGCAAGGTAGGATGGGATATTATCACGTTTAGCAATTTCGAAAATTTTCCCGATCGTATCATAGATGCCCTCGACACGCTTGATGGCACGTTCGCGATTATACCCCGCAAGTTCATCCGCGACATTAATGACGCCGCCAGAGTTAATGACGTAATCTGGTGCGTAAACGATGCCCATCTCATGGATGATATCGCCATGTTTCGATTCTTTCAATTGATTATTTGCAGAGCCCGCAATCACTTTCACTTTAAATTGTGGAATCGTTTCATCATTAATGACTGCCCCCAGAGCGCAAGGTGCAAAGATATCGGCTTCTTGAGCGTAAATTTCATTGATACCTACCGCCATTGCGCCGAACGCATCGACTGCACGTTGAACAGCTGCTTCGTTAATATCCGTGACAATCAGTTTCGCACCTTCTTTATGCAAATATTCACAAAGTGAATATGCGACATTGCCGACCCCTTGCACGGCTACTGTTCTACCTGAAAGGGAATCGTTACCGAATGCTTCTTTCGCCGCTGCCTTCATTCCTTGGTAAATTCCGATAGCGGTAATGGGTGAAGGATTGCCTGATGAACCCGCTCCTGCTGAAGTGCCAGTCACATAATCGGTTTCCAGGTTGATCAAGTCCATATCCGCTTCCGTTGTACCGACGTCCTCCGCAGTAATGTAACGACCGTTCAAGCCTTCGATATAGCGGCCGAGCGCACGGAACATTTCATCATTCTTATCCGTTTTCGGGTTTCCGATTATAACCGTCTTCCCACCACCCAGATTCAATCCTGCCGCCGCGTTTTTATATGTCATCCCACGCGCTAGACGAAGTGCATCCTCGATTGCATCTTCTTCACTTGCATATGTCCACATACGCGTTCCGCCAAGTGCCGGACCCAGAGTCGTATCGTGAATGGCGATGATCGCTTTCAAACCCGATGTTTTATCCTGACAAAAAATGAGTTGCTCGTAATCTTTGCTTTCCAGATAGTTAAAAATCTCCATTATTTGTTTCCTCCTTGGGTTGTCATTCAAATTTGTTGTGAAGCGAGAATTGCAAGTGCAAGTGAGTAGACTTTTGTTTCAGCACTATCCGCCCTTGATGTGAGGACAATCGGCGCCTTGGCCCCCTGGATGATGGATCCCACCTTGGCGTTTGCAAAGTACATCAATGACTTGTATAAGATATTGCCGGCTTCGATGTCAGGGACGAGTAAAACATCAGCCTTGCCCGCGGCATCACTCGTAATCCCTTTTTGCTCTGCCGCTTGTATGGAAACCGCGTTATCGAGTGCCAAAGGACCATCGACGAGACAGCCGGTAATTTGACCCCGTTTATTCATCATGAATAGGGAGGCGGCATCCGTCGTTGAAACCATCGACGGATTAATCGTTTCAACGGCGGCAAGCGGTGCGACAAGCGGTTTTTGTACGCCGCATGCATGTGCAGCCGCGATTGCATTTCGTATGATTTGCGCTTTTTCTTCAAGGTCGGGCGCGATGTTCATCGCCGCATCCGTGATAAAAAGAAGGCGATTATAGCCCGGAACTTCAAAAGCCGCAACATGGGATAATATTTTCCCTGTCCGCAAGCCGTATTCGCTGTTCAGCACCGCTCTCAAGATGATCGACGTTGCCAAGTTCCCTTTCATGACAACATGTGCATGTCCGACTGAAACCGCCTTCACCGATTGTACGGCCGCTTCCGTTGCATCTACCGAATGATGGATTTTCACCTTTTCAGTTGCCAATAGATGAGGGAATTCCCTTTTTAACAATGCATGTATTTGCTCTTCGTCATCGAAAAGTATGAAAGAAGCCATCTCTTCAGTTATCGCCTTACTGACAGCTTCAAGAACCCACCGATCGGCTGCGGCTGCAACAGCGACAATGGGTATTCTCGTTGAAGATGACGCCTTCCTGATAAGTGAGTCGAGTGTTTTCATGAACACGTCCCCTTGCATAAAATCTGTTAGACAAGGCTATATTTTTCAAGTTTATAATACAAGGTTCGCAGTGAAATACCTAACCGAGTCGCAGTTAAGGATTTGCTTCCCTCGTTCTCCCTAAGAGCCGTCTCCAATATGAATTTCTCGTGGTTATCCATCAACGAGGCCAATGTGCTCTTTTCAGGCAACAGTTGTTCTTCGTCTTTATATTCCCTAGACGAAAGGGATTTATCCACATCAACCAGATCGATAATGGTCACACCGGATTCCATATAAATCATCGCCCGACTTAATCACATTTTCAAGTTCTCTAACATTTCCGGGCCAGTCATATTGTTCAAGTCTTT
The DNA here is from genome assembly GCA_963843665.1 of uncultured Caryophanaceae bacterium. GTDB lineage: Bacteria > Bacillota > Bacilli > Bacillales_A > Planococcaceae > Sporosarcina. Next base: position 41,305 of record CAWJLH010000008.1, read on the forward strand.
GCAACGCGGCATCTGAAATCTTTACGATGTTCATACCGAATTCCTGATTCAATTTGACAAGCAAATGGCTTACAATAGTTGGAATGTCTTGTTTTCGAGATCTGAGTGGTGCAATTTGTATTGCAATCCGATTTAACTTATAATATAGATCCTCTAGAAACTTTCCTTCATGCATCGCCTTTTCCAAATTTTTACTCGACGCAGTAATAACACGGATGGATAACGGATTCACTTCTGTTTCGCAGTTTCGATCAATCATCCCTGTCGATAGATAATTGAGCAATTTCTGTTGCGCAATGAGTGGTAGGTCTGCAACCTCATCCAAAAATAATGTGCCCTGTTCCGATTCTTCGAACAGACTTTTTATTTTCCCTGGGCTGTCATTGTAGAATTCTGATAACTCATATCCAAACAATTCCTCATTGACAGTGATAGGGTCCAGTGTTGAACAGTTGACGCGTACGAATGGCTTTGCCTTCCGGTTACTGCTGCTATGGATGGCATTGGCAAACAATTCTTTTCCCGATCCGGACTCTCCGCGAAGCAGGACGGGTACATCGGACTTACTGGCAATTTTGGCTTGTTCAATTGAAATTTCCATTTCTGACGAACTACCGAAGATATCATCAAATGTATAGGTAGATTCAAGTTTTCGGATGATTGTCCGCGCACGGTCGAGTTCTTTCATCAGGCTTCGCATTTCGGTCATGTCGTGGATGACCCCTACACTGCCCTTCACTTGCCGATCCACGATGATCGGCGCGACATTGACAATCACTTCACGATTGTTCTCCCCGATCCGCATATTAAAGCCTCGGACAGGTTTCCGGGATTCAAGCACTTTCATATGAATGCTTTCGCCTTCGTTTACGTCTGCATACGCCGGCTTCCCAATGATCTCCTCTTGGGACAAACCAGTTAACCTCGTATAAGCGGGGTTGACAAGTATGTTATTGCCATGATCATCGACGACTGAGATGGCATCATCACTGGAATGGATGATAGCTTCAAGCATCGTCTTCACTTTGTTAAGATCTGTGATTTCCTCTGCTAGCGATACGACTTCCGATATATCCTTGAAGACGGCAAACGCACCTACTTTTCGACCATCTGAATCGACCAGCGGAAATCGGGATGTCACAATTTCTAATCCGTTTCCAAGTACCAATTCCCGATTCACTTCTGCCTTGCCGGAACAGAGTACACGCGGGAGTTCTGATGAGGGAATGACTGCCGAAATGTTTTTTCCGATCGCCTCTTCAATAGGAAAACCGATCATTTCGCCAGCGCTTTTGTTGAAGAAATTGACAATTCCCTGTTCATCGATACCGACCATACCTTCATCGATTGAATCGAAGATCATCCGCTGCTTATGCATTTCGGTATGTATGCGCTCGATAAAACTATCATTCTCTTGTAAGAGTTTAATAAGAAGATTGGCGACAGAACCGGGTATGAGTACAGTTTGGGCAGGTCTCGCTCGCAATAGTTCAGCGAAAACCGAGTCGTCACCGGTTAGATCGAAAATAATATGTAAATCATCGGCAAGTTGACTTTTCCATGAAACTCCATGGTCGACACCCAGCTCTTTAGCTAACTGGATACCTGGTGCATCCTCATCGATATCGATGATCGCTTTCACATTCATAAAATCCAAGTTTTGGAGAAGGTCCAGAATAATCGATCCGCCTGTCCCAGCCCCGACAATAAGAACGTTTTGCAAGGATATTCATTCTCCTCTTTTGAATCATGCAATATTTTGCAAATACAAATTCATCATACACGAAAGCGGTGCTCTTGACAATAATACATGAACGGGTAAAATTAAATTCGTTAAGGAGTTGTCGGCTTTGGCACGTCTAGCAGCATTTATCGTCCTGCTAATCCCTGGTCTTTTTGCCGCCGGAGGCATCAAGCTAATGCGGGACTCGATATTCGGTATTTTATTTAATCCGTTCCCATTCATTTGGCTTCAATTCATAGTCGGTTTCATGCTCTTTGCGGCTGGTCTCGGCTTCTTTGCTGGGTTCCTTTTGCGCCGCGATAGGAAAAACCAACGGGTGCAAGAACGTTTTAAACAAAAGCAAAAGGACCAAGGCGCTTAATAATCGTCTTGGTCCTTTTCCCTTTTGTTGAAACGGTCCGGAAAATCAGTAATCCAGCCGACAATGTAAGACGGTGGATCGAATGTGATCGATTCATCACCCGTTACGCCGTAAATCCGAATTTTTTTGCCTGTAGCAATCAAGGAACTCAAGTAGGGTTCTTTAACAAGCCGCTTATGGATATGGAAACCATCCGCAAAGCAATATTGTTCAAGATGATTCCAATCGACACTTTTCTTTCGGAGCAAAAAAGCCGTTTCCAGTAGTGGGTTCTCATTTTTTACATACTCAAGCAATTTATAATCGAATGAAGAGATATGGACATTTTCCATTATGGATACAATATCGATGATGTCACGGACATATGCGGGCCGGGCCGAGACGGTTTCTTTCAGTTCGACATTTAGCGCCAATCCATACTGCTGGCAGAATGCAACTGCCTCGATAAGAGTAGGAATGGGATGCCCTCTGAATAAACGGGCATATTTCCTGCCTACCTTCGCTTTTTTCAGCTCTGTACTCGTCATGGATGCAATCGTTCTTCGGATTCCCGCGAGCCGAATAAGATCTGAATCATGGATGACAAATGGAACACCATCCTCCGAAATTTGCACATCCAATTCAATTCCATCAGCTCCTTGATCGGCGGCCTTCTGGAAGGCTGTCATCGTATTTTCAAAACAGCTGCCCGATGCGCCCCTATGGGCAAAAACAGCTGGCCTAGACATTCAGAGCACCGTCGACGTTTGCAAAAATACCTTTCGCCGAATCGTAAAGTCTCGTTGATTTGGACCCAACCCTTATGACAACCCCTGGATATGCCTGCCTAGCCACTTCAATTTCAGGGGGAATAGCCGTTTTTATTTTCTGTAGGCCGATTTGTATCTCTTTGTTTAGATTGTTAATCGCTTCGTAGTGGGAGTCAATCGTTTCCTTTGTTTTGTTGTAGGCATCAGTTTGAAGTCCGGTGATGCTCAGGCCAACAGCAACTTTTTCAAATTGCATTACATGTTGTTCCAGTTTAGTGATTGTCAATTGCAGCCCTTTCAGTTCCACAGCCATCGCCTGTATTTCCTGATAGAGCAAATTCTTATCAATTCCTTTTGCGTGAAGGGTCGTTGCACGCTCATGCTGATTCCCGGCGTACGCACATTCTATCCGGTTTAGTGCCTCTATCGTACCTCCTATGATTTTACCCCCTCTTTTATCGACAAGGACTTGCTCCGCAATGATATCCGCCCCAAGTAAATACAGTCCTACGTGAACAACTTTTCCATACAGACGGCAATTATTTGCATGCTTAATGAATATGTCGCCTTTTGCTTCTATAATTGTCTCACCAGCGCCAAAAATTCCGCCTCTGATGTAGATGTCACCTTCCAGCGACTGAATTTCCTTGGCATTCGTAACACCTTCGCTAGCCTCGATGGAAATGTCACCCGTCACCTTCACGGAATATCCTTCAAGGACCGTTCCGTAAATCGTGACTGCTCCATCGAAAGTGATCGATCCCGTTTCAAGACCCACATCACCATCCACAACGAGATGCTTACTTACACTGATTTGACCTTCCTTCCACTCAAGAGCGCCGCCGTATACCGATCGCAGAACAATTGCATTCGTTTCCTGCTGCTCTATGACCGATTGCCTATCATAACATAGCTCCCGATCTTCCCCACTGGGAGCGGGAATCCTCCTGCCGAATACATCCGTCCCTTGAATGCCTTCTTTTGCTGCTATTTTCTCGCCAAGCCAGTCACCTTGTTCGACTTGCGTCACAAAGTTCATGTCATAATAGTCGGCGTTGCCGTCTTCCCGTATAACTGGCTTCCGCTCAGGGATTTCGATATATGTAATGACTGCGTCTGCACCTTTAACCGGTACAGTTCCAATTGCTACAGTAATTGGTTCAGCTGTTTTCAACTGGATATCCTGTAAAGGTATTCTTCCATATGTAACCCCAGCCTGATCAAGTGCATCCTCTACCTGCCCTAAAATCTGCTGTCTGTCTTTTTTCAATTGATCTGCAGTGAAATTGAGGCATAGCTGTGCAGTCATTCGATCAGCCGGAATCATGACTTCAATGGCAGGCAACCAAGTTCCGATAATCGTTTCGTGTTCCGCTTCCATTAGTCCTTTCTGTAAAGCGGTAAACGAAGTGATTTTCAAACGTGGATGCTGACGGGTTACCGCGTCGAATGATTTTATTGGATATCCGATCTTTTTCGGCCGCAATACGACTTTATCTTCTTGTACAAGTAGTTCGAAATACTCGTTTTGAATAAGCACAATCGCCCCCCCTTTCATTCTCACTCCCATTATAATGCATTCTAATCTAGGAGATGAGACAATTCAGATAGAATAAGAAAAAAGACCTACACACTGATAAGCACTCAGCAGGTAGGCATTCAAGGGGGCATTTTGTTGTACCTCAACTCGCCATATGTTCAAGTCGGATTTTATCAGCAATCATTGCGATAAATTCACTATTAGTTGGTTTACTTTTCAAGTGATGCACGGTATAAGGGTTGATTTGAAGGGATTTATGAACACTTTAACTAACTAAAGTATCAAGAGGTTTATTGGTTTACTACTGTTAATTCATTGCTTATTCAATCTATTAGTACATCTCTTATTGTAAGCTATCAACCAATATAACACAACTCTTTAAACAATAAAGTTATGCTTGTGAAGGGTAATTCGTAAGTTTAACGTTCAGTTCCTTCTATAATATAGCGTACAAAAACATAAAATCCCCTTCAAATCAAAAGGGTCATGTATCATTTATATAAACCCTTTTGCTGCTTCTTTATTTTCATCTACATCTACAGGCTCCAGATAATCAACAACTTCCACATTTCATTAATAACTAACTGTGAATATACAGTCTTCCGAATAAATTATTTACTCTAAACTTATTAGTACCGTCTATCTCAAATCAATAGTGTAATTGCCTATATCTAATACACAGCGCTCTCTGTGAGACATTCTGACAACATTAAGGCGAAACTTTACACCAAAACTATTAGAACGCTCCACAGAGAGCGCTAGATATTGAATATCAGATGTAATTGGACAGAAAGAAAAGGACACCTGTATTAGATGTCCCTGCGAGAGATGTTAGTCGGCTTCAGCTTCCCACTCTTCTAATCTTCTATCAATTTCCTTGATGAGTATTTTTAGGCATACAATTTCTAGTTTTTTCTCTTTGCTACTGAGATTTTCTCGCTCAATTTCCAACTTTTCGATTTCATCATCTATCGGATATACAAATTTCTCTAAATAGAACTTTTTTTCAATCCTATTATCCTTTTTAGCAAAGCCGGCAACCATTCGTTTTACACCTAACTCAAATTCTCTTAATTCAAAGTCCTTAAGTGTCTTTTCATAATCTTCAATTTGCGTTAATAGTTCCGCTTTCCACAACCTTATTACTTTTGCTTGATGCTTTAATGACATAAACTCGACCTCCATTGGTTCACCTTTTAACTCTTCAACAACTTCTGGATTTTTCATTCTTCATCTTCCTCCCTCTTCTCAATTTATCGAGTACCAATCCCCTATAAAGTTACAACATTAGTTATTTTCCGAAAACGGTACAACTAACTTGCCTACTTTTCGATTAGCTTTACAATACCCTTCGGGAATCAAAAAAAAACATCAACTCATAAGAGTCAACGCCTTCTCAGCCAATTTTTAACCATCCTTTTAATATTGGGTTTACCTTCAACATAGATTGTAGACCCATCTGGCAAAACTTCAATTTTAACATTTTCCGGAATTCCATCTAGATACATAGTCTTCTGAAAATCAAATTTTTCATTCTGTTCCATCATCTACACCGCCTTCTGTTCCCCTTCTGCTTTTTAAGTAGTGAATTCCAATTAAAACTAGTATATCTTGTATCTTTTTAGTATTCGCTTTATTTTCCTCTTCTGTTATGTCGGGATTGATTATCTTACCTAACTTTGGGTAATTTATAGGTTTACTCACCATTCGTTGCACCACCTTTCTTTTGGTTTTAGTGTATCGAACAAATCTAAACTTTCAGCAACTCTAATGTCTTTTTAATCAGCCGTCTAGTATTTAGTTTCCCACTAACATAGATGATATCTCCATTCGGTGTGATATCTTTTTCTATATCATTTGGAATGTTATCCCCGTGTATCCATTTTAGAAATTGACTCTGTTTATCTTCCTCTGTTATTTTCAAATTAACTCACCTTCTTAAATATAGATGGAAAAAGGATACTTGTTACTTGACTTTGAACTGCCCTTTCACAACAGAATAGCAGCTTGACCTAGGAAATTGATCGTGAAAGTTTTCGCCTACTTTTCAACCAAAATGAGAAAATAGAAAAATAATCATAAGGTTTGAAAAGTAGACGAAAACTACGTACAACGTCATAGAGATGACTGAGGGTTCCTGTCGTCCTTGTTTAGTTCCAGTGTCTCCACTGTTATATTCTCATGTTTCCATTGCCCCACATGTGCCTACGAGACTTTGTGAGCCTCATAGAGCCTGAATACAATCGCACTAGCCGTAACTAGTGAATGCTTTTGATATTTCCTGCCAATTTCTTTATCTGTAAAGTCTAAATACGCCTTCATGGTCGTTTCGACTGAGCTATGACCTAAAATTCTAGATAAAGTGGCAAAATCTCCATTCCCTTCAATTAGGTAATACTTAGCAAAATTATTTCGCAATAAATGCGGATGAATATCTAACCCCACTCTTCTTCCTTTTCGTCTAACAGTTGCCCCAAAGTTAGTTACGCTTAGCTGTGTTCCTCGACTAGTAGGGAATAGATAAGGGCTATCTGAATACCTGTCTCTGTGCTGCATCCACCGTCTCAAATCTGCTGACATTTTATGTCCAAAAAATACATAGCGCTCATGACCATTTTTCGTATTTTTGACAAGAATAGATTTCGTTCTAAAGTCAATATCCTCCGGCATCAATAAACAGCATTCTATTGCCCTTAGCCCCGAATCAAGGATCAGGCGCAGTTGCATCCACGTTCTGTACTCATGGAAGTGTGTGATGTCATAAGCCCCTAACATCAATTTGATTTCCTGCGGTGTCAGTAATTGTTTCTGCTTTCGTTTCGGTTTGATACGTTCGACAGTGTCCATCGGACTTTCCTTAATTTCACGCTCAAGTTTTAAAAAGTTGAAAAACACTTTCATGTTTCTTGTATAGTTTGCAATTGTAGTGTCTGAAATTGGCTTCTTGTAATCTGCACGGTTTTTAGGAAAGTTGATATCCAATGCCTTTTCAGAAGCAGATACCGTATACTTCCCACGTTCTCGCAGATGCTTAACGTATAGTCTGATATGCGATGATTTTACTTTTGACGCATCCATAACGCCCAATTCTTGCTCCAGAAAATTACCGAACAATGTCAATGACTGCTCATAACTCTTCAAAGTCTTTGGTGACAAGTGTTTTGAATCGCAATGTAACATGAAACTGTCCAACTGCAAATCAAATTCTCTACGCAAAAAAAGACACCTCCCTATTTATTGAATTAGTAGTTAACTCAATAAATGCGAAGGTGTCGTACCTTTACGCTCTTCTATTTAGTTATTTATAGGTTCACATTGTTAGTTTATAGCTTAAATAATCTAACATCCTTCGTTACAAATACCGGACAAACACCGTCACACCAACGCTCAACTCGCCATATGTTCAAGTCGGATTTTATCAGCAATCATTGCGATAAATTCACTATTAGTTGGTTTACTTTTCAAGTGATGCACGGTATAACCAAACATTTTGGAGATCACGTCATAATTGCCTCGATTCCAGGCGACTTCAATGGCATGCCGAATCGCACGCTCGACACGTGAAGAAGTAGTATTATATTTTTGGGCAATTTCCGGATAAAGTACTTTTGTGACAGATCCTAGCAAATCGACATCCGTATACACCATCTGGATTGCTTCCCGAAGAAATGCATAGCCCTTGATATGTGCAGGGACACCGATTTCTTTTATGATTCCTGTGATAGTCGTATCCAACACTTTTTGACTTACACCTTCTGCTGGCGGAACCTCTGCCTGTTGGGAAAGAGGTACAATCGGTTTTCTCGTTCCTGCAACTTGGAAAATCTGATTAGCAAGCCGTTCAAATTCAAACGGTTTTAACATGAAGTAGGATGCACCTAGACTCGCAGCCTGCGTCATGACATCCTCCTGTCCGAATGCGGTTAGCATAATAATATGCAAATCGGGCGTTTGTGCATTTGTACTTAAGGTTTCTAGCACTGCAATTCCGTCAAGATGTGGCATGATTATGTCTAGTAGTAGAACATCGGGCGTTTGTTCTTCTAACATCGACAAGCAAACCTTTCCGTTATTTGCTGTCCAAATGATGTCGACTTCCGGATGTTTTTCAAAATACGTCACCATTGTCCTGACCAATTCCTTATTATCATCAGCAATCGCAATTTTCAATTTACTCATTCCTTTTCCCTCCTGTACAGTAATGTTGTATCTATTCTTTAATCAATAGCAACCTTCTATAAATTGCATAAAGGAAATTTTCGACGAATTTTGGAATAATCCTTTATTCACGCCTTAAAATGAATCCTCGGACATACGGTTTCCCTAAATTTCGACGAAATCCAATCTTTTCTACGCAACATCGAATAACCCAACATTATTTTACCACTTTTCGGAAAAAAGACCAAGCCGATTTTACCAGGCCACTGAAAAAGTCCATCTATGATATGTCGGACAATCACATTTCCATAAACAAGCTTCGGCACTTGCAGGTACCTTCTCTTCGGATTTTTTTCTAAAGTTCGTCTTATAAATTCAAATTATACAAGCCAAACCCCTGTAAAATCGAGAATGACTTGCTTTCTTTTTTATAATGAAAGCACTAAAATCCAGGTGGTACCTCAATCTCCAAAAACCATAAATCCCAGTCCATTTATGGCAATCTACTATCATCGTTGTTTCGAACGACAATATGCTGCGTCAAAAATTATGAACTTGTTAGTTCAAGTTTATACTTGAAGAGTTGAAAAGTAAATATTGCTTGGAATATGACCGTAATGCGATGCACCGATTTGCATGTTTAACTAGTCACTGTTGAAGTCCATCTTCGATTTTTCAGATCTAGGTGTAATCGAACGTTCTAAATATGATATGTCCCTTAAATATTTCCTGGAATTGGTCTCGGAAGATACCGATATCCATCCAAGTTCATTAACGTAATTCCGTAAGCTCCTTACATGCTTACTTATAAAACGATTGATAGCGCGCTGGTAAAAACCCGATTAATAGGAAAACAATAAACATGAACACTAAGAACTTTTAAAAAATCAAAAAGGAAAAGGTGACATTTCGTTTGCAATAAACGAAATGTCACCTTTTGAAATTCAAGTTTTTAGTGGCCTCAATTATACGAATTGGCCTTTTTTATTTTTCCCCAAGCTTCATTCTTTTCAAAAAAAGACCTGCGCCCTTTTTAGGATCATCGACATACATATGCGTCACCGCTCCGGCAAACATACCATTCTGAATAATCGGACTTCCGCTCATACCCTGCAAAATACCGCCTGTTGCCGCCATTAATTTGGAGTCTGTTAAGATAAATTGGAATTGTTCATCCTCCACTTTGACGATTTCAATGGAAAATGACTCCACCTCGGTTCCTTTTATCGTTGTAAAGAGTTCTGCGTTTCCTTCTTGAACCTCTGATGGTTGCATAATTTGCAGAGGTTCGGCTAACACTTTCTTGTAAGAGTTGTTCCACGATCCGAAAATGCCATAAATACCATTGATCTGGATCGTCCCAAGGATATCTTCATTTTCCAAGATGGTGGAAATTTTGTAACCAGGAATGCCAGGTTCACTTTTTTTAATCTGACCGATCTCTGAAAGATAGATGGCACCTGATCTAAAGACTGGCGGCGACTTTAATGCGCTATCAATGATTTGATGACCGAGCGCACCATATGTTCCTTTGTCCGGATCGACATACGTTAATGTACCTGTCCCTTCCGTCCGATCTTTCAGGAATGGGAGGAGACGTTTCATCGCCTCGCCATCTGTTTGGATCTGGCTAGTATCCCCGTCCCGGTCTACTGTCAATGCAATTTCATTTTTACCTTGCATTGCTGTCAATGCGGTCTCGAAATCCTTCAGTGTACTGATGGTAACATCGTTCAGTTGCTCGATCAGATCACCTGCCTTCAACCAATTATCCTTACTGATCATGACATCACTTGTAATGAAGACGCCTGACAGATCCATTTTAATGCCGATCGAGTGGCCCATCGGGATGAGCATCCCATCTTCAGCGGATGCTACATTTTCCGTAAATGGCATGACCAGTAAAAGCACAGAAAACGAAACGGCCAACTTGAACTGTCTACTCCATCCCATGTTTCACCTCCCTGAAATAAGTTACTGTTGGTATGTCCGTTATGGGGAATGTTATGAAAGGGTAAATAAAGAAATAGTGGAACACATATGATGTTCGGTATAAAATCAATTACACAAAGGCAAACTTGATTCCGAATTTTGCGACATCCGTCGGAGGATTAATAAGGAGGAATTGTATTTCATATTTCTCCATTCGGCAAATGTAGATGTACTGAAAGCGAAGCGTCAGCTATAGGGAGCTTGGATTCGCTGCTGATCCAAATAAAAAAACGTGCATAATGTATTATGCACGTCAGGCGATTACCTAAACGATTTTTTTCGTTCCGATGCCATAGTCAATAACTCATCGGCATGTTTTAAAGTCAGTGGCGTGATTTCAGCACCTGATAGCATTCTTGATAATTCCTCCGTTCGATCTGTCTCAATGACATCCCAGACGGATGTACGCGTCCTGTCTCCTTCGACATCCTTTTTTATAAGGTAATGGTGATCGGCCATAGCTGCGACCTGCGGCAGGTGTGAAATGCACAATACTTGTGAATGCGTTGCAATCATCGCAATTTTATCCGCGATTGCCTGGGCAACACGGCCGCTGACACCGGTATCGACTTCATCGAAAATGAGTGATGTGACGCCTTGATGTTTTGAAAAAATGGTTTTCAATGCCAGCATGATTCGTGAAAGTTCTCCTCCCGAAGCCACTTTCACTAATGATTTAAGCGGTTCACCGACATTTGTTGAAATTTGAAAGGATACATCATCATAGCCATTTGCGTCAAAATTTCCCGCTGCCTTCTGCTGCACGGAAACTTTGAAAGTCGCTTTTTCCATATGGAGCTGCTGCAATTGTTCCATTATCGACTGCTCCAATTGGACGGCCACTTTTTTGCGGATAATTGACAGTTCACCCGCTTCAATTTGAAGATCTTGTTGAAGATGATCCAATTTTTCTTGTGCCGCGGCAAGTCGTTCATCCCTGCTGAGTAAACTTTCCAATGCATCCGCGATTTTATCACGATAAAGTAAAATATCCTCGATTGTTTTACCATATTTTCTTCTCAGTGAAGTATGTAGGGCGAGACGGTTTTCAACTATTTCAAGCCTATCAGGGTCAAATTCCATATCGTCTAAAATACTTTTAAGTTCATGGGCAGTGTCCTGTAATGTATAAAAACTTGCGGCAACCGATTCTGCATGAGGCTCCAGTGTTTTATCGACTGAAGCGGCATCTTCCATGTCACTCATTGCAGAACCTATCCAATCAAGTGCATGTGTATCGCCACTGATAGAAACATAGGCAGTATTTAAACGCTCAAATAAACGGTTGAAATTTTGAAGTTTCTGTTGTTCCTGTTCAAGCATTTCTTCTTCACCAATCACAAGGGCTGCAGCATCGATTTCTTTCAATTGGAAGGAATACAAGTCAATTCGTTGGGCGATTTGCTGTTCATTTTCGTCAGCTGTTTCAAGTTTCTGTTTCAATTTGCGGTATTGCTCATACAAATCCAAGTAGTTGGCATGGGCACGTGCCAATTCAGCACCGGCAAAATGATCGAGTAAATGAATATGTCGCCGTTCAAGCATTAATTCCTGATTTTCATGCTGTCCGTGTATATCGATCAATTGTGAACCGATCTCCCTCAACACTGCAATGGTTACCAGCTTCCCGTTGATCCTGCAAACTGTTTTTCCATTCAAATTCAAATCGCGTCGTAAAATAACCGTTCCATCATCCGAGTCGATCCCCAATTCTTTCAGCTTCGAAATGGCGGGATGTGATCGCCCCTCCAATAGGAACAGTCCTTCCAATTCAGCCTTTTTCACACCATGACGGATGAATTCGGTTGATCCTCTTCCGCCGGCTAATAGTTGTACGGCATCGATGATAATTGATTTACCTGCACCGGTTTCGCCAGTTAAAACTGTAAGACCTTCATCAAATGTAACATCAAGGTCTTCAATGATTGCAAAATTCTTGATGGATATTTCACTTAACACTTGACGTCACCCTTTCAAAGCATCGCGAGTATTTTTTCTTTCACTTCTACAGTTTGCGATTCTTCCCGGCAAATTAGTAAACATGTGTCATCTCCACAAATTGTGCCAAGAATTTCATGCCAACCTAGATTATCGATGAGCGATCCGACAGCGTGCGCATTTCCTGGTAACGTTTTTAAAATGATGAAATGGGCTGCGCTATCGATACTGACAAACGCATCCGTCATCATACGATGGAGTTTCTCCTCCGTGTTGTACTTATGTACTTGCGGGAGGCTATATTTATAGCGGCCATCAGGAAGCGGAACTTTGATAAGATGCATCTCTTTTATATCACGTGAAACCGTTGCCTGTGTAACAGCGACTCCTGCTGCTTTCAATGTGTCTACAAGCTGATCTTGCGTTTCAATTTCAAAATTTGAAATAATATCCCGAATGCGGATATGCCGATGTCCTTTATTCATACTAATCACTCCGATACACGATATTGAGATCTTTTTCCACTCTTCATAAAAATGGCTTGCCCGGAAAAACTAAGATTGAAGACTGGACAAGAAAAACGCGCAATTTACTGCGCGCTATTGCAATTCTTTGTACGCCGCTTCAACAAGGTCATCGAAAGCGTCTTCATCGAATGCTGATACCGGATTTTCCTCTGAAATCAGGTGAAAGAGGAATTCGATATTCCCTTCTCCTCCTGTCACGGGTGAAAACGAAATCCCCCGCAGACTGAAGCCTTCTTGCAGTGATGCATCCGCGATTTTTTTCAACACTTCAAGATGGACCGCTTTTTCCCTCACGACGCCTTTTTTCCCAACTTTCCCTTTTCCCGCCTCAAATTGTGGCTTCACAAGGGCGATGACGTCGCCGCCTTTCGACAGTATTCCTTTTAAAGCCGGCAAAATGAGTGTCAATGAAATAAAAGAGACATCAATCGTTGCAAATTTCGGAATGCCTGCAGTAAACAGTTCCGGTGTCGCATGTCTGAAATTCGTTCTCTCCATTACGCTGACACGCGGATCTTGCCGGATTTTCCAGGCAAGCTGATTGTATCCGACATCGAGAGCATAGCAATGAGTTGCCCCATTCTGAAGGGCACAATCGGTGAAACCGCCAGTTGATGAGCCGATATCCAGTACAATCTTACCGCTGACATCAACATCAAACTGTTCAAGTGCCTTTTCCAGTTTCAAGCCGCCTCGGCTAACATATTTCAGCGTGGGTCCTTTTACGATCAACGGTGCATCCGACGCAATCTTTTCGCCCGGTTTATCGAGCCTCGTTTCAGCAGAATAGACAATGCCTGCCATAATTGAACGTTTGGCCTGTTCTCTGGTTTCAACTAGACCACGCGCGACTAACAGGACATCAACCCGCTCTTTCGGTATACGATTTGTCATACTTGCTCCCTTTCCGAGGCTTGCGCTCTAACGAATGTTTCCATAAGGTCAACGATATGACCAGCCGTCATACCGATCTCTGCCATCAGCTCGTTCACGCTTCCATGCTCGATGAAATGGTCTGGAATACCCATGCGTTGGATTGGTATAGGAATCGGCGCGGTATCATTAGCGTATTCAAGAACAGCGCTGCCAAAGCCTCCTGCCAGAACTGCCTCTTCCACTGTCAGGATCGGTATTCCTGCTGCAAATAGTTTGTCTAGCATTTGGGTATCAAGCGGTTTGATGAACCTGGCATTGACAACTTTGACATGAATCCCTTTTTGCGACAATGTTTCAGCAGCTTCAAGTGCCATTGGGATTGTTGTCCCGAATGTCAAGATCACTGCATCACTGCCTTCACGCAACACTTCCCATGAACCAATCGGTATCGTGCGTAGCGTCTCATCCATCGGGACGCCAAGGCCGTTACCTCTTGGATAACGCATCGCAATCGGTCCTTCATTATAGTCGATGGCTGTTTTAACCATATGCTGACCTTCATTTTCGTCTTTCGGCATCATGATGACTAGATTGGGCATCGACCTCAAGAATGCGATATCAAAAACACCTTGATGGGTTTCCCCGTCTGCACCTACAAGTCCTGCCCGGTCGATACCGATGAACACATTCAAGTTCTGTCTTGATATATCATGAAGCACCTGATCATATGCGCGTTGCAGGAATGTCGAATAAATGACAAGGAACGGTTTCATGCCTTGAGTGGCCATTCCGGCTGCCATTGTTGCCGCATGCTGCTCGGCGATGCCGACATCAAAGAAACGATTCGGGAATTCTGCGGCAAATGATTCAAGTTTCGAGCCGACAGCCATCGCTGGAGTAATTGCGACAATACGATGATCTTGACGGGCAAGATTTCGAACCGTCTCTGCCACCATTCCGCTCCATGAAGGTGCTGTCGTAACCGTTTTGACGAAATCACCCGTTTCGATTTTGTACGGGCCTGTACCGTGCCATGTACCTATTTTATCATCTTCGGCAGGCCGGTATCCTTTACCTTTTTTCGTTATCACATGAAGCAGAACCGGTCCCCCCACTTTTTTCGCATATTGGAGGTTCCGTTCCAAGTCATTGAAATCGTGACCGTCAATTGGGCCGAGGTAAGTAAATCCAAGCTCTTCGAAGAAAACACCTGTGACAAGCAGATACTTCAAACTATCTTTAACACGTTCTGCCGCGGCGGCCACTTTTCCACCGATTGCTGGAATCTTTTTCAAAATGTATTCGAGTTCTTCTTTAGCATTATTGTATTTACCAGCAGTTCTCAATTTACCTAGAACGGCGTGAAGTGCCCCAACATTGGGTGCAATCGACATCTCATTGTCGTTCAAAATGACAATCATGTCCGTTCCGTTGTGGCCGATATGATTCAACGCCTCGAGCGCCATGCCGCCTGTCAACGCACCGTCGCCGATGACCGGGATCACATGATTCGAATCGCCTTTCACATCCCTTGCTGCCGCCATCCCCATAGCGGCAGATAAGGAAGTTGAACTATGTCCCGTTTCCCAGACATCGTGTTCACTTTCGATCATTTTTGGGAACCCACATAGCCCTTTGTATTTTCTAAGCGAATCGAAATCACCGGCACGCCCCGTCAATATTTTATGAACATATGCCTGATGTCCGACATCCCAAATGATTTTGTCATCCGGACTGTCAAAAAAGCGGTGTAAAGCGATTGTCAGTTCAACAACACCGAGATTCGGTCCGATATGGCCGCCTGTCACAGACAACTTTTCAATGAGGAACGCCCTGATTTCTTCGGCAAGTCCCTGCATCTGTTCCTTATCAAGTTTCTTAATAAAAGATGGACTGGTTATTTTCGTGAGATCCATCATCATCACTCACCTTCTTCAGTTGATTGCCACGGTTGTTCTACGCTTAGTACATTATATCAAGAAGGACGTCCAGCACAACCGATACGTTCCTTTTATGATTTCCGGTTGACGATATAATCAGCGAATAAACCGAGAAGTGACTCGTCCCCCATGCCTAAAAACCCAAGAGCATCTTTAGCACGTTGGTGATGTGCCGCCAGTCGCTCCTCCGCCCCGCCAAGCCCTAGAATTGAAGGGTATGTCGACTTCTCGCTGAGCATGTCACTTCCGGCAGTCTTTCCGAGTTCTTCCGTCGTAGCTGTGACATCTAAAATATCGTCTTTAATTTGAAAGGCGAGACCAATATTCCATGCGTATTCTTTTAACTGTTCCTTTTTTTCCTTTGAAAGGCCGGCAAGTATAGCAGCAGACTCAATACAGAATGCAAGTAGTGCGCCCGTTTTATGAATATGGACCGTCTCGAGTTCTGTTAAGGATAGCTGCTTCGCTTCTCCTTCAATGTCAAGCATTTGTCCACCAACCATCCCTTGAGCACCGGAGGCTTGTGCCAACATACGAAGTATTTGTATCGCTTCGGTTGCCGGCGTTTCCCGAAGGGAGGTCAGGCAATCGAAAGCAAGGGCCTGCAGTGCATCACCCGCTAGGACTGCAACGGCTTCCCCGTACACTTTGTGATTGGTCGGTTTGCCACGTCTAAAGTCATCATCATCCATGCAAGGCAGATCATCATGGATCAGGGAGTATGTATGGATCAGTTCAACCGCACATGCGACCGACAATGCATCCTCGGTTTCGACACCGAGATCATCGAGCGTTGCAAGGACCAGTAAAGGCCGGATGCGCTTTCCACCTGCGTTGATTGAATATGTCATCGAGTCCTTTAATGTTGCAGAGACATCGGTGGCTGCAAGCAAATGGTTCATATGTTTATCAATTTCAGGAAGTTTAGCCGACATGAATTGGTGCAATGTTTCATGCATCCGAATCCGCTCCTTTCGCCGGGTCAAAAGGTGCTTTGTTGCCGTCTTCATCGATTATGGAAATCAATTGCTTCTCTGCATCTTGCAGCTTACCGTGACAAAACGCGGAAAGTTCCATTCCTTCTTTATATAACGAAATCGCATCTTCCAATGGGACATCGCCAGTCTCCAATTTTTGGACGATTCCTTCCAATTTCAGTATCGCTTCTTCAAAGCGGATCTGTTCTTTTTCCAATTAAATTTCCTCCCCATCACTTGTGGTGATCGATTGAACTTTCGCTGTAGCTGTGCCGTCTTGCATCCTAACCTGAATTGTTTCTCCGATTTCCATTTTAGTAATGGAATTCGTCAGTTCGCCGTTCAGATAAATGATTGAATAGCCGCGTTCCATCACATCCAGCGGGTTGAGCGCTTTCAACATACGTACGGAAGACTGAAACCGAGTACGTTTCAGATGAATATCCTGATTGGTAGCGCGTCTAAGTCTGTCTTTCCAGACGGTCAAAGTCCGATGGCTTTCCCGGATACGCTGTTCGGGAGAAAAGGAGGCCAGTATGCCGCTTAACCGATTGACTTCAGATTGCCTGCGCATCGTGATATCTTGTCCGCTGCGCATCAGCCTTCTCTCCAGTCCGACGATGCGTTCAGTAAATGGACGATATAATCGTTCAGGGAATTGAAGCGGATAGGAGGTTTGCAAAGATGTAAGCCTTTTCCGTTCGTTTTTGATTTGGTTGGATAGGGAATTGTAAATGGAACGCTTTCGATCCAATACCCTTTCATACAACTCTTCACGTGTCGGCACGGCCATTTCGGCAGCCGCTGTCGGGGTGGGTGCCCTTCTATCTGAGACATAGTCGGCAATGGTCGTATCCGTTTCATGACCGACTGCACTAATGATCGGTATGCGGCACGAGAATATGGCACGTGCGACCGATTCTTCGTTAAACGCCCATAAATCCTCGATTGACCCTCCTCCGCGACCTACGATTAGGACATCAATCGAGCCGAATGCTTGTGCACGTTCGATAGACTTGATAATCGAAGGGGCTGCCTGCGGTCCTTGTACAACTGCTGGAAATAAGAGGATTTCTGCAAGGGGGTAACGCCTTTCGATTGTTGAACAGATATCTTGGATGGCAGCTCCAGATTGGGCAGTCACAACACCCACTTTTTGAGGGAATGCCGGTAACGGACTTTTCCAGCGTGCTTCAAAGAGCCCCTCTTTCGCAAGACTTTCTTTCATTTGCTCAAAGGCGAGGTAAAGCGCCCCGATGCCATCCGGTTGCATGGATTGGGCGTATAATTGGTAACTGCCATTTGCTTCGTAAACGGTCACGTCTCCTGTTATGAGAACGTTCATGCCGTTTTCAGGCCTGAATTTCAATGCCGATGCACTCGAACGGAACATCGCCGCCTGGATACGGCTCTTGTCATCCTTCAATGTGAAATAGATATGACCGCTCGGATGCATTTTGACATTTGATAGTTCTCCCTTTACATAGACATTACGTAAATGAGGGTCAGCATCAAATTTGCGTTTAATATATTTTGTTAATGCTTGTACTGACAAATACGGATTTCCACTCATTAGTCCCACCTCCCGATTCATGACGTATAGAGACGCTGTCTTTCTAATGAAAAACAGCGTCCGTCCATTAACGTATTAGTTGAGTATTCATTTTCCTTCGCCGGCAGCTTGCTTTGCACTGTGGAGTGTATTTTTCAACAGCATTGTGATTGTCATTGGGCCGACACCGCCTGGAACAGGTGTAATGGCAGAAGCCTTTTCCTTCGCTGATTCAAAATCGACATCACCGCATAGTTTCCCGTTTTCATCCCGATTCATGCCGACATCGATGACAACAGCGCCGTCTTTCACATGATCGGCTGTGATGAATTTAGCTTTTCCAATTGCTACGATCAGGATATCCGCTTGCTTTGTAAAGGCTTCTAAATCCTCTGTTTTGGAGTGGCAATAAGTGACCGTCGCATCGCGTTGCAATAATAGCTGGCCCATCGGTTTTCCGACGATGTTGCTACGTCCGACGATGACAGCGTGTTTGCCTCGGACCTCAGTGCCTGTCCGTTCTAAGAGCTTGATGATGCCGTAAGGCGTGCAGGATAGAAAGGCCCGTTGGCCGATGATCATCTTCCCTACGTTGATAGGATGAAAACCGTCTACATCTTTTACCGGATCAATGGCTTGGATTACAAGATTTTCATCGATATGCTTTGGTAATGGCAACTGGACAAGTATGCCGTGAATCGAATCATCCTGGTTCAAATTTGTTACATGGTTGAGTAGTTCCTCTTCGGAAATCGTTTCCGGAAGTTCTATCAGCACGGATTTCATACCTGCCGCAATACTCGACTTCTCTTTGTTCCTAACGTACGTACGGGAAGCTTGGTCATCACCTATAAGAATTACCGCAAGGCCCGGTTGACAACCCCGTTCCTTCAGCACATCCACTTCCTGTTTGATTTCCTCGCGAATTTCTTTTCCGATAGCTACTCCATCGATTAGTTTTCCAGTCATTCTAATTCCTCCAAACTACTCCCATTATTTTCATCGAATTTTGACAGTACACCATTGACAAAACGGCCTGACTTTTCATCCCCGAATGTTTTACACAGTTCAATTGCCTCGTTAAGGACAACCCGATGCGGAACATCTTCATTGAACAAAAGCTCACAGACTGCAAGCCGTAGAACAGTTCGTTCAATTTTCGGCAGACGGTCCAGAGACCAATTTTCCAATTTCCCAACTAGGATTTCATCAATTTCTTCCTTGTTCTGTACAGTTCCCCGCACAAGTTTTTCGTAGAACCGGTTCGTTGGTTCTTCTGTAATATACCCGATTGCTTCGTCTACTGTCAGTTCTGTATTATCAAGCTGAAAAAGGGTCTGTACCGCCTTTTCACGTGCTTCTCGTCGTTTCATTCATTCTTCTCCTCCACTGCCGGATCTCTAAGGTTTTATCATAGCACAAACAGGGTACTTGAATACAGCAAGACAAGTTGAAAAGCATCATCCAAATGGACGATGCTTTCCGATCATACCGTTTCCTCTTCGAATTGGATCCCTGTAATATGAACGTTAACTTCTTTTGTTTCCAGAGATGTCATATGGAAAACGGCATGACGAATCTGTTTTTGGATTTCTCTAGCTACGTCTGGCACAGGATAACCATTTTCAACGAGGCAAAAGACGTCAATCGTTAAGCCATCTTCAGACCATTCCGTTTTGACCCCTTTACCATGCACAACTTTTCCGAATTTCTCTGCAACTCCTGTCGCAAAATTCCCTTGGGTATGTGCAACACCATTCACTTCGTTGGTTGCGATGCCGATAATCACTTCAAGAACTTCAGGAGCAAGCTGGACACGTCCAAGCTCAACATCTCCTGAGGGTGCCATTCCAACAAATGATGGAATTGTCTTATCTGGCATTCCCAATCTCCTCCTTGTCAGTCCATAACATTGTATCTTTCAAGAAACTTCGTATCGAAATCCCCCGACTTGAATACATCATTATCCATCAGATTCAA
Source organism: uncultured Caryophanaceae bacterium (assembly GCA_963843665.1). Classification (GTDB taxonomy): domain Bacteria; phylum Bacillota; class Bacilli; order Bacillales_A; family Planococcaceae; genus Sporosarcina. The sequence goes on from CAWJLH010000008.1 coordinate 61,639, forward strand.
ATGGAAAGGAACAGTCGTTTCAACGCCTTCAATAATAAATTCACCAAGCGCACGCTTCATCCGGTTCACCGCTTCTTCTCGTGTATCCGCGTGGACAATTAGCTTTGCGACCATTGAATCGTAAAAAGGTGGAATTGTATAGCCCGGGTACATGGCCGAATCCACACGGACACCGAATCCGCCGGGCGGCAAGTACATCGTGACAGTCCCAGGAGACGGCATGAAGTTTTTCGACGGGTTTTCTGCGTTGATGCGGCATTCGATCGACCAACCATCGACTTTGATATCTTCTTGGTTATAGGCAAGCTTCTCTCCTGCAGCGACTTTCAATTGCTGCTGGATCAAATCGATGCCTGTTATCATTTCCGTAACAGGATGTTCCACTTGAATACGGGTGTTCATTTCCATGAAGTAGAACTTTTTGTTAATATGATCGAAAATGAATTCCACTGTTCCGGCACCACGGTAATTGACGGCCTGAGCCGCCTTAACTGCAGCCTCCCCCATTTCAATGACGAAGTTCGGGAGTCAACGCCGGTGAAGGTGCTTCTTCAACAAGCTTCTGCATTCTGCGTTGAATGGAGCAGTCGCGCTCTCCGAGATGGATTGTGTTTCCATATTTATCGGCTAGCACTTGCACTTCTACATGACGGAATACTTCGATGAACTTTTCGAGGTAAACGCCTGGATTGCCGAACGCGGCAGCCGCTTCTTTTTGCGTGATCTTAATCCCGTTGATTAGTTCATCCGGGTCTTTTGCAACACGGATCCCTTTCCCACCACCGCCGGCAGTCGCTTTGATGATTACCGGAAAACCGATTTCCTCTGCGATTTGCAGCGCTTCCTGCTCATCCGCAACGATTCCGCTCGATCCAGGAACAATCGGCACGCCCGCTTTTTTCATTGTTTCACGGGCCACATCTTTTGTTCCCATTCGTGATATCGCTTCGGCAGTCGGACCGATGAATTCAATATTGACTTCTTCACACAGCTCCGCAAAGCTTTCGTTTTCAGCAAGGAAACCATAGCCAGGGTGAATACCATCACAGCCCGTCAGTTTCGCGACGCTGATGATATTGGAGAAGTTAAGATAGCTATCTTTCGATAACCGGGGTCCAATACAGTAAGCTTCGTCGGCAAGTTCGACATGGAGCGCTTCCCGGTCTGCCTCGGAATAGACAGCGACCGTTTTAATATCTAATTCTTTACATGCTCTTATGATACGTACCGCAATTTCACCACGGTTTGCAATCAACACTTTTTTCATATTGTATCCCTCCTCAATTTGCTTTGACAAGGAAGAGAGGCTGTCCGAATTCAACGAGTTGTCCATCTTTTACAAGGATCTCGACGATCTCTCCTGAAACTTCCGCTTCGATTTCGTTGAAAAGTTTCATCGCTTCGACGATGCATACAACGGATTCCGGCTTCACTTTATCGCCAGTTTGCACATATGCAGGGATATCAGGTGATGATGCGGCGTAGAACGTCCCTACCATTGGAGATGTGATAGTACTCAAGGACGGGTCTGCTGCTTGTGGTTCTACTACCTGCACCGCTGGAGCTTCGGCTAGAGGGGTAGGTTGTTGTGCTACCTCCACTACTGTCGGCTGCGCTACTGCAGATTCCTGATGAACGACAGGTGCCGTTACTGCAATTGGAGTTACACCAACTTGCTGTCCATTCCCTTTTTTCAATTCAATTTTCACGCCTTCTGATTGAAGACTGAATTTTTCGATTGAAGATTGATCAATGAGTTTAATTATTTCACGGATTTCTTGAATTTTTAACATGATCGATTCTCCTGACTTATTTATGATTAGACTCTAATTCATTTTAGACGTTTTCATCCCATAATGAAATAGATAATCATAATTTGTGTGAAAAACCATCATTAAAAAAGAAAAAGACCCATTAAGGGCCTTCGATTTAGAGGTTTGAATTCAATTTGTTGCTTATTCTGTACCGCCTGTGAAATCGACATTTACAACTTGCGCGTCTTCCCAATTCATCTTGACATAATGTGCAATTTCATCTGCCAATTCCCTCGAATGGCCTTCCGTTGCTAACACGGTCACTTTTACGGTCCCATCCTCCGTCCGTACGAAGGCCTCTGGATACCCCAATGCTTTTATCTGCAATTCCATAAGTGCTTCGGCCGAATCGAGTTTTGTCAAACGCTCCATTTCATCGAATGCCGTGTTCTTTTCTTCAGCAGTGTGGTCGGCCGAATACATTTTTGATGTGAGTTGCTCTTTCAGCTGACTCCGCTCGTTTCGGACTTGCATGCGCATTTCCTCAAAAAGAATTGATTCTGCAAAAACAGGTTTTGTGTTATCGGCCTCCCCCACTTTTTCTGTCAACTGTATGGACTCCGGCGAGTCCTTGAAAATATTGATACCATCAAAGTTCATGGGTGCTTTTTCCTTCATGTAATAGATGGAGATGACTGCAACGAGGCTGAGTAATGTTAAAAACCAGACTGTACGCTTATTCGTTTTCATCTGTATTCCCCCTATTCTTTATTTCAACGACGATACGATGTTCGGGCAACTGGAGAACAGTTGACAGAATTCTTGATAGTTTACTTTTAATCTCAAGATTTTCCGCGCTCTCAGCAATGACAAGAACGCCTTGCAGTTCATTTCCTTTCTTTGCTGAAGAAGTGGACAATGAAAAGTAATCGGACAGCGGATTGGATGCTTCTCCGTTTTCGTAGTGGAAGTATAACGTAACTTCCCCGATTCCCTCGATTTTCATCAGTGCTTCTTCCAGTGCTACAAACTCACCGTTCTCCTCCTTCTCCCCCTTCTCTCCTGCGATTCCGCCAAGACTGGAATTGATGAAAATGATGACCATAATGGTAATTGTCCCGAGAAGGATCATATGAATTTTCCTTTTTGGCTTTTGCATATCATCACCATTTCCGTTCATTGAACCGGTTATATGACCTGTCTTCAATGATTCATATTATGCAATTTCAAAAGAGTGTATGACCAAAAAGTTCGTAAATGGACTTGATGATCCAAATTCCAATTGCAAGCTTTATTAGAGGCAATAAATGACCCTCTGATGCATCGGGAAAAAGCAACAACATCGTGGATGCCAACAGAACGATGAGCACGATCCCTATTAAAAAGATTCCATACGCAACCCTCATTTCATCGTCGAAATCAGCTTTATGATTATGATTGAAAACAGTGCTGTATAGATAAATGCAAAAGCGATTAAAAACGAAACCGCACATAGGACGAAGAGTGTTTTACCGATATCGTCCATGATTCCCGTAATATCATCATTTGCGAACGGTTCGATTAGAGCGGCTGTCCATCTATAGAAGAAGGCTGTAAGTAACGTATTAAGGGAAGGGACGAGCGCAACCGTCCAAATGGTCGAGATGAGCCAACCACCCGCAAAAATACTGACGCCGGACGAATAACGCCCAAATGTGCCCATACTATCCGTCATAAATGAGCCGATCATGGGTACATTTTGACGGATCAATTCTTTGATTGGCTCACTTGCAAAGCCGGAAAGGGCCCAAGACATCGTGCCACCTACTGTGATGAAAATGGAATAGGCGGCAACGACCGCGGAGATTGTCCCGAGAAGGCCCGTCCTAATCAAGTCCGCCATTTTTGTAAACGGAACAGAAGGAAGAATCCGTGTCACCAAATCAAAAACGATTGCGGCCGATAAAAGCGGAATCAGAAAGCGTTCCGCCAAAACGATGGCTCCGTTTGCGAAAAGCAACATGGCTGGCTGAAAGTTCAACATACTGAATGCACCGCCCGCTGCAATCATACTCGCAGTCAAAATCGGATAGATGGAGATGAACATCATTGAAATATTGTGTGCAATATCTCGAATCAGTGTTAAATGTGCAAAAGCGGGTTGTAAGACGACCGTGATGACTATGAAAATTAACATCATCCTCGTCCATTTTGAAAAAGAAGGGAAAAGGAAATCGATTAGCAATGCCAAAAAAGTCGCGATGATGACAACGACAAAACTGGATAATACCGTTCCGAGAATGGTTTCAATAAAAGGGAGCATAGGTGTTCCATCCGATCATTTTGTAATGAGTGAGGATAAAATTTCAATCAATACGGCCGTTTGTTGGAGCCACAATGTCAGAATGGCAATCTTCACTGCGAAATGGGACATTGCAGCCAGCGATGCATAACCTGCCTCCTCGATGTGCTTAGCAATCAATTCAGATACATAAAAAAGAATAGCACTGCCGATCAATAGTTTTGCAAATGGATCCGGCAACGGTTCGAATAGTTTGGCAATCCGTTTTCCGAATGGAAACACGATTACGCTTAGCAGTTGGAATAATACCATGAAAAAAATGCTTGCATACAAAAGTGGCTGCAATTTCGGAACCGCAAATGTAATGATGAGGAGGATGAGAAAAACGACAATAATTTGAAGTAACGTAGACATTAGACCGTCATCGACAACCATTGAAAAAATTCAGCGATTTCCGTGAAGAAAATCTTAAGGAATCGGAGCATTTCGGCAGTGATATAAATATAAGCGATAAAAAACAGGAAAAACGAAAACTCCTTTTTGCCTGTCTGTTCGAAGAATACATGTAGCAAACCGATAACAAGCCCGATACCGGCTATGCGCAGTAAATCAGTCAATTCCATCAGGTACTCCCCCCATTGCAATATCCTATGTACAATACTCCTCATGTAGAACGAAACAAAGGGTGAGTTCTATGGCATAAAAAAAACACCTTACCAACCGATTTCCGGTGGTAAGGTGTTTTTATAACTCAAGATGATAAATGGTAAAAGGTATGATACGACGGAAAAAGCCCGTCAATTCGCACTCTCTGTTTCAGATTATGCCCTTGAAACGTATTCGCCTTCATCAGTATTGATAATCAGTTTATCACCCGTGTTGACAAAGAATGGTACCTGTACAACGAGGCCTGTTTCCATTTTAGCAGGTTTAGATCCGCCGCTTGCCGTGTCGCCTTTGATGCCCGGCTCCGTTTCTGCAACTTCGAGCGTAACTGTCACTGGCAATTCCACGCCTAGCACTTCCTCGCCGTATTTCATGATATGGACTTCCATATTTTCTTTTAGATACATCAATTCTTCTTCAATCTGTTTTGCTGAAAGTTCAATCTGTTCATAGGATTCATTATCCATGAATACATGATCGTCCCCATTTGCATATAGGTATTGCATGCGACGGTTGTCAATTTGCGCTTTTGCGACTTTCTCTCCTGCACGGAACGTTTTTTCGTTTACGTTGCCTGAACGTAGGTTACGTAGTTTCGAACGGACAAACGCTGCACCTTTACCCGGTTTGACATGTTGGAAATCCATGACACGCCATATGTCACCGTCAACTTCGATTGTTAGGCCTGTTTTAAATTCGTTTACTGAAATCATGATGATTCCTCCAATTAATAGTAGATTATAAAATGATAAGTTCCTTTGGCGAATGCGTCAGACGCTCATTGCCAGTTTCAGTCATGATGATATCGTCCTCAATTCGCACACCGCCGACTCCCGGAAGATAGATCCCGGGTTCAACCGTGACGACCATGTTTGGCTCAAGTACAGTTTCTGAGCGGAATGAAAGTGCCGGTCCTTCATGGACTTCCAGCCCGATTCCATGTCCCGTGGAATGCCCAAAAGCCTCGCCATAGCCCTTCGAAGTGATGTAATCACGGGCAATGGCATCTGCTTCTTTTCCTGTCATACCCGGTTTGATCTCACTTAAAGCAAGTTCTTGAGCTGCCAGTGTCACGTTGTAAATTTCTTTTAGCTTAGCGGATGGTCTTCCGACAGCGACTGTGCGGGTAATATCGGAGATATATCCCTTGTACAATGCACCAAAATCGAGTGTGACAAGATCACCCGTTTCGATCACCTTATCGGACGCAACGCCGTGTGGAAGGGCTCCGCGTATACCCGATGCGACGATGCTGGAGAATGAAGAAGACGTTGCACCTTGGCTACGCATGAACAGCTCAAGTTCGTTCGAGACTGCCAATTCAGTGATGCCGGGTTTGATGAATGTGCAAATATGCGCGAATGCATCATCTGCAATTTTAGCCGCCTGTTTCAAAACAGCCAACTCTGCTCCCGTTTTCACTAAGCGTAATTTCTCCACAATACCAGATACCGGCTTCAGTTCCGCTATCAATTTTGCTTGATAAAGTTCATACTGACCATAAGTCATGTCGTCTTTTTCGAAGCCGATTGTTTTGAGTTTCATGCTTTTCGCCTGTTCAGCAACTTCCTCTATGATTGTTTTCGTATGTTTAACGATACGGAACCCATCAATTTCTTTTTCCGCCTGTTCTGTATAGCGAAAATCCGTGATGAATACGGCATCATCGGATGATATGAGCGCTAGGCCTGCCGTACCTGTAAACCCTGTCATATAACGACGGTTGAACGGGTTTGTGACAAGGAGTGCATCGATTTCTTGTTCCGTCAACAATTTACGCAGTTTTTCCAGTTTCATATTTTCATACCCCTTCTCCGCGGAAAAGGAAAGCTTGGAGGGCTAGTGCATAGCCATCTGTTCCGAATCCGGACAACTGACCGATGCAAACCGGTGCGATGACCGACGTCTGTCTGAAGGCTTCCCTGCTATGTATGTTTGAAATATGGACTTCTATGACAGGGACGTCCACAGATGCGACCGCATCGCGCAATGCAATACTGTAATGCGTAAATGCCCCCGGATTGAAGATGATCCCATCAAGTCCGTCATCTCCCGCTTCATGGATCTTGTCGATCAACGCGCCTTCTAGATTGGATTGAAAAAAAGTAAGTTCCGCACTATGCTGCAACGCAAAATCATCCAGTTTCCGTTCAAGATCCTCCAACGTTTCAGCGCCATAAATTCCCGGTTCCCTTTTGCCGAGTCTGTTTAAATTAGGGCCGTTCAAAATAAGTAACTTCACCGCCGCACCCTTCCCCTCACCGTTTTCTTTCCTATTTTATCATATCAGACCATTGTCGCAACTCATTTCGTGTTTTCGTCCGAAAGTTTCTTCATGTAAACAGCCGTCCCAGTGATAAATCGAAAGACTATCGCTATCATAGCAAAAAAAGGTATTGAAACAGATTTGATAGCGGCAGTCGGTGTTTCCGGTGAACTGATCGTCCACTCAATCGCAAAAACAACTATGATTCCGATGAGGAGCGCTGTGACAGATGGCGGGATGGATGATGTAAATGAAACGGCAATATAAAGAATCGCGAATAGCAACGCCAGTACAATAAAAAAAAGCACCCATTTGAATGTAAAATGCACCGTAGCGAATAATTGCCATTTGTCTGCCCAACCGACAGGTGACCATTTAATGAAACTGAACATATGAAAAAACTTTAGCGTTAGTATTGAGAATAGTGCGCTATAAAACGTGGTCCAAAATAAAGTTTTGTTGTACATAGTGATCCCTCCTTCACAAAGTGTCGGGAGGATCTAAACATTTTAAACATCATAGTGGAGTGGATTGCTGTTTTTTAGTACAATAAGATATAGGCTTTAGCTGATATGAAAGAAAGTGTGGGTAAATTATATGGGAAAAGGACAACATCCTCCCACTTATGGAGGGCAAGCGCTTGTCGAAGGGGTCATGTTCGGCGGAAAAGAACATACCGTCACAGCGATTAGACGGAAAGATGATTCAATCGATTATTTTCATCTTCCAAAAGAAAAGAATCCAACAATGATGAAATTGAAAAAGATTCCCTTCGTCCGAGGGATCGTCGCTTTAATCGAGTCGGCGGGTATTGGATCTCGTCATTTAACATTCTCAAGCGAACGCTATGATGTGGAGCCGGGGGAAGAAGCGAAGCAGGAGGCTGAAGAACCGTCCAAGCTGGCTATGGTACTGGGAGTCGCCGCGGTCGGTGTCCTTTCTTTCCTATTCGGTAAGTTCGTTTTCACCCTTGTTCCTGTTTTCCTCGCGGGAGCACTGCATCCCGTCGCTCCTGGAAAAACGGCACAAATTTTACTCGAAAGCCTATTCAAACTGATTTTGTTACTAACCTATATTTCGCTTATATCAATGACTCCGCTCATTAAAAGGGTCTTTCAATATCACGGGGCCGAGCATAAGGTCATCAATGCATACGAAAACGGGTTGCCGATGACTGTTGAAAACGTTCAAGCACAGTCTAGACTTCACTACCGCTGCGGTAGCAGTTTCATCCTGTTCACGGTCATCGTCGGCATGTTCATCTATTTCCTGGTGCCGACAGATCCATTCTGGTTGCGGATTGTAAACCGGATTCTACTCATCCCTGTCGTACTGGGTGTTTCGTTCGAAGTGTTGCAACTGACTAACTCCCTCAGGAATGTCCCTGTGCTGAAATACTTGGGCTATCCCGGACTATGGCTCCAGCTTATCACAACGAAGGAACCTGATGATAAGCAAGTGGAAGTGGCAATTGCGTCATTTGAAAAACTGTTGGAAGTTGAGATACATGGCGCCGAAGCATTGGATGTTGTAAAGGATACGGAAACAGCGACCGAAACGGTTCCTGTGAATTAATAAAAACGGAAGGCGCCGATAAGGCGCCTTCCGTTTTACGTTTGTTTATAATCCACATTTCAATTGCGCGTTGCAATTCGTGCATGTATTGCAGCCGCCCATTTCTTCGACTGTTCCCTGTCTACAAACCGGGCATGTATCTCCGACTTCCGAACCTATTGTGACGTTGGTTGACCGTAAATCGTGAACAGTATTCACAAGTACGATTTTAGGCTGTTCTGTAACCACTTCTTCAGCTATGTCCGCATCCATGTTGTTCTCTTCCGCTTTCAGCGTCAATACTTGCGAATCACGGCTGCCATCGACATAGACCGTGCCACCCTTTGCTCCGCCCTTGTACAGACGCTCATAAACGCTTTCAACCTGCTCGACCGAATAACCACGCGGTGCGTTGACCGTCTTCGAAATCGAACTGTCAATCCAGCGCTGGATGATACATTGTACATCCGCATGCGCTTCAGGCGCCAGACTCATCGAAGAGATAAACCATTCCGGCAGATTGTCCGGATCCGCTTCAGGGTGACGCTCCAAATACTCCTCAACGATGCCCGCTTTCACCTCAATGAATTTCCCGAGACGTCCACTCCGGTAATAAGTAAAGGAGAAATATGGTTCTAACCCAGTGGAAACCCCTACCATTGTTCCTGTGGATCCCGTTGGAGCAACAGTTAGTAGGTGCGAATTCCGGATACCGTATTCCAAAATGGATTGACGGATATCTTCCGGCATTTTTTTCATAAAGCCTGTATTAACGAACGCATTACGTAGTGCTTCTGTTTCTTCATCCGTTTTGCCGATAAGGAATGGGAAGCTCCCTTTCTCTTTCGCAAGCTCGACGGATTCACGGTACGCAGACGTTGCAATCGTCTCGAACACTTTATCGACAAGTGCGTTGCCTTCTACTGAGCCATATTCTTTTTCACAATAGATCAACAGGTCGGCAAGACCCATGACACCAAGTCCGACACGGCGTTCTCCAAGTGCTTGTACTTTGTTTTCTTCGAGGAAATAAGGTGTCGCATCGATGACGTTATCCTGCATGCGGACACCGATACGAACGGTTTCTTTCAATTTTTCGTAGTTTACCGTTTTCGTTTCCTTGTCGGCAAATTCAGCAAGGTTAACGGCAGCTAAATTACAGACACTGTAAGGAGCAAGAGGCTGTTCCCCACACGGGTTAGTCGCTACGACTTGCTGTCCATAAGCTTTGGCGTTCGTTTCATTGTTTGCATTGTCAATAAAGAAAATTCCTGGTTCCGCGGAATAGGTTGCACAAATGTTAATAAGATCCCATAGTGCACGGGCTTTGATTGTCCGATAGACGCGTACATCATACCCAAGTCTTTCCCATTCGCGGACATCGCCGACTTTATGCCATTCTGCATTGTACGTCGCCATTTCTTCCGGTGAATATTTTTCAACTGCCGGGAAACGGAGTTCATATTCTGCATTCTGTTCAACGGCTTTCATGAAATCATCCGTTAGTGTCACGGAAATATTGGCGCCTGTGAGGAATTCCGGATTATGTACCGAATAAGTCCCACCATCGCGCAATTTCGTTTCAGCGTCTCTCATGATCGCTTCGTTGAATCCGCCCATACCCGGGATTGTCCGATAATTGAGAATCCCTTGGTACATCGCTTCCTCTTGTGGAGTGAGCGCTTTGAATTTCAGTTTATCATTTGCGAGCTTCTTGATTGTCTCGTCTTCCGTATGCTCAAGAAGATATCGTAGAATCCGTGGATTCTGCATTTTTGAGATGATGAATTCGCAAATATCAGGGTGCCAGTCCGCTAACATAATCATCTGGGCTCCACGTCTTGATCCACCTTGTTCGACAAGATGTGTCAATTTCGCAATGTCGTCAAGCCATGATACCGAGCCGGACGATTTACCGTTGACGCCTCGTGCGAGTGTATTACGCGGGCGTAGCGTGGAACCGTTCGTTCCTACACCGCCGCCACGACTCATAATCTCCATCACTTGTTTGCGGTGATCGGAAATACCTTCACGGGAATCCGCCACGAATGGCATGACGTAACAGTTGAAGAAAGTCACTTCTGTGTCTGATCCGGCGCCGTACAGTACCCGCCCCGCCGGTATGAAGTTCAAATTCGACAGCTGACCATAGAACTTGTCGAACGAGGTTTTCCGCTGTTCCTCAGTCGTTTCGACGGATGCAAGTCCAGTCGCATTCCGTTTCGCGATTTGCTCGTAAAAGACTTCAAGCGGCTTCTCAATGACATCAATCGGTCTTGTGATAATGCCTTTCTCCTGAGCTTCCGGGCTGTCGATGGCGGAGCGGAACTCTTTTTCAATCCAAATATCCGCTTTGCCGTTCTTTTCATCCAGCGCAGTGATAAACCCAAGTCCACGTGCTGGAAACTTCGGATCTTCTTTCACCGTCAAAACGACAAAATCCCCGACCTTCAATGTTTTCTTTTCTGTATCCTTGAACGAATACCGATCGATCATAACGAGTCTGGATACTCCGCTATGCTCGATTTTCATCTCTTCTGTAATTGGATGCACTTGTGGAAATTTTGCGATATCCGCATTCAATTGTGCCTTGTCCAGAATTGGTTCCTGATGCTTGGAAACAATCACCATTCACGCATCTCTCCTTCTGGGAATTTTTAATCTAACACAACATGTTGTGTTAGTCATATTCCCTAATCTACTACATATTGAAACTTGGTTCAATAAAATGTTTTTCACATATTTAACCAAATGTAATATCCACGCCGTTTAAGGTCAGGTTATTTCTAAAATCGGGACCAAAGTAATAGCAATCATTTTCTAAAAGTCCACTCGTCATTAGCGTATTTTACCCGCTCGATTTCCTTGACCATTTCGAGTTGCTGCTCTGTCAATTCCAACGGCTCCAGTTGTATATCGAGCGCTTTTTCAAAACCTTTCGCAAATGCCTCGGCACACTCTTCAACAGATACTGCCCGATTGGCTAACCTGTCAATCGCCACCGCTTTTTGCGGTAAGGATAACCGCACCCGCTCACGCAACTTTTCCGATTTGAATTTGAATAAAGAAACAAGCTTATCCTCATCAAGACTCAAAAGGATTGCTCCATGTTGTAATATCACACCTTTTTGCCTGGTTTGCGCACTGCCCGCGATTTTCTTCCCTTCGACGACAAGTTCATACCAGCTTGGTGCGTCAAAACAGACACCACTCTTCGGTGTTCTCAGTTCGGCGTTCTGCTCCCGCGTTTCTGGAACCGAAAAACGGGCATCGAGTCCGAGATTGCGGAACCCCTCAAGCACCCCGCCTGAAATCACCCGATACGCTTCCGTCACCGTTTCCGGCATATCTGGGTATTCTTCACTGACAATTACGCTATATGTAAGTTCGTGCTCATGGAGAACACCTCTGCCTCCCGTCGGACGTCTTACGAAACCAAGTCCGTGACGATTGACCGCATCCATATCGATTTCTCTTTCGACACTTTGGAAATAGCCGATCGACAGCGTCGCCGGCTCCCATTCGTAAAAACGTAGGACGGGACCGATTTCTCCTTTACTATGCCACTCGAGCAATGCCTCATCGAGCGCCATATTGAACGAAGCACTACATTTTCCTGAATTGATGAAATGCCAAACCGTTTTATCCATTTGAGCTCCCCCTTTACAACGCTATTCATTTTATCATTGTCGAGAGTAACTTTGCTAGATATTACTTCGGAATTCTTTAAATGCTATACGGTAAAGTTATCAAAAAAGTTAACTTGAGATTAGCGATAGCTAATGTCACATCTCGTTGATCTCTTATTACTAGTCTATCAGAGGACTAAAAGTTAAGGTGATTCCATACATTTATCCATGATTGTCAAAATCCTCCACCATATGCACCGTCGACAATTTGATGATCGAATGTCATACTGAATGGAATTTAGTTCGGAAAGTGCCAAGGTTGGTGATTGTGAAGGTCAAACCAGACAACTGGTCACTATTCACGTGCCACTTCTAGTTTTCACTGTTAAATCCGCCAGATCTTTCTTCAGACTTCGAAACCGGTTGTGTATCAGGCAAAACAAAAGCTAACAGAATGGTTCCATTTAAAAAACTTCAAATCCTCCCATGAAGGGAGTTTTCAATTTCGGCATTAAGCTTGCCGACTATTTAGAATAACGTGCTGCAACTCATTGATTTGTTCTTCCAAAATCCCTTTACAGTTTTTTAAACCCATACAGCTATCATTTAAGTACGCCACCATTGAACATATGGCGACAAATCTTTATAATAGGGAAGTATAGAGAAAGGGGAAAGTCGTTGTGGATTATTATCTGTTAGGGGCCATCGTCCTCATCCTGATTGTTTACTTGGTGGTTACGATGTCACGTCTACGAAAAGCGGTCACAAATTTGACACAAGAAGAATTTATCGAGGGGTACCGGAAAGCACAACTCATCGATGTCCGTGAACCAAAGGATTATGAAGCTGGCCATATTCTAGGCGCACGGAATATTCCTTATTCCCAGTTCCGCCAACGGTCCAAAGAGATTCGACCGGACAAGCCCGTATACCTGTATGACCAAAATGGAGGCAAAAGTGCCCGCGCCGCTCTGTTTCTGAAGAAAAAAGGTTATGCACAGCTTTTCCATTTACAAGGCGGCTTCCGTCTTTGGACTGGCAAAGTAAAAAGTAAGTGATTCATGAAGTTCTTCCCTTCCGGAGGAACTTTTTTCTAATAAATTCATAACAGAAATGGAGTTCCTTATGAAAAATGATGTTTTATTTCCAATTACAACAAATTCACGGGAATTGCTACCAAATTACGAGGATTACGCAACTGTTAACCGCCACGTCTTCAATCGGTTGAATGAACGCCGTACGCAAGATTGGAAAATCATTCATGCCGAAGAGCTAATCGCCCATGCTGAATCCGTCATCGATGAGCTGATGAAAAAAGGGCTGTTGCGCTATGAGTCACTCGGGCACGTTTACGGTGTACGACCGACAGGTAAAGTGGAGCGTTCCGATTCTGGTAATGGATTTAAATTGCGCGTTTCCGAAACAATCGAAAATCAGCTGATTTACTTTCCTGATTTCGATGTCGCCTTTACTCAATTGCTGTACTTCGTCGGAAATGGCTCCACTTGGCCAGAGTACCAACTCTTCGCCCCTTCTGCTGAAAAAGTGAAAGTTTTCATAGAGAAAGTGAACCATTTACAGCGGGAGATGATGAAAACGACCGTTACATATCTCGTCGATACGGAAAGCGGTGTTGAAAAGAAAAGTTTCGAGCATGGTGAAAAAGTCGAACGGGACGATGTTTTTCTTGAAAACTCGATGAAAACCGATATTTTTCGTGCGATTGATGAATTCTTCATAGATGGCGGATCGTTTTACATAGAATACGGTCTTCCTTATAAGCGTGGAATTCTATTGTATGGGGCTCCTGGTAACGGCAAGACAACACTTGTCCGGTCTATCACCGGTTCGACATCAGCTCCGGTCATTTATTGGCAAATCACAGAACATACGGGTAGCTATTCCGTTCAGGAAGTGTTTAACACTGTCGCAAGAATGGCTCCTGCGATTCTTGTCATCGAAGATATTGATTCTATGCCGGAACATACACGCAGTTCTTTTCTGAATACGTTGGACGGCGCTCGCGTTCGAGCAGGCTTGTTTATTATCGGAACGACAAACTATCCCGAAAAGATTGACCCCGCACTCATCAATCGTGCTGGCCGCTTTGATAGCACATATGAAATCCCCTCCCCTTCTTCAGAAGTTCGTCGCTGTTATATGAAGAAAGTCGACAGAAAGGGCCTGCTCAATAACGAACAACTGGAAGATGTCGCTAAAAAAACGGCTGGCCTATCCATCTCACAGTTGAACGAACTATACATGTCCGTCGCAATCGGCTTTCATTATGATGGAAAGATTGAATACGATCGACGGATCCGTGATTTGCAGAAACAGCATAAGCGCTCGACAAAAGGTGGTTGGGAACAAGACAGTTCAATTGGATTTTAAAAAAAGAGTAGGTATACATGCTTAAAGCATGTATACCTACTCTTTTTATAATTATTTTGTATATCGCAAAATTGGTTGACGTGCCGCTTTCGTTTCATCTAAACGATTGATGACTGTCGTATGCGGTGCGTTTTGTACTATTTCTGGATTTTCTTCTACTTCTTTAGCAATTGCAATGAGTGCATCACAGAATGCATCGAGTGTTTCTTTCGACTCGGTTTCCGTCGGCTCGATCATCATACCTTCCTCAACGTTAAGCGGGAAGTAGATTGTCGGCGGATGATAGCCGAAATCGAGCAGTCGTTTCGCCATATCAAGTGTACGGACACCCAATTTCTTTTGACGACGACCCGAAAGAACAAATTCATGTTTACAATGACGGTTATATGGTAAATCGAAATAAGGTTCCAATCTGCGCATCATATAGTTCGCATTCAATACCGCATTCTCGGAAATAGACTTCAATCCATCCGGCCCCATCGAGCGGATATACGTGTACGCACGGACGTTGATCCCGAAGTTACCATAAAACGGTTTAACGCGACCGATTGATTGCGGACGGTCATATTCAAATGTATAGACATCGTCTTTTTTCACTAAAACCGGTTTCGGTAGGAATTTAGCAAGGTCTGCCTTCACCCCGATTGGGCCAGAACCTGGACCTCCACCACCATGTGGGCCTGTAAACGTTTTATGCAAGTTCAAGTGAACTGCATCAAAGCCCATGTCGCCAGGACGTACTTTTGACATGATTGCGTTCAGATTGGCTCCATCATAGTATAATTTTCCGCCAGCGCCGTGAACGATTTCAGCCATTTCAAGAATTTGCTCTTCGAAAAGACCAAGCGTGTTCGGATTCGTCAGCATAAGTGCAGCTGTATCTTCACCAACATGCTTTTTCAGGTCCTCAAGATCGACCAGTCCATTCTCATTCGATTTCACAGTCACCGAATCGAAGCCGGCAACTGCTGCAGAAGCAGGATTCGTTCCATGAGCGGAGTCCGGAACGAGTACTTTCGTACGTTTGAAGTCGCCATTCGCTTCGTGGAATGCACGGATCATCATTAGTGCTGTCCATTCCCCTTGAGCACCCGCTGCGGGTTGTAATGTCACTTCATCCATACCCGTAATTTCGACAAGATGCTCTTGCAGGTCGTACATCAATTCCATCGCACCTTGTACAGTTGACTCATCTTGCAATGGATGGATGTTCGCGAATCCAGGATAACGGGCAACGGATTCATTGATTTTCGGATTATATTTCATCGTACAAGAACCGAGCGGATAAAAGCCCGAGTCGATTCCATGGTTACGATTTGAAAGTGCCGTGTAATGGCGCATAATATCAAGTTCGGAAACTTCCGGAAGTTCCGCAGCTTCTTCACGGATAAAACCTTCTGGCAACAAGCCGGAAAGGTCTAATTCAGGCACATCAAGTTCAGGAAGGCTGTAGCCTACCCGTCCTTCTCTTGTCAGTTCAAATATTAACGGCTGGTTATCTTTATGCATGAAGGGCCTCCATTTCCTGCACAAGTGCATCGATTTCTTCTTTCGTACGTTGTTCCGTCACAGCGATCAATGCATGATTCGCAAATTCCGGATAAGTTAGACCTAGATCATATCCACCTATGATACCTTTTGTGAATAATTTTGCATTCAGTTCTTTTACCGGTTGTTTGCAGTCTACAACGATTTCATTGAAATGAGCGCCTTCGAAAGCAATGTCAAATCCTGCTTTTTGGAATGCTTCTTTCGCATAATGTGTTTTTACGATATTCTGATAAGCGATTTCTTTTGCGCCCGCTTTTCCAAGTGCCGTCATGGCAACGGAAGCCGCAAGAGCGTTTAATGCTTGGTTCGAACAGATGTTAGAAGTCGCTTTATCGCGTCGGATATGCTGTTCACGTGCTTGCAGTGTCAGTACATAGCCGCGACGGCCTTCGTCGTCTGTCGTTTCGCCTACAAGTCGACCCGGAACTTTCCGCATCAATTTTTTCGTTACTGCGAAGTAACCACAGTGTGGTCCGCCGAACGCTTCAGGAATACCGAATGGTTGAGCATCGCCGACTGTGATGTCCGCACCCAGTTTACCTGGAGGTGTCAATATGCCAAGTGAAAGCGGGTTGGATGAAACTACAAACAGTCCGCCTTTTTCATGTGCAATTTCACCTATTTTTTGAATGTCTTCAACCTGACCGAAGAAGTTCGGATATTGCACAAGAACCGCAGCAGTATCTTCATCCATCAATTCTTCAAGTTTTGCAATGTCGGTAATGCCGTCTTTTTGTGGAATCGTAACGACTTCAATCGATTGTCCAGTTGCATAAGAAAGGACTACATCACGTGATTCCGGATGAACCGTTTCAGAAACAAGTAGTTTCTTACGACGTGTGTGACCCGCGGAAAGTGTACCCGCTTCTGCAAGGGCTGTACCGCCATCATACATCGATGAGTTTGCGAGATCCATGCCCGTCAATTCGCAGATCATTGTCTGGAATTCGAAAATGGCTTGCAATTCACCTTGTGAGATTTCCGGCTGGTATGGTGTGTAAGCTGTATAAAACTCTGAACGTGAAATGACATGGTCAACGATTATCGGCTTGTAATGATCATATACACCCGCACCTAGGAAAGATGCGTATTCATTTGTACTCGCATTTTTAGCCGCCAGTTGTGAAAGTTCTTTGGTAAGTGACGATTCAGACTTCGCCTTTTTTATATTGTATTCGCCTTTAAATCGAACTTTTTCAGGAATATCTGCAAAAAGTTCATCTACGGAAGAAATTCCGATCTTTTCCATCATTTCAGCGCGATCGGCTTCAGTCATTGGAATATAACGATGCTGCATATCCTTATCCCCTTTTCATAATATCATTCATGCTTTTTTATAGAACGGTGTCGCGATAATTTCGGCTTTCAAGCGCTTATTTCGGACTTCGATTTCAACTGCAGTTCCGATGTCAGTGTGTTCGCTTTTCAATAATGCAAAGCCGATATTCTTTTTAAGTGTCGGTGATTGTGTACCAGTTGTTACTTCACCGATCTCTTCATCGCCAATAAACACTTTATAGCCTGTACGCGGAATTCCTTTATCGATCATCTCAAGACCGACAAGTTTACGCGGTACACCGTTTTCCTTTTGGGAAGCGAGTGCTTCTTTTCCAAGGAAATCCTCTTCTTTTTTCAACTTCACAACGAAGCCAAGTCCTGCTTCAAGCGGTGAAATGTCTTGGGACAATTCCTGGCCATATAGAGGCAATCCTGATTCGAACCGAAGTGTATCACGTGCTCCAAGTCCTGCTGGAACAACGCCTTCTTCCTCACCCGCTTTTAGAATCGCAGGCCATAGTGCAACAAGCGCTTCAGGTGAACCGTAAATTTCAAATCCGTCTTCACCGGTATAGCCCGTACGGGAAACTAGCACTTCATGTCCGTTAATGTTGACATTTTCCTTGAAACGGAAAAATCTGATTTCTTCAAGAGGTTCATCTGTCAGTTTTTGCAAAACTTCCTGCGCAACTGGTCCTTGCAAAGCTAAAAGCGCATATTCAGAAGATTTATCTTCAATTGTGACATCAGTTGTCACATGGCGATTCATCCACTCGAGGTCCTTGTCGAGATTTGACGCATTGACAACGAGTAAATAGTTGTCGTCGCCGCGTTTATAGATGAGCAAGTCATCAACGGTTCCGCCATCTTCATAACACATAGCAGTGTATTGGGCTTGTCCATCTTTTAACTTGGAAACATCATTCGTCACTAGCTTTTGCAAATAGGCCAATGCGCCTTTCCCTGTAACAAGCACCTCGCCCATGTGTGAAACATCAAACAAGCCAGCTTTTGTACGAACTGCCTCATGTTCCGCTTTAATGCTTGAAAATTGGACTGGTAAATCCCATCCGCCAAAATCGATTGTTTTTCCGCCATATTCCGCATAGCTGTCAAAAAGCGCGGTGCGTTTTAATTCGTTTGTCACAAGCCTACTCCCCCTCGGATTTTTGATACAAAAAAAGACAGAGGTCCCCTTAAAAGAGAACCCCTGTCCTTGTACCTGAAAGTTTCACCTTGCGGCTTTCCTCGTTGGTGGCCGGCTAATTCCGGCACTCTCCAGAGATGCGTCATGTATGAGTCTTTTTACCTGAGAGATTCATAACTTCTGTTACTTGCTCCTTCGGCGACGTCTTCACGCGCTCTCCTCATACAATCATTCGCGCTATTCAATTGAAATGAAAGTGTTTAAGATTCGGACAACTAATGCCCTTTCGTCTTATATCTTAACATTTCATTTATGGAAGCGCAATACTTTTTAATCGCTCACCCTTTTCACGAACGATTTATTTAAATTCAACCGAAATAGTTCGCCTTTGGGCGAGTTGATTCATTTTTCTTCAAATAAAAATGAAAAATAATGAAAATTTACTTAATCCTATCCTATTTGCTCTGTTTCCCCTTCAATCGACCAATCTGGAAAGCGATGTAATCTGTGATATCACGCAACGATCGCCGTTCCGTCTCCACTTTAAAATGCGCCGCATGCAAGTAATGGGGTTTGCGTTTGGTAAATAGGCTTTCCAGCTCGGAACGCGTTGACCGTTGTACGACAGGACGGTTCCGGTCGGAAGAAATCCTTCGCCAAATATCCCGAAATGGGGCGTTCAAAAAAAAGACAAGGCCTGTCCTCCTCATAATTTCCCTGTTTTCCTGACGCATCGCTACACCCCCACCTGTGGCAATAATGCAATGCTCGTCGCGGAACGTGCGGAGAAATTCCGTTTCCATATCACGGAAGTATTCCTCGCCGTACGTTTCGAATATCTGCGGAATCGTCATGCCGGTCATTCTAACAATTTCCGTGTCCATGTCATAAAAAGGCATTCTAGTCGCATAACTGAGCCGCTTGCCGATTGCACTCTTTCCACATCCCATATAACCGATCAAATACACTTTCTTCATGTCATCACCCATCTGACACAGAACAAATAATCCTATCCGTCCCGTTTCATTATTCTCACCGTTTCTTTCTCATAGTACGTTTCAAGCGAATCGTAAGTTCTTTGTAGACTATCTTACACTCTTGTTCGAATATTATCTATACCGTTCTGCATGACCTTTATTTTCAGCCTTTGCGTTACTTATTATCATTTCTTTTTCTTGGGGTTTCAGCATCGTTCTATGACTTTTGTTAGTTCCGTGTGAGTTTTTGTTATTTATTTTAGATAACATGAAAATGCAAAACGGCCATCATCTCATTTAGAGTTGATGACCGTTTTTACGTTCATTTTTTATTCTTCAACTTCTCCAACAAGCTAGTTACTTTTTCTTTCATGTCTACGGTTTCTTCTATTAATGGTTCGATTTCATATCCAGATACCGATTGGCTAATTAATACGATATCACCACCCGAAGTTTCTCCAGTGACTTGAATCGCGGGATATGTAATTGATTTCCTAATTGAGTCTAAATTATAAAATCGCCACCTTCTCAATCGAATCGTTGACTGTTTATTTACTTTAAGAGTTGTTCATTAACTCGTTCGATATTGAATGTGTTTGCCAAATTTCTTGTACAACTAATTGGTATAGTTAATGAGATCCATCCGTAAAACATTGTTTTAATCACTGAACGAGCTTGATTACTTAACAAGATAAGGCCGCCCCTTGTTCAACTAAAGCACTTCGTTCAAAAAGCGATAGCAGTTCAATGGTATGGAGTTGAATAAGAAAAGCAATTCTACTAAAGAATCATACATACTTATGATACGGTTCACCGTAATCAATCTAAGTGAGGTTTAGTTATTATCACTGTGACGCCAAGAAATGTCCATTTCACGGTCTGTTCCCCGGAAGGTATAATATGTATGAAAGGGAGAGCTTTCTACTGATTAGCTTCTCCACTTTTCACTAGGCTTTATTTTCGGCAACTTCCGGTTTGCTTTCTAATTAACCCCTTAAAACTTTCGCGATAGAACCATACTAATATTCCTTCCAATACCGTGACTAATAGGGCTAATGCAAGCAAACTGGAATCTACAAATAGGTGAAAGGCGAATATATTGACGATGATACTCTCCAAAACAATTAATGTAAGTGGAACAAACCGACGAATTAGTAATAAGATTCGGCTATGATTCACTCCTTTTTCCAATGCCAAGAAATAATCTTCTCCTTAAAAACTCCATTGCTGCTGGACTGGTCGGAGCAAATGCTTCAAAGCCAAATAACACAACGTACCCATTTAAGCCTGCTCCTAAAAAATTGATTCCCAACAACAATTCAGCGATTCTAACCCTTTTACTTCAAATTTAAAGACATATTGCTATTTCCTGCCGCTCTTTTTCACTAAGTGAGGTAAATGCAGTCATATACATACCTCAACAGTATTTCCTTCATCTTACTTCCATTCCTCTTTTAAATAGTTATTTTTTCAAGTTATTTCATCCCCTAATTAAACCGTCAGTAAGTTTATATGCTCCAAGCAACATACAAATCCAAAATCCTTGCAAGATTATATTTTATGATTACTGTGTACAGATCATTACTTGCTTGTTTACTAATACAGAGTGTGCCAACCTTCCCATGTCAGTAAGGTTTATAGCCTTCAATTTAAAGGTATCCAAATAAAAGGAGGAATTTGTCCACCACAAGGACCTTCTATGACATAGTCCAAAAAACCCCACCTAATTATGGAAATAGGCGGTATTAAGAGTTTGAATGGTTCAAACTTACTCATTTACTCATTTTATAAAAAATCCCCTAATAGGGTGTCCAGACCATTTTCTTTTTCATCATGCTCTTCTTCCCTATTTGGTGGTTCTATTTTTATTGCCTCTCCCAATCAAACCCGTTTAGATCGTCTTCCGTAGTATCCAATTCATATGCAGCAGCTGATTCCTCATTGGGGTTTAAATAACCACCATTTTCAAGACTGCCCATTTTTGTTTCCTCTTGTAAATACAATTAACTAAAAAATTGAAACCAATATGAACCCAGTACATTGTGCACTGGGTTCATACTTCATTCCTTATTTAGAACAATCTACTACTTGAAAATCGTATTGTAAGCATAGTCAAATCGCCTGGAATCAATTATTTCATGGTATTGTAGTGGTTGATTGAGTAATCCGCATCTGTAATGATTCCCTGCAACGGGCCAATTCATTTTCGTTAATGCGAACGCCTTGATCCCACATTCCATACTCCCTGAAGGATTAATCATCTCTATAATTACATTTTTGTCAGCATTGGGCCAATTTTCTTAATAACATCTTGAGCTTCGGTAGCATCATGCTCACGAGTCCAGGTTGTTGCACGCTGTAAGGCAGCTGTAAAGCGTCCGGCCAAATGATCAGCGTGGTCACGGACATTATAGGGGAATAATATACACTCCAAGGAACAGCCCCGCCATACTCTGCCAAGCTACCAGCTAAATATCCTTTACCATCCATAACTAACTTTGAAGCGGTAAGTGGATCAACGACAATCAAATCACCCCATCCGCCTGCAAAACACTCGGCTATCATAGGAGTAGCAAAATCATGCACAAAACGGGTCTTTGATAAATCAAATCCAACTTCCTTAAGACATCCTTCTAAAAAAGAGGAATGGACTCGCACCGTTGCCGCCTGTTACTAAAACAATTTTCCCCTCCAGCATACTCCAGCTAAATTTTACAGGAGTACGTGAAACCAATACTAAAGGGCAACGAGCTGAAACTTGTGCAAATGCATAATAATCTTTTACACTATGCTTATATGTTGGGTCCCCAGATGCCGCCTAGTGCAGCATGGGCCGTACCGAATCAATATCATCCAATACCCGTGTCCATGGCTGAGGGACATCTGCAGTAACCTCGAGATCAACATCGGAATAATATCCTAATTCTCTTGCCAAGTATTCAGGAAAGTAGTTAATAGAATGACCTGTCGCTGAAATATGAAATCTATCCATATATATATCCTCCTAATAGAAAACATTAATTATAAATCCATAGATAATTAAACGGTTACGAACCATTCCAACTATAGCTGTCTTGGTTTTTATGTCCCTGTTTTGAGGTTTGGCTCCTTATTCTTTCCCCTTCCAAAGACAAGAAAGGCAAGAACGGCAGCGGTCAAAACAAATGCCATCCCGATTCCGACTGTTCCCCAGAAACTTACGAATATAAAGGCCGGAAGGATAGGGGTCAATAAGTTGTTCCACCAGAAAAGAGCATTATAAATACCATGGCAATCTGGTACGACTTGACTCAGATTTGGGATCAATTGCCCTTACAAGTGCAAATCCATTAGGCGTACTTCCTGTGCAAGTACCAATAACCATTACGCATTTTTCAAGCCACTGCTCAGTTTGGGTCTTTCTAAAGAACCAAACACAGAAGAAGATGGTAAGGACACTCATAACTACAATATATAGAATAATTGGAACCCCGTATTTGGAGATAATGTCCAGTGGTATAGACGCAATAGCGGTAAGAATAAGCATATCAAGAGCAAATCCGGTAAATTGGTTGAAGATTTTTTTATCAAAATAAGTATCTTTCTTAAAACGGGTTAAAATCGGCCAAATAATTAAACCACCAATCATCCCGTAAAGCATAGGATTAATTACTTTTAAAACAGGAACCCAGCTAACTAAAACTCTAAATATTCCATCACCAAGCGCGTAGGCAACTGCAATCAAAGCTAGATGGAGAGCTAATGGGTTTATACTGATAGAAGAGGTAGTAACTTCACCAATAGACTCTCTTCCTTCTGTGGGCATCGGTCCTTTATAGAACCATTCAGGTTGTTTTTGCGGCTCTTTAACAAATGTAGCCCAACCTTTTCTTACTCCGTAGTTAACCACAAACATACCAGCTGTCATGGAAATAATGACACCGGCCGAAGCCAACACCATCCCGATTGCGATTGCACCCTGGCTGCCTAGGTCTTCCAGAACGAAACCAGCGGCGGCAACATTCCCGTGGCTGCCAAAGTAAGCGAATACACCAAAAATCCCCCAGCCGTATGGCATCCGGTCCAGAGGCTTGCCAATAATTCGGCAAACAGAATACCAACGACCATCTGCGCACCGTAAAGGAACACATTAGCAAATGTATAGTCAAGATAAGATTTAACCCTGCCAACTGTCACAACGCACCTAGGACCACAGTGGTCATGATAATTCGCATTAGAGTCCCGGCATAATCTCCAAACGATGTAGGATTTCAATACCCCAAAAATCTGCTGCCCCATCATGAGGGCAAGGGCTCCACCAATAACACTGGAAGGGATAAAGAATCTCTGAAGAGGCTTAACAAATTCACGAATGATAAATCCAGCAGCCAAGAATAAGCCAAATAAGATCAGATCGCTATAAACATCACCTAATGTCACATAAAAAACCACCCTTCTATATTGAATTTAATCTTACCTTTGTTAAAAGTCCCAAAATCTTTTAAGTGTAGTTCCCTCCTTGTCGGTCCAAACTTACTCAGCAAACTTGTGATTAAGACACAACCAAATCATCACGGAAGCAAATAAACAGTGCCGGTCCTTCGCTCTTTATTCCTTATCCCCCAATCAGGTTCCCAGTTCATCCCTTCGAACTATCATCCCGGCTTTACGCATCCACCGGGAAACTAATTCTTCAGCTGATTTGATTTCCTTTGTAAAAGATAAACGGGGTTACACCTGAACCAGGCAAACTACAACCGGCTAACTCGTCAATCAAATCCGGCATGCGTGTTCGTTTACCTTTTGATAGATTGTTTCCATGGGATTCTCTCCCCACACCTTCTAAATCTTGTTTAAATTAAAAATGTTCCTTTGCGAATCCTGAATATGTTTGGCAATTAACCTTTTTGCTTTGACCTTATTTTTCATTTCGATTGCTCCTACAAGTTTAAGGTGCTCCTCTTCCATTTCATTCAAGCTAGACACCTTTGAAGCCAAAAATAAACCTCGCTGCATTTTCTGGACAATGCTTGTGAGCTGATTGGCCAATGGTTTGTTGCCGCTCTTCTCACCAAGATAACAGTGAAAGTCCGCATTCACCTTCATAAATTCTTTCCTAGCTTCATCTGAATCAACATTAAACTTTTTTTGTGCAAGTCTTTTAAAATGATCAAGTTGGGATTTGGTCATTCTTTGTATCGCCAATTCAGATGAAGCCGTTTCCAAGATAATCGGTAATTCAAATAAATCCATTAGTTCTTGAAAAGAAAGATGCGATACTAGATATCCTTTATAAGGAATGACCTCAACTAAGCCTTCATGTTTGAGGCCATTTAAAGCTTCTCTTACAGGTGTCTTGCTAACCCCTAATTTGGAAGCTAATTCCCCTTCACGATTAAGGGTGCCCGGAGCATATTCGACATAAATAATCTTTTGCTTTATTGTTTGGTACACACTCTCTGCCATCGACAATTGCCTTTCCACTGTAATTTCCGACACCTCAAATCAGTGTTATAATGTTTTTTTACTAGTATGGTAGAAATATATCTCTGAAGTTCGGTTTTTAGAACACCTTTTTTAAAAATTCAAACACCCATTTCCTGAGCGAGAGCTCCTTTCGCGGCCCAAACCATTCAAAGCCCAAAATATATATATGGGATTCTCTCCCACAACCTTTTTGGCCTTGTACATAACATCTAAAAGGTTTAGCCATACAAGGTGTTCATCTTACAAATAATTCCATGGATACTAAATTACCTAAAGGGCCTCTTTTGAAATGATTGGATGGCCGGAGTCGAGGACTTTTACTTGAAATACTTCTATGTTAAGTTTTTTGAAATAATGGTATTCTAAATAATGGACATAGATTTAGAGATTAGATAGGAATAAGTTCACTTAGTTGTGAAAGGGGACGCAGCTCTGTTGTGAACCCGGCCGACGTGGAGATGAACTAGGGGGGGTTCATATCCTGGATAACCTTCTAAAATAAAATTAGCCCTAACTCCTCCAAAGGGAATTAGGGCTAGTTTGTTTATTTTGATCTATACATAATTATATTAAATGCTTTAAAGTTTTGATAGTTATTAGTAAATCTCTATACGGTTCATTTGTTCCTCCTGTCAAATACGATGGAATAATATAAAAAAATAAAGTGGCTTAAAAATAAATTCATACTTTATAATGTGCAAACGTCAGACATTTTATTGGCAACAGTTGACGGTAGCGATAATTTGAAAATATACCTATATGAGGGATGAGTAAGATTCACTTTTTCAACCATAGTAAGAGGGATAATGTCTGATTTCTGAATGGGAGGTATGGCTTTGGATAGTCAACGAGCACGTCAGATCGTATCGTCACCCGATGAGATCATGGTTAGTTATAACGGAGCCTCTGTATGGATTGATAAAGTCCACGAAGACCACCGTACCGCTACGGTTCACTTGCGCCAAGCGATGGAAGAAAGGTCGGAAGTTGCCATTTCCGAATTGAAGGAGCACGCACAATGAATGAAGCTGTCCGGAAATTTCCGGACAGCTCCTTCATTTTGCTATGATGACGTCCACCCCATGAGACTTGATGGCGTCTATTTTATCTTGCCAACATTATTTAAGCACCTCATTTATTTATTTTTCAAGCTCAAAGTTTATTTCTTCTAACCTCTTCTAACCCTTGTACGAATACCATCAATAGAAATATCACGCCACAGCTTTCGTACTTGCCATTTGGGGGTATCAAAAAGACTGAGTTGCATCGAGTGTTCATCAATACGCCCGAAACCTTAATCAAGGTTTCGGACGCTGACTTTCCGATTTTCAACGAACCGCTAATTACGTCCAAGAGGACGTATATATAATATTCAAAACGTTTATATATCAACGTTCCATTACTTCAATGTGTAAAATATGTGTAAAAAGATTCAGAAGTTAAAAAAGGCCAAAGTAATTCCGGCTACAGTTATTTAGCGTTTTTTCCCCATTCATTTAGCCACTCGAGTTCCTCTTGTGACAAACGTTAATTTGAGTCGGTGGCTTTATTTAGACTATCTTACACTCTTGTTCGAATATTATTACCTTTGCATGACCTTTATTTCAGCCTTTGCGTTACTTATTATCATTTCTTTTTCTTGGGGTTTCAGCATCGTTCTATGACTTTTGTTAGTTCCGTGTGAGTTTTTGTTATTTATTTTAGATAACATGAAAATGTAAAACGGTCATCTTCTCGATTAGAGTTGATGACCGTTTTTTGTTCATTTTTGCTAGTTACTTTTTCTTTGAGTAGCCGCCATCACCGCGTTCTACAAATTTGATTTGAATACAATTCACATCGTTATCAGTGGGATTTAAAGAAGATGACCCCGCAACAATACCGAGGTCATCTCCTAGCGAGTTAAGCTATTGGTTCTTTTTATTTAGTGTCCTAATTATAGGGTAAGTTCATTACTCGTATCGTGGGCTTTTCCTAAACCCATACAATAATTCTTTATTGAAATTAAATATTCTTAACCAAAGAGAAAAAATATTCAGTTAAAAACAGACCAGGTAAGCCATTTAGAATAAGCTTACCTGTTCCAGAGCTTGTCTACATAAACTGGATAATCACAGCCAAGCAGATCGGCTATTGAATGATTACATGTCATAAACAAGATGTTTGTTTTTCGTTTAGATTTGAATACTGCCTTCTAAATTAAATTGAAATGAATAACGATTATTTTCTAGTTAGGCCCTAAACTCCATCACACAAATTTGTAAGCGATTACAACACGATTATTTTGAATGAAGTGAATCGCTTTCCACAAATTTTTTAGTGACTAAAACTTACAAGTAGTCAACTACATTAATTA
>CAWJLH010000009.1:0-182500 GCA_963843665.1 uncultured Caryophanaceae bacterium
TTCACTCTTCAGAAGTGCGACGCTTATTAATATAACATCTCTTCCAGAACGAGTCAACAACTTTTTTGAAATCTTTTTTCAACGTTGTTTCTCGCTCCCGGAGGACATGTACTAATATACAATAAAACGTTCAAGGAAATCAAGCCTTTTTTGAAAATAACTTTTCCCGCAGTTTATGACCATCGATTACGAACAGTAATATACCCGCTATGACAATCAATCCGCCTATTATTTGAGTAGTTGTCAAGGTTTCTTGGAAAACATAGAACGCCAAGATAGCCGCTCCGACAGGTTCGAACAAAATAGCGATTGAAATGACATTGGTACTCACCCACTTGAGTGCCCAATTGAACAATGTATGACCAAGCAAATTCGGAATCAGCGCAAGCATGATAAACCAGAACCAATCGGATTCGGGATAAGGACCGAATGACTCTCCTTTGATAAGTACATAAAAAAACAATGTGATTGTGCTTATTGTGTAAACGACAAACGTATAAGTAATAAGAGAAAGTCGTTTACGTACATCTTGACCAAAAAGGAGATACGTCGTGATAAGCGCACAAGCTATAAGCGCCAGCATATCTCCGTAGAAAGCCGTGCCACTCAACTTGAAGTCGCCCCAGCTAATAATCACGCTTCCTGCAATGGCAACCAATGCAGATAAAATTATTTTGAAGGATAACTTCTCCTTAAAGAAGAAGTATGTACCTACGAATGCGAATATCGGCTGCAAAGTTACGAGGACGGTTGAACTGGCGACAGATGTGTAATTCAATGACTCAAACCATAGAATGAAGTGAAATGCTAAAAACACGCCTGCAATCGTCGAGAAAACCCAATCCTTTTTACCAAGTTTCAAAAGTTCTTTCCTATACTTCAGAAGGAATATCGGCAACATAAGCAACACCGAGAATAGCATTCGGTAAAATGCAATCACTCCGGCGTCAGCTGTCGCCAGTTTTACGAAGATTGCTGATAACGCTACAGAAATCACTCCGATAATAATTGGGATATAAGGATGAATAGGTGGCCTTTCCATTAAAACACATCTCTTTCAACAAAATATCAGGTTACTTCATCACCATTTAAGGTAATAGACAAATGTAAGTATAGCACGGTCAACTAGAAAGAACATTCCGGTGTTCAAGGGGGAATATGTATGGTTTGGATTTTAAATGAAGCGATGTATCCCGAAGTATTGATAAAAATCCTTCTCGCGCTCGCATTAAGTTTAGTAATAGGTGTAGAGAGGGAAATGAAGAAGAAACCGATTGGTTTGAAGACAAGTGCGGTCATCGCCACTTTCAGTTGCCTGCTCACAATCGTCTCAATAGAAGCAGCTTACCTTGTGCCGGCCCGAAACGACATAAATGTCACGATGGATCCTCTTCGTCTCGCTGCACAAATCGTAAGCGGCATCGGTTTCCTTGGAGCTGGCGCCATATTACGCAGAGATAACGATAACA
Source organism: uncultured Caryophanaceae bacterium (assembly GCA_963843665.1). Taxonomy (GTDB): domain Bacteria; phylum Bacillota; class Bacilli; order Bacillales_A; family Planococcaceae; genus Sporosarcina. The sequence continues at coordinate 1,470 of CAWJLH010000009.1, forward strand.
TTACCGGATTGACAACAGCAGCAATGATTTGGGGCGCGGCGAGTATCGGTATTGCGGTCGGAGCAGGATTTTACATCGAAGCGGCGTTTGCTGTGCTCAGCGTCATGTTTGTCATCGAAGTCATCGCACCTGCACTCGGTAAATTCGGACCAAAGCGCCTCCGTACAAAAGATGCGACAATCATGTTCCTACTGTCGGATAAAACAAAAATCGGGGACCTAATCGCGTATTTGAAGTCCGAAGGTATGGTTATTGAGAATTTACGTATACGTCAACTCCTGGAAGCCGATAATTCAGTTAAGCATGAATTGGATTTCCGCCTTACCACTCTTCCCAGAAAGGAGACATCCCAATTATACGTTGAACTATCCACACTTCCCTATATCGAAACTGTTGAAATCGAAATTTTCCCATAATGGAGGGTTTTCATGTCAGACTTATTGAAACTTCTAAAGGAAGGGAATAAACCTTCCCTAATCGCAGCAATAGTCAATACAATCATTGCCGGTCTGAAAGCTATTGCTTTTTTCTTCACTGGTAATGTTGCTATGTTTGCAGAAATGATGCACTCTCTTGGGGATGCAGCGAATCAGTTTTTCGTCTTCATCGGTTCCGCTTTATCCAAAAAAGCGCCTACCCCTAAATTTCCGAATGGATTCGGTCGTGTCGTCAATCTCGTTTGCCTTGGTGCCGTCATTATCGTGGCAATTATGTCTTACGAAGCGCTGAAGGAAGGTTGGCACCATGTTATGAACCCAGTTGAATCAGGGGGATTCCTGATTAATCTTTCCGTTCTCGGTATTGCGGTCATTCTTGAATTTACCGTTCTTTATAAAGCAGGTAAAGAAGTTCTTCATGAAGCGGGTGTTGAACAAAAAACCATGTTAGACCCGGTAACAAAGAGTTTCCTACATTCCAAAAGGGCAAAACCTGCGACAAAACTCGTTTTCATGGAAGATCTCGTGGCAACAGCAGGCGGAGTCCTGGCATTCATTGCCGTCTTGCTTGCACATTTCCTCGGTTGGTTAGAGGCTGAAGGCATTGCGTCCATAGCAATCGGCCTGATGATGTTTTATGTCGTCGGCAAGGTATTCCTTGAAAATGCACGTGGGGCAATCGGGGAAACTGATGAAGAGATGCTCAATCACATCTCGCATATCATCGCAGCAGACCCGGATGTCAAGGACATTCAGAAAGTGGAAGTTATCAAAGAGGGTGAATTCCTTCACGTCGAAGTGGTCGCTGAAATCGATCCGTCCCTAACTGTCGCTTATGTGGATGATATACGTGATCGGCTCATGCTCCTTATCTTACAACAAAAAGGTGTCCGGGAAGCTGTCATTTCGTTCGATGAAGATGACGGGGTTGTCACTTGGAAACGTTCGAATAATCCGGAAGTGGACCCGCTGCATAACGCCAAGTTACCTGAATAAGAAAACGTCACGCAGTTGTATGAATCTGCGTGACGTTTTCTTTTCTCTTATAATGAAGCTTTTAATATGGATTGCACTGCATCTTTGTCAAGAAGATTGAATTTGCCGAGTGGACCGTTCACTGTCGCCTTCTGTGCCATCAATTCAATTTTCGAATCGTCGATATCATAGTCAGCTAGGGTTTCCGGTGCCCCGAGTGCTGTCCAGAAAGAGCGGAGGTTTTCGATTCCCGCCAATGCAACTTCCTCATCCGTCTTCCCTGCCGGATCCACGCCGAATACTTTTACAGCAAGCTTCGCAAATCGTCCCGGGTTCACTTTGACATTGTGACGCATCCAATGCGGGAACAAAATCGCTAAACCGCCGGCATGCGGAATGTCATACACAGCCGAAACTGCATGTTCAATATCATGTGTGGCCCAGTCACCTTGGTACCCCATTTTGAGAAAACCGTTCAGCCCCATCGTCCCTGCAAATAAGATTGTTTCCCGTAATTCATAATTATCCAGGTCATTGACGAGCTTCGGCCCGCTTTCCATAATGGCCCGCAATACACCTTCACACATTTCATCTTGTACTGGCGTATTGGTCGCTTCATTGAAATACTGTTCGAAAATATGGGACATCATATCAACGATACCGTAAATCGTCTGGTCTTTAGGTACGGATAATGTATACGTAGGATCGAGAATCGAAAATTTCGGGAAGTTGAATGGACCTCCCCAACCATACTTTTCTTCAGTCTCCTCATTTGTAATGACAGAGCCTGCATTCATTTCCGAACCCGTAGCGGCTAATGTTAAAATGGTGCCGAACGGAAGTGCGTCTGTTGCCGTTGCTTTTTGGATCACGAGATCCCATGCATCTCCTTCATACCTCGCAGCAGATGCAATCAGTTTCGTGCAATCAATGACCGATCCACCGCCGACCGCTAAAATGACGTCGATATCTTTCTCCTTACAGATCTGTGCACCTCTACGTGCAGTTGAAACGCGTGGATTCGGTTCAACTCCGGCAAGTTCATGAACCTCCATTCCATTTTCGGTCAGAATGTTCATCACTTCATCATAAAGACCATTGCGCTTTATACTACCTCCGCCATAGACGACAAGTACTTTTGTTCCATATTCCGATAGTTCATTTGCCAACATGTTAATTTGTCCTTTTCCAAAAATCAGCTTTACCGGATTCTGAAATGTAAAATCATTCAAATCTATTTCCTCCTTTTTGCTTCTTTATCCATTATCCGAAACCGATTCGCATTTTGCAAAATTAACCGATCAAGTATGAAAAGAAATCCAGTGGTTATAGTAAGAATAGGAGGTGTTATCGGATGGGGAAAGTGTATAGATTAGCCCTTGCACTGACGATAATAGGAGCCCTAAACTGGGGATTGGCAGGATTTTTCGGATTTGACGTTGTTGCACAGTTGGCCGGTGGTGCTACTGAACCCCTTGCCCGTTTCATTTATATGATCATCGGGATCTCAGGTCTATTTAATCTTGGTTTGTTATTCGATCATTGGCGCTACCGCAATGACGTAACTGTAGCTTCGCCCGAAGAAGCATAAAAGGCATTTCCCGAAACAATCGGGAAATGCCTTTTTGTGTCAAATACGCTCAGTCTATAACAATATAGAACTGTTTTTTGCTGATTTTAGTTAAAAAAGTTAAGCCCAGCCACGGAAACGGGATGCTTCCGCAGATTTACGGACACCGATCATATATGCTGCAAGACGCATGTCGATGTTCCTTGTTGTTGCCACTGTATATACATTTTCAAATGCATCAACCATTTTTCCTGTCATTTTCTCACGTACTTCTTCTTCGGTCCAGTAGTAACCCATATTGTTTTGAACCCACTCAAAGTAAGAAACCGTTACGCCACCGGCACTCGCAAGCACATCTGGCACAAGAAGGACTCCGCGTTCAGTAAGGATTCTCGTACCTTCAGCCGTCGTCGGTCCGTTAGCCGCTTCAACAACGATTTTCGCTTTTATATTATGTGCGTTTTTCTCAGTGATCTGGTTAGAAATCGCTGCCGGCACAAGAATATCACAATCCAGTTCAAGCAATTCCTCATTCGTGATCGTGTTATCGAAAAGCGTTGTAACCGTTCCAAAGCTATCTCGACGATCCAACAGGTAATCGATATCGAGGCCATCCGGATCATGAAGAGCTCCGTATGCATCGGAAACTCCAATTACTTTCGCACCTGCATCATGAAGGAACTTCGATAGGAAGCTTCCTGCGTTTCCGAATCCTTGAATGACGATACGAGCACCTTTCATATCGATGCCACGGCGTTTCGCCGCTTCTTCGATAATGATCGTTACACCTTCCGCTGTTGCACGGTCACGTCCTTGGGAACCGCCAAGAACGATTGGTTTCCCTGTAATGAAACCAGGTGAGTTGAATTCGTCAATACGACTGTATTCATCCATCATCCATGCCATGATTTGCGCGTTTGTAAATACGTCCGGAGCAGGGATATCTTTTGCAGGTCCCATCACTTGGCTAAGCGCACGGACATACCCACGACTTAAACGCTCAAGCTCGCCCATCGACATTTCACGCGGATCACAGATGATTGCACCTTTACCACCACCATACGGCAAATCAACGATCCCAGCTTTCAATGTCATCCACATTGAAAGAGCTTTCACTTCTTCCGCTGTTACCTCCGGATGAAAACGGACCCCGCCTTTTGTCGGTCCGACCGCATCGTTATGCTGACCACGATAACCCGTGAATACTTTCACTTTACCATCATCCATACGGATTGGAATTCTTACTTCCACCATACGAAGGGGTTCTTTCAATAGTTCGTACATGCCTTCATCATAGCCTAATTTGTCAAGTGCTTCTTTAATGACATCTTGTGTAGACGTAAACAGATTCAGGTTTTCAGTCATTTAATGGTTCGCCTCTTTGATTCATAATGTTTTCTTCGGAAATATTGTAACATATTCGACACCGTTTTTGTGAGTATAAATTAATTTGTAAAAACTTTTCCGATTTTTTCGATTGCCCAGTCCAATTCTTCTTTTGTAATGATAAGCGGAGGGGCAAAACGGATAACCGTATCATGCGTCTCTTTACAAAGTAATCCATGTTTTTTCAGTTTTTCACAATATGGACGTGCAGCTTCCGTTAGCTCGATACCTATAAACAGGCCGCGTCCCCTAATTTCTTTTATCGACGGGTGCTCGACCTTCTTTAATGCTTCTATGAAATAGTCACCCAGTTCAAGTGATTGCTTTGCAAGATTCTCCTCTTCCAGCACTTCTAGGGCTGCAATTGATACGGCACACGCCAACGGATTGCCCCCGAATGTCGATCCATGTGAGCCTGGATTGAAGACACCGAGAATCTCTTTGTCTGCCACTACACAGGAAATCGGGAAAACGCCGCCACCTAATGCTTTCCCCAGAATATACATATCGGGTTCCAGACCTTCCCATTCACAGGCAAACATCTTGCCAGTCCGGCAAAGGCCCGCCTGGATTTCGTCTGCAATGAACAGGACGTTATGTTTTCTACAAAGTTCGCGCGCCGTTTTCATGAAACCTTTCGGCGGAATAATAATTCCCGCTTCCCCTTGGATCGGTTCAATAAGGAATGCAGCCGTATCGGGTGTGATTGCAGCTTCAAGGGCTTGAATGTCTCCGAATGGTATCAAGCTGATGCCTGGCAACATCGGTCCAAAGCCACGCTTATATTCCGTATCGGATGATAACGAAACAGCCGTCATCGTGCGGCCATGGAAATTCCCCTCACATGCGATTATTTCCGCTTTTCCCTCCGCTACACCTTTCACATCATAAGCCCAGCGGCGTGCCGCCTTGACAGCCGTTTCTACAGCTTCGGCTCCTGTGTTCATGGGTAGAGCCATTTCCTTTCCAGATAGCTGGCAAATCTTTTCATACCACGGACCGAGTTGATCATTATGGAAAGCCCTTGAAGTGAGCGTCACTTTATCTGCTTGGTCCTTCAACGCTTGAATGATTTTCGGGTGACGGTGCCCCTGGTTCACGGCGGAATAAGCGGAAAGCATATCCAGATATTCATTACCCTCTGGATCTTTTACCCACACCCCTTGTGCTTCGGATATGACAATCGGTAATGGATGATAATTATTCGCCCCGAACTTTTCTGTTTGTTCAATTACCTTTTCTGACACTGACATACAAGCCATCCCCTTTGTTATGTAGTGGACAGACCTCATGAACGGTTGGGTCTGTAATCTAACACATCGTATCCAGGCTCCGGACACAAGTCACTCGGGTCAAAAAGCAGAACGGAAAGTTCACCGTTCCGTCAGCAATCCAACTAGGGAGGGATTGAACTTCATCCCTCCCGGGCAAAAACCGCCACATCGATAGATTGACTTATGCCTGTCGCACCTTAATGGCGCCCTTCGCTTTGCTTACAGTGTTTCAGATGTTGTTTTCCCTTGCATGTGAAGTTGCAAGTAGTCCGGGCCGCCCGCTTTAGAATCCGTGCCCGACATGTTGAATCCGCCAAATGGTTGGTAACCGACAATCGCACCTGTACAGCCTCGGTTGAAGTAAAGGTTCCCGACATGGAAATCTTCGCGTGCCTGCTCAATATGAAAGCGGTTGTTTGTAATGACCGCACCTGTTAGACCGTAGTCTGTGTTGTTTGCAATTTCGATGGCTTCCGTGAAATCTTTTGCTTTTGTCAAGCCGACAACAGGTCCGAAGATTTCTTCTTGCATGACACGCGCTTTCGGATCAAGATCCGCGATGACCGTCGGCGCAACAAAGAATCCTTTTGAACTATCACCTGTTCCACCTGCAATGACGCGGCCTTCCTTTTTCCCAACTTCAAGATAGCCCATGATTTTATCGAACGATGCTTGGTCGATGACAGGGCCAGTGAAGTTCGATGGGTCTGCCGGATCACCGTATGTCAATTCTTGCGTCAATTGTTCAACGCGTGCAACGACGTGATCATAAACGTCTTCATGGATGACGGCACGTGAACATGCCGAACATTTCTGACCGCTGAAGCCGAATGCCGATTTGACGATGGATTGTGCCGCAAGTTCAAGATCCGCTTCGCTATCAACAACAATCGTATCTTTACCGCCCATTTCAGCAATCACGCGTTTCAACCAGATTTGACCTTCGTTGACAACTGCCGCTCGCTCATAAATACGTGTTCCAACTTCGCGTGACCCTGTAAAGGAGATGAAACGGGTTCTCGGGTGATCCACGAGGTAATCGCCAATCTCAGAACCGGATCCAGGGATGAAGTTTACGACGCCTGCCGGCATACCGGCTTCTTCTAAGACTTCGATAAATTTATAGGCGACTACCGGCGTTGTCGATGCCGGTTTCAGGAGTACCGTGTTTCCTGATACAAGCGCCGCAACGGTTGTTCCAGCCATAATCGCGAATGCAAAGTTCCAAGGTGAGATGACAACGCCTACCCCCAACGGAATATAATCGAAACGGTTGGATTCTCCTGGACGGCTTTCAACGGGAATCCCGTCTTTCAATGCAAGCATTTGACGCGCATAGAACTCTAGGAAATCGATAGCTTCAGCTGTATCTGCATCCGCTTCGTTCCATGGCTTCCCTGCTTCTTTCGTAAGCAGTGCCGAGAATTCATGCTTGCGGCGACGAATAATTGCTGCAGCTTTAAATAGTACATCCGCGCGGAATTCAGGTTTCACCTTTCTCCACGTTTCGAATGTGTCATCAGCCACTTCCATTGCTTTTTTAGCATAGTCCCGGTTCGCTTTAGAAACAGTGCCAATTACTTCTTCTTTATTTGCAGGGTTTGTAGAAACCAATTTCTCTTCTGTCATGAGACGCTCTCCACCGATAATTAATGGATACTCTTGACCAAGGTATCCTTCCACTGTTTTCAACGCTTCAAGATAAGCTTGTTTGTTTTCCTCCACCGTGAAGTCAGTGAACGGTTCATGTTTATAGGGTATCATACTATTCCTCCTTTTTAAGTTGGGAGCAAAAAATATTTGCACTCTATAATTGTTTTCACTTATAATAATGCAAAAGATTATTGCGTTATTCAAGTTTTATTCCTTAATTGACCAAAAAATTGTTGTGGAAGGTGTTATTTTGAAAAAGAGCGATGATTCACTTCTCCCTTTTTATGAATTTGCAGTAAAACATGCGGGTATCGGTATCCACGCGATCGATGAAAAAGGCCATACCGTTATTTACAACGACAAAATGAAAGAGATTGAAGGCTTGGCCCTTGAAGATGTCGGGGATAGGTCAATTTTAGAACTATTCAACTTTGAACAGGAGGAAAGCACACTACTGAAGGTACTGCAAAGCGGTAAGGAACAGGTGAATGTCAAACAGACTTACTGGAACCGGAACGGGACAGAAATTACGACAATCAATGATACGTATCCAATTTGGGATGCCGATAAACTTATCGGAGCAGTCGAAATGGCCAGCGATGTAACCGCGATTGAAAAGTTTGTTCATCATTCTTTCCGTAAGAACAGTAATCCTGTGACATTCAATCAGATCATTGCCGATTCACCTTCTATGAAAGCAGTCATTTCAACTGCCAAAAAGGCGGCGCGTGCAAAATTACCTATCCTCCTTATAGGGGAATCAGGGACTGGAAAGGATCTGATAGCGGAAAGCATCCATCATGAATTGTCGCCTTCCAACGAGCGATACTACACTTTCTATTGTCATCGTTCTGATCCTGTCATGATCGAAAGATTGCGTGAAGATCTTGGTACGACCGAACCGCTGACTCTGTTTTGTGAACGGGTCGATTTGCTATCCTTCCCGCTTCAACAGAAGTTATTATCGATTTTAGATGAGACACCCAAAGGCAACCGGCAATTCCTTGCGAGCATCGGCGATGACCCGGTCGAATTGATTGCTTCGGGGACATTATTGAAAGAGTTATATTACTTTTTTGCGTCGTTTGCTATCCGAATTCCCCCTTTGCGGAAACGGCAAGAGGATATCATGCCTTTCATTTCCACCTATTTGACACGGCGTGCCGAACGATTCGGCTCGGCCCCTGCCGGAATCACAAGTGAAGTTGAGCAACTTTTTCTAGGTTACGAATGGCCCGGCAATAGTCGGGAACTTGAATTTCTATTGGATGAAGTCACTTCACTTGCCACGACAGAAACAGTCATCACTTATGATATGCTTCCCCTCCACTTCCGCATGAAGAGCAGCAGAATTGCCGGGGAACCGATGCAAGCTGCGGACTTCCTTGTTCAACCGGATAAGGAATTACTGCCGCTCGAACAATTTTTACGTGAAGCGGAAGCGTATTATCTACAAAAGGCGATGAAACTCAATGAGGCTAATGTCACAAAGACTGCGAACGCACTAGGGATGAGCAGGCAAAACTTGCAATATCGGTTGCGCAAAATAAAAAAGTGAGGAAAAGGCTGCGAATGCCTTTTCCTCACTTTTTTATTAATGTCCAGACTCCAGGCGCCGGCCCCTCGAGTCGCTTAAGGCCTTCCGCTTTTCGTTAATGTCCAGACCTTTCGATCCAGTCTTGTAGTTTGTCTTTCAGGGAGTTGAAGCCATCTGCGTCCCGTTCGTTGACGCGCGCTTGCAATGATTTGCGTGGATGGTCATCCTTTTTGGCCGATGGCGGCTCTTCTTGTAATGCACGGATGGATAGGCTGATTTTACCCGCCTCTTCGTCGACATCCAACACTTTGACCGTAACTTCCTGCCCTACGGAAAGAAAGTCATTGATATCTTTCACGAAGCCGTACGTAATTTCAGAGATGTGGACAAGACCTTGCGTCTCTTCATCGAGCGCAACGAATGCCCCGTACGGCTGAATGCCAGTCACTTTGCCTGAAAGCTCTTCACCCGCTTCATATTTTCTTGCCAATTGAAACAGCTCCCAATCTATTTTGGTTTCGTATCTGCCGCTAAGGCCATCCAAAATTATACCATGTACGGAGATAGCGGGCAAAACAACCAAATCACCTCTCCCATAACAAATCACCATTACTCAAAAATTAGGGGTTCATAATGGAAATAGTTAATTCGCCAGATGTTTTCTTGATCCATCGTCAGCTCAGTGTCCATAGAAACGAAGTTATCACTTTCGATTCCGACGCTTCCTCCACGTGTTCCAGATTTATGGAACATTAAATGATTGATTTGGGAAAGGTCTATGTTTACCTTTTCCCATCCGTTAACGTAATCCTCAAACGTTTGTGACTCATCCAGTTTGCGAAGATGCCACATCATTTCCGGATCTTCACGGTCATTTGCTACGATAAACATGCAAAAGACGACCAATGGATGGACATCTTGTAATACAGCGCGATCATGCTCAGCTGAGAAAAGTTCATATGTCTCTTCAACTTGACGTTTGAATTGGTCATCCGGTAATGACACAATATCCAAGTAATCTGTAGATGGTATAATTCCAGTCAGTTGGAAATTCTGAAGTTGGCCATCCCTGGCAAGTGACATTGCATAACTAATATGGTGCACTGTTAATCGTTTCCTGCTTTCAAATGCTGTCCAATCGTCCGCTTCCATATCGCGGATGATTTCTTTCAAAATGACAGCGGAAGGAGATTGTTCCTGGTTAGACGCGATTTTTTTCCAAGCGGATTGAACTTCTGCCTTTACCTTGCCGTCATGCCCAACCAGCCTTTCCGGATCCGAGCCGCCTAACAGTTCTAAAAGCAACTCCATATAGGCATGGCTCAACGGAGCGGAGACGTTTTCATCTAGCTGACTCGCTAACAATGTTTTTTCCATATCCAGCATATACTCGACAGATTCATCAAAAGAATATGCCAAACCAGGGTAAATCACGAATGGGGGCGATTCCAGAAGGGTCACATAACCACTTAGATCCTCGTGAAGCAGGGCACGCATTTGTTGACCGATTTCATTCTTTTGAAAGATAGGGATGATTGTGTTCCAATGCGGTATCACAGTTGGATAGATATTTTGTTTCATCATGCCTTCCAATCCTTCTTGAAGTGCTTTTGGATAAGCCGGGCGATCAGCCAGGAATTTTTCTAGATCGATTTTGCCATCGACAATTGCCTGTTCAATTGTTTCAGGATAGTCGGAGAACAGTATTTGATAGCCTTTTTGAAATTCGTAATACCGTTCCAAGTAGGTTTTCATAAATTCCTCACTTTTATCTTTATGACCTGAAAGTGGATTTTTAGACAGCAGCTCTACCATTTCAGATGGCAGTGCCAGCGTTTCAATGATGGCATTATATTGTTCTTTTATATTCTTCCGATCAACAGTCCCCGTATCTTTCAGTTCATTATCGTACCTACGCAGCAACTGTTGGAACTCAAATCGAGCTTCCTTGCCGTAAGATATCGAATTCCACTCTGGTGAGTCATTCTCTGTCGATTCAGCCAGGCCCAACTCTGCAAAACGAGTCGACATCTCATCCTCAAATGATTCTTTTAGTCGCTCCCTATATTTTTCCGCAGCCGTTTTTTGGTACTCTTCACTCGTTACGACAGAAGTCGCAATAATCGATAGCAATAAGAGAATACCGACCACCCAAGGAATCATACCTTTTAGCGGCTTTCTCGTTTTTACAGTTGCTCTGATTTCCTTTTCCTCTTCCATAAAAACCTGTTCTTTTCGGAATGATGTGCGGATTCTGCCGTAGGACATATTGAGGAACTCCAACTGTTTTACTAATCGTAAGTGGTCACTACCTTCTACAAGCTGTTGAACCGCTTGATCGATCGCTTCATTCACCGCTTCTGTTGAAATCCCTACTAACTTTGCTATTTCTGTGGCGTCTATATTGTGAAACCTTGAAAGTATCAATGATATCTTCAACGTTACTTCCAGGTTACTAATTTTCCCATGCAATTGCCAATCTTCTTCAAATGTCAAAAAAGCGTCATCCGAAGGCATTGTCAGTTGAATTCGATTAAGCTTTTCCAGTGCTAGTTGATAAAGTGTGATTTGAATTTGCTCCCCATCCATCTGATGACTCAAATTCGAATCCAAAGAACGGAATGTCTCTCGCGTCAAGTCCCCTGCCTGTTCTTCTGTACAGCCATATTGGATGGCAAACCGTTCAATGCTATCAGCGTACCTATCCATCACCTCTTCCATTGCAGAAAGGCCTTCTTGTTCAATAAACTCATTTCCCCTCACAAATCATCAGCCCTTTCGTCCACCTGCCACTTCGTTAATTCCACTATACCAAAATATAAATTGATTTCAGCCCAATTTATCAGAATCGCATTTGACCTCAATCGATATAGGTTGAATTGACGATGAGATATTTTGTCGAAATTTGTTTTATAAACCCATGGCTTTCGTTTTGAATTCGTGTACAATATATAAGTCTTTAAATTGATGCATTCAAAATTCGGACGCAATTACGCCGAGGCGTAATTGAATAGATGAAAGTGTGGGTAATTATGAAACAACGTGATCAATGGTCTTCTAAAATCGGATTCATTCTCGCTGCTGCAGGCAGTGCGATTGGGCTCGGCGCAATATGGAAATTCCCTTATATGGCGGGGACGAATGGCGGAAGTGTTTTCCTCCTTTTGTTCATCATCTGTACAATCGCGATTGGGCTTCCAATCCTACTCGCAGAGTTTGTCATCGGACGGAGGGGACAGGCCGATGCCGTCACTACCCTTCAACGGTTGTCACAAGGTCGCAACTGGCAGTTTGTCGGCTGGATGGGTATGGCTGCTTCCTTTATCATCCTGTCCTTTTACAGTGTGGTCGGTGGATGGATTTTGTCCTATTTAGTACGTTCCCTCGCTTTAAATCTTGATGCAGCCAATCATGGCGAGCTTTTCAATTCAATCATCGCAAATCCAGTGGAAGCCTTAGTGGCACAAGCTGTGTTCATGCTGTTAACGATGTGGATTGTTCAAAGTGGAATCCGGGGTGGAATTGAACGTGCCAGCAGATGGATGATGCCGCTTCTATTGATTTTCTTCATTATCCTGGCAGTCCGTTCTTTAACATTGGAGGGTGCTATGGAGGGCGTCCGCTTCCTCTTTGTACCTGATTGGTCTTATTTAACGGGATCGACAGTGTTATTAGCACTCGGTCAAGCGTTCTTCTCCTTAAGTGTAGGGGTAACATCCATGATGACGTACGCCTCTTATTTGTCGAAAGAAGAAAAGCTAGGCCAATCTGCTGTGAATGTCTCAATCTTGAACATTGTCATTTCCATTTTGGCGGGTATCGTCATTTTCCCTGCAGTATTTGCATTGGGACAATCACCGGAAGAAGGACCGGGACTTATTTTTGTCATTCTGCCTGCCATTTTCAATCAAATTCCTTTCGGTAACGTGTTCATGATCATTTTCTTCATCCTAATGCTTTTCGCGACACTTACTTCATCGATTGCGATGCTTGAAATAATAGTGTCGACCGGCATCCGTGAAAAACACAACCGCAGGAAACGCGCAGTTAGGATATTCGGAATTTTGATCTTCATCGTCGGTATCCCAAGTGCACTTTCATTCGGAATCCTTTCCGATGTGGAAATTTTCGGTGGAACGTTCTTCGACTTCGCCGATACAATCACGAGCCGGATCATGATGCCGCTAGGCGCATTGCTCATTTCCATTTTCGCTGGATTTGTCCTGACTAAAAAACAGACGGACGAAGAGTTGCGTATGCATCCATTCATGAATGCTCTGTGGCGGCTCCTTGTCAGATTTGTGGTACCTGTTGCCATCATCCTTATTTTTGCCACATGGATTGTAGAACTAGCATCTTGAGAATACAAAATCTCGGGGCTCCTGCTTAGAGGCTCCAGGCATAAGACCAGTCAGCCGAGCAACGCTCTTTGTTGCATAGCAGTATTGACTTAGTAAGGAATGCAGTCTAAGTTCGCTGTGTCCTGCGGTAACGACTACGTAACTTACATCCCGTAAGCATCTGGTGCCCGGAGCCTAGACGTCATTATAAGAAAGACCCAAGGCTTATAGCCTTGGGTCTTTCTCTTTTCTAATTTATATTTTAAATTGATGCACCAAGCCGTTCAGCTCTTCGGCCAATTTGGCAAGTTGTTCTGCGCTTCCTGCAACTTCTTCCATCGAACTGCTCGTTTGTTGAGAGGAGGCAGAAGTTTGTTCTACGCCTGCTGCCGCTTCTTCGGTGATGGCTGCAATTTCTTCAACGGATCCGCCCATCTCCTGGCTGCTCGCCATAATGTCCGCTAAATTCTCGGAAACGGTCTGAATATGACGCGCCATTTCGGTTACCGCATTATTGATATTCCCGAAAGTTTTATTCGAAATTTGAATTTGCTCGGTTCCTTTTTCCACTTCTTCATAGCCGCCCTGAAGAGCCTCCGCTACGGAACTGGATTCGTATTGGATACTTTCCACGATACTTGTAATATCGGTAACAGAAACGGAAACTTGTTCGGCAAGTTTCTTCACTTCCTCCGCAACAACCGCAAACCCTTTTCCATGTTCTCCCGCCCGTGCTGCCTCAATTGCTGCATTTAAAGCGAGGAGATTCGTTTGACCGGCGATTCCATTAATCACATCAACCAATTTAGAAATTTCTTGAGATTGTGCATCCAACCCTTGGATTTTTCGAACTGCTTCTTGTACGATTTGATCAATCTTTACCATCTGTTGATTGGACGATTCCATCAAGCGGTTACCTTCTGAGGTCATGTGAAGCACCTCTTCGGAAGAACGTTGAATGCGTTCACCTTTTTCATTTGCCCCTTCCACCTTGAGGGTGAACGATTCCATTATTTGAGACAAATCGCTTGCATGATTGGCCTGCGCTTCTGATCCAGCCGCCAGTTCATACATCGTTGTCGCGATTTGGTAAGTTGCGGCTTTCACTTCCGTGGCGGATTGGGTCAGCTCCTCACTTTGACCCGTGACAGAGCCGGAGACCACATTGATTTCATTCACTAAGCGACGCGTATTGTCACCCATTTCATTGACGGCAGTCACGAGTTGGCCTACTTCGTCTTTCGATCGGCTTTCGAGTGGTTCTCCACTTAAATCTCCATCCGCCATCCTGTTCATGCGATCCATTACGATTCTGACCGGTTTAGAAATTGAATTGGCAGTTAGTAGCGCTGCCGCAGTACTCAATAAGATGACTAGAACAGTGACAATTGTGACGATCCGCAGTGTCGCTTCCCCGTTTGCGACAATCTCTGACTCGATTTCGTTGATAGTGGCTTGACTATCTTTAGCCATTTTTTCATAACCGGCCATGATTTCACGTATCGTCCCAGCGGATGCGTTTAAATTTCGCATTGCCGCCTCTTCATTTCCTTTGTCATATTCCTGAAAGACCTCTTTATCAATCATCGTTCTCCAAGCAATTGTCTGCTCAATGAGTTGATCGAATTCCTTTGAGTCCCGTATACTCCTAACGACCGCTTCGTATTCCTTGCCTTGTTCCGTATAGGCATTGAACCGATCTTTATAGTCGCCGCCGAATAATACATACCCACGGGCAGTTGATATCCGATTTGCCATCGTTAACTCCATCTGCTGATTGGCGATCAATAGCGGTAACTCTTTCTCAACAACATTTTTCGCTTCCTGGTTACTCTTCATAATGACTGAAAAATTGTAAATTCCCAGTAGAATAACGAGTATGATTACGAGTGAAAATGCACTCAGTAATTTAGTTTTGATACTTTTAAAGTTAAACATCCTTTTCAACTCTTTTCTATGATTTTTTCACAGCACGGTCTCTGTCAATACTTTATTACTATCGGACAAATTGTTTTGATTTGAAGTATAATTACCTACCAAATTGAACTTTTTATGATAATCAGGTGAAATAAAAAAACCGTACCTTGAAGTCAGGTACGGTAAGGAATTCAGACGATGCATTTCGCCTCATATTTTATAGCTAACAATTTATAAGATATTTTCACGCAGTTTTCGATTGGTATCCAGAGCTCATACGAGTGTTCATAGATCTCCCGAATTCGTTTGGCAAGATCTGTCGGATGATCGAGACGATGCAATTCCGCGACGACATCAACAATTTCAAGTTCGTATGCTTTTGCACCCGCGTCGAATGGATCCCATTGTTCGAGGAGGGCAACTGCTTTCTTATTCATTTCCATTGTTTGCACGATGAGTCACCTTATTTTTTGGTTTTGTTAAGTTTATGATAACATAGTAAGGAAAAAAGGAAAGAGGGATATTCGTGAGTATATTTGAACAGGTAATCGACAGACGTAAAACGCGGTCCGTAAAATGGGATCGGATGGATGTCGTTTATGGCATTGAAGATGCTTCCGATGTCTTGCCGATGTGGGTGGCCGATATGGACTTTCCGGCACCAGCGGCGGTCATCGATGCGATAAAAGAACGGCTGGATCATTCCGTTTTCGGCTATTCCTATGTTTGTGAAGGCTCTAAAGACGCCGTTCGGACCTGGCAATCTGAACGCCATGGTTGGGAAACGGAAAACGAATGGATGCTTTTCCATCATGGTGTTGTACCAGCAATTGCATCCGTCATCGAAACGTTTACGGCAAAAGATGATGGTATTCTTATCACGACACCGGTCTATTCCCCATTTTTCCATATTCCTAAATTGCAGAACCGCAACATCATTGACTGCCACTTGCTAGAAAAAGACGGAGTGTATTCAATCGATTTCGAAGCTTTCGAGAAATGTCTGCAACAGAATGTTAAACTATTCCTCTTATGTAATCCGCATAATCCCGGTGGTATTGTCTGGAAAGAACATGAACTGAAAGAAATGTTGAGACTTTGCGCAAAATATGATGTGCTGATTCTGTCGGATGAAATCCATGCCGATCTTATCTTCCCTGAACATAAACATATTCCTCTTGCAAAATTGGCAGGTGAGGATGCGGGACGGATTATCACATGTGTCGCTCCAACGAAAACATTTAACCTTGCGGGTGTCCAAGTCGCTATTATGATTGCCACGGATGAGGAAGTCAGGGAAAAAATTTCAATGAATGCTATGTTACATGGGCAAATGGATTTGAGTGCGTTCGCGGCAACTGCTTTAAAGGCAGCCTATGAAGAAGGCGGTCCTTGGCTGGAAGAACTGCTGACAACGCTTTCAGGCAATATGGACTATGTGATCCGTGAACTGACGGGTTCAGTCCCCGGTTTGAAAATAGCAAAACCGCATGGCACCTATTTACTATGGATCGACTATCGCGGCACGGGACTGTCCGAGGAAGAAATAATGGACAAACTGTTGACTAAAGGGAAACTCGCCCTTGTACCGGGTTCGAATTACGGTGAAGCGGGACGCGGTTACTTGCGCATGAATGTGGCAACACCACGTTCACTCGTCGAAGAAGGCGTCAAACGCTTCATCACCGCGATGAATAACTGAAAAAGTTGCAATCCGCATGTAGGGCTGGAATTATCGGCGCAAAAGGTGTAGGTATTGGGGCTAACCGATAACTTTTGACGTATCATAACTTTACTATCCCCAAAAACAGCATCCTCAATTTTGAGGATGCTGTTTTTCCCGTTCTTCGCGACGTTCACGCAAGATGCGTTCTTCAAGTTCTTTCGTTTCGGCTTCTTGTTTTTTTGAATGGCGTCTAATCCATGAAAAAGTGATCACTAAAAGGATCATGAAGAAAAAAAACGAAATTGCGGCGGGTATATATTCTGTCTTATCTTCCGGAAAGTAAAGGAACGGCATTAAAAGGGCGTTCATTTACGTACACTTCCTCGCTTTTGATAATTTCACATAACAAAATTACTTTTGAAGAATCTCGATGGATTCGATGACAACGTCCTCGACTGGCTTATCTTGGCGGCCTTTTTTAACGTCAGCGATTTTATCGACAACATCCATGCTATCAATCACTTGTCCAAATACTGTATGCTTTTGGTCAAGATGTGGCGTGCCGCCCATTTCCGCGTAAGCTTCGGCAATCTCTTCAGGCCAGCCGCCTTGTTTCATCTGCTCGGCAGTACCTGGTGCCTGTGATGCCTGAACGATGAAAAATTGACTACCGTTCGTGCCTGGACCCGCATTTGCCATGGAAAGTGCTCCACGTAAATTGAATAGATTCATCGTGAACTCATCTTCGAACGTATCACCGTAGATGCTAGTCCCCCCCATTCCTGTGCCGGTTGGGTCACCACCTTGGATCATGAAGTCTTTGATGACACGGTGGAAAATGATACCGTCATAATAGCCATTTTCAGCATGTGTCAAAAAGTTTTCTACCGTTTTTGGCGCCTGTTCTGGGAAAAGCTTGATTTTGATTGGGCCAAGCGTTGTGTTCATCACAACAAGGGCCTCGTTCGCTGCTACTTCTTTCGATAATTGTGGATACATAGTTGTTGCCTCCTTTTGTTCTTTCAAACTATTTTCTTCTACAGAAGCTTGTCCTGTAGTATTTTCTTTCTCTTGTGTATCGTTAATGTCTGCTCCTTGCCCGCACGCGGTCAACAAGATCAAGACAAAAACAGTAAATAGAGAGAAAAAAGTTTTCTTCATATTCCATTCACCCTGAATAAGTTTATCACATCGACTCACCAAATTCGATGTTTAAGCACGTTACTTCCTTCGAAACCCGAACTGTTTTATACTAATGAGAGAGCACGGAATGAAAGAAGGTTTTTATTTGAGCGTGCAAAAACGGAATTTTATCATTATTTGGATTGCCAATGTCCTCGTAGCAGGAACCATGACGATGATCATGCCCTTTCTTTCACTATATATTGAAACATTTGGCGATCATTCGGATGCCTATGTCCAAAAATGGTCCGGCCTCATCTTCGGGGCGACATTCGTGACAGCCTTCATCATGTCACCGGTTTGGGGGCGGGTCGCCGACAAATATGGATTCAAACCAATCCTACTTGTTAACGGATTCGGGATTGCGACATCCGTCTTCCTGATGGGCTTTGTCAATTCAGTCGAAACATTTTTCATATTGCGTCTACTGAACGGCGTTGTCTCCGGTTTCATACCGACTTCCCTTGCATTTATTTCTTCACAGACCGCTAAAAAAGAGGCGGGAAAAATGCTTGGGACACTACAGATGGGCAGCGTGACCGGTACTTTGTTCGGACCTTTGCTGGGCGGATTGATGGCGGATGCATTCGGTTTCCAATACACCTTTATCATCACTTCCATTTCTATCATTATTGCGGCAATTCTTGTCCTATTTGGCATTCAGGAACAGAAGCGGGTAAAAAGTGTAAGGGCCATCCCCTATTCACGTAAATCCATTTTGAGCGGGCTGTTGCATCATCGCCTCATGCTGAACGTGATGATTGTCACTTCCTTGATCCAAATCGGTAACTTTAGCATCCAACCGTTGCTGTCATTATATGTTGCCGAATTGACGAATGCGAAAGAGGTCGCTTTTCTGGCAGGTCTGACGTTTAGTGCCACCGGGTTGGGTAATCTCCTGTTTGCCCGTCATTGGGGGAAACTTGGGGATGAGATCGGCTATGAAAAAGTGTTGTCGATGTTACTAGTTTTATCGTTCGTCTTCATTATCCCTCAGGCGTTTGTCACTGAGTTATGGCAACTCATCATTTGCCGGCTACTTTTCGGTATTGCAGTCGGGGGTATGATTCCGATTACCACCGCACTCGTGAGACGCGAAGCACCGATTGATATACAAGGCGAAGTGATGGGCTATAATACGAGTTTCCGTTTTCTTGGAAACATTATCGGGCCAATGTTCGGCGGGATTCTCAGTGGATTCATCGGCATTTCGTCCGTCTTTATCGTCACAGGCGTCCTATTCCTCATCGGCTTTGTGTTTCTCTATTATGCCAAACGGAAACCGGGGCAGGATTTTGAAGATTTCCTTGAAGCGGAACAACAAGCGCGCAATTGAATTGTGCATGGCGTCCGCAACCTAAACAGTTGAGATATAGCACACTCCTACAATGGGAGTGTGCTATATTTTTAGTATATATATTTTTCAGATTGGGGGGCTGTCGATGAAACAGAACATCGGCTTTATCATCATTTGCTTAGCGACCCCTATATTGTTTATTGTCCTCAATGCGATTACGGACGAATTAGGCAATATAGATTCGTTCAAACACCGGCTCAGCGATTCAGTTGAATTGTCTTCCCCTGAAGCTCCCCTCCCGATTGCGATGAAAGACCGTAATGGCACCATTTTTGCCGAGGAATATGTGGAGTGGCGTGAACCGCTTCCCCTTACCTCAATTCCAATCTTTGTGCGCCAACTTTTTCTTGATAGTGAGGATACGGGCTTTTTCGAACACCGGGGTTATGATGTAGCAGCGATTGCACGTGCTTTTGCGGTCAATACAGTATCGGATGACATCCGGCAAGGGGCTTCCACCATTACACAACAAGTGGTACGGATGCGTTTCTTATCTACAGACAAAACTTACGAGCGAAAGTTAACAGAAGTTTTCTATGCCGCCGAATTGGAAAAACAGGCATCGAAAGAAGAGATTCTAGAAATGTATTTGAATGAAATGTATTTCGGCCATCAAGTGTATGGAATCGGTGCCGCAGCGACCTATTATTTCAGTAAACCTCTAAGCGAGCTGAACGAAGCTGAACTGGCCTTCATCGCGGCGATTCCAAATAACCCTTCTTTGTACGATCCTTTGAAAAATTTCGATCAGACAAAAAAAAGGCAGGAACGGCTACTGTCAGTGTTAGTTAATAGTGGATCGCTGAACGCAAGAGACGCCGATATCTATAAAAGCATGCCCATCACATTGAAGATTAAAAAGAAAAGCAATAACCATCCAGCATATAGTACCTACGTCCTCAATGAACTTTCCCAGCTAATCGCGGAGACGGAAGGTTGGACACAAAAACTTGAACAAGCGGAAGATACCGATGAAAAGAAGGCAATTGAAGCACAATTCAAACGGCGGACTGATGAAGTGTTGGCGAAAGGACTCATCATTGAAACGGCACTGGATCCTTACAAGCAACAGCGGGATGAACGAGCATTGGCTACTCTTTTGAAGCCTGAAGGGTTACAAGCAGGCGCCGCTGTCATCGACAATGGTACACGTGAAATTGTCAGCCTGTACGGTGGAAAAGACTATCAAAAGGCGGATTTCCACCGGGCCTTCCAAGCGGTCAGACAGCCAGGCTCCGCCATCAAGCCAATTCTGGTCTATGCACCTTTTTTTGAAACTGGACCCTATACCATCAATACCGCCATCAACAGCGGTAGTATTTGTATCGGTTCCTACTGCCCGACCAATATCGGCGGATACGTCTATGGGAATGTCTCTGTTAAAGAAGCATTTCGATATAGTCATAATACAGCGGCCGTCCGCTTATTACAGACTGTCGGTATCGAGGAGGCTTTCAGCTCTATTGAACCTTTCGATTTTAAAAGTGTGTCTAGTCAAGACATGACTTATGCTGCAGCACTTGGTGGGTTTTCAAGAGGCGTGACGCCACTTGAACTTGCATCTGCTTTTTCCGGATTCTTAGACGGATTATTTACTCCCGTCCATGCCATCCGTTCTGTGAAGGATAAAGAAGGGAATGTACTTTACGAGTGGCCCGCCGAAAAGATTGTCGTCTGGTCCCCGACTACGGTGTCCCATATGCGGAATTTGCTATCGGATACAGTTTTAAATGGCACTGGACGCGGAATCCCTTATACAACAAGCTATACAGGTGCCAAAACAGGAACAACGGACCAGTATAAGGATTTGTGGGTAGGCGGAATGAATGATCTGTATACCACCGCTGTCTGGGTCGGATATGATAAACCGCGACCCATCAAGCAGTTCAGTGACCAAAAAATTCATTTGCGTATATTTTCTGCGCTACTGCAGGACTAGCCGAGGCTAGTCCGTGTTGTTTTCAATAAAAGGCAAGCTAGCCATCACGCCATTGTAAAGCTTTAAGACGATATAGATGACAATGGAGACGAGCGCACTCCAAACGATGATTTCAAAGACAATCAAACCAATCATGCTAGTCATCGTCATAAACCTACTCATCTTAAAGACAACATAAACAAAATAGATGAACGTGGTCATCAGAAATACGACCGCCAACACGGTAAGCGAGTTGATGCCAACCGCTGATGCAAGGGAACCAAAAAAATAAATGACGGTCCCGCCCCGTGCTTCACTATACGACTCGCCTTCCACATCATCGGAGAAGAATAGCATGGCCGTTTCATGGATCGTTTCCCCTATCAGTTTCAGTGCTGAAAAGAGCATAAAAAATAGGAGGGCATAGATGATAAGCAGGCAAATACGCAGTTGGAAATCTGTTAAGAACTCACGCATTCCCGCATATAAACCGATTTCCTTGAATAGGTCCACTGATATACCGACTGAATATACCCCAAACGTCAAACTGAACAGGCAAATGCTGACGAACGGCAAGTACCCAAATAGATATGGATTTTTCATATGACACCCCAACCGCTAAATGATTCTATGTGCTAATCATATCAGAATCCAGGGCAGCATGTTTACAGAGTTCATAAGCTATGATATAGTAGCAACAATCAGTTGAATGAACGTGCTTGGAGGAGTCTGTCACCAAAGGGGTATCTATGCCCTTTGGGGGCAGACTCTTTTTGCGTTCAATTAAGAAAGGGGTAGGGGATTTTCTTGGAATTCGTGTACTTGATTTTTTTACCGATGATAGTTGCACTTGTTGTTCCACTGCTTTTCAAGCAGTTAAAAACCATCCATACCGGATGGTTCGTCTTGTTCGTACCACTCGTCCTCGCCATCTATTATGCGGGGTTCATCCCATCCGTCATGAACGGTGGACATGCCGTATCCGAACTGCAGTGGATTCCATCACTCGGCATTTCTTTTGTGTCTTATCTTGACGGGCTCAGTCTGCTGTTCTCGTTATTGATAACCGGAATCGGTACACTCGTGGTACTGTATTCCATCTTTTATCTTGATAAAAACCGGGAAAAGCTGAATAACTTTTATGTCTATCTTTTACTTTTCATGACTGCCATGTTAGGCGTCGTGCAATCGGACAATATGATTTCCCTGTATCTATTCTGGGAATTGACGTCGATTTCCTCATTCCTGCTAATCGGTTATTGGTATACACGTGACCGTTCACGATTCGGTGCATTGAAGTCAATGATGATCACCGTATTCGGCGGACTGATGATGCTTGGAGGATTCGTTCTTCTCGGAATTATGGGGGATACGTTCTCAATCCGCGAACTGATCGCCAATTCGGCCACTTTTGTAGGACATGAGTTCTTTACAGTTGCGCTGATTCTCATTTTACTCGGTGCATTTACGAAGTCTGCCCAATTCCCGTTTTACATCTGGTTGCCGGATGCGATGGAAGCGCCTACACCTGTCAGTGCGTATTTACACTCCGCAACAATGGTGAAAGCGGGTATTTATCTCGTCGCCCGATTCACGCCAATTTTTGCCGTTTCCGAAGTATGGATCTGGCTGGTAACAGGTATTGGGTTGCTTACATTGTTCTGGGGCTCATTCTTTGCAGTTAAACAGACTGATTTGAAAGCGATACTCGCCTTTTCGACAGTCAGTCAGCTCGGTCTAATCATGTCCCTTCTCGGTGCGGGCTCGATTGCCTATCACACGGATGATGCGATTTTTAGATTTGCAGCGTTCGCGGCAATATTTCATCTGATCAACCACGCCACTTTCAAAGGTAGCTTGTTCATGGTTGCTGGAATCGTCGACCATGAAACAGGGACAAGGGATATCCGCAAACTCGGCGGCCTGATGAGCATCATGCCTGTTAGTTTTACGGTTGCATTCATCGGTTCGATGTCGATGGCAGGTCTACCGCCATTCAACGGCTTCCTGAGTAAGGAGATGTTCTTGCAATCCATGCTAGCCATCAGGCATTTTGAGCTATTCAACTTTGCAACTTGGGGAATAGTGTTTCCCGTCGTCGCTTGGATTGCCAGCGTCTTTACGTTTGTCTATAGTTTCTATTTTGTCTTCAAAACATTTGCGGGTCAGCGTAAAAGTGAGCCGCTTCCGAAAAAACCACACGAGGCATCTACCGGGATGCTTGTATCACCCGTCATTCTTGCAGCCCTCGTCGTTGGTATATTCTTCATCCCGAACCTGATTGGGAAATGGTTTGTCAAACCAGCTGTCATGGCGATTCAGCCTGGACTATACAGCCATCCATCCGATGTAGCGGTGCATGTTGCGGCTTGGCATGGTTTAGCATCACCGGAATTATGGATGACTGTTGCCGTTGTCGGTGTCGGTACCATTCTGTATTTGACCCTGGCCAAGTGGCAAAAGCTATATGAACTTCAACCACAGTATTTGTCGTTGAATACGCTCTACGATTCCGCCATGTGGATGAGTGAAGGCGGCATGAACAGGTTATCACGCCTCTATATGACCGGCCTGATCCGTACGTATCTACTTTATATGTTCGCTTTTATCGTCGCGATAACAACAGCGACGTTATTCATCAAAGAAGCGTTCGTTGTCGATATGGACAGTTTTACAGCGTTAAATGCGTATGGCATCATGACGGCGATCATTCTCGTCATTGCAGTCGCTATGGTTCTGCTGGCAAAAACACGATTGGCGGCAATCATTGCACTCGGCGCAGTAGGCTATTCGGTTGCATTGTTCTTCGTCATCTTCAAAGCGCCCGATCTGGCATTGACACAGCTCGTTATCGAAACAGTGTCCGTTGCCCTATTCTTACTTGCGTTTAAACATTTGCCTGCACTCAGCAATCACGGCCAGACGAAACGTAACCGGCTCGCTAACCTGCTCATTTCCGCCGGTGTCGGGATTACGGTTGCATTGGTTGCATTATCAGCGCATTCGCAGAAATTGCTTCCATCAATCTCGCAATACTATAAAGATACAGTGGCAACAGAAGCGGGTGGCGGGAATATCGTCAACGTCATTCTTGTGGATTACCGTGGATTTGATACATTATTTGAAATTGCTGTTCTGTCGATAGCGGGTCTCGGTGTACTTGGAATGATCCGACTACGACTGGCAAGAAAGGAGAGTAAAGATGAAAACAAATGATGTCATTTTACAGACGGCGACCAAAGTCGTTTTCTTCATCATCTTTCTCTTTTCCATCCATATTTTCTTTGCGGGCCATTATACACCAGGCGGAGGCTTCGTCGGAGGTTTGCTGACAACTGGGGCAATACTTCTCCTACTGCTCGCCTTTGACTTGAAAACCGTCCAAAAGGCATTGCCGTTCAATTTTATGATTGTAACGGGCATCGGCTTGCTATTGGCACTCGGTACGGCTGCTGGTTCAATCTTTTTCAATGCGCCGTTCTTCACACATGCTTTTGATTATTTCGCTCTGCCTTTATTCGGTGTAACATCCTTGCATACGGCGATGATTTTCGATGCGGGTGTCTATCTCGTTGTGGTTGGAGCAGCCATAACAATGATCCAATCGATTGGAGGAGATGCATAATGGAATTTGTCATGATTATTGTCATCGGAATCCTTTTCATGGCGGCAACCTATCTAATCCTTTCCAGAAGTCTCATCAAAGTCATACTGGGAACCGGTTTGCTGAGTCACGGTGCACATTTGCTGATCCTGACGATGGGTGGACTCGGAGGAACTTCCCCGCCAGTTCTTGCGGATGGCGTGACAGATTATGCGGATCCGTTGCCGCAAGCACTTATTCTGACAGCGATTGTCATCAGTTTCGGTGTGACAGCTTTCATCCTTGTCATGGCATACCGGACATATGCTGTACACAAAACAGACAATATGAATCTTATGAGAGGAAATGACGAGCATGATTAATCTACTTTTATTTCCTATCATTTTGCCGTTTTTGTTTGCGATACTTCTCCTGTTCTTTAAGGAGAATATACGTATACAACGTTCGTTGACAGCTGTCGGCTTGATCGTCAGCTTAGTTGCCGCACTATTCCTAGTGGCAAAAGTGAAAGCGGATGGCGTACAAGCGATTACACTTGGAGGGTGGTCCGCACCATTCGGTATTTCCATGGTTTCGGACATGTTCTCGGCACTGCTTGTGACGACAACAATCTTGCTAACTCTTTTTATCGTCATTTATAGTTTCACCGCAATTGGCGAAGAACGGGAACGCTTCTTTTATTACCCGGCAATCCTATTTATGGTGACAGGTGTCAATGGCGCCTTTACGACTGGTGACATTTTCAATCTGTTCGTTTTCTTCGAGGTACTGCTGATCGCATCTTATGTATTGATCGTTTTGGGCGGAGAGAAAAAACAGCTCCGCGAATCAATCAAGTACATACTTGTCAACGTCATTTCGTCCGCACTTTTCGTCATTACAGTCGCCTATCTCTACTCCGTCATCGGGACGCTGAACATGGCGGATATCTCGGTGAAAATTGCGCAGGTCGGCCAACCAGGCATCATTACGGTGATTGCGATCCTGATGCTTATCGTTTTCGGAGTGAAAGGGGGCATCTTTCCGCTGTATTTCTGGCTGCCTGGCTCTTATGCAGCCCCGCCCATACCCGTCCTCGCATTATTTGGTGCGTTACTGACGAAAGTCGGTGTCTACGCCATCATGCGGACCTATACGCTGTTTTTCGTACATGATATCGGATTCACACATCAAATCCTATCTGTGTTAGCGATTTTAACGATTATCGCGGGCTGTATCGGGGCACTTGCCTATTTCGATTTAAAGCAAATCATCATTTATAACATCGTCATTGCGGTAGGCGTCATTTTATTCGGCGCTGCACAGATGAACGAATCCGGCTTATCCGGTGCTGTTTTCTACTTGATCCACGACATGCTCATCAAAGGGGCATTGTTCCTATTAATCGGCATCATCATCTATATCACTGGAACGTCCAACTTGCGTAAAATGGGTGGACTGATGAAGACACATGCGCCACTTGGCTGGGTCTATTTGATCGCTGCATTCGGACTGGCGGGTATACCTCCACTCAGTGGATTCATCGGTAAGCTGCTGATTGTGAAAGGTGCTTTCGAAGCTGGTAACGTTTGGGGGGCTATTATCGTGCTCGCATCGAGTCTTGTAGTCCTGCTATCCGTCATCCGGATTTTTATTTACGCATTCTGGGGAACACCTGTCGAGCTACCAAAAACAAACCTTCGTCCTTACCGGAAAATGATGATGCCTGCCGTCGTCCTGGTCGTTCTGTCGGTGCTCTACGGTGTCGGCACTGAATGGCTCCTTCCTTATATGACGGACGCCTCAAACGTATTACGACAACCATCCATCTATATTGATGCGGTGTTAAAGGAGTAGATGAGGATGGCATTCCAACTAGTATTGAACGTTTTCATTGCAATCGTCTGGATGTTCATGAGCGGCTCGTCGAGCGCCACGACATTCATCATCGGCTACTTGATTGGTCTTATTCTCATCTTCATGATGAGACGATTTTTCAAGGAAAGGGTCTACATCGAGCGTCTGTGGGCAGCCTTCAAGCTGGTACTTCTGTTCTTAAAGGAACTGGCGCTTTCCAACATTTCAGTCCTGCGCGTCGTTTTGCAGCCTAAGATGGCCATTCAACCGATGATTTTCGCATTACCCACAGACCTTAAACATGATTGGGAGATTACGCTCCTATCGAGTCTCATAACTTTAACACCCGGAACACTCGTCCTGTACGTATCGGACGATCAGCGTACGCTGTATATCCATGCAATCGATGTCGATGATGTCGATGAAGCGATTGATTCCATCAAGAATACATTCGAAAAAGCCATTAAGGAGGTTAGCCGCCCATGACGACATTCATTTGGATCTGTCTCATTCTTGTCATCCTGTCAATGGTAGGGATGCTGTATCGTATCTTCCGCGGTCCGTCCATCCCCGATCGACTCATCGCATCCGATGCGATCGGTGCCATGCTCATATCGGTCACCGCATTACTATCTGTCTTATTCGATACGGGTTTTTTCATGGAAGTCATTTTGCTAATCGCAATCATGTCCTTCATCGGAACGGTTTCCTTCTCCAAATTCATCGAGAAAGGGGAGATTATCGAACATGATCGTAATCGCTAACTTCCTTATCGTGTTGACCATCACTGTCGGGGTCATTTTCACTATGGTAACCGTCATCGGCATCTTGCGTCTTCCCGATGTCTACACAAGGGCACACGCTGCTTCTAAGAGTGCGACATTAGGTGTACTTAGTATCCTGTTAGGCGTCTTCTTCCACTTTTGGCTGAATGAAGGACATGTCAGTATCCAACTTCTATTGGGCATTGTTTTTCTGTTCATCACTTCCCCGATAGGTGGACATCTGATGGGCCGGGCCGCTTATCTGTCCGGTGTCAAACCGACCGAACATACCATCGGAGATGACCTTGCGGAAATTGTAGAAAAAGCTAAGCAAACCCAAGATAGATAAATTTAAAACACGCACGGCAACCGGATATCCGAGTTGCCATGCGTGTTTTTATTTTTAATACGGTCCGTAATATCCGTATGGAGGATAACCATACGGCGCATATGGATAATATGGATATTGTGGATATTGTGGATACCCGCCGAATCCACCGAATCCGCCATATCCGTACCCTGGAAATAATGCACTTCCTAATAAACTACCCGCGAATCCGCCAATGAAAGGACCGCCAAATCCGCCAAAATCAAAACCGCCGCGACCGCGACCGTAACCGCCATGTCCATGACCTCTAGGCATTTTCATCCCCCTTTCTCACTTATCCTATTCATGTAAGGATTAAGGGATAGAGACCAATGCCTATTCAAATCAATTACGCCTTGGCGTAATTGCTTCCAGATTTTGAATTGCGCTTGAGGCCTACAGGATGTAGGTCATGCAGTCGTTGCGACAGGACGTCGCGAACTTAGACTGCCTTCCCTTACCCCCTCAAAATCTGTGACATCCGCCGGAGGCCTTAACCAGGAGGAATTGAACTTCATTCCTCCTGGTTAAGCTTCTAAATCTTGCCCGGCCAGTCGTTCAACTAGTGTTGCCAGTGTTCTGACCATGACTCCAGTTGCACCTTTCGGACCGAGGTCATGTGCAACCGACGTGTCCGAAGTTCCTGCGATATCGAGATGGATCCACGGCGTATCACCGACGAACTCCCCTACAAAACCGCCTCCGAAGATCATATGGCCATCACGCCCCGGTGAATTATTCAAGTCCGCTACATCACTTTTCCGAAGTCGCTTTTTATCGTTCTCTGTCAATGGAAGCCGCCAGACAAACTCACCCGTTTCCATTGAAGCTTGCATGAACTCCTCGAAGAACGCTTCGTCATTCGTCAATGCACCCGTCTTGTCCTTCCCTAGGGCCACAATGACGCCACCTGTCAACGTCGCGACATCGATCAAGTAATCTGCACCTGCCTGCTTGGCATACGTTACCGCGTCCGCCAACACAAGACGTCCTTCAGCATCCGTGTTCAGCACTTCAATCGTCTTCCCGCTCAGCGAGGTGATGACGTCATCCGGCTTGAATGCTTCACCAGAAATCATGTTATCCGTAGAGGCGATTACTGCAATGACATTTTTATCGGGACGCAATTCCCCGATGATTGTCATTGCGCCAAGCACGGCAGCTGCACCGCCCATATCACCTTTCATACCGACCATTCCATCTTTCGGTTTCAGTGAATAACCACCCGTGTCGTATGTAACCCCTTTACCAACAAGGCCGACGACATCTTCCCAACGTTCTGTTGCTGCATATTTTAAGACAATCAATTGCGGTTCTTCCACAGATCCTTTGTTGACTGCTAGGATAGCGCCCATTCCGTGTTCTTCCATCTCTTTTCTACCAAGCACATCAATCTCAAAATCATATTTCTCCGCGATTTCACGGGCATATTCCGCCATTCTTGTCGCAGTTAAAATGTTTGGAGGCATATTGACGAGGTTGCGTGCAGTATTGACCGCTTCTGCATGAACACTTCCAACTTCAAATGCAGCTTTCAATACATCTGGATCTGCCTCGGATAAGAATGATACCGTTTCCAACGTAACATCACGTTCATTGGAATCGGTACGGTACCCTTCAAACTTATAAATACCGAGGCCAATTCCTTCCGAAGCTGCAAAAACAACATCATCGCATGTAAGTTTGTCAGTGACGAACGGCGCAGTCCAAACAGCAGCTGAAGCCGCTTTCACGTCTGCAAGCTCTTTCCCGATAGCAGCGAATGCTTGGCGCAAGCGTTCTTCCGTCAACGCCTTCTGAGCCCCCAGACCAATGAAGAAAACACGTTTATAGCCCCGTTCTTCAATCGCAGGCATTTTGACAATCTTTTTAAAATCGGTCTTCACGTCCCCTGACTTTAACCATTCCGGCAAACGCGGACTGAAAGAATCGACGAATCCAGGCCAGCCTTCCGTATTTTCCGGGTGTTCCGGTACACCGATGATAAGGACATCCGCTGTCACTTTACTGAAATCTGGTTCCATTATGATTGTTTTCATTTGACGACCTCCCCTTTTTCATACATTCTTTAGTATAACTTACCGGTTCAGTAGAAAGTATGAATACGTTCGGAGTCCATATGATCTGTTTTGTCTGTATTACGGGTATGGTATACTTACAATACAATTTTCCAATAAGAAAAGGAGGGGAATTCAGTGGCGATCCTACAAAACACCCCGCTCCTTGCGGCATTATTCGGAATTATTTTCGCCCAATTCGTTAAAATACCGATCCATTATTTACTGAATGGTAAACTGGACTGGAAGCTGATGACATCGACGGGAGGAATGCCAAGCTCCCATTCTGCTGCAGTTACATCGTTGACGACTGCAATCGCTTTTGAAGCCGGTCTCGATTCTCCACTTTTCGCCGTCTCGGCCATTTTTGCTGTCATTGTCATGTTTGACGCGACAGGGATTCGTTATCAGGCAGGCCAACAAGCCCTGATTATCAATCAAATGCGGGTGGATTTCCAAACTTTTGTCCAAGAAGCGAAAGGTTGGCAACAAAAAGATGGTCAGCAGAAAATACAAGAATTGAAAACATTACTCGGACATAAGCCAAGTGAAGTTTTCGCTGGCGCCGTAACTGGGATTCTCATTTCCGTTATCATCTATACGTTCCTAGTTTGAAACAAGAAACGGTGTGCTCAAGCAAACTCGCTTGAACACACCGTTTTTATCAATTACACTCAGGCGTAATTGCTTCTAGATTTTAAATTGCGATTGAGTATTTAACAAGATGCAACAGAACTTCATTCTGCTGAATCCAGTTAGAACATCTGATACCCTTGTTTTCTTAATAGTTTAATAACAATACCTGAAATAATTGCACCTACAAGACCGCTAGCTAAAATGACAATATCAACAGTATGGAGGGCCATGATTTTTTCGCCAAGTAATTGGAAAGCATACGTGGGCTTTGTAAAGTATTCATACAATTTCACTTCATCAATGATCAGCACGACAACAAAAGGATAAATAATGGCCATTAACCAAGACATGCGAAGAAGCATATTTAATAAGAAGCCGATACCAAAAAACATAACGATGAAAAGCAATATGGATAAGACGACGTGCGTCAAAGAAATTGTCAATGCGATTACCTCCGTTTTCCATTCACCATTTTACATGAATGAATGAAAGCTTTCAATGTGAACAGCCCTCGTTCAATAATTTGTCGGATTTTGCGGACAATCAATCAGAAAGGCTGAATCACTTCTTGAAATACAATTTATAAGCTGTATAGCCGAATTGATCGCCTGGATGAATGTTCTCAATCTCGGAAAATCCAGATTCAATTGCCCGTTCCGCCATTTCATGCAACATGACAGAAGCGTTTTTTTCTGCCTTCAACTCTGCCGGAAACTTCCAGGCAACATCAGCTATTTCACGCTCCTGCGGGATGAGCAACTGCCCTTCCTGTGTAGGAATCAAGTGAAATATCCCCATATTATCACTGGTTTCGCCTTGCAACACGCCCGTGCGGAAGCCAATCATCCCTTCAACACGACAATCTATGCCTGTTTCTTCCTTCACTTCACGTACCGCGGCCTGGTCAATCGTCTCGTCCCCCTCAACAAATCCGGCCGGAATCGACCACATGTCTTTCATACCGCCGTACGTTTTTCGGACGACGAGCCATTCCCCCGCTTGATTGACGACTAGCCCCGCCGCCCCAAGCCATACTTTCCCTCTCTCTCTCCGCGACAAAGAAAGCACCCCCTTCTTGCTGTAGAAACATAAACTAAAAAGTTTTTTAAAACACGGCGTTTACTTCGATGAAAATGCTAGATCAAAGCGTGGTTTCCTTTTCACAATGCTTTTCTTCGAGTTTATTAATTTTCATTTTCGGAAGCCACTAATTTCATTCCAATGAATATGAAAAACACCTGCCGTCAAGGACAGGCAGGTGTTTTGGATCTTTCTACTTAAAAGATGTTAAATTTACCTTTTTTCATTGTCAGTCCAAGTCCACCAATCATGAAGAGTGAACGGTTATCGACGACTTTTTTCATTAAGGACGCTTTTGAACCTGTCAATTTTTTACCGAATACAAGACCGATTGCATCGCCATGACCAAGTGAGCAAACGCTTCCTTTCAAATCCGGTACAAAATCGCCTGTCGGTACGCCTTTAATTAGCGCAACGATGTTTTTTGCACACGTTTCGCCTTGTTGCATAGCGATTTGTGCTGTCGGTGGATACGGACGGTTGATTTCTTCGTTGATCATCAGTGAACAGTCCCCAACAACGAATACATCTGGAAAACCTGGTGCGCGAAGATCTTTATCGACCTTTACGCGGGCACGCATGTTTTCAATGCCGGATGATTCGACCAAACGGTTGCCGCGAACACCTGCCGCCCATATCACTGTGCCGGCTTTGATGAATTCGAATTCATCTTCACCTTTTTTAATCTTGACACCTTCTGGAGTCGCTTCCACGACAGGTGTTCCGATTGAGAATTCGATTCCTTTTGCTTCCAATTGACCGACTGCATATTTGACAAGTTCTGGATCGAATCCTGGGAGAACCATAGGAGCCGCTTCTACACAAAGTACGCGGATTTTTTCAACCGGCACATCAAACTCTTTACTAAGTTCTGGTATACGGTTTCCAAGTTCGCCGAGTAACTCGATTCCGGAGAAGCCTGCGCCTCCGACAACAATCGTTAGACGGCTGTCATCTTTCTCCTCTTCAAGAGACCATGTCGCAAATTGATAGTCGATATGTTCACGAATTTGACGGGCCGCTTTTACGTTAGTCATCGCAAATGCATATTTATCAAGACCTGGAATGCCGAATGTTTCACCTTCGAAACCAAGGGAAATGACGAGGTAATCATATGTATGCGTACCAACATCTGTCGTTACGACTTTCCCGTTGACGTCAATAGATTGAACTTCAGCTTTTATGAATTCAACTTTTTGCTCATTGATAACACTTTTAATATCATAACGAACCTGTTCAGGCGTCAAAGTGCCTGCAGCCGCCTCATGTAGCCATGTCGATTCGTAGTGGTAATCATTTTTGTTAATAAGGACGATATCAGCAACGTCCGTTCCAAGCGATTTTTGCAAGTTTACGACTGTAGATAATCCGCCGTAACCTGCACCTAAAACTAAAATTGTCGGTCTTTTCACGAAGATCGAAACCACCTTTAAATTTTTTATGTGCCCGGTCCGCGTGAAGTCGGATGTGCCGACAATTTACACAGTCCCGGCTGTTGCCGTATTTTCGACAAATTCCTATCTCTTATAGTATCCCTTTTGTTAAGTCATTTCAATACCATAAATAAATTGAAACATCTTAGAAAATACTGAATAGAACGGTCTTTGCACAATTCAAAAACCCTCCTATTTCTATATCTTTAGGAGGGTGAAAAATCCATTCAGCATTCTGCTGGTGTTCCTTCTTTCTTCGCAGTTCTGAAGGAAGTTCCGCATCCACATGATGCGATCGCATTCGGATTATTTATCGTAAATCCGCCCCCCATGAGGGACTCTTTATAATCAACTATCGTACCTTCGAGAACCCCGGCGTCTTCGCCGGATACGAGGATTCGTAAACCGTGCTGTTCCAACAGGAGGTCTTCTGCCGACTTTTCAGCTTCAAAGCCCATTCCGTATGTCAATCCACTGCATCCGCCGCCGTTGACACCAACGCGTAAGAAAGAACCTTCTTCCTCATTATGACGCATCATTTCCTTGACATGAAATGCCGCTGCTTCTGTAATTTCCACAACTTCAGCCAATCGTCTCACCTTCCCTTTGTATTAGTCTATCCATCATAGCAAAAAATAGACGGAAAACGCAATCATATTATCTCTTGCATGGTGCATTTGATACATATATATAAATATTCAGTCGATTTATTCGAATTGTCTTCTTCCAAGAAAGAAACGGATCCTTAAAAAGGACCCGTCGTGTTAAAAAATTAAAATACTTGTTCCACTTCAACGACACCAGGTACTTCTTCAAGCAATGCACGCTCGATACCTGCTTTAAGTGTAATTGTGGAACTTGGGCATGTGCCGCAAGCACCTAGAAGACGAAGTTTAACAATACCGTCTTCGATATCAACAAGTTCACAGTCTCCTCCATCACGTAGAAGGAATGGGCGTAATTTATCTAAAACTTCTTGTACTGATTCTGTCATCGTTGCATTTGTCATTGTTATTTATCTCTCCTTTCCTTATACTTATTATAAACTGGTTAGAAGAAAAAATCCAATATTGAATCGGAAGGGGAAATATTTAATGTCAACAAACAAAGTGAAGATTGAAATTTATGGGGCCGACGTCATTTGCGCAAGCTGTGTTAATGCACCTTCGTCCAAGGATACATACGAATGGTTGCAAGCAGCAATCGATCGAAAATACCCTGGACAACCCTACGATATCGAATACATTGATATCAATTCTGAGATTACGGATGAGAGACAGCAAAGTATTGCCACGCAGGTGCAGAATGACGAATTTTTCTATCCTCTTGTAATGATTGACGAAGAAATGATTGGTGAGGGCTATATCCAATTGAAGCCTGTTTTTACGGAACTTGAAAAGCATGGCTATGTTCCCGAATCTTAAACAATTTTTTCACACATTTGATAACTCTTTCCTATAATTGAGAAAAGACCCTTTGTTTACTAAGGGTCTTTTCTCAATTACCATTATCCATTATGCCATTTGTACATCCATAACACGCCTGATTTCAATAATCTGGCGATTCGGCCTGTAACTGTACGATCTGCCAAATAGGCGAAGCCTTGCTTCTTACCAAGGGAACCGAGGAACCCTTTCAGTTTGATTTCGGGCATAGATTCAGGTAGTGGCTCATTATTCCAGACATTGCGGAGCACTTTAACAATCTGTTCAGCCTGTTCTTCTGCTACTTGCGCACTTGGCGCATACGGCAACGCTGCGCAGTCCCCGACGACATAGACGTCCTTGTAGGCTGGCATCTGATGGTACATATTCAAGATAACTCGACCCGAACGGTCTTTTTCAGTTTCGATATTTTGCACTGGCGTCACTGGTCGGATACCAGCAGTCCAGACTACCGCGTCAACTGGTATCGTCTCTTCATGGTTATGCAGTACATTCGGCTCGACTTTTGTGATATTGGAGTTTGAAACAACTTCCACGTTATTCTTATCAAACCATCCTTGCACGTAATTACTAAGTCTTTCAGGGAAGTCTCTTAACACACGCGGACTGCGGTCGAACAGTTTGATGTTCAGGTCGGGCCTACTTTCCCGCAGTTCACTGGCAAGTTCGATACCGCTCAGTCCAGCTCCGACAATCCCAACTGTTGCCCCGCCACCAAGGCCTAGAAGCTTTTCATACGTCCCTCTCGACTTTCCAATAGTTTGGATGCTATACGTATTCTCCGCGGCTCCTGGAACATCGTGGTAGTTATCATGACAACCAAGTCCGATGACCAGCTCGTCATAATCGATTTGCTTCCCGTTATCCAGATAAACACATCTCTCATCCGGCCTGATTTCGATAATTTCTCCGCCGACTACATTCAACCGCTCATGCTCAGGAAGGGGGACGCGCACCATTGAATCAGATACCGTTCCCGCCGCAAGTGCATAGAATTCTGTTTTTAAACTATGAAAAGGTGTACGGTCAACAAGTGTAATTTCAATATCATCCGGAAGTTCTTTTGTCAAAAGCCGTAACAAAATACGCATGTTGCCATACCCGGCACCTAATAATACAAGTTTTCTCATCACTTTTCTCCTTCGTTTTCCACTAATCCGTTATTTTCCCAAGTACGATTATATCAGTTTGTGACATGTTTCACAATAAGACGCAGGAATTGACCTATCAAGGAAAAAGGAGTAGGATTCCTAATAGGTGAGGTGATCATCGTGAATCCGATTGTCGAGTTTTGCATGAGTAATATTGCAAACGGTTCGCAAGAAACTTTTGAGGCATTGGAAAAAGATCCAAATTTGGATGTCTTGGAGTATGGCTGTTTAAGCTACTGCACGAAATGTGCAGAATCGCTATATGCGATTGTCAACGGTGAAATTGTCGAAGCCGATACACCGGAAGAATTGACAAAAAACATTTACCAGTTCATCGAGGATAATCCGCTCTTTTGAGCATTACGACTACCCGCTAAGAAAAAGCGGGTAGTTTTTCATTGTCCATAAATGTTGAAATAAAGAATTCCATTGAATCCGCTGTACCGGTTAGCGAATGTCCACTCCGAAGATATAGATATTCATATGTTTAACAAAAATAGACTCCGGGTGCCAAATGCATTTCTAATTCCAGTCCATAAGTGTTGTGGCATGGTAGGTGGGTTGTTGTTCTTTTGTCAGTAAATCTTCATGTGATGTCACGCCGCCAGCCACATGGAGTGTATCGATTCCGAAGCGGATACCGGCCTGAATATCTGTATCATAATTATCGCCGACCATGATCATCTCTTCTTTTCGATACCCCCCTTGCTGTTGAATGAACTCAAGCATATAAGGCTCTGGTTTCCCGACGTAAATCGGTGTTTTCCCAGTTGCACTCTCCATCAACGTTACAAATGACCCGTTTCCAGGGAGGAGTCCTCTTTCTGATGGAATCGCTTTGTCTCCATTCGTAGCGATGAAATGAGCGCCTTCCCGGATTGCGAGACATGCATCCGCCAATTTTGCATAGGTCACCCCACGGTCAATACCCATCATGACCACATCGGGATTCTCATCTGTCAGCCGGATCCCTTCCGCTTCCAACGCTTTTTCCAATCCGGTTTCACCAATCATTTTTACGGATGCGCTCGCATACATTTTCCGGCAATACTTTGCCGCAGCAATTGCTGATGTCATTATCCGATTACGATCCGCTTTGATCCCGAATGCGGCAAGTTTTTCTTGCAACTCGAATTGTGTCATCGAAGCATTATTCGTAATGAAGTAAGGATTCACACCTGATTTCTGCGCATTAGCTATGAATTGAACCGCTTCTGGAATCGGCTCGATTCCCCGGTAAACGGTCCCATCCAAGTCCAGGCAAATCGCTTTGTAGTTGTTAGTCATTACTTATTCTCCGGTAAAAACGCGGATACGGGTCCTAGTTCATTTTCAAGGTAGTGACGGACTTTATTTGGAAATTCTTCCAGAACATCGATTTCTTCTAAAAAGATCGTGTCAATCTTCGCAACATCCACCTTCGTGAACTCACGTACAAGCACTTTCCTTAATTCAATTACCTTTTTTAATGGAACTGCCATTTCTGTTGTGATGACACGTTCGTCTTCCATAATATCGATTATATCTTCATAACTACCCGGATCTCGCATAATGAAACCATCAATCATCGAATTTCCGACATCAATGATTGACTCGATAATGACATGTACAATCCTTTCAAGCGCTAAAGAACGGATTTCGTCATCCGCCCAGTTGCTTCCATTTCTATAAATTACAAGCAATTCTTCCATATAATCAAGTGATTCACCAATTTGGTTTCTGTCGATAAAATACACGGATATTCCCTCCTGATCGTTGACTACCTCTATCTATCATACCATATCTGACAATTTTAAAAAAAGAGATGTTAGTGTGACGACTGCCAAGACTCCTTGCCGTTGTTAATCGGGAGAGTAATTTCCCGGGCAATCAAAAAATACCGTGTACGGATCGGATGGACTCCATACACGGTTAAAATTATTCGCTCGTCGATGAAGAAGGTGACGGTTGCTTAACGCGTCCCGTTTTTTTCAATACGAAATACGCACAGCCAAAATTACAGTACTCATACAGATAATCCTGTAATGTACTAATTTTAGTTTCATATGTAGATTTATGGTTACGGTCGTCAAAAAAACCTTTCAAGCGTAGTTGGCCGTATCCCCAATCACCTAGTATATAATCGTATTTCAGCAGGACGTCACTGTACCGGGCCAACAACGCCTCTTCGTTAAAACCTTCACGATAGTCTGTCACAAGCTCAAACTGCCAATCATCTAGTGTTATCATTCAACTATCACCGCCATAAGAACTAACTAGATCAGCCTTGCAATGTCGTTTCAAGCTGTTCATCACCTAGACGCTGCCTTTCTTTTGCCGCCGCATTCACTTGCTCATCCGCATGATAACTTGAACGAACCAAAGGACCTGCCTCACAATGTGAAAACCCTTTGGACATTGCGATTTCTCTCAACTCGCCAAACTCTTGCGGCGAATAGTATTTTTGTACCTTCAAATGTTTTTTCGTCGGTTGCAGATACTGGCCGATTGTCATGATATCCACTTTCTTTGCACGAAGATCATCCATCGTTTCCAAAATTTCTTCATGAGTTTCACCAAGACCGAGCATCAATGATGATTTTGTTGGAATCTCTGGCTGCATCTCTTTTGCCCGTTGCAAGAATTCCAGTGAGCGTTCATATGTAGCGCGTGCGCGGACCCTTGGCGTTAGCCGGCGGACCGTTTCGATATTGTGATTTAAAATATCCGGTTTTGCATCCATCAGTGTTTTCAGGTTATCGTATTCTCCGCCCATGTCAGACGGCAATACTTCCACAGTCGTAAATGGACTTTTTCTACGAATAGCACGGATTGTCTCAGCGAAAATTCCTGATCCACCGTCTTTTTGATCATCACGTGCAACCATCGTTATGACCGCATGTTTAAGATTCATAAGTGCAACAGAATCTGCAACGCGTTCCGGTTCAGCCGTGTCAAGTTCGGTAGGCAATCCTGTTTTAACAGCACAGAAGCGGCATGCACGCGTACATACTGAACCCAGAATCATGAATGTGGCTGTACGGCGTTCTCCCCAACATTCATGGATATTTGGACAACGTGCCTCTTCACAGACAGTGTTCAAATTGTTCTCCCGCATCATTTTTTTCAAACCTGTATAATTATCGTTCGTATTCAGCTTGATCTTCAACCAATCGGGCTTTCTAACATGTTCTGTTTTATTTCCAGTTTCTGGTCTACATGACAAGATAATCGACTCCATTCCTGCTGACTATTAAAAATAACCATTACTGATGTCAATGTATCATATATTCTGACTTCAAACAACCCAAGTCTAACGATAGTCGTACAAAGAAAGCACCCAAAAATACAGATGCTTTCCTCTTTTTACTGTCTTCAGTTACCACTCTTAGTCAATGGCCACCCAAATAGGCATTTTTTATTTCTTCACTTGCATGTAACTCATCAGGAGTCCCTGTAAGAATAACCCTTCCTGTTTCAATCACATACGCCCGGTTTGCGACGGATAATGCCATGTTCGCATTTTGCTCCACGAGGAGTATCGTCGTTCCTTCCTTATTGATATCTCTGACGACTTCGAATATCGTCTGTACCATCAAGGGAGCCAATCCCATTGACGGCTCATCCAGTAACAGCAATTTAGGCTTCGCCATGATCGCCCGCCCCATTGCTAACATCTGTTGCTCGCCGCCCGATAACGTTCCAGCTGACTGTTTACGCCGCTCATGCAGACGTGGAAAAATCTCATAAACCTTTTGAAAGTCCTGTTGAATAGCTGCCCGATCCTTTCTTAAAAAAGCGCCTAGTTCAATGTTTTCTTCAACGGACATCTCCGCAAAGACCCGCCTACCTTCCGGCACATGAGAGATTCCCGCTTTGACAATTGTCTGGGCCGGCTTGCCTGCAATCGAACTATCCAAGTAGTCGATCGTTCCCCTTTTCGGTTTCAATAAACCCGATAACGTCTTCAACAACGTACTTTTCCCCGCCCCATTCGCACCGATCAAAGTCACGATTTCACCTTTATCCACATTCAAGGAAACTCCTTTCAAGGCATGGATACTTCCATAGTAGACATTAAGGTCTTCCACTTTAAGCATGCTCATTTTGAACTTCCTCCCCTAAATAAGCCTCTATCACTTTTGGATTATTACGGATTTCTTCGGGAGTCCCCTCAGCCAAAAGCACACCATGGTCCAACACATAAATGCGTTCACAAATCCCCATCACCAAGTTCATATCATGTTCAATCAGCAATATTGTCAAATTGAATTTTTTGCGGACAAAGGCGATTAGCTCCATGAGATCCTTCGTCTCCTGCGGGTTCATACCGGCAGCCGGTTCATCCAACAATAATAACTGAGGTCCTGCCGCTAACGCCCTTGCAATTTCCAGTCTTCGCTGTTTCCCATATGCCAAGTTCTTTGCATCTTCATCTCTGTATTGATCCAATTGAAAAATCTTCAGAAACTCCAATGCCTTCGCTTCCATTTCCTTTTCACCTGAAAAGTGGGAAGGAAAGCGTAACATCGAGCTTAAAACGGAATGCTTCGCCAACGAATGATAGGCAACTTTAACATTGTCCAAAACGGATAGTTCATTGAACAAACGGATATTTTGGAAGGTACGACTGATTCCTCTACGGGTAACTTGGTAAGGAGCCATTCCATTAATTCGCTTTCCATTTAGTAAAATATCACCTTCTGTTGGCGTATAGACACCGGTCAGTAAGTTGAAACTTGTTGTCTTTCCCGCACCATTCGGACCAATAAGGCCAATCAGTTCCCCTTGGTTGATCTCCATATTGAAATTCGAAACGGCTTTTAGTCCACCGAACTGGATTCCGACATCTTTGACTTTCAGCAACGGTTCACTGACCATGATGGTGGTTGCCTCCTTTCGAAAATCGCCATAACTTGAAGTAATCCGTAATTTCCATCGTCCCCATTAACCCTTTCGGACGGTAAAGCATTACGATAATGAGAACGAGGCTGTAGATAATCATCCGTGTTTCAGGGTAGCCCTGCAGGAAAGTAGAAACAATTGTCAACAATATTGTCGCTACCACTGCACCTGATAGGCTACCAAGTCCACCTAAAACGACATAAATTAGTATATCGATAGACTTCAAAAATCCGAAGTTTGCCGGTTGGATGATATAAAAGTTATGTGAATACAATGCGCCTGCAACGCCTGCAAAGAACGCACCGACAGCAAATGCCAATACTTTGTAATAAGTCGTATTGATGCCCATCGCATCTGCAGCAACTTCATTCTCACGAATTGAGATACAAGCCCGGCCATGTCTGGAATTTGTAAAGTTGACGATGATAAGAATGGTAAGGAACAAGCAAATAAACGTATACGTCCAATTCGTTAAATGCGAGACTTGCATACCCGCCGCCCCGCCTACATATTCGATATTTAAAAAGACAATCCGTATGATTTCGGCAAATCCAAGTGTCGCAATCGCCAGATAATCCCCTCTAAGACGCAAACTCGGAATTCCGATAATAAGTCCGGCAATCGTGGCAATGATGCCCGCTGTCAAAATCGCGACCGGAAAAGGTAGGTTTAATTTCATCGTGACGATCGCCGATATATATGCGCCAACCGCCAAAAAGCCAGCATGTCCTAGTGAAAACTGTCCCGTAATCCCAATCACTAAATGGAGGCTGACAGCTAGCATGATATTAATGGACATAAAGATGAGCGTATTCGAATAGAAGCTATTCAAAATGCCAGTCTGGATTAGCACTTGGACAAATGCATAAACTACAATGGAGCCGCCGATGAATGCCCAAAATTG
This sequence comes from uncultured Caryophanaceae bacterium, assembly GCA_963843665.1. Lineage (GTDB taxonomy): Bacteria > Bacillota > Bacilli > Bacillales_A > Planococcaceae > Sporosarcina. Next base: position 42,843 of record CAWJLH010000009.1, read on the forward strand.
TTTCGACTTTTTCATGACTACCATTCACCTACACTTTCTCTCGTGTATTTTTCCCAAAGATTCCGGAAGGTTTGAAAATTAGGATCAAGATTAAAATGACGAATGCCGCCGCATCTCTCCATAAGGAAAAACCGAGTGCACTGACAACTGTTTCCACAACGCCAAGTACAAGACCTCCGACCATTGCTCCCGGAATGATTCCGATGCCTCCAAGGACTGCCGCGACAAATGCCTTTAAACCAGGTATTACACCCATTAATGGGTCGATCTTTGTATAATAAATACCGAAAATCACGCCTGCTGCACCAGCTAGGGCTGACCCAATTGCAAATGTTGCCGAAATCGTATTGTCCACGTTAATGCCCATAAGCTTCGCCGCTTCTGCATCGTAAGAAACAGCCCGCATCGCTTTTCCAATCTTCGTTTTATGTACTATAAATTGAAGGATAACCATAAGTGTAATGGAAACCGAAAGAATCAGAATCGCTTGACTGCTAACCTGAGCACCGAAAAAGTTCAGTGACTTATTAGCCAACACTTCCGGATACGCTTCCGGTTGTGCACCTCGCATATAGATGACACCATTTTGGATTAACAGCGATACCCCGATAGCAGTGATCAACGCAGCAATTCTGGTAGCGTTCCGTAAACGCTTATAAGCGATGCGTTCAATTACCACACCAAGGATTGCACATATTGCCATCGATAAGAGCAGTGCGGGGATAAAGTCAAGTCCCCATCCAGCAATGGAAAAGTAGCCAATAAATGCACCGATCATGAAGATTTCTCCATGTGCAAAGTTAATGAGTTTTATAATTCCATATACCATTGTATAGCCGAGTGCTATCAAAGCATAAATGCTTCCGAGTGAAATCCCGTTTATCAATTGCTGTAGCCATTCCATACATTTTCACTCCTCTTCATCGTTTATATGCCTGGTAAGGGCTTATGACACGTTCTGCTAGACCCACTGGAGCCTAGACGTAAACAATAAGCGCAGAGCGCCTCTAAGACGCGACATGCGCCGGAAGACTTCTATGAGAATGGTAATCTCTGCCCTCCCAGCGAATCTAAAGCGATTCGAGCGTCTGGAGTCTGGATGAAAAAAGAATGGGGGGAGAACAACCCTCCCCCCATTCCTTCTGTTATGGGTTCACTTTTGTTTTAAATACGGTTTCACCGTCAACGTATTCCAAAATGGTAGCGGACTTGATTGGGTGATGATTATCATCCACCGAATAAAGTCCCGTGATCAATTCAAGTTCTGTCGTCTCTGCTAAAGCATCCTTTATTTTTGTGGAATCCGGACCACCTGCACGCTTGATGGCATCTGCAAGTAGGTAAACGGTATCATAACCGAGTGCATTGAATGCATCTGGAGACTTTCCGTATTTATCTTCGAACTTCTTATTGAACTCTTGAATTTTTCCGTCCGGGTCTTCGGAGGAGTAATGGTTTGTCGTGAATGTATTATTCAACGCTTCTGCTCCAGCCAGATCCAAAAGAACTGGCGAATCCCAACCATCTGCACCCATCAATGGTACATCGATGCCCATTTCACGCGCCTGTTTAACAATCAGGCCGACTTCCTCATAGTAACCTGGGATGAAAATGAATTCCGGATTGGCAGACTTGATACGCGTCAATGTTGAACGGAAGTCTGAGTCTTTGGCAACATATGACTCTTGCGCGACAATTTTCCCGCCTGCCGCTTCAAAATCTTCTTTGAAAGAAGCCGCAAGCCCTTTTGAGTAATCGCTCGCATTATCAGCATATATCGCTACGTTTTTAACATTCAGTTCGTTTGCTGCAAAGTTCGCGGCTACAGTTCCTTGAAAAGGATCGATAAATGATGTGCGGAACACATATTCATTCACACTGCCATCATCCCTTACCGTTACGTTAGGGCTTGTACCGGATGGACTGATGAGAGGGACTTTTTTATCATTGGCAATTTGCGCTTGGGCGACTGTTGCACCACTTGTTGCGGCTCCAATGATGGCAATTACTTTCTCCTGGTCTGTCAAGCGAGTCGCTGCACCTGTCGCCTCCGCATTATCGGACTTGTTATCCACTTTTACGATTTTAATTTCTTTGCCGTCAATACCACCTGCAGCATTGATTTCCTCTACAGCAAGGTCAATTCCTGCCGCTTCTGACGTTCCATAGGATGCAACTGGACCTGACAACTCCAAGTTAACGCCGATTTTTATCGTGTCGCCCTCCTCGGAACCTCCCGCACTATCGCTTCCTACGTTCTCGTCTGCCCCACATCCCGCTAACAATCCAACCGCAAGGGTTGAAATAGCAAATAAACCTGCGAATTTCCTCAATCTCATCTATAATCCCCCTTTTCTGTTGTTACAATTACTTAGTTCGCCATGATTGGATAGGATCAACTGTATAATCCGATGCGTTCCTTTCTCCAAATCACTACATAAATACATCTGCTGCCGCGATTACAACGCCTAGTAAATTTCTTCCTCCTTTAGTAGTTTAGAATAGAAGTTTATAATTTTCAGATTATTGTATAATCTTAACGCCTAGTATATAAAACTAATTGACTATTGTCAAAACATTTTTAATTAGAGGAATACTATCAAAAAACAATAAAAAAGCGATGAAATCTCATCGCTTTTTTATTGTTTCTCCTAATTATGAAGTTAGTCTAGCTGCTTCTTTTTTCGCTTTCATTGACCAAACCATAAACAAACCTATAAGTATTACGCAGACACCAACGAGGCCTATCCATACAGAACCCGTCACGCCTAAGATTACATATCCTGCTATCGCTATCGCCGCACTGATGAGCGCATAAGGTATCTGTGTTGCTACGTGATCGATATGGTTACATCCTGCCCCTGTTGAAGAAAGGATGGTTGTATCTGAAATTGGTGAACAATGGTCTCCGAATACCGCTCCCGCGAGTACTGCCGAAAGTGCCGGCAATAGCATTTCCGGCGCTGCATCAATCATGATTTTCCCTGCAATCGGTAAGAGAATCGCAAATGAGCCCCATGACGTTCCCGTTGAAAATGCCATGACACAAGCTAGGACAAACATGATGACCGGTAAAAATGCGATTGGTAAGTTGGCTTTCATGACAACATCCGACAAATAGAGCCCTGTTTCCAGAATTTCAATGAGGTAAGAAAGAGACCATGCAAATATGAGTATCATCACAGCAGGCATCATTGCTTTCATACCGCTCAGAATAGCACTTCCAATCAGTGGGTAACTTGCCGTTTCGTTGTTTTTCATTTGCAATACATACAAGATGACAGCAAGTAGCGTAGCCAAAGCTCCGCCTGTTACCAACGATAATGGCACATTCGTATTTTCAAAAATGGACCAGATGCTTGCCGATCCGCCTTCCAAGTAACCTGTCACAAACATCATCGCAAATGTCACAAAGACAAGCGTTACAATCGGAGCAACCAGATCCCGGACACGGCCATGTGCATGTACAGGGAAATCTTCTTTCAGTTGGCCTGGGATTTCTTTATCAGGATCATATAATTGACCAGTTTCCATTGCACGATTTTCATGCTTTTTCATCTCAAATAAATCAAAATTCGTCCATGCAAGGAAAAATACCATTGCTAGAGTTGCTACAACGTAGAAATTCATCGGCGCCATCATGATAAACGCCGACAAAGGCGAGTATGTGATGGCCGCTGAACCTGCAAAGATAATGGCCAATTGTCCGATTAAAAATGCACCCCAGCTCGATATCGGTGAAATGACACAAATCGGTGCTGATGTCGAATCAATGAAATAAGCCAGCTTGGCACGTGAAACCCGATGCTGATCCGTGATCGGCCGCGAAATTTGACCGACTGCTAGCGCGTTGAAATAATCATCAACAAAAATCGCAATGCCTAAAGATACGGTCAGTAACTTTGCTCCACGTTTCGTCCTGACCCGACGGATTGCCCATTCTGCAAACGCTCGGCTTCCGCCTGACAAGCTGACAAATGCAGTGATGACACCTAACAGCAGGATAAAAAGAATAATGTAAATATTACTCGTATTGAATGAGCCGCCATCCCAAAATGTGACCTTGATTGAAGTCCAAATCTGCTTCAGTGTTCCGCCGGGTGCAAATGATGCCGCTAGCAACGCACCCGTAATAATTCCTGCTCCAAGTGATAACAGTACACGCCGTGTCGCAAACACCATTATGATGGCGACGAGTGGCGGTAATATCGAAAAAATTGTACCTTCCATATTCCATTCCTCCATTTCGTCTGGTTGAGGCTGTTCAAAGTGTGTTCAAAATTGGAGGAAACTCCTAACTTTTCAAGCGGAAGAGGTAGAGGGTCAAAGACTAACATTCGGCAAGCCGTTTGCAGCTCTGTTTCTATTCCATTCTGAACTACCTCTTTAGGTGGGGATATAAAAAACCGACTGCCCTCTACACTTATGCAAGTGTTTCAGGAGTCGGCCTAGTCTACGTTTCGTATGTCGGATAACTGATAATGCTTATCTAACGAACGACCTGTAGCTCATCATACTTATCAATTACGCCTCGGCGTAATTGCGTCCAGATTTTGAATTGCGCTTGCGCAATTCAAAATCTGGGACATCCGCCGGAGGCTTAACTTAATTCAGCCAGGGTTTGAATCCCACTGAATTGAATGCATTTCTAGCATTCATCCCACCGCTTATTGAAGCGGGGGACTTCTGCTGAATTAAGTTAAACATGTATGACAGTGTTATCCCTATTCGGAATAACCCCAGCCTGTCGGTTTCGACAATCCCAACAAGCTTCGGCAAAGCTTCCTTTTACACACGGTCCCCAGTGTCAACCTCGCGTGTGTGACTGATAAGCAATGCAGCCTCTACCCAATCGATTATTTAATTCTATTCTAGCCTATCAGTTATCTATGTCATTTTCAACCCCTTCTTCATTCCCCCCCTAACGGAATATCTACCGGTACTGGAATTTCTACACTAGGCGGGTTGGCTCCCCCACTACTGTAGACGGGCGGGACCTTTCCAGGGATGACGACCGTTCCTACTAGGATTCTCTGCTTCACGACACTTTCTTGTGTCGAAAGCGGTACGATAATCTGGACATTCACGGTCACGACTACATTCAGCTCGAGTATTCCATTATTGATGCCGAATTCACTAGTCGTGGTTTCGATATCTGCATGAACATCGCCGATGACATGCAAGCGAATCGGGATTTTCGGTCCAAGGTTACCGATTAACGGAATGTTTGCTGCCTGCCCGATTGGTACAAAAAAGACGATGCCGCCTTGTTTCTCCATTGCATCCGGATCGTATTGAATATTTTCTTCCAAAGGCAACACTTCCAGATTCCCTGCTTCAGCCTGCTTCAGATAAGTAATGACAAGTTCATGGATATCTGTTAATACCCTTTTTGTCGCATCGCCATTAATCGTTATGGACCCGTTCGAATCATTTGGGATTGTTTGAAAAATCTCCTCATTCGTTGGCATTGTGAAATCCTCTGAAGTGAGTGCTTTGTTAATCACATGAGCTGCAATATTCTTTGTTTGCACTTCAGCATATTGGATATAGATTGGTGTAAGTCTCGCGTTGATGCTGTAAAGGAAAATAGCGATTGAAATGAGGAATGCAGGAATAAGGAGTGGTAACAGTTTCCTCTTAAACTTCTTATTCTTAGATCTCCTTTTAACTTGCCCATGAAATCTCAAAACGACTCCTCCTGCTTAACATTATGCAGGACTGGTGCCGTTCATGCGCTTGCTACTAAAGTTCATGGCGGCCATTCATTCGCCATCGGATTTCTTTCCATACCAACCAAAAACATCCCGTATTAACTCCGGCATATAGTACTCTTTTTCAGCTTCTTTTAATGCCGGGAAGAAAAAGCCGAACGTGAACATATCCAATGTTGCGAGTGTGTAGGTTTCTCCGGGAACAACTGCCCGATTCCCGGCGAATAACTGCCCTTTCCTATTTTTATAGAGCCGTTCATAGATCATTGCACCCATAATCGTCCCGCGGAAGCCAAGCCCTTTAATTTCAATTTCCGGCCATTCCTCATTCAACGACTGGTCATACACTTCCCGCAGTTTGCCACCGTCCAATGTAACGATACAAGGGTTGATTGGATGAGGTAGCAGGGCATGCAAATCCCCTTTTGTCACCCAGCCTTTGTCAAGACTTCCAAGAAAAATCCCCGCATTGAAGAGTGCGCAATCTGCATTTGTATAGGCCGTAAGTGCTCTGCCAAAAAAGGAGGACAATGCACTTTCCCCAAACAAGTTTTGCGGCAATGGTGCCGGATTGAGGAACACTTTTTCCTCCAACGCAAGTTTGCCTGCATCCATATACCCTTTCACTTCCTCGATATCCGACTCAGTACGTTCAAGCTGTTCCGTTCGAAAAAGCATTGCATTTTTCCCTGTAACTTCTTTCGTGTAACGATCAATTTGCAACGTAACCTGCCCGACATAGTCACCATATTTTCCAGTTGCCGCTAAAAGGACAGGGCCTACAAATTCACCCTCGTGAAACAAATGATGTGTATGTGCCCCGAAAATCACGTCTAGTTCCGGACATTCAGCTGCGAGCCGTTCATCTTCATGAATGCCCAGATGAGAGAGGCAGACAAGGATATCCATGTCACCCTTTAACTGTTCGACATACTTTTTAACGGCTTCCCGGGGTTCTGTCACTTTCCATCCAAGCTTTGCATAGAAGGAAGGGTATTCCGCTGTAGCCCCTATGACACCGATTTTCGTCCCCATTGCCGTCGTGTAGACTTTAAAGGGAACTGCCCATTCCGGATATTTTCCATTCTCAAATAAATTGCAAAGGATGACATCGAAATCCGCTTCCGTATATAGCGTTGACAATGCGGCTTTAGCCATCGTTATCCCTTCGTTATTGCCAATTGTCACGGCGTCATACCCGGCAGCATTCAACAAATGCGTATTGCCTTTTCCCAATGTCCCCTCTGTAAATGGATGGGAACGATCGACATAATCACCGATATCGAATACATAACAGGCTTCCCCCTCTTCAGCGTGTCGGTGTTTCCGCTCGCGAAGAAGACGATTGATTTGCGGCCAGCTTTCAAAGTGGCTATGGATATCATTCGTATGATAAAAATGGATGGTCTCAATTGTATGTTTCATAGGTCACCCCAAAATTCCGTCAATGATAGAGCGGATACCAAATAAAAGAAGGACGATTCGCAGTGCAATAACGAGCGTTTCCGATTTCATTCTCTGATTCAATCTGGCACCGATTTTGGCGCCGATATAAGCCGCTGGAATGACGGGTATTGTATATAGCCATGGGACATTTCCAAGCGATATATGTGTTACCGAGTTGACGAGGGCAGATAACAGGACCATGAACATCGAAGTGCCGACAGCAACATGCGGTGGAAAGAGGAAAAGTAAAATCATTGCTGGGACAAGAATGGAACCTCCACCAATTCCAAAGAGACCCGAAGAGAATCCAACAAAAAATGTCAATAACAAAGCGAACCAGACTGGATACCCGTAGATAAACGTTTCTCCCGTTTTGTCAGTAAACGTTTGCTGCTTTCCATTATTGACAAACCAATTCACCGGTTTTAAATAGTTCCGAACAAGCAGCAATATTGATAGGATTATTAATAATATGCCGAAGTATAAATTAAATGATGGCAAATCGAGTCCTTTATTCACAAAAGCCCCTAATAATGTTCCAGGGACACTACCGATGAAGAATATGAAACCGCTTCGAAAGTCGATTGTTTTCATTTTCATATAAGCTAACGTCGACGAAAGACCTGTAAAAATCATCATGATCACTGATAGTCCGACGACACTTTGTGGTGTAATTCCATCAATCATTCCCAAGTTGACACCGATGTATAGTGTTGCTGGTACTAAGATGATACCGCCGCCCAATCCTACGAGCGCCCCTACAATTCCTGATGCAAGACCGATTACAACCAGTAATACATATTCCACTACCATTCCTCCTCAAAAAAGTCGAGCTGTTTAGGTGCTAAACGGTCATACTTGATGTCGAACCTCTTTTGGAATCGCTTCGCATTTTGTGCAGCATGTCCGCCTGAGTTGTTATTGAAAACAACAAACACTTCATCCGTTTCCGTTTCCAACTTCCTGACGGCATTTTGGACTTCCTCTAGTTCTTCGTCACTGTAATTATACAAATACCGTACTTTTCGCCATGCCTGGTCGTCACCTGTCGTATTACGCCAACCTTGCACATTCCGGCCATGTAGCCTAAAAAGTACTTTATCCGCACGTGTCGTTTCAGGCACCAACGGAATACTTCCCTCTCCTGCTTGGGGTTCGTCACATACGGAATGGATGACATTCAAATTACGCAATAAATTCAAAGTTCCTTGTCGATAATTCTGTGAGTACCATGACTGATGCCTAAACTCGATTGCAATGTCCAGTCCTTCCAATTTGGCACATATGAACCGGATTTCATCCACATTCTCTTTTGTACAATCAAACCAAGGTGGAAACTGAACGAGTATCATTGCCAGTTTACCCATTTCTTGCAAGGGTACAACCGATAATTTGAATTGTGCAAACATCTCATCTGCTGAGGCATATGGAAGTTCCCCTCGGTGATGGCCTGTAATGCCTTGATATGCTTTGACGATAAAACGAAATGTTTCGGGTGTTTCAGAAATCCATTTTCGTATATTGCGCTCCGGCTGGATTGCATAAAAGGTGGCATCCAATTCGACAATCGGAAAGTGGGCGCTATAATCGATAAGCTTATCTTTTGCTGAAGAGGAAGAGGCATACACATCCGGATGATCTCCCCAACCCGTTAATCCAATTTGAATCATCACCTTAGCCTCCTTCCTAATGAATCAATAGTATTATTCTATCATATACACGACTATTGGTCGCTTCGACTCCGGAGCTAATTCATTATTTGCCTAAATTAAAAAAACCGACCACAAGGGCCGGTTTTTCAGGAGAAGTATTAACCAATACTTCCTTCCATTTCGAACTTGATCAATCGGTTCATCTCAACAGCGTATTCCATCGGCAATTCTTTTGTGAATGGCTCGATGAAGCCCATGACGATCATTTCTGTTGCTTCAAGTTCAGAAATACCGCGGCTCATCAAGTAGAAGAGCTGTTCCTCTGATACTTTGGAAACTTTCGCTTCGTGTTCAAGAGAAATGTTGTCGTTCAGGATTTCGTTGTATGGGATTGTGTCGGAAGTCGACAAATCATCCATGATGAGTGTGTCACATTCGATGTTCGCACGAGCGCCATCCGCTTTACGTCCGAAGTGGACGATTCCGCGGTATGTTACTTTTCCGCCGTGTTGTGAAATCGATTTTGAAACGATTGTAGAAGACGTATTCGGTGCTAGGTGATGCATTTTAGCACCAGCGTCTTGGTGTTGACCTTTTCCTGCAAGTGCGATGGAAAGTGTCATTCCACGTGCGCCTTCACCTTTTAGGATGATTGCCGGGTATTTCATCGTCAATTTCGAGCCGATGTTACCGTCAACCCATTCCATCGTTGCATTCGCTTCACAAACAGCACGCTTCGTCACAAGGTTGTAGACGTTGTTTGCCCAGTTCTGGATTGTCGTGTAACGGCAATAAGCATCTTTTTTGATGATGATTTCAACAACTGCACTGTGCAGTGAGTTTGTTGTATAGACAGGTGCAGTACATCCTTCGACGTAGTGAACGCTCGCCCCTTCATCAACAATGATCATTGTGCGCTCGAACTGACCCATATTTTCCGAGTTGATACGGAAATAGGCTTGCAACGGCGTATCCACTTTGATACCAGGTGGTACATAGATGAATGATCCACCAGACCAGACAGCAGAGTTTAGAGCTGAGAATTTGTTGTCGGAGTTCGGGATAACTGTACCCCAATACTTCTTGAACAATTCTTCGTTTTCTTTCAATGCTGAATCCGTGTCTTTGAAGACAATCCCAAGATCCTCAAGATCTTCTTTCATGTTGTGGTAGACAACTTCCGATTCGTATTGCGCGGAAACACCTGCAAGGTATTTCTGCTCAGCTTCAGGAATTCCGAGTTTATCAAACGTACGCTTGATTTCTTCCGGTACTTCATCCCAAGAACGTTCTGTGCCTTCGGATGGTTTAACATAATAAGTGATTTCGTCGAAATTCAATGAGTTCAGGTCGCCGCCCCATTGTGGCATCGGCATGCTGTAGAAGAGTTCAAGTGATTTCAAACGGTAGTTCAACATCCACTCAGGTTCTTCCTTCATATTCGAAATTTCTTCAACGATTTCACGTGTCAAACCGCGCTCCGAACGGAAAACAGAAACGTCTTTATCTGCAAAACCATATTTGTAATCGCCGATTTCCGGCATCTTTTTAGCCATTACGATTCCTCCGTTCTATTATTGTTCTGGGTCGTTTCCGACCCCTTTTTCCAATGCCTTCCATGCAAGTGTCGCGCATTTGATGCGCGCCGGGAATTTCGCAACACCCGAAAGTGCCTCGATATCCCCTAAGTCCATGGAATCGTCTATTTCTTTGCCAAGCATCATGTCCGAGAAAATGTGGGCGACTTTTACTGCTTCTTCCGCCGTTTTCCCTTTGATCATCTGCGTCATCATCGATGCGGATGCCATGGAAATCGAGCAGCCTTCGCCTTCGAATTTAGCATTTTGAACGATACCATCCGCCATTTGAAGTGTCAGGTGGATGACATCGCCACACGTCGGGTTGTTCATATCAATCGTGATATCGCTCTCTTCGAGAACGCCTTTGTTTTTCGGATTTTTATAATGATCCATGATGACCGAACGATATAACTGATCTAACTTGTTAGTAGACATCTGCGAAATACTCCTTTGCGATGCGGAGTCCGTCCACGAGGCGATCTACGTCTTCTTCCGTATTATAAATATAGAAGCTGGCGCGTGCCGTGGCTGATACATCCAACCATTTCATGAGCGGCTGCGCGCAATGGTGTCCCGCTCTAACGGCAATACCGTTCATATCGAGCACCGTTGCAACGTCATGCGGGTGGACGTCATCCAGATTGAACGTCACGAGGCCGGCACGTTTTTCGGGATCATGGGGACCATAAATGGTCATACCATCGATTTCCGACATACGTTCCATAGCATATCCAGCAAGTTCGTGTTCATGGCGTTCAATATGATTCAGTCCGATTTCCTCAAGAAAATCGATGGCCGCGCCGAGACCGATTGCACCCGCAATGATTGGCGTGCCTCCCTCGAATTTCCAAGGTAGCTCTTTCCATGTCGATTCGTACAATCCGACGAAATCGATCATTTCTCCACCGAATTCGATCGGCTCCATGTTGTTCAATAAATCCTTTTTGCCGTAAAGTACACCAATCCCTGTCGGTCCGCACATCTTATGGCCGGAAAATGCGAAAAAGTCACAGTCCAGCTGCTGAACATCGATTTTCAGATGTGGAGCTGCTTGTGCGCCGTCAACCACCATAACAGCGCCATGTGCATGTGCAATTTCTGTAATTTCCTTAATCGGATTCATCGTGCCAAGTACGTTTGATACGTACATTATCGACACGATTTTAGTCCGGTCTGTAACCATTTCACGAACTTTGTCGAGTGACAGTGTTCCGTCTTCCTCAAGGTCGACATATTTCAACACTGCACCTTTTTCCTTCGCAAGCTGCTGCCAAGGGATGATGTTCGAATGATGTTCCATGTAGGTAATAACGATTTCATCGCCTTCACCGACATTCGCACGACCGTAACTTTGCGCAACTGTGTTCAGTGCCGTTGTCGTACCACGCATGAAAATGACTTCTTCCGTCGACTTCGCGTTGATGAACTTCCGTACTTTTTCACGCGCCCCTTCATACCCTTCCGTCGCCCGGTTGCCAAGTGTATGGACACCCCGGTGGACGTTTGAGTTATCAAGGCTGTAATAGTTGCTGAGCGCCTCTATTACTTGCCGCGGCTTCTGGGAAGTCGCCGCACTATCTAGATAAACGAGCGGATGCCCGTTTATCTCCTGGTCCAATATGGGAAAATGTTTGCGGATCTCTTTGTTGAGCATTAGCGCACTTTCCTTTCGATAACCTCCGTCAATTGTTTCTTAACGCCCTCAATCGGCAGCTTACTGACGACTGGCGCAAGGAAACCATGGATGACGAGACGTTCTGCTTCTTGTTGTGAAATTCCTCGGCTCATCAGGTAGAACAATTGCAGTGGATCGACACGTCCAACAGATGCAGCGTGTCCAGCTGTTACATCGTCTTCATCGATGAGAAGGATTGGGTTCGCATCACCACGCGCCTTTTCACTTAACATCAGCACACGTGATTCCTGAACAGCATTCGAGCGTGTTGCACCTTTTGCAATTCTTCCAATCCCGTTAAAGATTGAAGATGATGCATCTTTCATGACACCGTGTTTCAGGATGAAACCATCTGTATCAAGTCCCCAGTGGACGATTTCAGATGTGAAGTTTTGACGCTGATTACCACGTCCAACAACGACTGATTTCATATCACAAGAAGAATTATCCCCTACAAGATGCGTGATATTTTCTGAAATCGTATCGCTATCATTCATCAGACCGAGTGCCCATTCAATGCGACTATCTCGTCCAGTAACTCCGCGGCGGTTCACATATGTCGTGAATCCTTCTGCAAGAACGTCCACTGCTCCGTAAACGATTTTCGCATTATCGCCGGTGAACACTTCAGAAACGATATTCACGAGTCCTTTTGCTTCTTCTACTGTAGACAAATAGTTTTCAACATATGTCAATGAACTATTCTTCTCTGCGACCACGATAACGTGATTGAATAGGGAAGCTTGCGCATCGTCATGTAAAAACAGAACTTGAAGCGGATCTTCTACTACGACATTTTTCGGAATGTAAACGAATACGCCGCCATTCAAAAGTGCCGCATGAAGTGCCGTCAATTTATGCTCATCCACTTTGACGCCATCTGTCATGAAATACTTTTTCACAAGTTCGCTATGTTCACGCGAAGCCGTGAAAATGTCTGTAAAAATGACACCTTGCGCTTTCAAATCCTCAGATAATGAAAGATATGCTGGTGTATTGTTACGTTGTACGTAAATGTTCTTTTGTTCATCAGTACTCACAAGCGCACGAGCAGCTTCAGGAAGTTCGTCCAATGAAGCGTACGCCGAATTCTCTACTGCATGAATCGGGAATTCCGTGAAATTCCATTTGTCGATTTTCGTCTTATCTGGTTTTGGCATCGGAAGCTGTTCCACTTTCGCTAATGCATCTACGCGGAAATCCGCCATCCAGTCTGCTTCATTCACTTTAGCGGAATAGGAGCGGACGTCCTGTTCGGTCAATGCCACTTTCGTTTCAACCGTCATTTTGAATCGTCCCCCTTTCTTAAGCTTCCTGCCCGACAGTCTCGTCTTCGATGCCTAGTTCTTCTTTAATCCAGTCGTATCCTTGCTCTTCCAGTTGGTGCGCCAACTCAGCACCGCCGGATTTAACAACTCTACCTTGCATCATCACGTGGACATGGTCTGGTGTAATGTAGTCAAGAAGACGTTGGTAATGCGTGATAATGAGGCAACCGAAGCCTTCGCCGCGCATTTCATTGATGCCTTTTGATACGACTTTCAATGCGTCAATATCAAGACCGGAGTCGATTTCATCAAGGATTGCAAATTTAGGTTTCAACATCATAAGTTGGAGGATTTCATTACGTTTCTTTTCTCCACCAGAAAACCCTTCGTTCAAGTAACGTGTTGCCATATCTTCGTCCATTTCAAGGAATTCCATTTTGCTATCCAGCTCACGGATGAATTTCATCAATGAAATTTCATCGCCTTCTTCACGTTGTGCATTAATAGCAGAACGCAAGAAATCAGCGTTTGTCACACCTGTGATTTCAGATGGATATTGCATAGCTAGGAAGATCCCTGCTTGCGCACGCTCGTCCACTTCCATTTCAAGTACGTCCTCACCATCAAGTGTCACCGTACCAGCAGTTACCTCATATTTAGGATGCCCCATAATCGCTGACGCGAGAGTTGATTTTCCTGTTCCGTTCGGACCCATAATTGCGTGGATCTCGTTTGTATTGATCGTCAAATCGACGCCTTTCAATATTTCCTTGCCTTCAATTTCAACGTGAAGGCCTTTGATTTCCAAAGTAGCCATTCCATTACCTCCAATATGTTAAAGATGAACGGATATCCATTCTCAATTTAGTATCATTCTAATCTTAACGTATAAAGCACCGCCATGCAAATGTTTAAGAATCACATAAATTTAACGAGATACCCTAAATTCAAGACATAATCATACCAACTCTAGTAGAATTCCCTCATTTTCAATTATCTATTCCTGATTGAGAATCCTACATACACAAAAAGCCGGTACACAGGGCACCGACTTTTATTTATTCTGAACGATTTTGTTAGGATGAAGCTTTTTTCGCTTCCCCGCTGAATTGATCGACGATAATCGCGAGTGCTCCATCACCAGTGACGTTGGTAGCTGTTCCAAAACTGTCTTGGGCCATATAAAGGGCTATCATAAGAGCAATCATTGAATCATCGAAACCGAGCATGGTACCGAGTAGGCCGATTGCAGCCATAACTGCCCCGCCAGGAACACCCGGAGCTGCAATCATCGTCACACCGAGCATGAAAATGAACGGCAGGAATAAACCAAATTCAATCGGCATTCCATTCATGAGCATGACACCGATTGCGCAGGATACAAGCGTGATTGTACTTCCCGATAGGTGGATTGTTGCAAATAGCGGAACCGTAAAGTCCGTAACCTTCTCAGATGCACCTGTTTTACGTGCTTGTGCCAACGTTACAGGAATCGTTGCAGCAGATGATTGTGTCCCAAGCGCTGTGAAATAGGCAGGTGCCATCGTTTTCATCAAGAATAACGGATTACGTTTTGAAAGCGTGCCTGCAACTGTATATTGCAATGTTAGCATAATGAAATGCAGTACAATAATCATTATGAACACCATAGCAAACACAGATAGCACTTTAGCCACCTCACCCGTGTACGTCATATTTAGGAAAATCCCAAAAATATGGAACGGTAATAGAGGAATGATAACTACTGCGATCACTTTTTCTATCAAAACATTCAATTCATCGAACACAGAAAGCATTGTTTTACTGCCGATTGATGCCATTCCGATTCCGAGGATGAATGCAAGAAGCAATGCGGACATAACCCCCATAAGTGGAGTCATTTCCAGTTCAAAAAATGCTGTTGCCGCTTCCCTACTCGCCTCTCCAACAGTTCCCTCTCCCAGTCCACCGATCAAACCAGGCAATAGTCCCGTTGCTGCGAAATAAGCAATAATCCCTGCCACGATAGTCGATAAATAGGCGAATCCTGTCGCAAGTCCTAGCAGTTTGCCGGATCCCTTGCCCAGTTTCGCAATCCCAGGAGCGATGAATCCAATGATGATCAATGGTACAACGAAATTCAGAAACCCACCGAAAATCATGTTAAATGTAGCGGCAAGCCTAACAAACCCTTCCGAAAAGGCTTCTCCGATGACCGGAATTTTCGGAAGTAGCATTCCGAGTATAACCGCAAGCGCAATCGCTATCACGATGCGCCATATAAGTCCTATTTTAATCTTCACTTCATGTCCCCCTAAAATAAACATCTGTCTTTATGGAACAACAATACCATAACACTATCATCTTGGGAACATCTTTTTGAAAGTTAACTATTTCCACATAACTTTTTGAAGATTCAAACCACCGAGTTGCTAAATCAGAATTGGAAACCAAAAGCTCGGTTGATCTCTTACGATCAACCGAGCTTTTACCACTATTATTTAACTGGAACGATTTCCCCGTTCCATTCTTCAACGATAAAGTCTTGGATTTCTTGTGATTTCAACACTTCGACCAATGTTTTGATCTCAGGTTTGTTTTCATCGCCTTCACGTACAGCGATAATATTCACATAAGGTGATTCCGAATCTTCCATCTCGATTGCATCCTCAAGTGGATTCAAACCTGCATCGATAGCAAAGTTTGTGTTAATGAGAACAACGTCGCCTTCACCGTTATTGAAAAACTGTGGCAAAATGGCCGGATCGTTATTCGCATCAAATTGAAGGTTTTTCGGATTTTCAACGATGTCTTTTATTTCAGCTGCCGTTTTATCGACGCCTTCTGCAAGTTTGATAAGCCCTTTTGCTTCAAGCAATGCAAGCACACGTCCATGGTCAGCCACGGAGTTACTGATTAGAACTGTTGCACCTTCCGGAAGTTCTTCAAGTGAATCATATTCTTTTGAATAAATACCGATTGGCTCGATATGGATGCCGCCTGCATTAACAAATTTGTATCCGTGATCAGCAATTTGCGTTTCAAGATAAGGGATGTGTTGGAAATAGTTTGCGTCAATTTCTTCGCTTTCAAGGTCTTGGTTCGGCAAGATATAGTCCTGATATTTTTCAATCTCAAGTTCAATACCTTTTTCTTCTAACAACGGAGCCGCCTTTTCAAGAATGATGGCATGTGGTGTATTCGAAGCACCAATGACAAGTTTCGTCAGTTCGCCCCCGGCAGTCTCACTGTCACTACCGCTCGTTTTATCTTCGTTCGTGTCATTTTTTGTTCCGCACGCCGCCAGCGCAAGTACGAGTACTGCCAATAAAAGTCCTGATAAGATCTTCTTCATAGTAAGAACTCCCCTTTTCTATCATGTATATAATTTACAGGCATCGCCTGGTATTCCCTTACTTCATTCACCGCTTGTCCAATCTCTTCACAGCAATATCCCCGATGAACTGGATGATGAAAACAACGACCAATATAAGTATCGTCGATACTAATGTAACGTCTTCCCTACTGCGTTGAAAACCATCCATATAAGCCAGTGTTCCAAGACCACCGGCCCCAATAATTCCCGCCATCGCAGTATAACCAACTAGCGCAATAGCTGTCACTGTAATGCCTGAAATAAGTGCCGGCATCGATTCAGGTAACAGGACTTTAAAGATAATCGTTCTCGTTTTTGCCCCCATCGACTTCGCCGCTTCAATCACACCTTTATCAATCTCCTGAAGTGCGATCAGCACCATTCTCCCATAAAACGGAGCCGCTCCGATGATAAGTGCCGGCAACGCCGCTTCAGGCCCGCGGATGGTCCCGATTAGGAACTTTGTAAAGGGAATGAGCAAGATAATTAAAATGATAAACGGGATTGACCTGAATATATTAACAAATGCTCCGGTAATCGTATAAGTCAGCTTATTTGACCATAATTGACCTGGACTTGAGAGGAAAAGCAGCACACCTAATGTAAGTCCAATGACAAATGTAAAGAGTGTTGAGATTGCCGTCATATAGATCGTTTCTACTGTTGCTTCCCACATGATTGTCCAGTCAACATTCGGAAATAGGTTCTCAATCATTGCCGACCACCTCCGTCTGGACATCTTGTTCATTCAAAAATTGAATGGCTTCCTGAATAATCGCATCTTCCCCGACTAGTTGGAAAATGAGGGTACCATATGCTCCACCATGCGTATGCGAGATATTTCCTTGCACTATGTTCACATCGACGTTGAACTTCCGGATCAAGCCTGCGATAACCGGCTGTTCTGTCCGTTCCCCGACAAATATGAGTTTGACGAGCGTCCCGTCCGGGAATTCCTCTCTGATATGCGCCATCGCTTGCTTCGTTTCCGTCGGTTCCGTCACTTGTGTGACGAATCTTTTCGTAATGGGTTCCTTCGGATTTTGGAAGACATCGAGCACATCTCCCATTTCAACGACTTTCCCCGCTTCCATAACGCCCACCCGATGACAAATCTTCCGGATGACATGCATCTCATGGGTGATCAATACAATTGTAAGCCCAAGACGTTTATTGATATCCGTTAGAAGGTCCAGAATCGAATCAGTCGTTTCTGGATCGAGTGCAGAAGTCGCTTCATCACAAAGCAGGACCTCCGGATCATTCGCAAGCGCCCGCGCGATGCCGACACGTTGCTTCTGTCCACCCGATAGTTCCGATGGATATGCATTTTCACGTCCTGCCAAGCCAACCAGTTCAACCAGTTCAGCAACTTTCCGTTCCCGTTCCGCTTTCTTCACACCTGCAATTTCAAGCGGAAACGCAATATTATCTTTTACTGTTCGCGACCATAATAGGTTGAAATGTTGGAAAATCATGCTTACTTTCTGCCGAGCTTCACGTAACTCCTTGCCTTTAATCGCAGAAATTTCAAGTCCACCAATTTCGACGCTTCCTGAAGTCGGCTTTTCTAGCCCATTCAGAAGCCGAATCAGCGTACTTTTCCCTGCACCACTATAGCCAATGATGCCAAAAATTTCACCGTCGGCAATTTCAAGCGATACCCCATCGACTGCCGCTATACCATTAGTTCCAATACCGTACCGTTTATCGATATCCGTTAAACGAATCATTTTTTCACCTCAAAATTTGAAAAGCGGAAGTGGCCCGCTTCGATGCGACATGCATCTGGCCACTGCAACTAGACAATAAAATAATAAAAGCCTTCCTGCAGACGGGCAGAAAGGCTTGACGTTTTTACAACTAAACGTTCATCCATTCTCTCATCTTTCAAAGCTAATGCTTTGCGTGATTTGGCACCATTTCACTTTCATGACGGTTGCCGGGCTTCACAGGGCACAATCCCTCCACCACTCTTAATAAGAGTAATCTATTCAGTTGTATGTTAATTGGAATGCTATCATATATCAACAGGATCTGTCAACTTATTTTTTCAAGTAGATAAGGGACGGACTGAAATGCGTAGATTTTATGCTGCACTATTCCATCTTTCTGGATTAGCAGGCATGGGACACTTTCGATTTCATAGTCAACCGCTATGTCTTGTACGTAATTCAAGTCAGCTTTCCCGATTGGTAATTCCGGTTTCATGGTTGAAATGACTTCCATCATCTTGGAGGCTACAGCACAAGTCCCACACATCGGTGTATATAAATAAAATACCGCTTCAGGAAAGTCTTTCAAAGCCATTTCCCATTGGTCACGTGTCCATGTTTCCATTTTTCACAAACCGTCCTTTAATGTAAGAATTCAGGCCGAATTTTAAAATCCGCGCCAAGCAGAATAGAGGCTAGCACTTTGTAAGGTGTCGTTTCCACTTCCCTGTACACCTTTTCCGTATACAAATGGATTGCGTCAGGAAATTCTCTTTTGAATAGAACACGAATCTTTTCCCCATCTTCATCCGCATCCACGAAGACAAATAACGTCTGTTCCTCATAAGGAGCGAGTAGTTCCTCAAGATGATACGGACTAATCGTCCCGTTCGTACAAATGATTGGGACAGGTTCAGCAAGAACACGGGCAAGCCGCTTCTTATCGGATCCGCCTTCAACGATGATTACTTTTTCATCCATCACAAAGCAACCCCTTTGCTCAATGCTTGATGAATCTAGATACAAAAAACGCCGGTTCTACACCGGCGTTCCGTTAGAGTTATTCTCCGACTGTCATTTTGTCGTAGTCTTCAGCAGACATTAGTGTTTCCAATTCAGATGCATCCGCTGGTTCAACAACAACCATCCATGCATTTTCATATGGTGATTCGTTTACGAACTCAGGGTTATCTTCCAACTCTTCGTTCACTTCAAGTACTTTACCGCTGATTGGTGCATAAAGCTCAGAAACTGTTTTAACAGATTCAACGCTACCGAAAGGCTCGTCCGCTTTTATATCATCGCCAACTTGTGGAAGTTCAACGAAAACAATATCTCCCAGTTCAGATTGTGCAAAGTGTGTAATACCAATGCGGTAGTTACCGCTTTCTTCTTTTACCCATTCGTGTTCTTCAGAATAACGCAGATCTTTTGGTGTACTCATTCCATAACCCCTCCAAAGTAAATAGTTTCATTCCTTTCAATTTTGCCATATCTCAAGCATAAAGACAAGAACGTATTCACTTTGTCCAAATGTTGTCGAATTCCTCCTCTTTGAAGCCGACCGTCACGCTTCCATCACCAACAACAATTGGTCTTTTAATCAGCATGCCATCTGATGCTAACAGACTGATTTTCTCTTCATCCGGCATTGTCGATAACTTATCCTTCAATTTAAGTTCTCTGTATTTCATACCGCTGACATTAAAGAATTTCTTGATTTCCAACCCTGATACAGCAATCATTTCTTCCAATTCTTTTTCAGTTGGTGGATTCTCGGCAATATTTACTTCTTGAAAATCCAACCCATTCGTTTCAAGCCATTTCTTTGCTTTTCTACACGTACCACATTTCGGGTACCCGTAATATGTAAGACCCATAGTAGCATCCCCTCCATTTCCGCCATTATAGCAGAAAAACCATCCAAGTACCTCCAGGCACTCGGATGGATAGGTATGCACCAATTAGTACTCGTCAAACAATATACTTTTCAGCGTCAATCAGCTTAACAGAAGCTTCGCGTTTCTTCGCAATGATATTGTACGGGGTAGAACGTGCCAATTTACGTAGCGCTGAAAGCATCATGCGCTGGTTATCGCCCTCGACAGAAGCAAGCAGTGTTTCCTTAGCATCTTTTTCGATTGCTTCAAATGCTTCTTGACAGTAGATTTCTGTGTAAAGGATTTTTTGTGTTTCTCTTTCTTCGCCATTACGGGAAATCGCTTTTTCAGTACGCAGAAGTGCGGATTCCATTGCGAATACGTTGTTTACGATGTTCGCGATATTTACAAGCACTTCCTGTTCCGCCTCAAGTTTCGTACCGAAACGCTGTGCCGCTAATCCCGCGACAAGCAGACCGATTTTCTTCGCATTTTTCACAATCACTTTCTCCTGCGCCAATGCTTCTTCGCCGATTTCTTCCGGCATCATCGTCAGCAATTCACCTTGCAGCGCTTGCGCTTGTTGCAACAGTGGCAATTGACCTTTCATCGCCTTTTTGAGGAATGTCCCCGGTATGAGCAAGCGGTTGATTTCGTTTGTCCCTTCAAAAATACGGTTAATTCGGGAATCACGGTAGATGCGCTCGATTTCATATTCCTGCATGAAGCCATACCCGCCATGCAGTTGCACGGCTTCGTCGGCGATGTAGTCCAACACTTCGGAACCAACGACTTTATTAATGGAACATTCGATGGCATACTCGGCAATTGCCGCCGCAATCGCTTTCCCATCTTTTTGCTCTTCAGCATTCAATTGGCTTTGACGTTCCTCGAAGTAACCAACTGTACGGTAAATCAAGCTTTCCGTCGCATATAGTTTGGACGCCATCGTTGCCAATTTTTCTTTCGTTAGGTTAAATGAAGAAATTGGCGTTTGGAATTGTTGGCGTTGGTTGGTATACGTGATGGCCAGTTCAAGCGCACGTTTTGATCCGCCAACCGCACCGACACCTAGTTTATAGCGCCCGATGTTCAAGATATTGAAGGCGATGATATGACCCCGTCCAATTTCGCCCAAGAGGTTCTCAACCGGTACTTGTGCATCCTGTAAGATGAGCGTCCGTGTAGACGAAGATTTGATTCCCATCTTTTTCTCTTCCGCACCGACAGATACGCCCGGGAATTCTCTCTCTACGATGAAAGCCGTAAATTTATCGCCATCGATTTTTGCGTAAACAATGAAGACATCTGCAAAGCCGGCATTTGTAATCCACTGTTTTTCACCATTCAAAACGTAATGTGTCCCTTCAGCATTCAATTTCGCAACTGTTTTCGCACCTAATGCGTCCGAACCGGATCCCGGCTCAGTCAATGCGTATGCTGAAATCTTGTCACCTGTCACGGAGTTCGGCAAATATTTCTGCTTCTGCTCTTCATTACCGAAAAGGACAATCGGTAATGTACCGATGCCGACATGTGCACCGTGGGTGATAGAGAATCCGCCCGTAACGGCCATTTTTTCTCCTATTAAAGCGGAGGAAATTTTGTCGAGTTCGAGACCGCCGTATTCTTCCGGAACATCTGCACTAAGCAGACCAAGTTCTCCTGCGGATTTGAGCAATTTCACTGAGTTCTCAAATTCATGGTTTTCAAGTTTTTCTACAACAGGAAGCACTTCATTTTTCACGTAGTCCGCTGTTGTCTTCGCGATCATTTTTTGCTCATCGGTAAAGTCTTCCGGCGTAAATACACGACCTGCGTCAATATCTTCAATCAGGAATGCGCCGCCTTTAATGAGTTCATTCGTTTTCAAGTCAGTCATTAGAAAGCCCCCCTTTATTGTTTTTCAGACTCCAGGCGTCAGATGCTCGAAGGCCTACAGGATATGAGTCAAGCAGCCGTTGCCACAGGACGTGGCGATCTTAGGCTAGCAACTTTGAAGTCAAGCCGACTCTGTGGCATTTTAACAACGCCTTCCTCTTTCCTTTAAAGTAGTTCAAATACGCCGGCTGCCCCCATGCCGCCACCGATACACATTGTCACAACACCGAATTGCTTGCCTTGACGTTTTAGTTCGCTCATCATACGGATTGTCAAAATGGAACCCGTCGCTCCAAGTGGATGCCCGAGGGCAATCGCCCCGCCATTGACATTCACTTTCTCCAAATCGAGACCCAAGTGGCGGATGACTTGTAGGGATTGTGAAGCGAATGCTTCATTCAACTCCCACAGATCGATATCTTCAATGGAAAGACCTGCAATTTTCAATGCCTTCGGAACCGCTTCGATTGGCCCGATCCCCATTACTTCGGGTGCTACGCCTCCCACTGCGAATGAGCGGAATTTCGCAATCGGCTTCAATCCTTGAGACTTAGCCGCTTCACGGTCCATCACAAGGACCGCACCTGCACCGTCAGAAGTCTGTGAAGCATTTCCTGCCGTAACGGAACCGGTCACTGAAAATGCAGGACGTAATTTCGCCAACCCTTCCATACTCGTGCCGTGACGAACACCTTCATCCATTTCGAACATGAATTTCTTTTCACCATACTTACCGTGATCATCGACAAAACGTTTGACAACTTCAACAGGAACAATTTCAACCTTGAATTTCCCCGCCGCGATTGCCGCCCCTGCTCTTTCATGCGATCGGACAGCAAACGCATCCTGATCTTCGCGGCTGACGCCATATTTCACAGCCACCTGTTCCGCTGTGTGGCCCATTCCCATGTAATATTGAGGTGCCGTTTCTGCTAGATGGGCATTCGGCCGCATCGTATTGCCTGTCATCGGCACCATACTCATCGATTCGACTCCTCCTGCGATAATCGCCTGAGAATGCCCGAGCATAATCCGTTCTGCTGCATAGGCGATTGATTGTAAGCCCGATGAACAGAAACGGTTCACTGTAATGGCAGGTGTCGTATCCGGGAGTCCTGCCAGTGCACCGATATTCCGCGCAACATTCAAGCCCTGTTCTGCTTCCGGCATCGCACATCCAATAATTAAATCATCGATAGGTCCGTCATATCCACCTGCCCGTTTCAATGTTTCTTGGATTGCCAATGCCCCTAAATCATCCGGGCGAACTGTAGCCAAAGAGCCCCTACCCGCTTTTCCTACCGGCGTCCGTGCACCGGCAACAAGCACTGCTTCACGCATTCTTCTACCCCCTCTATTTTGACTAGCGCTTCAGTTGCGCAGTGGTTTTCCTTTTAAAAGCATGTGCTGCATTCGTTGCTGTGACTTCGGTTCCGCTACGAGGCTTAGGAACGCTTCACGTTCCAGATCCAGCATGTACTGCTCGTCAACGAGTGTTCCGTATGGCACCTTGCCTCCTGCCAAAACAAACGCAAGCTTTTTCGCGATTTTCAGATCATGTTCACTGATAAAACCGGATAGGAACATTCCTTCCGCTCCAAGGAGCATCGTCGCATAACCGGAATCCCCTGTTACCGGAATTTTTTCGCGTTCAGGGGCTCTGTATCCGTTTTCATACAATGCAAGCGCTACCTGTTTGGCATCATAAATCTGATGATCTGCATTTACGCTAACCCCATCCGCAATGTCAAGGAAGTTGTTGTCGCGCGCTTCTTCAGCGGATGTGGACACTTTCGCCATGGCGATTGTTTCGAACACCTTATTGGCTACGTATTGGTAATCTACGTGAACGCCGTTCGGCAATCCTTTCAGATGTTTTGCATAGAGATTGACGTTCCCGCCACCGCCCGGAATCAAACCGACCCCCGCTTCAACAAGCCCCATATACGTTTCAATCGATGCCTGGATATGAGCTGCAGGTAGACAAACTTCCGCCCCACCACCGAGCGTCATTGCAAATGGTGCGGCTACAACCGGTTTCGTAGAATACTTGATTTTCATCATGGCGTTTTGGAATGTCCGGATGACAAAATCGAGTTCAAAAATGTTATCGTCCTGCGCTTCTAGCAGAATCAGGCCAAGGTTTGCACCGACACAAAAGTTTTTCCCTTGGTTCCCGATGACAAGCCCTTTAAAATTCCTTTCAACTTCATCGACCGCGAAGTTGATCATCTGCAAAATGTCCAGACCGATGGCATTTGACTGTGAATGGAATTCAAGAAGCGCGATACCATCTCCGAGGTCGATTAGACTTGCACCTGAATTCTTTTTGATGACGCCATGTTTTTTCTTGTAGCGTTTCAAATTGATCACTTTCTCATTGACCGGAACCGGCTTGTATTCTTCCCCATCAAAATAATGAAGGTCGCCGTCTTCTTCTCTATAGAAAGTTTGATAGCCTTTAGCGAGTAATTGCTGAACGAAGGCCGGGATAATTTTTCCTTCTTCCTTCATCTTCTCAACGGATTTTACAACACCGATTGCATCCCAAATTTCAAATGGTCCTTGCCGCCAGCCAAAGCCCCATTTCATGGCATTATCAATGGCAACGATATCATCCGCGATTTCACCGTTCAATTGTGCAGAATAGCGTAGTGTCGGCGCAATGATGTTCCACAGGATTTCGCCTGTACGATCCTCAGCGTAGACAAGTGTTTGCATTTTGTTTGCAAGCCCTTTTTGCTGCTTTGCCAGTTCAATTGAAGGTGTTTTCATTTTTTTTGCCGGTTCATATTCGAATGTCTCGAGATTCAGTTCAAGGATGTCTTTTCCTTTTTTCAAATAGAAACCTTGTTTTGCTTTTGCGCCGATCCATCCATTGTCCACCATTTTTTTCACAAAAGGCGGCAGGTCGAAAACTTGCTGCTCATCACCTTCCGTTTTGTCATAGACGTTTTTCGCCACATGCATGAACGTATCCAGTCCAACAACATCCAACGTCCTGAATGTCGCGGACTTCGGTCTGCCGATCAATGTGCCCGTCACAGAATCGACTTCCCCGATCGAATAACCGTGTTCCTCCATTTCGCGAAGAGTGATCAGCAAGCCATATGTACCGATCCTGTTAGCGATGAAGTTCGGTGTATCTTTTGCGATGACGACACCCTTTCCGAGGTGTTCTTCCCCGAAACGAGTCATGAAATCGACAACCTCCAAAGCGGTTGTACTCGCTGGAATGACCTCAAGCAATTTCAAATAACGCGGTGGATTGAAAAAGTGTGTACCCAGGAAATGCTTTTGAAAATCCTCTGATCGGCCTTCTGCCATAGCTTCGATACTGATACCCGAGGTATTAGAGCTGATGATGGTGCCCAGTTGACGAACTGCATCGATTTTTTCATAGAGCTCTTTTTTAGCATCCAGATTTTCAACAATCACCTCAATGATCCAGTCAACGTCCTTCAACTTTTCCAAATCATCCTCAAAATTCCCTGTTTCAATCAGAGATAGATTGGTTTTCGTTGTTAATGGAGCAGGTTTTTGTTTAAGCAATTTCTGTAACGCACCAGTTGCAATTTTGTTTCGCACTTGTCTGCTTTCTAATGTAAGGCCTTTTGCCATTTCTTCGTCCGTCAATTTCCCAGGGACGATATCCAGTAGCAGAACCGGCACTCCAATATTTGCTAGATGCGCTGCAATGCCCGACCCCATCACACCGGATCCTAAAACAGCCGCTTTTTTAATTTGATAAGCCATAAGCGAAGCCTCCCTTTCAATTTCGAATGAATGGTCATTCATTTTTCAGGCAAAAAAAATCGAAGCGCTTTCTATACCACTAATCGTAAAACATTATCGGAGTTTTCGCAATATTAAAATCTTTATCCCTATCAATTTCTTCTCCGAGCATTTTACTACCCAATCTGATCGAAAACATTGTACACTGACCCTATGAAGGAGGGAAAAATAGTTATGAAACCAATTACAACAGCTGAACAATTTAACGAAATTATTTCCGGGGACGACAAGGCGCTTGTCAAATTCCAGGCAGGTTGGTGCCCAGACTGTACAAAAATGGATATGTTCATCGATCCAATCATCGAAAAATACGATATGTATACATGGTATGACATCGACCGTGATGTATTGCCTGAAATCGCAGAAAAATACGATGTAATGGGCATTCCAAGCCTACTTATTTTCCAAGATGGTGAAAAGAAAGCGCATTTGCATAGCGCAAACGCAAAATCGCCGGAACAAGTTACGGATTTCCTGGAAAGCGTAGAATTGTAAGGTAGCCATGCATGACGGGAACGGACAGACTTTGAGCTGTCCGTTTTCTTTATGTCTAGATTCCGGACTTGTCTAAGCGGCGCGTGTTGCATTTTAGTTCTGCTCTAATTTTCCATATGGTATATAATGAAGAAAATAATACCGAGGTGTCAATATGGACTACGAAAAAGAAATTCAACAGTTAAAAGAAAAAATTGCTTTCTACGAACAATTCTTTCATGAAATGTCTGCGCCCATCATTCCATCTATTGTAGAAAATACTATTCTAGTACCCGTTGCAGGCTATTTGACCCAAGATCGTCTTGAATCGATTCGTACTCGAGTTCTTGACTATATGGGAGAACATCGGGAAATAAATTGCGCCGTCATTGATTTTACAGGCGTAGACATTAAAGACATCGAGCAATTGGATTACACTATTTTTGCGCATGAGATTCGTCAAGTGGATGCTTCACTGAAATTGATGGGCATCCGGCCTATTTTTGTCGGCTTCAATCCTCGACTTGTCAGGGATATCGTCCAAGAGCGCGTCCATGTTACAATCGAAACTTACGTAAACTTCAAGACAGCTTTGGCCACGCTACTAAAATGCACCGAAAAAACACTTCATTCTTTTGAGTGAAGTGTTTTTCCTATCGAAAACTAGATCGATGTGCGAGGTGAAAACGTATGAAAATACAATTGGACATCAACGGCAAGTCACAATTCTCTCAAGATATTCTGCCCGCATACCAACCTTCCGCATGCGGCCCAGTGACCGCCTTTCTATTGCTACAGTATCATTTTCCATATTCCTGCCCATTCGATACGAATGAATTGTATAAGCTTCTCGGGAGTACAAAAATCGGCCTTTTGAAATGGCGATTCGTCCGCAATATGCGTAAGCTCCTTGGTGCAGGATGGAACATTTCTAGTTGCGGCATCGAAGAGGTAAAAAAACAACTCTTGGAGGGACGGCCCGTTGCCGCTAAATTCGATAAGTGGTTCACTTTAAAATGGCGAGGTTCCTTTGAATTCGATTATCACTGGGTGCCGGTCATCGGATTTGAGGTAGTAGACGGAGAACTTTTCTTAATCATTCATGATAACGGCGGTCGAAACCGGCAGAGTCAAATCCGTCATGTTTCCTATAATAAGAACCATTCCATTTTATCTTTTGTAAAAATTGAACCGAGTACAACTTAAACAACGCTCAACGAATCACTTCCAGATTCGTTGAGCGTTGTTCATTCTCCTATATAAGAAAGGGCTTGTTTCAACGTTGCGAAACTTTTAATACGCCCAAAGGTTAAGCCAAGACCGACAAGCGTTTGTGCGATAGACGGTGAGATGCCGCTAACAATCGGCCGGATGCCGAGAAGACTGAGTGCGTCAAACAAATTGAATAATTGTTGCGCAACATAAGTATCCGTCGTCTGCAGTCCCGACAAATCGATGATTAAATCATCCAAATGTAATGCAGACGCATCTTGCAGAACCTTTTCCTGCAGGATAACAGCCCTGTCGTGGTCTACGGAGCCGACCAGCGGCAGGATGGCTGTCCGATCATTTAGCGAGACAAGCGGAACGGACAATTCCGTTACGAGTATCTGTGAAAGATGTAGCCTCTCTTTTTCGTAACGGACAAATGGTACGCTGAAGAAATAGAGTGTATCACTTATGATCTGATCCAGTAGGCTAATCAGATCATACATTTCCCCTGCATCCAGTCCCATTTCAAGCGCCTCTTTTTTTATGACCTCTCCAAGTACGCTCCGGTAGCTGGGTGCTTCACGCAACATCATATCCAAACTGACCAAATCCTGTTTTGCAAGGCGTGTCCCAGCCCTCTCTCCCCACTCTTTCAACGTTTCGATTCTTTCCGTTTCCTCCATGATGAGCGTGTCTGCATACATGTTGACGATATACTCCCGACCCGGGTCCAATACTTTTCTAAGTTGCCGTAATGCAGGGTACCTGCTATTTTGATTTTCCGATACTGTTTCCGCTATATCCTTAGCTTGCTCGAGGATTTTATTTCTCATATGTTGTAAATAGCCGTTCATACGTATCCCCCATTCTTATAAAAAGAGTGAATCTGCCTGCCTGACAATCATGGAATACCCTTCCTTATTCATCAATTCCCTTACCCCAGTATGATAAACGGGTATTTTCAACTCTTCAATTGGGTCATTCATGTCCAAATCACAATGGATTTCTGCAAGCTTCTTCGATAAAAGAAGCATATCCATATCTTCTTCGATTTTTTTTCGGACGCCGGGTGTCAATTCATCGAGCGCCGCGATGACCCCCTCCACAGACCCATACGTTTTAATCAGTTTCAGTGCCCCTTTCGGTCCAATCCCTTTAACGCCTGGATAACCATCACTCGTATCCCCTGTGAATGCCTTCTTATCGATGAATTGGATCGGTGTAATCCCATACTCTTCTACAAAGCGGTCATCCGAATAGATATCATAGACATTAAAGCCTTTTTTCGTGAATGCAATACGGACACTCGGTCTGAGTAGTTGCAGAAGGTCTTTGTCCCCCGACACGATTGTAATGTCCGCTTTCCCTTCCCAAGATTGAACGAAAGAGCCGATTAGATCATCCGCTTCCATTCCCGGTATCCCGTAGTTTTTCCATCCGATTAATTCCGAAACGGATCTCGCCATATCGAATTGCGGAGCAAGCTCCGGTGCCGGTGCCGGACGATTCGCTTTATAGCCCTCGTACAGGTCATTGCGGAACGTATGCGCACCCATATCCCAACAAATCGCCATATGGGACGGCTTGAAGATTGACATCGCCGTCATCGTATGGCGGGCAAACCCCTGGACTGCATTCGTCGGAATACCTGCCTCATTGGGGAAATAATGCCCCATCGCAGATGTTGCGAAAAAAGAGCGGAATAGAAGTGCCATTCCATCGACTAGTAGAATATGTGGTTTTGCTTGGTTTTCCATTGTAAATCCCCCTCAAATCATTGCTAGTTCTAGCATACCATAAGGCCCGAAAGTCAATTTCATTATATTGGTCAAGAAATTGGGTTTCATTCTAAACATTCAAGTAAGCTACGGCCTATTATAAAAATCGCAACATTTCCAACAAGCTAGACAACGCTTATTTAATACTTAACAATGTTTTTACCTAACTAAACAACATCCACACATTCCACACAAAAGCCAAAGCGAATAAAAGAGAATCTCGCTTCGGCTATCTCTATCCTACCCCTTCAAAAACAGTGCGATTTTTTCAATATCTGACGCAAAGATACGGTCTTCCCCAATCGGTGGGACAATCGCTTTCAACTGTTCAAATTTCTGCCGGGTTTTCGGCGCCATCAGCTCCACTCCCCGGATATGACACCCCGTCATTGCACAAAGCGTTTCAATCGCAAGGACATTTCGTACATTTTTAATGATTGATTGCGCGTGTCGTGCACCGATTGTCCCCATCGAAACATGGTCTTCCTGATTACCGGATGATGGAATAGAATCAACGGATGCCGGATGAGCAAGGGTTTTATTTTCAGAGACGAGGCTGGCTGCCGAATATTGTAAGATCATTGCGCCTGACTGCAATCCCGGTTCGGAGCTGAGAAACGGTGGGAGACCTTCATTCAACTGTGGATTGACGAGCCGTTCAAGGCGACGTTCCGCTATATTGGCAAGCTCTGCTACACCAACTTTCAAAAAGTCCATTGCGAACGCGATCGGCTGGCCGTGGAAATTCCCACCCGATACGACCGTTTCACCCTCGTCGAAAATAAGCGGATTATCGGTTGCGGCATTCATCTCAATTTCAATTTTCTCTTTGACATAACCGAGTACTTGCCAGCTTGCGCCGTGCACTTGTGGAATACAACGGATGGAATAAGCATCTTGCACACGCTTTTCTCCCTGGTTCGTTGTCAAACGGCTTCCTTCCAGCCAATCTAGCATTCTAGCAGCCACATCCACCTGTTCCGGATAGCCACGCGCTTCATGAATAGCTGGATGGAATGCGTCGGTAATGCCGTAAAGCGCTTCCATCGTCATGGCGGCAATCCACTCACTGTCGTATGCAAGCGTCTCCGCCTCCAAATAATTGACGACGGCTTGTGCGGTCATTGCTTGTGTACCATTTATTAGCGCGAGGCCTTCCTTTGCTTCCAGTACAATCGGCTCCTTACCATGTTCGCTCCAGACATCCGCAGCGGGAACCTGCTCACCATTTCGCCAAACAGTCCCTTCCCCGAGCAAAACGAGCGCAAGATGTGATAAGGGCGCCAAATCACCCGACGCACCAAGTGAACCTTGCTGAGGAATGACCGGATGGATGCAATGGTTCACCATATAGGCGAAGCGTTCTAACACGGCGGCACGTATTCCGGAGTACCCTTTTAAGAGAGCGTTCAAACGAAGGACCACCATCGCCCTCGAAACGATTTCAGGGAACGGTTCCCCAATGCCGCAAGCATGCGACCGTATAAGGTGCAATTGTAGGGCTTTCGTATCTTTCTCATCAATTTTGACATCGCTGAACTTACCAAAACCGGTGTTTATACCATAGACGGTGCGACCGCCTCGCACAATTTTCTCGACTGCTTGACGACTTTTAGTTACGCGATCCAACGCTTCTTTACTTAATGTGACGCCACTCTTCCCACTTAATATGGCTTTCATCTGATCCAGCCGAAGTGACGATCCCGTTAATTCGATCATAGCAACCATCCTTTCGTAGAAATAGTCCGCATTCTATACATCTATCGTACTCGACGACCGTAACAATTTGGTCACTTTTCCGAAAATTTGTTCTCTAGTAATGTGATGCTGTTTTAGTGGGATGAAGCGGGAATGTCACTATAAAAGGCTGATACATAGCTATATATACACTATTCCCTCTCATACAGGCAAAAGTTGTTTTTGCCTACTAAAAGTCCACGCAATCCCTCCTATTGCTGCATAGGATATGGGGAATCGCTTGGAAGGAGTGAACAGATGGTTAACATGCAACCGGGTGATCAAGGGAATGAATTTTGGTACCCTCAATTACCTGAAGGTTATGAAGGAAACTATTCGCAAAGCATGCCAGCGTATGAGGCAGGTGGTTGGCAGAACGGGATGAATATGGGGCATTACGAAATGCAGAGATCTCCGGGTGGCGGATTTCCAGGTCAAGGCATGCCAGAGTTTCGACCAGGTGGCGGCTTTCCAGGGCAGGGTTCACCAGGGTTTCCGCCAGGTGGTGGCTTTCCAGGGCAGGGTTCACCAGGGTTTCCGCCAGGTGGTGGCTTTCCAGGACAGGGTTCACCAGGGTTTCCGCCAGGTGGTGGCTTTCCAGGACAGGGTTCGCCAGGGTTTCCACCAGGTGGCGGCTTTCCAGGAAGTCCGCAGGGTCAACAGCGTCCAACTTCAGCGCCCCCTCAACGTACACCGGAATATCCGAGACATCAGTTATTTGCAGTAGACCCCGGTGCAATTCGCGGTTGTCTATACCGATACACATTTGTTTGGCTTTCAAGAAGACAAGGCTTTTGGTTCTTTCCAGTATTTGTAGGACGCAATTCTGTCGCGGGCTGGAGATGGCGCGATAGACAAAGAAGATGGGAGTATACGGGTATCTCCCTTGATCAGATCGACAGGTTCTCTTGTTTCTAATAATCAAAAGCGATTCCAACTTCAAGTGGAATCGCTTTTTTCATTTTTCAACAGTTTACTAAAATCAACAATAGGGAATGGGATGTACAAGTATGTGCATCCTAACTATGTATATTATCAAATCTACATTTAAGAAGCGGATACAAATATCCTTATGAAACAAAGGTGATCACATGAAAAAAATATCAAATGTATTTTGGATTTCAGTCGTCATTGTCATCATTGCTGTTGCTTATGGGGCACTTGCACCGGAGAGTTTTGAGCAAGTGACCACCAATATGAAGGACTTCATCACTTCCTCGTTCGGTTGGTACTATTTGCTCGTTGTCACCGTCATCGTTTTATTCTGCCTGTTCTTCATCGTCAGTCCGATGGGGCAAATTACGCTTGGCAAGCCTGACGAAGAGCCTGAATACTCCCGGATGAGCTGGTTTGCGATGCTCTTTTCAGCAGGAATGGGGATTGGACTCGTCTTTTGGGGTGCAGCCGAACCATTATCCCATTTCGCCATCAACCCTGCGACGGCACAACCGGGAACCGATGAAGCTTTCAAAGAATCAATGCGTTTCACATTTTTCCATTGGGGTATCCATGCATGGGCAATCTATGGCGTCGTTGCCATGTGCCTGGCCTACTTCCAGTTCAGAAAAGGGGAGCCCGGTTTGATTTCCGCAACATTGAAACCGATTTTCGGCGAGCGAATGAACGGTCCATTTGGTACATTGATCAACGTACTAGCGGTCGTCGCAACAGTCGTAGGTGTTGCAACGACTTTAGGTTTCGGTGCCATTCAAATCAATGGCGGACTGGCTTATCTCTTCGATATACCGAATAGTTTCTCCGTTCAGATTGTCATCATAGTCGTTGTCACAATTTTATTCCTCGCCTCCGCTTGGTCAGGACTGAGTAAAGGTATTAAATATTTATCCAACACCAATATGGTCTTGGCAGTCATTCTACTTGCCCTTGTTATCATTCTTGGCCCGACTTTATTGATTTTCAATACGTTCACCGATACAATCGGAAGCTATTTGCAAAATTTGCCGCGAATGAGTTTCCGTGCCGCCCCACTAGATGTGGACAACCGTGCATGGATCAATAGTTGGACAATCTTTTATTGGGCATGGTGGATTTCATGGGCTCCTTTCGTCGGCATTTTCATTGCCCGTGTATCTCGCGGACGTACCATCCGTGAGTTCCTAGTCGGCGTACTGATGTTACCGACAATACTCAGTTTTTTCTGGTTTTCCGTTTTCGGCGCAACCGCAATGGATGTCCAAATGAAAGGAACGGATTTGTCCGGTCTTTCGACAGAAGAGACGCTATTCGCCGTTTTCAATGAAATGCCGATGTCCATGCTGTTATCGATTGTAGCTGTCATTCTAATCGCGATTTTCTTCATCACATCCGCGGATTCAGCCACGTTTGTGCTCGGGATGCAGACTTCCTATGGATCGCTATTACCGCCTAACAGTGTGAAATTGACCTGGGGCGTTTCCACAGCGGCGGTTGCAATCATCCTGTTATCCGCCAACGGACTGACCGCACTGCAAAATGCACTCATCATAGCTGCACTGCCGTTTTCCTTCGTCATGATTTTCATGATGCTTGCGTTCTATAAGGCATTGGATAAGGAACGGAAAGAGATGGGACTGATGGTGAGGCCTTATGAGAAGAAGGAAAAACAAAAGCGATAAGCAGAACTACTCGGTTTTAGTGTTAGTATGCAAACAACTTAAAAAGTTAGTTCTCCACCCATTTATATTTTGGGTGGAGACTTTTTTATTATGACCCTTTCTAGTGAAATCTTCTTTTTCCCGAAAAGTCATTGAACGGATTGCTCCATTTTAGTTGTGACTAAGCTGATAAGTAGCCTATTACTAGTAGAGTGTTTATTTTTGAAGTCAAATCGGGATTGATGGCATTGGATGAACTGATACTCGTTGTTCTACTTTTTGTTGTAGTTTATAGAGTAGGAAAATACATGCAAAAAGACTATCCATTCGGTCAATATTGTGACTGAGCGGATAGTCTTTTCTATAGGTGGCCCTAATTACTTTCTGATAAAGATCGTCAAAAAGGCATCCATTAAGCCGCTATAAAAGCGTGAAATTCGTTCGAATTAAAAAACTGTCGCAGAAAGTCAATTTTCACTGACTTTCTGGACAGCCCCTAAAGGGATAATAGTTCCCTTCCTATCACTTATTGTTCTTAATCCATCTTATTTAAATGCATCTGGAAAGCTCGTTATGTCTATGCCTAGCGTAATTGGTAGCCAGAAATAGACAGCCGCTGTGATGAGAAAAATAGCTGCTACATTAATCCAAAACCCAGCTTTTATCATATCGCCAATTCTTATATAGCCTGTACCAAATACAACGGCATTTGGTGGCGTCGCAACCGGTAGCATAAATGCACACGATGCGGCGAGCCCCGCTGTGATCATGAGCGTAAAAGGATGGACATCAATCGCCAAGGCAAACGCAGCCATAATTGGGAACATCATCGTCGCGGTAGCCGTATTCGATGTAATTTCAGTTAACAAAAGAATAAGCGCTGCTACGACAAGGATAACCACGATTAATGGCACACCCGCTATTGCTTGTAATTGTTCACCAATCCATTGAGCCAAACCTGTTTGACTAAAACCAGCAGCAATGGCAAGTCCGCCTCCAAATAGGAGTAAGACACCCCAAGGTAACTGTTTAGCCGTATCCCAGTCCATCAAAAATTCGCCCTTCTTGCTAACCGAAGGAATGATAAACAATACAATTGCAGCTACTACTGCAATACTTGTATCAGTAACTGGAAGAAATCTTTCCAAGATAAATGATCGGGTAATCCAAGCAAGTGCTGTAAAGACAAAAACAGTTAGCACTGCTTTTTCTTCAAATGACATTCTGCCTAATGCTTTCTTTTCTTGTCTGACCATTTCTTTTCCACCAGGAATAGATTTAAATGGCATTTTAAATGCGATTTTAACGAGATAGAACCAGACGAGAAGTAGAAATACAGCAGCGATCGGTGTACCGAAGAGCATCCAGTGCGCAAATGAGATGTTGACGCCAAATAACTCTCGAGCAATTCCTACAAAGATCGTGTTCGGTGGTGTTCCAATTAACGTCCCAAGCCCCCCGATGGAAGCAGAATAGGCAATCCCAAGCATAAGTGCCTTCCCAAAGGAAAAGTTTTCTTTTGACGTGTCAATTTGAGTATCTTTCAGACTTTCTCTTACTTGATTGATAATGGCGAGTGCGATTGGAACCATCATCATGGCCGCAGCCGTATTTGAAATCCACATTGACAAAAATCCAGTGGCGGCCATAAAGCCTAAAATAATTCGGTTTGAACTCGTGCCAATCGCAGAAATAATTGTTAGCGCAATTCTTCTATGTAACTCCCAACGTTCGATTGCCAAAGCGAGAACAAAGGCACCCATAAATAGGAAGATAACATCATCACCGTATGCCGCTGTCGTTACTTTACTACCGAGAGCACCCGTTAACGGAAATAGAACAATCGGCAGTAAGGATGTCGCCGGAATGGGGATTGCTTCTGTAATCCACCAAGTTGCGATCCAAAGCGTGCTCGCAAGAACGGCTTGCGCTTCACTAGACATCCCTTCAGGTGAGAAAAATAGCATCGTCATGATAAACAACAACGGTCCCAAAACCAGTCCAATAAGTTGTTGTTTCGTATAATACTTCGGTGAGTTAGAGTTCTCTGGCCCTACTTCTTTATGTTCATTGTTGAGAGTTTTCTCGTTCTCTATTGATCTTTCTTTTCCTGTAACCGCAAAGAGCAACATATTTTTTATCGTATAATGTTGTTTCCACATATTTTGCCAAACGATTGATAATGTATTAGCACCCATCTTCATCTCTTTTCCCCCTTTACATAAAAGCATTAATACTTCTACTAATTAGAATGATAACGCTCTCATATAAAAGTGAAAAGCTTATGGTCATATCGGCCATTTTGGTCGTTTTGGTCTTATCTTTCTACATGATTGTATATATAACGATTGACCGGTCTTCCAACGCCTCCGTATCGGATTGCAAGCGTAACAAAATTGCTTTTTTCCATGTAATCTAAATAACGCCGTGCTGTTACCCTAGCGATCCCAATTCCAGCTGCTACCTCTTCGGCGGAGCGCGGCTCATTTTGGCCCTGAATATACGTTGTAATTTCGTTCAGCGTGAATTCATTTAACCCTTTTGGCAAATCAGTCTTAATTGTTTCCGTCATTTTCTCAGTGTAGAGTAATATATCTAGCTGTTCTTGTGAAACCGTTTCAGTTGTATCCAACCTGTTCCTATACGCACGGTACTTCTCCAGGGCCTGTTGAATTCGATGAATTTTAAAAGGTTTAATAATATAATCCATTGCTCCATTTTGAAGCATCAGCTTAATCGTTTCACTATCATTTGCAGCAGAGACAACAATTACGTCTGACGCCAACTGTTGTTCTCTAAACTCTTGTAGTGTTTTAATTCCATCTTTTTTCGGCATATAGATATCTAGTAGTACAAGATCTGGATTTATTTTTCTCGCTAGGGCAATCCCTGCTTCGCCATTGTTCGCAACGGCTACTACTCGAAACCCCTTTACACTTTCTATAAATTCCCGATTTACTTCCTGGACCATCGGATCATCTTCTATTAACAATACTCTAATTTCTTCTTTATTTTCCATCTACCTTTTCCTCCACTTCCATTGGGAAGGTGATTATCATTGTAGTTCCCTCACCCTGAAGAGATGAAACGTCAATCTGTCCTCTTCCTTTTTCGATAATCTGCTTCACTAGAAAAAGCCCGTAACCTGTCCCTTCGGATTTATTCCTTGTAAATCCTTTTTCATAAAGTCTAGGTAGATGCGCCTCATCTATGCCAGCTCCATTATCTTCAACTAGAATGGCACACACCGCTGCAGTTTGTTCAATACTAATATCAATACGCTTATTTTCAATGTCAACTTGTTCAAAAGCTCCAAATGCATTTTCGATTAGGTTCCCAAATAACACCACAAAGTCATGCTGGTCTAGACGATTGGGAAAGGCGGCAAGATAACTGTTCTGATCAATCACAACTGAAATCCCTAATTCTTTCCCTCGCCTTATTTTACTTAAAAGAAGACCCGCTATCGCATCATTTTTGACTTTTTCACTTAGAAAGTTCGTGACAAATTCTTGTTCTTCTGTCATGTTAAAAGCTAATTGCAACGCTTTTTCAGGCTTCCCAAGTTGGATTAAGCCTGCGAGTGTATGAAGCTTATTCATATGCTCGTGATTTTGAACCCTTAATGCCTCTACAAAATTCTTAACGCCTGTTAATTCTTCTGCTAGCTGCGTCACTTCTGTTCGATCTTGAAAGATGGCTACAGCTCCAATTAATTCATGACCCTTCCTAATCGGAATCCGCGTACTGACAATCACCTTTCCACTTACCTGTATCTCTTCATTATAGACCGCCTGATTCCTTTCAACAATTTCCGGGAGCCTTGTGTCTTTTAATATTGCACGAATTGGTTGACCTATAAAGTTACCATGTACATTAAAAGTTTTTTTCGCTTTTTCATTGAATATCGTAACGATTTCTTTATTATCGATTGCAATGACTCCCTCATTCATCGCATGAAAGGTCGCTGTGCTTTCTTCATGCATGCGCTTAATTTCATAGGGCTCCAACTGAAACATCTGTTTTTTTATATGATTCGCAAGCATGAACGAGCCTATCAAGCCAAATATCAGCGTTAGTACAACAATAAAAAGAATATCTGTTGTTAAATTCATCATAACTTCAATAAATATCGGAATCTTATTTCCTACGACAACAACACCGATTTGATTTAAATCCGCATCTTTAATGGGGACAAACGCCCGAATAAAAGTACCCATCTCGCCTTCTGCCTTTGAAAAATAAATATGCTCTGCAAAAGCAGCCTTTTCATCTTTCCCTTTTGAAACTTCTCCAATCATTTTTTTCACTGGATGGGAATACCGAATTTGTTCCATATTCATGACAACGATATAATCTGTTCCATTAATCATCCTTATTTCCTCAACAAGGGGATTCACCGTTTCCCAACCAGTTGGTTCCTGTACTGCTTTTCTTATGTCCGATAATTCAGCTACAGTTCGCGCCGTGTTCATTGTTCTGATTCTTAAATCTTTTTCCTCACTCTCCTGAATATTTGAGATAATAATAATTCCGCCAACTAATAATGAAAAGATAACGACTGTGTATGATAAAATCATTATTTTCCAACGAATCGGTAATTGCTTCAATCTTTCCTCTCCCTTATATACTAATCATCTTTACGAAATTGAATTTTCTAAGTATGCTTAACTAAGAAATACGGGGGCGCTATTATGATGCCCCGAACATCTGGCGACCAGAACCTAGACAGATACGAGGAGGCTTAAGATGAAAAACACATTTGCTTATATACTCCTTTTAGGCATTGGTATCGCCATCATTTTAGGGTACTACCATCTATTTCCTCGAGAGAAAATTGCCTATGACGATGACCAGGAAGGTCTTAGTAACCAAATTTTTTTCAAATTTAGCCATGTGGTTGCGGAGAATACGCCAAAAGGACGCGCAGCTGACAAATTTGCTGAACTTGTGAATGAAAAATCAAATGGCACTATAAAGATCATCGTCTTCCCTAACGGAAGTTTATTTTCAGATATAGAGGAGATTACTGCATTAAAAGAAGGAGAAGTACACTTTATAGCTCCTGCAACCTCACAACTTGGTAGACTATCTCCAGAATGGGGCGTTCTTGATCTGCCATACGCCTTTCCTAATCATGAAGCGATTCAAGCAGGAATCCATGGACCGATTGGCGATCATTTGCTTAAATCGCTGCAAAAAAATGGACTTTCCGGACTCGCCCATTGGTCAAACGGTTTTAAACAAATCACATCAAATAAAGGTCAAATTCGTATGCCACAAGATCTACGAGGGCAAAAAATCAGAGTTATGAACAGTGACGTTATTCGATCCCAGTTTGAGTTAGTCGGTGCTGAGGCACAGTCGGAATCCTTTAATTCCACCTATCGGTTGATTGAGGCTGGACAAATGGACGGGGAAGAAAACACAATTTCAAATATTTATTCCAAGAAGTTTTATGAAGTTCAAAAGCATTTAACGATTAGCAATCATGGCTACTTAGGTTATGTCGTCATGATGGATCAAAAATTTTGGGACCAGCAATCCAAAAACACCCAACAGATTCTACTTGAAGCGATGAAAGAAACAACTGCCTGGAACGACCAGCAAGCGATCAAAATAAATGAAGAACAACTTGAGCTAATTAAGCAAAACTCATCCATTCAAATTCATGAACTAAGCGACAATGAAAAACAGGAATGGAAATCGAAACTGGACCCCGTCTATGATACACTTTCATCTACCATCGGAGAAAAATTGGTAGAAGAGCTGAAAGAGTTAAGTACGACTTATAAATCACAATAACATAAGGACATGTCCGATATCATAGAAGTGAGACAGTCATCTTCCCTACTACGAAATTGTACACTACTTTTAATTTTGTAGGGAATTACATTGAAAGAGGAGAGACTTTGGATTGTCGTATATTCGATAAGGGAGCATTTATGTTCACTTCCTTTATTTTTAACGATAGATAGCAATAAAAAAACCTCCAAATCACAAAGTTAGTAATTTGGAGGGCTTGGTTTTTATCGGCTATCTCATAAATCGATGACTCGATGGCAAAGCCTTTTGACGAGCTTTTCTTCATGACTGACAACGATAATGCCCATTTCTCTCTGTTCAGCAATTTCAAGGATAGCCTGCCAGATTTGTGCTTGGGTGATGGCATCTAGCATCGTTGTCATTTCATCTGCAATTAGAAAACGGGTAGCGGGTCCCAATGCCCTTGCAACACAAAATCGTTGCAATTCTCCTCCGGACAGCTCGTTTGGCCAGCGCGTCAGCCATTCTTGCTCAATGCCTAATAAGGCGAGCAATTCAGGATCAGGCTTGCCACCTTCGTTCAGTACTTTGTCCATTTTCCACCGTGGATTGACCGCTTTTTCAGGATGCTGAAAGACCAGTTGAACGGGGTGAAATCCTTTCGCTGAAACCGGCAGGCCGTCTAGGGTAATTGTCCCCTCCATCGGTTTTTCAAATCCCGCTAATAGCCGACAAAAAGTTGTTTTACCACTTCCGCTTGGCCCTGTAAGCCCAACAATTTCCCCTGGTTCTACGGTTACATTAACATCTCGAAATAGCCATGGCCCAATGCCGTATCGAAATCCGATGTTTTTCGCTTCAAGTTGCATGAATACACCTCACTTGCCCATTCCGAAGTTCTCGCATTTCCGGTTGTGTCGCACTGCATGCAGGCGTCGCCATGGGACAGCGTGGTGCAAACGAGCAACCTAATGGTAACGCGCTCGGATGGGGTTGTGAACCCGGAATCGGGCTGAAATCGTTTTGCGGCAACGCTCGCCATAACGCCTTGCTATAGGGATGCCGAAGTTTCTCACCGTCTCCAACAAAGTCCTCTACGGACGCTATCTCCACCGTAGTTCCTGCATAAAAAACGGCAATTTTATCAGCAATCGTCAAGGCGGATTCAATATCATGGGTAATCAGCATAACTGCGCAGCCCTTGTCCGCAAATTCCCTGAAATTGCTCAATGCTTCTTTAATGACAACTGCATCAAGGCCTGGTGTCGGCTCATCCGCGATAATTACTTTTGCCCCGCTGACGATTGCAGTGGAGAGAAGGGTTC
This sequence comes from uncultured Caryophanaceae bacterium, assembly GCA_963843665.1. Classification (GTDB taxonomy): domain Bacteria; phylum Bacillota; class Bacilli; order Bacillales_A; family Planococcaceae; genus Sporosarcina. The sequence continues at coordinate 83,690 of CAWJLH010000009.1, forward strand.
TTCGCGCCATACCGCCGGAAAGTTCAAACGGATACATGTTCTCAACACCCGATTGCAAATGAAGTCGCTCAAAAACGTCCCGCTGCGCTACAATCGCGTCTCTCCCTCTTACCGATGTACGGACTTGCTTCCCTACACGCATAAGTGGATCTAAATAGTTAACCGATTGGGGAATCAACGCAATTTCCTTCCCCCGTAACGCCGCCTGCCGTGCAGCAGTTAGTACTCCACCGTCATAGGTGATGGTCCCACTGACGTTAGCATTACTAGGCAATATGCCCAGAATAGCATGCGCCAACAAACTCTTCCCTGAACCGCTCGACCCGACAACTGCTAGAATTTCACCTTCTTTTAGCTCGACATGCAAGCTTGAAATAACATTGACATTTTCTTGCTTCAAACCTTTTGTATATTGATTAAATGATATCGATAAATTTTTCACTTCTAAAATCGACATTCGTTACCTCCTTCCGAAACGAATCGGACAACTTGCCTATCACTTCTCATGGGCTCTCGTCGGATCGATGAGCAGGCGAAGATTTTCCCCGATTGTATCGAATGTCCGCACGATAATCAGTAAGCAAAGTCCTGGGAAAAAGGCGAGCCACCACATACCTGAAGATAAATACTTCATGGATTCTGACAATATAATCCCAATTGCCGGCTCATGGGGTGACAACCCTAATCCTAAAAATGTAATGGCGGCTTCATGCAAAATCACATGAGGAAACATCAACATAAAACCAATCAAGATCTGAGGGAGTACATGAGGGAAAATATGATGTGCAGCAATCCACCAACGGGATTTCCCCATTTGCCGGGAAATCTGAACATATTCGGCAGCCCGGATCTGCATGACTTCCGCCCTGATGACACGGGCCAAACTCGGCCAATGAGTGAGCATCAGCCCCAGGACTATCCCTTTAAATCCACCGCCTAATGTAAAGGCGATTAGAATCAACGTAACAAGATGCGGCACGCTAAGGAATAGGTCAATAAGCCATGAAATCATCCGATCTGCCGTTTTGCCCATCGATGCTGCAGACATACCAAGAATGAGCGCAATGGACGCGCTACCGATCGCCCCGATGAATCCTACCCCGATACTTAACGAAAGTCCCATGATTGTCCGGCTGAACATATCTCTACCTAACCAATCCGTTCCGAAAAGATGATTAAGAGATGGGGATAAATTACGGGCATTCAGGTTCGTTGCAATTTTCGCTTCATCTAATAAGGCTCCGTAAAAGACAACTACTAGTAAAAATACGGTTGCGACGATAATCGTCCATAAAGTCCTTTTTCTGCGATTCCAGGTAAACCGCTTCAACTTATCACCTTTCAGGTCAGGGGTCATAACATTCGCCCCTCCCTCGTCCTTGGATCTACTACATAGTAAATCAGATCCGCCATTACATTTCCTGCGAATACAAATACCGTACTACAGAGCACTAATCCTAATAAAAGAGGAACATCTCCTCTTAACCCGGCTTCTACTGTCGCTTGTCCAAGACCCGGATAAGAAAATACCTGCTCGGCAAGCACTGCCCCACCAAACAATTCACTAAAAGCAGCGAATTGTAAAGTGATGGCGGGCAAAGCGACATTCCGTAACCCATGTCTCCAAAACAACAGAAAACCGCGTTCTCCTCTTGCCCGCGCAAATAATACATAATCGCTCGCCAGCACATCGATCAGCTTCTGTCGCGTATGTAACGCAACATTGGCCACGCCAAGAATGCTCAATGTCATCGCTGGAAGGAACAGATGCTGGATTCGGTCTGCCAATGTGACATCACCTGCAAGTACACCGGCCGGAACGCCCAACCCGATTGGGAACCAACCGAGCCATGCCGCAAAAACAATCAGCATAAGAAGGCCCATCCAAAAAGTCGGCGTCGATGCAAGTGTGTAACAGTACAATTTAATAATGCGGTCAATCCAGGTGTCTTTTTTCATAGCGGACACAACCCCCATGACAAAACCGATGATCCCGGATAGAATCCATGCGGTTAACATGAGGACAAGCGAATTGAAAAAACGTTCTCCGATGATTTCAGATACCGGACGGCGAAAAATCATCGAAGTCCCTAAATCGCCTTTCAACAATGCGGAACCCCAATTCATGAACTGCACCGCAACAGGTTGATCAAGTCCCCAGTACTCGGCGATCTTCTCTCTCTGCTCTGGTCCGACTTTCATCATATCTGCGCCAATATAGGCTTGAATCGGATCGATTGGCGAGTTTTTTATGAGTAAAAATGAAATTAGGCAAATCGCAAATAATAGAGTCAGCATTCTTAAACCTTTCATCAGTAGAAAGGTGCCGATTTTCAAACCAAAATTTTTACGCACGTCACTTGCTCCATTTCCAATCGGCTATATTGTCTGTAGCTGGCCAACCATGTCCATGTACATGGATTCGCTGCTCCCCGATATCAAGGCCTTCTTTCACTAGGTATAAGTGATCGATGTTCACCAACCATACCCATGCAGCATCGCCTTTTCCACTTAAACCGGTCGTGCCATCCCATTGCGCTTTTTTCCAAAACTCGATTGCCTCTTCTTCACTATTCGCATGTAAGGCCTTTTTAAAATAGTCATCTACCGTGTCGTTCTTGTAAAACCCGGTATTATAGTACTCTACACCAGCATTATCGCTACTATAGATGTTATACAATTCATGCGGGTCATGACTTCCCCAGCCCATAAGCACGGCTTCGGAATACATTTTCTGGCCAATAACATCCCAGCTGCCGCCCTCTACTTTAATCTGAATTCCTAGCGGTTTTAGCATATCTGCAACTGAAATCGCCAAGGATTGTCGGATTACATCACTCGCTAAATAATAGAGACTGAACTCCGCTTTCAAAGATCCTTTATCGAGAATCCCATCTCCATCGGTATCTTTCCAACCTGCTTCGTCCAACAGTTTACGGGCCCCGTCCATGTCTGCATCCTCCATGACGGTATCCGGATTCCACCAAGGAAGTCCGTCAACAGACGTATAGGCAGGTGTTCCGTACCCTTCCAACACACCGTCAATCAACGCTTGTCGATCAATCGCAATATCAATGGCATGACGAATCGCCGAATCGGCTGTTACATCGTTCCCGATTGGCAATCCATCTTCCGTAAAATCACCCGACTTTACAAAAGGAAAAACGATTCCACGGTTGTCTACGGTTTTAATGGCTTCTAACTTCATGCCTGGCACTTTTTGTTTGCTGAAGGCAGCCGGGATATAGGCAAGATCGACTGTACCTGCCTGGGCGGCGGCAAAAGCCGCATCTTCATTCAAAAAAACGAAAGTGATTTTGTTAAAAAACGGTTTTTCACTATAATATTCGGGATTCGCCTGTACAATCATCTGTTGCCCTTTGTCCCACTGAACAAGCTGAAAAGGGCCTGAACCGACGGGGTTTTCAGCATAGTCTTCACTGTATGCGTGTTCAGGGACAATGCCCGTCGCAACGAGATTATTCACAAATGTGGATTGCGCTTCTTTTAAAATGAATTTCACCTTCATCGGATCGACAACTTCAACTTTTTCCAATACGTTCAAATCGATTACCGAACCACTGTTAGCAGCATTTTCAAAAGTGAATTTCACATCGGCTGCTGTTAACGGTTCTCCATCTGAGAATTTCACATCATCACGTATTATCACAGTCCATTCTTTTCCGTCTTCACTGACGTCATAACGTTCCGCGAGATCATTGACGATGTTCAACTGATCGTCTCGTTTTAATAATGTACTTTGGAAAAGGGGTGAACCGTAACGTCCCCAACCTGAGATTGGATCAAATCCAGTATCAGGTTCGGAGCCGAACGCCAGCACGAGTTCGTCTTTAGGTTTTTCCGTATGTTTGTTATTCGGTTGATCTGATTTAGCTAATGAACAACCTGCCAATAGTAATGAAACTGCCAAAGTAGCCATTACGAGTCGTCTCCAATATCTCTCCGTCATTTACTACACTCCTTCTATCCATCCTAATGGTCTGTAATCCTTCATAAAACTCTCGCATCTACCAATCTTTTTTCTTCTCACTATAAAACAATTCTACAAAAAAAAAGAATAGCCATCGATAGAACACTCCTTGTACAATCTAAGGTGGTTTTATCGGCTTATCCATCAGCCTTCTTCGCTATAAACGAACCCTGAACAATCTCTAATAGAATGAAACAATGTGAAAATTTAAACTCTTGAATACATGTTGAAGTATAGATGAACCTTTTGTGGGTCAAACAAGGGGGAAGCCATGGAATACTTGGCATGTGATAGCGGGAAGGCGATTGCTTCCCTAGGCGTGAGATAGAAATGCAATTGGCTGAAAACAACATCCAGAATGATGCGTTTAGCTCAATCCTTTATTTTGAATCCATCCAAATACTAATTATACGAACTGCTATATGTAAAAGCAACAGGTAAATGGTAGCGGATTCATGACCTGGATGTGTACAGCTAAAAAAGCCCTCGAAATTATGGTACGTTTAATTTCAAGGGCTTTTTTCAATTCATTACATTGCACAATAAAATATTGTAGCGCAATTTCAGCCACATGGTTCTTGTTATTCAGCTTTAAACTGGTATGTTTCAACTGTAAACTTGTCCATTGCATGGATATTCGTTTCATAACCGATACCATATGCGGTCGGTACGGTAATATAACCGTCTTCCACGGTGACTTCCGGCGTAATGACATCCTCTTCCCAATACCGGGAGGAACCGGCAGTATCACCTGGCAAGACGAAGTTCGGTAATGTCGTCAATGCAATATTATGAGCACGCCCGATACCAGATTCCAGCATGCCGCCGCACCAAACCGGGATGCCTCTTTCCATGCAGTAATCATGTATTTTTTTGGCCTCCGTCAAGCCACCAACCCGTCCAATTTTAATATTGATTACTTTAGTGCTCCCAAGTTGCAATGCATTTCGCGTATCTTCAAGCGAATGAATACTTTCATCCAAACAGATCGGTGTTGTCAATTGTTTTTGCAATATCGCATGGTCGATTAAATCATCGAAGCCAAGTGGTTGTTCAATCATTGTCAAGTTGAAATCATCTAGCTGTTTCAATAGTTCAATATCATCGAGTGTATACGCTGAGTTGGCATCCGCCATGAGTGGTACGTCCGGGAACTGCTGTCGTAGCACACGTATCACTTCAACGTCATACCCCGGTTTGATTTTCACTTTGATGCGCTTATAACCTTCTTCAACAAAACGACGGACAGTTTCAATTAGTTCTTCAACACGGTCATGGATCCCAATGCTAATCCCGACTTCGATTTTGTCACGCTCTCCTCCTAATGCTTGTGCCAATGTCATCTCATTTCGCTTAGCATATAAATCCCAAATGGCTCCTTCAATCGTCGATTTCGCCATATTATTCCTCCGGATAACACTAAAAAGTCGACTCACTTCATCTGGATGTCCGATTTTTTTCCCTAATACAAGCGGGATTAGAAAGTCCTGAATCATATGTAAACTCGTTTCAAGCGTCTCCTCAGTATACCAAGGCACGCTAAATGCAACCGACTCTCCCCAACCGCTATTGCCCAGTTCATCTTTTACCTCAAGTAAGAGAAAATCCTTTTCATGCAATGTACCAAAACTTGTCTTAAACGGATGTTTCATCTTCATTTTCATTTTCCGGATGGTTATTTCTTGAATGAGCAATCAACTTCTCCTCTTTCACTCGTATTCATTGGAATCCTATTTCTTTTACCTACTCTTTGAGACTCCCACAGCTAAAGCCGCAAGCTCTACACCTAATGGTACGTGAATTAGGATTCTTGCATGACTTTTCGTACGCACTAAATCAGCGTAAATCTTTCGCCGGCTGTAATGTGGCTTTAAAATAAAATTGTTCAAATATGAATATAACTAATACTATCAAAACAAAATCAATTTATTTTTATCCATTTTTGGGGGCTAAAGAGTCAAATACTGTTCAAGTACTTCTTTTGTTTTTTGTTGTAAAAACTGGGATGCATGCTTCATTAACTCCTCTACGGAACGTGTTCCGTCCGAGACTTCATGCAACTCGGTGAAATAAGGCTGCAAAACATCTCTACTGTCCTTATCCACCATTCCTGAGATTAACAGGACCGGTACTCCTTTTTGTCGTGCCACTTCTGCGATGCCAAATGGGGTTTTTCCCGATAACGTCTGTACATCGGTTTTGCCTTCCCCCGTTATAATCAGGTCCACGTCTTTTAGCTGTTCATGGAAGGATATCGCTTGTAAAACAACGTGAATGCCTTGTTGCATTTCGCCTGGCATAAATGCTTGGAATGCTCCCCCTGCTCCGCCAGCAGCGCCTGCCCCTTTATTTGCATGTAGTGAAATGCCTGTTTGTTGTTCGACGACATTCGCAAAGTTTGTGAGACCTTTATCGAGGTGGTTCACCATTTCAGATGTCGCTCCTTTTTGCGGACCAAAGACAGCGGATGCACCTGTAGGACCGACCAAAGGATTCTCCACATCTGAGGCAATGAGGAAATGGCTTTCCACAATTCGCTGATCGAATTGTGAACGGTCCATTGTATGAAGGTCGTTGAGAACACTCCCTCCCGAATTCAATTCCCTACCCTCTTTGGAAAGAAACCTCATGCCAAGAGCCTGTAAAATCCCAGCCCCTGCATCATTCGTCGCACTACCGCCAAGTCCAATGATAAATTTACGAAAACCGGCATCAAGTGCATGGCGAATGAGTTCGCCTGTTCCATAAGACGACGTAATAAGTGGATTTCGCTCTTCCTCACGTAAAAGTATCAGTCCTGAAGCTTCCGCAATTTCAATGACACATGTTTCCCCATCCCCGAGTACGCCATAGCTCGCTTCGACTGCTGTGCCTAGCGGGTCTCGTACAATGCAAGCCACTTTTTTCCCTTGTGTGGCACCTACTAAACTATGCATCGTCCCTTCCCCACCATCAGCTGCCGGTACTAAAACAGTTGTAATCGTTGCATCATAGTCCCTTACTCCGGAAGCCATTGCTTCTGCCGCCTCCACCGCGGTCAAACTTCCTTTAAAAGAATCCGGTGCTACGATAATTTTCATCACGGTCACCTCCTCATCCTTATTACATATCAAATCATCTTTATCCCCTTTTTCCAGTTCTATTTTGTCATAATCCTCAAGCTTACAACTAGTATACGCATATTGATGCTCCATGCCAAAGCTAGATTCCACGATTCCAAGGCAAGCCTCATGCCCTAATTAAGGTGCTGAATGTGAGTTTTTTAACATAATCTATCTTGCAACTCCTCAAAAGTTTTAGCAAAGTATGGCTTGACGCTTACTGATTCCCTTGTTATGATAGTTTCAATTATTCACAAAACTCAATAAAGTCTTATCAAGAGAAGCCGAGGGACTGGCCCTACGACGCTTCAGCAACCAGCCGAAAGGTAAGGTGCTAATTCCAGCAGGATCACAACTTTACGATCCCAAAGATAAGAAGGTGCGAATGCATATCGTCGAAAAGCCTTCTACGTTTAGAAGGCTTTTTTATTTTTTAACTTTTAATTATGAAAGGACGTGAGTGACGAAACGTGTTGGATACGCGCAAATCGAATGTACTAACCGCGGATGGTGCACAGGGGGATGTTGGACTATTCATAAGGTATTCGATTTTGTTAGGAAGAACTTAGTGTAGAAAAAAACAAATCAACATATACAAGCAATTGGTGCAAAGAAAGAGAGAGTGGTTACTCATGTCGGGACATCTTATTGAACAGCAACTTCAGAAAAGAATACTCATCATGGATGGTGCGATGGGCACAATGCTTCAAAATGCTAATCTATCGCCCGAAGATTTCGGAGGTGAACAATACGATGGTTGCAACGAGTATTTAAACGTGACAAGACCCGACGTTCTTGACCGCATCCACCGTGAGTACTTGGACGCCGGTGCAGATATCATTTCTACGAATACGTTTGGCGGAACACCGATTGTCCTGGATGATTATGATTTAGGTGACCAAGCATATGACATTAATTTCCGTGCGGCAAAAATTGCGCAAAAATGTGCGGATGACTTTTCCACTCCAGAATGGCCTCGGTTCGTCGCGGGTGCGATGGGACCGACGACAAAAACATTATCCGTAACGGGCGGCACTACATTTGATGACCTGACACACGACTTTTACATACAGGCAAAGGCTCTTATCGAAGGCGGTTGTGATTTACTATTGATGGAAACAAGCCAGGATATGCTAAACGTCAAAGCTGGGACACTTGGCATCAAGCGCGCATTCGAAGAGACAGAACAGGAATTGCCCGTGATGATTTCCGGTACAATTGAACCGATGGGAACAACGCTTGCGGGTCAAAGCATCGAAGCATTTTATATTTCCATCGAGCATATCAAGCCCCTGTCTGTTGGTCTCAACTGTGCAACCGGACCAGAGTTTATGACGGATCATCTCCGTTCCCTTTCAGAATTAGCGACAAGTTATGTCAGTTGTTATCCGAATGCCGGGCTACCGGACGAAGAAGGTCATTACCATGAATCGCCAGAATCACTTTCGAAGAAACTAGAAGGTTTTGCCGATAAAGGCTGGCTAAACGTTGTAGGCGGATGTTGTGGGACAACACCTGCACATATTCGCGCAATCCGTGAAGTTGTGGTGGATAAAAAACCGCGTCAAAACCCTGAAATAGCGCACGGTCATGCAGTGTCGGGTATTGAACCCCTTCTCTATGATGATTCGATGCGTCCACTCTTGATCGGCGAACGAACAAATGTAATCGGTTCTCGCAAGTTTAAACAGCTCATCGTGGACGGTAAGTTTGAAGAAGCATCAGAAATTGCACGCGCACAAGTAAAAGGTGGCGCTCATGTCATTGATATTTGTCTGGCAAATCCGGACCGTGATGAACTTGACGATATGAAGAAATTTATGAAAGAAGTTGTCAAAAAAGTGAAGGTGCCTCTCGTCATTGACTCAACGGATGAAAATGTAATCGAAGAGGCGTTGAAATATTCGCAGGGGAAAGTCATCATCAACTCCATTAACTTGGAAGACGGCGAGGATCGCTATGACGCTGTACTGCCGCTCGTGAAAAAGTTTGGTGCCGCTGTCGTTGTAGGAACGATCGATGAACCTGGAATGGCTGTTACACGTGAACGTAAACTCGAAGTTGCCGAGCGTTCCTACAATCTTCTTGTGAATAAATGGGGGCTAGCGCCGGAAGACATCATTTTTGATCCGCTCGTTTTCCCCGTCGGAACGGGCGATGAACAATACATCGGCTCTGCTGTAGAAACGATTGAAGGGATTCGCCTCATCAAAGAAAAAATGCCACGCGCGTTGACGATTCTTGGCGTAAGTAACGTGTCATTCGGATTACCACCGGTTGGCCGCGAAGTATTGAATGCTGTGTACTTATATCATTGTACGCAGGCAGGACTCGATTACGCGATTGTCAATACAGAGAAGCTTGAGCGGTATGCGTCTATACCTGAAGCAGAAATCAAAATGGCAAATGACCTGCTCTTTTCTACAACTGATGAAACGTTGGCGGACTTCACGAATTTTTATCGCGGGAAGAAAAAAGAGAAAACGGAAGATGATATACCGAAAACAGTCCCAGAACGACTTAGTTATTATGTAGTGGAAGGAACGAAAGAGGGATTGATTCCCGACTTGGAAGCGGCTCTTAAAATGTATGACGCACCTCTTGACATCATAAATGGGCCATTAATGGAAGGCATGGCGGAAGTCGGTCGTTTATTTAACACCAACCAACTGATTGTTGCGGAAGTACTGCAAAGTGCCGAAGTGATGAAAGCATCCGTCTCATTTCTCGAGCAATTTATGGATAAAGCCGAGGGAGACACAGGCAAGGGAAAAATCGTCCTAGCCACTGTAAAAGGCGATGTTCATGATATTGGTAAAAACCTTGTCGAGATCATCTTGAGCAATAACGGCTTCACAGTTGTCGATATTGGGATTAAAGTAACCCCTTCTACACTGATTGATGTTATTCGTAAAGAAAAGCCAGATATTATCGGATTATCCGGACTACTTGTTAAGTCCGCCCAGCAAATGGTGATAACCGCTCAAGACTTCAAAGCTGCAGGAATCGATTTACCCGTACTCGTTGGTGGTGCGGCACTGACTCGAAGATTTACGGATACAAAAATCGCGACAGAATACGATGGTCCGGTATTATACGCAAAAGATGCGATGTACGGTCTCGAACTTGCCAATCGTCTTCAGAATAAGGAAGAGAAAGCAACACTGATAATGGAACTACAGGAACAACGTGAAAAACGAGCAGAAAACGATGCCATTAAAGCGGAAAAGGCAGCGAATGCTCCCGCGTTAGCCGTTGCAACACGACCTGTGAAAACCGTACGCGAAGACGTTCCAGTTAAAATTCCTAAAGATTTACGGCGCCGCATTCAAATCGATTACTCTGTCCCCCATCTCTATCCGTACGTCAATATGCGGACATTGATCGGCCATCATCTTGGACTACGGGGCAATGTCGATAAAATGTTAGAAAATAAAGAACCGCGCGCTCTAGAGCTGCATGAAATGGTCACCGCTTTTTTAGAGTCGGGCAACTTAACAGCATCTGGACTCTACCAGTTTTTCCCGGCGCAATCCGATGGAGACGACGTCATTATTTACGATCCAGTAGATCCCAAAACGGAAATTGAACGTTTTACATTCCCGCGTCAAGGCAAAGAACCATTCCTTTGCTTAGCTGATTATTTGAAACCGACCGCTAGCGGCGAAATGGATTACGTCGGATTCATGCAAGTGACAGCAGGACACGGGGTTCGCGATTTCGCAAATAAATTGAAAGCAGAAGGAAAGTTCCTAGAAAGCCACGCATTCCAAGCTACCGCACTTGAACTCGCGGAAGGATTTGCGGAACGAATCCACCAAGAAATGCGCGACCACTTGGGCATGCCAGATGCAACCGACTTTACAATGCGCGATCGTTTTGCAGCAAAATATATCGGGCAACGATTCTCCTTCGGCTATCCGGCATGTCCAAACCTGGAGGACCAAGCAAAATTGTTCAAACTGCTAAAACCCGAGGACATTGGTGTCCATTTAACAGAAGAATTCATGATGGAACCGGAAGCTTCGGTTTCCGCGATTGTTTTCGCCCATCCAGATGCAAGATATTTCAATGTTGATTAACTAATGAATTTTCGCGATTCAACAATGTGATGAAAAGGTAGTGTTTACTCACCACTTTCAGCGTGTAGACAAAGTCGTTTTTTGACTTTGTCTACACGCTTTTTTAGAGATTAAAATCTTCGTGCCCCGAGCCAGTACTGACACAAATTGCGTCCTTCGTCTGTCGCCGCTCACATATAATCTAATTTACGATACAGTTACTCTCCTAGGAACCACTTTATTTACTTGTTCACCAAGGTCAATTGTTCCATCTGCACTTTTAATACTACAGCGGATTACATCTCCATCTTTGAGATAATCACCAATCTTTAATTGGCTTTCTAGCATAATATTGACTTTCTCCACATATGGAGTAGTTAAATTGGAGACTTTACTCATTTCGTCTGGTGAGAGATTCATTGCTACGCCACCTGTCGTACCTGTTACAATTAAATCACCTTTTGAAAGATCCATTATCTCGGATAGTTCTTTAATTGTTTCAGCTGGCTTAAATAATAACTGCCTCGTGTTTGCTGATTGCCGCAGTTCATCATTCACCCATAAATTAATTTCAAGGTCATAAATTAATGGGATTTCTTCTTGATCAAGTAGGTAGAAATAGGGGCCAGTCGGTCCAAATGTACGGTAGCTTTTTCCTTTTAACCATTGTCCCTGAAGGAGTTGTACATCCCTTGCAGATACATCATTGAAAATAACTAATCCGGCGACAAATTGGTGAAGATTGTCTTCTGTTACCTCTACTTGTTCTGTAATCTCTGAACCCATAATTAAGCCTAATTCAATTTCATAGTCTAATAATTGTACATCGTCTGGGCGGATAATTTCTGTATATGCCCCGCAAAGGGAACTATCTGCTTTACTAAAAATCAAGTTAAATGGAGGTTTATTTGCTTCTAAACCTGATTCAGCTCTGTGTGAAGAATAATTGGCACCTTGACAAACGATTCTTGCTGGAGATGTTACTGGGCTTAAAAAGGTTACCTCGCTTACTAAAGCGCTTTCTCCACTTTCCTGTTCAACTAATTTTCTTGCTTCTTCTTTTCCATTTTCTAAGAACTCGGCTAACGAATGATAAGAGCCTTGTAAAATTAAAATCTTGTCCCCTTTCACGACACCCCAATGTTCAACATTTTCTTTTTCAAATCTAACAATTTGTAATCCCATCTAAAATTCCTCCCTTGTTTTAACTTACAATTCATTTATTCTTACGAGTAGTTATTATATATTTGTTGTATTATCGTTCGTACATGTGAAATTACTTCCATCATCTTTTGTTTGGCCAACTCCTCATCACATGCCATAATTGCTTCGTAAATCACACGATGTTTTTCTAGGGCTGCCTTTGTTGGTGAATCGTAAGGGAATTCTTGATTCGCATTTGCTAATGGTAAAGTCTTTTCCCTACTTACAATAAGTGCTTTATGCATTGTTCGAATGCTTCCTATTAACAAATCATTATCAGAAGCTTTTAGGATACTTTCGTGAAAATCATAGTCAGCTCTTGCCCAGGCTTTTTCATCACCTACAGATTGTTCTAGTTTTTGAAAAGCTTCCTGTATGCTCATTCGGTCTTGATTTGTTGCTCTTTTGGCTGCTAATGCAGCTGCCATTGGTTCTAGACCCATCCTAACTTCTGTTAAATGAAGTAAGAAATCTTTATTGTTTGCATCTTCTAGTAACCAAGTCATAACTTCAAGATTCCACCATTGCCACTCTGACCGTGGTAAAACGACAGTGCCGGAACGCTGATTCGACCGAACTAGACCGAGTGTAGATAGCCCTTTAAAGGCTTCTCTTACGACGGTTCTGCTCATATTATATTTTTCACTTATCTCCTCCGCTTTAGGTAAAGTTTCTCCGGGTTCATAATCGCCAATGACTATTTTCTTTCCAATTTCTAAGATTAATTCACCACTTCTATTTTTCATTACGCCTCTCCTGTCCCCTATTTACCGCCAGCGAACCTTTATAAGGATTGGATAGGTAAAATAGAATCTTCCATCTGTCAATTCCCAATAAGTATTACTTATCTGATTTTTATGATAAGTAATACTTATTAGGATGTCAATATCTACTTTTTTGAGTAGTTGGGCAGACACCTCCAACTAGAATGTTCAAAATAATACCCAGTGAGTTGAAAAATTGAGTACGATAGAGGTAGGTAGTAAATAATGAATCAGAGAGAGGTGATTGTAGATTGCGCGAAAATGTCGAGGCACTAGAAGACGGTAAACGAATGATAGATGAAGTCATGGCACAACCCAAAGTAATAAAATTATTTACAGGGAAAGTGAAGCAATTAGGCAATCTAAATGCGAATAATCGCATGGATAGACCGTGGGAAAGCGGAATGTTCAAAAATGAAAAGGATAAACCGATTTGGTTGGGAGTAACAGCACTGCACGGGGATGAAGTGGCTGATAGAAAGAATCATGGCGGCCCGGAAAAAGCGGTGTTTGCCTATCCGATTCAGCATTATACCTATTGGAAAGAAGATTTAAAATTGGAGGCGATTGATGCGGGGGCTATGGGCGAAAATTTGGCAGTACTTGAAATGGACGAGTCCACTGTCTGCATCGGAGATATCTACAAATTGGGAAATGCCGTCATCCAAGTCTCTCAACCAAGACGACCTTGCTGGAAACCAGCGAGAAGATTCCAAGTGATGGATTTTGCATTGAGGATTCAAAACAGCGGAAGAACTGGATGGTATTTCCGGGTATTAAAGGAAGGTTATGTCCAACCAGGCATCGAGTTGCAATTAATCAAGCGCCCTTATCCAGAGTGGACAATCGCCACATGCAATGAAGTGATGTACGTACATAAAGACGATATGCAAATGGCAAGTAATCTTGCCTCATGTGAACTGTTGGCCGAGAATTGGCGTCGTTCATTGGAGAAAAGATTACAAGGCGAGGCTTCTTCTATCGAGAAACGAGTATTCGGACCGAATAAAGAGTGAAACGATGGTGACAGACACTCAAACAATCATGTTAGTTCAAACAAGATTACTCGATCTTTTAAATTTACTTGAGTGTCAGTCACCCTGCTTCATGATCGCTGAATCAGCCACCGATTCTCACTTTCCCGTGAATTCTCTCTAACGTCCCAAGAATACTCATAGCAGCTAAATAGCTTGTCTTCGGATTCTCTGGAAGCGGATTATTTGTAATGGAAAATGTCGCTTCCCCAAAATCGCCGATTACCTCCACATGATGCATGTTTTTATCAATATGTGGATCAGCCACGAGGCGCACGCTCGTCTTTTCTATTCCTATTCCAGCCAATGACAGGACAATGGAGACATTCATATTTTTCGGGAATTGCTTAATTGCATCAACTGCTTTCCCCTCAAATACAATCTTCGCTTCATTGATGTCTTCGTCAATCAGCGAGTTGGCAGGTTTCCGAGTTGTCAACGAAACGCTTGTAACCGTGCCAAGGGCGTGTGCATTTTGCAATAAGTCCAGACCGCCTATTGCACCAGACGGTAAATGTACGGCAGTCTTGTACTGATTTGCAATTTTACTTATTTCTGTCAACAGCGCTTCATCTGCAAGTGCCCCAACACTGATTAACACTGCATCCTTTGCCTTAATAACAGATGGTAACAATGTTTTCACTGCATTGATATTCGCAGCCTCTACAACGATATCGATTTCCGAATTCAGAAATGCTTCGAGGTCCGTATACAATGTCACACCAAACTCCGATTCCAACAACCGATATCTTTCCCTGTTCCGTACAAAAATACTTGTAATTTGTAAACTTTCATGTTGAAGATTAATTTTTTCCAATAAAAAACGAGCAATAGCACCTGCACCAATTAAACCGATTTTCATTGTTCAATAGCCTCCTCAACTTTAAAAATAGATATCGCTATTGTGAAGCAGCGGCCTGTTCTTCTTATTCACCCGTTTTAGCGAAGTGTTCAATCCTTGCACCGATTTCATCGCGTACCCGCTGGAAGAATGCCCATTTCTCTTCATCCGTTCCTTCTGCTTTTGCAGGATCATCAAAACCCCAATGAGCCCGTTCTACATGTGGCGGTGTCATCGGGCATTTGTCAGCCGCATCTCCGCAAAGCGTAACGACAAAATCTGCATTGTTCAAGATTTCCGGATCAATGATATCCGAAGTTTGATTCGAAATGTTGACGCCAACTTCATTCATCGCTTTGATGGCATTCGGATTGACTCCGTGGGCTTCAATTCCTGCACTGAGAACCTGCCATTCTTCACCAAGCACCTTCTTGCCCCAACCTTCAGCCATTTGGCTACGGCAGGAGTTACCTGTACATAAAAAATAGAGTGTTTTTTTCGTCATAATGAAAAACCCCTTTTTAGTGTTTTATTGTATGATTGTCAGCCATAAATAGAGTCCAATCAGTGTAATTAAGAGCGTAGGAACTGTTAGGATAATCCCTATTTTAAAATAGGAACCCCAAGATATTTTCACACCTTTTTGTGACAAAACATGCAACCACAATAAGGTGGCCAGAGAACCAATCGGGGTAATTTTCGGACCTAAATCCGACCCGATAACATTTGCATAAATTAGTGCCTCACGGATCGTCCCGGTTGTATTCGTATCTGCAATTGCCAAGGCATTGATCATGACGGTAGGCATATTGTTCATAATTGACGATAATATCGCTGCGATGAAGCCCATCGCAATCGTAGCGATAAACAGGCCTTGATCTGCTGCCAGTTGAATGAGATCACCAAGAACGCTTGTCAGACCGACATTGCGCAATCCATAAACGACTACGTACATCCCAATTGAAAAGAATACGATGGACCAAGGTGCTCCTTTTAGGACTTGCCTCGTTTGAACCGCAGGACTTCTCTGTGCCATTATCATAAAGAAAATGGCCATGATTCCAGCAACGATTGAAACAGGCAGTCCCGTTAACCCACTAGTGAAATACCCGATAAGCAATATACTTAAGACGCCCCAAGAAAGCCGAAACATCTTCCCATCTTTTATAGCATCCTTCGGTTCCTTAATATCTTTAACGTTGTAGTCTTTCGGGATACTTTTACGGAAGAATAATAACAGCACTAGAATACTCGCAACTAAAGAAAATAAATTCGGTACAATCATCCGTGATGCGTATTCGACAAAGCCGATTCCAAAAAAGTCTGCTGAAACAATATTGACTAAGTTACTGACGACTAATGGCAACGACGTGGTATCCGCTATAAAACCACTGGCAATGATAAATGGGAAAATCATCTTTTCATTGAAATTCAAATTTCGTACCATCGCTAACACGATTGGCGTTAAGATAAGTGCAGCCCCATCGTTTGCAAACAAAGCAGCAACGACTGCTCCAAGAATGCTGACATATACAAACATCCGAATACCGCTGCCTTTTGCTAATCTCGCCATATGTAATGCAGACCACTCGAAGAATCCGATTTCGTCTAATATTAATGAAATAATTATGATCGCTACAAAAGCAAGCGTAGCATTCCAGACGATTCCTGTTACATCAATAACGTCTTGATAAGTAACTACGCCTACTAACAAAGCGACAATTGCCCCAGTACAGGCAGACCAACCTATCGATAAATTTCTAGGCTGCCAAATCACAAAAATAAGTGTAATGATGAATATCAATGATGCTACAATAACTGAAGTCAAAAAATTTCCTCCTCTTTACTTACAACAAATGCGCAAACCTTGTGATTCGAGTTCGGTTACTAATCCATCTTGCCCAGGAAGCTGTTCAAGGATAGCTTGTATAAACGGATAATCTGCATGCTCTAAATTGATCGAGTAGAAAACCCATTTTCCCTTCCGTGTTTCTTTCACAAGCTCAATATCTCTCAGTTTACGTAAGTGTTGGCTTATCGCGGGTTGACTCATATTGAAAATCCCAACAAACTCACAGACACAGCAATCATGTGACTGAAGCAATTTCATCATCGTCAAGCGCGTTTGATCCCCAAGCAATTTCAACAGTTGTGATGCTCTTTGCATATCTGTCTCCACTGTATTCGTCACAGCCCATCCCTCCATTTCCTCAAATCATATAATGATATGCTTATATGAGCAAGTGTTTTTTGTCAGGAATCAAAAAAACGACTTTATCCGATTGACGGTTATCCCCCTTCTTAAAAAGCGTGAAAGTCGTGTACAGAGTATGTTATCTTATATCATCAACAACAAAGGACTAGAGAATTTAGTAAAGAAGTGGTGAGGAAAATTTCAATTTTACGTTCAATCCGAAAAATTTATCAGTTTTTTGTAGACATACCTTTTAAAGAAGGAACAATTTTAAACGAACGCTATGAAGTTTTGAAAGTTATTGGGACTGGTAGCTATGGCATTGTTTATCACTGCAACGATTTGAAATCACAAGAGAATCGAGTGGTGAAACAGCTTCGTCCAAGTAAACGACGTAACAGAAAAGAAGTTCAGTTATTTGAAAGTGAAATCTCTGTTTTGCGTTCACTGAACCATAAAAAAATGCCAACGTACTATGAAACTTTTTCATCGAACGGCTATTTCTTTTATGTAATGAGTCTCATTGAGGGGGAGGATTTAGAAGACCTTATTTTTTATGATAATAAAACTTTCAATGAGAAAGAATCGCTACAAATTCTTCATCAACTACTCGAGTTAGTCGATTACCTCCACAATAAAAATATTTATCATCAAGATTTACGTATTCCAAACATCTTGCTAGGAAATAATGAACCCTTTTTGATTGATTTCGGTTTGTCGAAGCAGAGCGACTCAGTTGCTCCATTTCAATTATCATCCGTTTCTTTTCAGCACAAACAAGAAGATATCCAGGAAATGAAACAACAGGACTACTATGATTTAGGGGAAATCCTTTTATATTTGCTTTATACGACGTACCCTTTACAAAATAAAAAAGCTCTTCCTTGGACAGAAGAGCTTTCTTTAGAAAAGGAAACCGTTTATTTGCTGAAAAGACTCTTACAAATCAAAGAACCTTATTCATCTGTTAATGAAATTGCAGCCGATCTCCGTGCTGCACTGAAAGCGAGCCATTAGGACATGAACCGTGGCGAGGTAAGTTAGCTACTACTACGCCCTCTCCGTTTGTAGCGGCTACTTCCACTATACGGAGATTGCCTATACCCCCGATTGCTGCTACTACTGCCTCGACGATTATAACGGCTTCTTCGGTCACTACTACTGCCTTGGCGGTAGTGACCCTGTCTTCGCTCGCTACTTCCTTGGGAAAGTTGTTTGATCTGCTTCATTATTTTTTTAAACATTTTCTACCTCATTTCATCATTTTTTTAGAGCTTGTTGTTTTTAGTTTGTTTAGTTTACCACAAATTTAAAACAAATCGTCACGATTCAGTCCTAGCTAGGCCTACTTATTTTACCTGTCTAGCCTAGTTCTATTATTTAGATTCAGGTATTTTTCTTCAACGCGTTCTTCGATTTTTTCAATCAATTCCTTATCTTGAAGGATTTCTTCTTTGTTTTCTCTAATTAACTCCGAGAAGGATACTATTTTCTTTTTCATTATGTTTTCACCTCTCATTAATCAATGATTCGTTAATAGTAAAGTCTTCATATTTCTGCTGTGGCAGAACATCTCTGTAGATCCATACCACGGAGAAGGCATTGATTATTCCCGACAAAAAACCTTTACCAGTTGAATGGTAAAGGTTTTCAAGTGTATAAAAAGGCCTTTACCAATAGGTAAAGGTCTCGCTAACAACGTTATGTTGCTAACAAAGCCGAGAGTGTTATCTCTGTGATGACGACTTTGCTATAAAAGCTACTCCCCTTTAGGAGATACTATTCAACTTTATAAACTAAGCATAGAGATTTTTTATTAATTTGTCAATTTATTAGACTCTATTTTCCCTAATTATCATCCCCTGTCCACTATAAATGGAATAGATAGGATAATCAATGATAGCTGAATCTAAGATTTTCAACGATTTTATCATCGAAAGTACTTCAATCCCCGACTGTATATAGTACAACAAAAATGCTTTGCATAACGTCCCGGCACTTAGAGATGCCTCCAATAGTCCATATACATATTTTCCCATCCCGACATGCATGGAAGTCTTTTTATAACAGTGATAATAAGATTCGGTAAATTTCTACAGATTATCTTGAGCGTTACGCATAAAAGCATTATACTCGTGTTATAGATAATCAATATCGAAAATCAATATTGAAATTCGATACTAGAAAGGAGTTTAAAAAATGGAAGATAAAGTTCTACGAAAACTTTTTCTTGGCTTTATACACATACATATTTTACATCATGCAAAAGAACACCCTATTTTTGGTGTATGGATGTTGGAAGAGCTAAAGGAACATGGGTACAACATTAGCTCAGGTACTCTCTACCCTATCCTACATTCAATGGAATCTGATGGACTTCTAGTTAGAGAGGATAAAAATGTAGAAGGGAAAATCAGAAAGTATTATACAACGACCGATAAAGGGAATGTTGTCCTAATAGAAGCTAGAAAAAAAGCATATGAGCTCTTCAAAGAAATCAAAGACTAATAAAAAGGAGTTAACTATGAATCAAAAAAACTTTGGATTTAAAGCACTTTTGGAAATCCTTTTCGTTTCAACACGACTTGGATTGACATCGTTCGGTGGACCAACAGCCCATTTGGGGTACTTCTATGATGAATATGTCCGTAGAAGAAAGTGGATGGATGAAAAAAGCTATGCTGATTTAGTCGCTTTAGCACAATTCTTGCCTGGTCCTGCGAGTAGCCAAGTAGGAATCGGAATCGGAGTGATGCGAGCAGGAGTAGTAGGTGGGATTGTATCGTTTATAGGGTTTACACTCCCTTCGGTTATTGCGCTTATTCTGTTTGCCTTGCTGCTCACTGAATTTGATATTGGAAATGCTGGATGGATCCACGGATTAAAAATCGTGGCAGTGGTTGTAGTTGCACATGCCATTTTGGGGATGTCAAAAAATCTGACGCCTGATTTAAAAAGAAAAGCGATCGCTTTATTTGCACTCGTAGGTACCCTTCTTTGGCAAACAGCTTTTACACAAGTCGGCGTCATTTTAATCGCTGCATTCTTTGGGTTCCTTCTGTATAAACAACATAATGAAAATGATAAAGCGAGTTCGCAATTTCCCATTGCTAAAAGTGTTTCAGCGGTATGCCTACTGTTGTTTTTCGGATTACTCTTCCTTTTACCGATTATCAGGGAATTTACTGGATCATACTGGGTAGCCATGTTCGATAGTTTTTATAGATCAGGTTCTTTAGTTTTTGGTGGGGGGCATGTTGTTTTACCTTTACTCGAACAGGAACTTGTACCAAATGGATGGATTAGCGAAGAAGCATTTTTAGCTGGATATGGGGCTACACAAGCAGTACCCGGGCCTCTATTTACGTTCGCTGCTTATTTAGGCGCTGTTATGAAAGGGTGGCAAGGCGGTTTAGTTGCAACAATTGCCGTATTTTTACCTGCATTCCTTTTAATTCTTGGTGCATTACCTTTCTGGGATGCTTTACGAAACAATCCTAAAATTAAAGGCGCAATCATGGGTGTAAATGCAGCAGTCGTCGGTATCTTAATTTCCGCGCTTTATAATCCTATTTGGACGAGCTCAATCTTAGCCCCCGCCGATTTTGCGTTAGCTGCGATTTTATTCAGTATGCTAGTCTATTGGAAGCTTCCACCTTGGATGATTGTAGTTTCTGGGGCTATAGGAGGAACACTATTGACATTCCTATAGTTGTCATGTGAATTATCTTCGCACACGTTAAACAGAATAGTATATCGTCAAAAGGCGTCCAAAACCTTTATGGTTCCGGGCGCTTTTTAGTTGTCAATTTATATCCGCCTGAAAAATCCTTGATACTGCTACATTTCAATCGATAATTATGAGCTTTTTATAGAAGTAATATACAAAGCGAATGTCGCATTTTATCATTTAAATACATTCTTCTTATGCCACTTGAAATAAGGCTTGTTTTGTTCAGTTCGAGCAATTTTCATTTTTAAACGGACACTGTACTTCTCATGATCCTCTTCTGGAATCCGGGTTGAAATATGCAATTTTCCTTGTCCATCAAATGCAATCAATCCATTCTTATAGAGCGCATGATGATTAGAACAAAGAAGAACACCGTTATTCGGATCTACTCGTTCAAAATCCGTACTATCCTTCCAAGGCTTAGAATAACTAGCGCGAAGTAATTCGAGCAATTCAATCTCACAAAGCGCACATTTTTGAGCCCATAGAGGCAGTAAAGCGCGTCTGAATTTTTGTTTTCCCAAGCGGATTTTCGTTTTCACTTCGGTCTCCGTTTGTGTCAGCATTGGAATGAAGGGGTTATGCTCTGTTTGACGGACTGGATTAATTGCCAACTCCAATTGTTCATCATCTATTTGATAAATGTTTGCATCACTGATGAGCTCTACTAATTTAATGCATAGCTCCTCGTTACAAGGATATAAATAGCCTTGATTTCCATTTCCGTCTGTTTGAAATGGGGAATATTTTATGGGTAAGTGTGGCAAAATAACATCAAATCTCGAACGTACATGGATTGGCACTTCAAGTTCATGATAGTCCAATTCCACCAAATAGCCGTAATCGCCCTGTTGGTCATGATTTGGCGTAGTTGACGGTCTCTGCGCTATCTGGCATTCGGTTTTAGCCACACTAATCGCTACTAGATTCCCTTTTACATAATGGAATATGCGATCCCCAATTTTTACATCCTTCACGCGTAGCCATGAATGCTGCAAATTCCCACCATTGTCTTGTTTCCGTGACCAAATCATTCCTAATTCTTTTTCTTCTTGATACGTTTGACCTTGCATCACAATGAAGCTTTGCATATAAAGCACACTCCCTAACCGGCAATTCAACAATCTGCTATTATTATTATAACCGTTTACTGAGCGGCTTGCTGTAATTCGTGATTTACTCTTGAATGGATTGAAAAGTATCCCGTATTTTGCCCAAATTAATAAGAAAATCCGTTGTTTTTAAGATTCTCTTTGAAATTTCATCCATCTATACTTCCCATTCTTCCTGTCAAAATTCTTTACTCCACTCATTCTCCTCAATTTTTTCTCCATTTTCAGTGACATACTCCACAATAACAGTACCCTCTTGGAGTTTGTCTTCACTTTTCAGGAAAGATATAAACTCATCAAAGAGTCGTTCGTCTTCGTCACTCCTGTTTCGGGGGATTGTAATGCGAATCGTAGGTGATACGTTAAATTCTTTATAACTCCTTGGATCAGTCCAATCAATTCCCAATTCATGCCCTAATTCATCATCAAAGTAAACGAAGAAATTCGTTTTTTTTCCGAAGTTTTCCCGAATAAAAGGGCGTATTTCACTTTCTAAATCATCTTCCCATTTCTCGGCAATATATGTGTCCACCATTTGATTTGTTACGTCGTCATAATAGACAAAAAACTGTGTATTCCTTTCTTTATCTCGAGCCATGGCGGCATATTCAAATCCAAAGTTCCCCATATTATCATACAAAGTATCGTATACCTCGAAGTGCTCACTAAATTGATTTTCTAGGTATTCCTCCGCTTGGATTTTCACCTGTTCTTCTTTTTCTTTATCCGGTTTCATACTTTGAATAAAAGAAAATACAAGGATAACAACTCCTACTAGAATCACTCCAAAAACAATAAGTGTTACTTTTAAAATCTTGTTCACACAATCCCCCTCCCTTTGTATTTTATTTCTTCATTATTATTCAAGCAACTTAAATTAGTAAGTCTGAATAGTAAGACGCTATTGGAGTGGGGTTAGTTTCATCGATGAATTTTTAATGACAAATGGGAAGTGTTTGTTATAGGATAATAAGGATACTTGGTGGACAAAACAGGAAGAGAAAAGCTTCAATATCACTTTCCGTACATTATGACATACATATTCCGTAGTTGATGAATGGAGGCACTTTGGAATGCAATATGATGTATTTTTATTTGATTTGGACGACACGTTGATGGATTTTGGTGCAGGTGAAAAAAACGCCTTTTCACTTGCCTTTGATTCAAACGGCTACCCGAACGGCTTAAGTGACTACAGGGAAAGCTATCGGGAAATCAGCAAAGTACTTTGGGATGACTTGGAACAAGGGCGCATCGCTTTGACAGAGCTGAAAACGGAACGGTTCAAGCGCTTGTTCGAGCTGCATGGCTTGGAAATGGACGCCCTTGCGTTCGGACAAACATATCTTAACTACTTAGGCAAAGAAGCACACCTAATCGAAGGTGTTGCAGAAATGCTCAGCGACCTTGCTGATTATAGAATGGCGATTGTCACAAATGGCTTCAAAGATGTACAATTTTCAAGAATTGGAAGATCTGGGCTGAACAACATATTCGAAGCAATCATTACATCCGAAGAAGCCAATTGCCAAAAGCCGCAAGTTGATATTTTCGAATATGCATGCAAGCTACTGAATGTTACGGATAAATCCCGCGTCCTCATGATTGGTGACTCCCTTTCATCGGATATTTTAGGTGGCAACAACTTCGGAATCGATACATGCTGGTATAATCCACACCGTAAGGAAAACACCAGCGCGGCAATACCGACGTATGAGATCCATAATTGGAAAGAATTCAGTTTTGGGACAGTCGGTGCCATTTAATACGTAGGGCGGAAACCTTCTGTTTACATTTTGTAAATAGAAGGTTTTGCCGTTATCATAACTAACTATGACCTGTACACTAGCGATGATCCGCCAAGTGATTATGGAAACGAGGATCTTGAAATTCCAAAACTCCTAACATAGTCGCTTACAAGTTTTATTTGTTCAGCCGACATACTGTCTACGCATTGAATTGCTTGTTTGCTTTGTTATTTAAATGAGCAATAACAGACACAACGTCGAGTTCGTTCTCGACAAGTTCTTTTTTAAACCTTTTATTCTTTTTGGTTATTGCTAGGGGCAAGTTGCCCTCTGTTGAGGGTGCAACCTGCACTCCCTCTTGAGCGGATGATGCTATCGTCGATGGCGCAAATTGCCCCGTCGGAAATTGTAGCTTTTCATAATCAATTCGAAACCATTTTGTCTTGTCCATTTTCATCCGATTATACAAAGCATATGGAAATCCCTCTTGTTTCCACTTGTCATATGTTTTGTAAACCCACTTATGCCCATCCCGAACATGCGTCGAGATGAGCGATCTAAAATGGATTTGCTGAAGTAAAATCGCCACGTTCAACCCCACTTGCATCACAAGCGATGAAAGCACTTGAAACGGTGATTCTTTTATGAATAAATACACATGAATCCCCCTTTATCTACTCGATCAGTCATGCCAGACGCGTTTTCCCGGGGAAAGCACGACGTCTTGCGCTTAGACGAACGATGCTTTCACTCTTTATATAGACAATTCATTTGCAAAAGTGGACAGCGGCGTGACGTTTATTTTCTTCAATGTAAAAAGCCACGGAGACAGGGACTTCGGCATATTGAGCCAAGGAACCTGTCCTTGGCTTTCATGTCCCCCTGATTTTCTGTTAGAACTTGGTTATAATGAAAGTATAAAAAAACAATAGGGTGATGCTAATGATCGGAATGGGATATCGGACAATTAAAACCGCAATAGGGGCAGGGTTAGCAATTTGGATTGCAAGTTTATTCGACTTGGAGTTTGCATCATTTGCAGCCATAATCGTCATTATGTGTATTGAGAAGACAAAGAAAAAGACATTGCATTCCATCGGGAAAAAATTTTTCGCATCTCTATTATCTTTACTTCTTGGTTCTGTCTGTTTTGAAGTATTAGGCTATCATCCCATAATTCTTAACGCTATTCATCTTATTGCTTGTCCCAGCCCTTGTTAAATTACGTATTCAGGAAGGTTTTGTGACAAGCATAGTTGTCATTTTGCATATTTACACTGTTAAGGAAGCCAACCTAGAAAACTTATTGAATGAACTTTATATCATTTTCATTGGTATAGGAATCGCCTTACTTGTAAACAGTATTATGCCAAGCTTTAAGAAAGAAATCGAAAAATATAGAACGGAAATTGAAAATAAATTCAGCGTTATTTTATACCAATTCTCTACATTTTTAAAGGATAGTGAGCAAAAGTGGGACGGAAAAGAGTTAGTCGAAGTAGAAAACATCCTGAATCAGGCTAAAAACATTGCTATACAAGATGTAGAAAATCATCTACTAAGAAAAGAAAATAGAGATTATTATTACCTCAAAATGCGAGAGGATCAACTGGAAATCCTAAAACAAATGGCAGCCATCCTAAGCATTGTTTCTTCATCAGAGTTAGATGTCAAACAAAAAGGTATGCTTGCTAATATCTTTCTGAATATTAGCCAACATGTGCATTCTGGAGATACAGCCATTGCATTACAGCTATTAGAGGAATACGAAGAGTCCATACGTGAAACAGAATTACCGAAGACAAGGGAAGAATTTGAAATCAGAGCAAATCTATTTTATTTAAATTTCGGGATTAAGAACTACTTAATCATTAAGAATAATATTTTTAAAAGAAGTAAACTTAGCTCCAGAGGCTAGTTATTATCTCGTCACTGGCCACGATGATGGATCTATGGTAATAAGGCAAAATAAAAAACCCTTGATGTACAAGGGTTTTTGGTACCATAGGAAATCCGTTATTTTCTATATATGGAGACGGTGGGAGTCGAACCCGCGTCCAGAGACTCAAACATTTAAGCATCTACGCCTGTATTTTGCCCATTTGCATCTCGCGTAGCATTCATGTTTTCATTCAGATCATTTATCTGTTTGTTCTTGCTTTTTTTTCAAATACTCCGCACGTATTTTTTCAAGTTGCTGTTTTTTATCAAATTTGGCAGGCATGTGTTTTTCATGATACTTTGACACTGCCATTTTACCTTTGTTATCCAATTGATACTTCCCCACTTTGTTCACCTACTTTTCTTATCCTTAAAGAGAATCTATTCAACAAATATAATATACCCTATTTTACTGAAATAACCCTTTTTACTTTATTAGTGTACTGCCTAACCTTGCATATATCAAATCAAGTCGCTAATTTTAACTAAAACAAAAAAACTCTTTTAGTCAAAGTCATTATCCTCATAGATAAATATTTCCTTCGCTGAATTCTTGATTCATTAGTTCTTGCTAAGTTTCTCCAGTGCCTCACCATGAGTTTGTACAGCTTTATCGTAGATTGCCCGGATTTTGTTTTTTCTATCATCTTCAGTTTGTGTTTGAATTTCTTGCATATCTTCGTCATCCTTTTTCTTCTTATTAGACAATGGACATCCCTCCTACAATGACTTTTTCATCTACAATACCCTTTTCCATATCATTTGTTTTCTACCGAGACATAGTAATGAACATGTACACACATGTTACGAAGAAAGCTAAAGAGTAAGCCATGTTGAAGTTCGCCAACTACATGGAGATGTAGATAAGTGACTACGTACGATTGTAAGTAAATAAAACTAGATAATATAAGGAAAAATAAAAAACCCTTGATAGACAAGGGTTTTGATACCATATGAAATCCGTTGATTTCTATATATGGAGACGGCGGGAGTCGAACCCGCGTCCAGAGGCTCTAACACTTAAGCATCTACGCGTGTATTTTGCCTATTTGCATTTCGCGCATCATTATGCCGGCAATCAGGGCGTCTTGTACGCTATCCTGTGAATCTCTTCCGTCTGCCTCAGGAGGCAACAGCCGTCGTATCCCACTTAAAGGTGAGCCTTACAATGCCACATGGGCGATGGAACTGCAAGGCAGATTCATCAGCTTACGCTGCGAATGCTAGGTTGTTGTTTGTTTTGCCTGTTATTATAAGGTGCCGTTTCTGACGGAGCCGAGCCCTCCGACGCGCAACTCAAGCTCAGACTACCCCTGTCGAATCCGTAACGTCCCCGTTAAGAGGATGTCAGGATAACCTACTGAAAGGCTTCTGAACTAGTTCTACAAGAATTATTATAACGCATTTTCACGTAAAAATCAATAGCGCTGTTTGTCTTTGAGCGCACGGGCCATTTCACGTTTCGCTTCTTTCTTCTTGAGGTCTTCACGTTTGTCGTAATCTTTCTTCCCTTTACCAACGCCGATCAATACTTTTGCGAAGCCGTCCTTCAGATACATCTTCAACGGGACGATTGCAAAACCTTGCTCTTTCGTCCGGCCGATCAATGTGCTAATCTGCTTTTTATGGAGAAGAAGTTTTCTCGAGCGAAGCGGATCATGATTGAAACGATTCCCTTGATCATATGGACTGATGTGCATATTGGAAATCCATGCCTCATTGTTCCGAATGCGGACAAACGAATCCCGTAGCTGTACTTTGCCATTCCGGATCGATTTGATCTCCGTACCTTGCAGTACAATTCCTGCTTCTATCGTTTCTTCAATTGCAAAATCGTGGTTCGCTTTTTTATTGACTGCGACCACTTTTCCAGCGCCTTTCGCCATCTCATTCACCCTCTACTCTTATGAAACCCAGGGCGACAAATGCCGCCCAAGTATCATTTTTTCTTTTTAGGCTTACCTTTCGATTTCTTGGCAACCCCTTCGTAAAACTTCTTCTTTTTATTATACGTGCCTGTCTTCTTATTATTGTTGTTCGATTTGTTGCCAGACTTATTGTCGCCGTCTTTCTTTTTGGCATGAATGACTTTCGGCGTTTCTCTGCGTGCACGATGGAAGGATGGTTTCATCCCGACAAGTTCGAAATCGATTGCGGATTCTTCCGGTTTAACGGCAGCAACTTTCACTGTTACTTCATCACCGAGTCTGAACTGTTTGCCGGTATGCTCACCAATCATCATCATCTGTCTATCATCGAAACGGTAATAATCGTCGTTCATATAACTGACATGAACGAGACCTTCAATCGTGTTTTCCAGTTCAACGAACAAACCAAAATTGGTAACGGAAGAAATGACACCTTCGAATTCTTCTCCGATTTTGTCGAGCATGAATTGCGCTTTTTTCAATGATTCCGTATCGCGTTCCGCTTCGACTGAACGGCGCTCCCGCTCGGATGTATGCTGAGCGATTTCAGACAATCTGGCTCCCCAATGCGCGAGCGTTTTCCCCGACACATCTTTCTCAATCAAATACGTCCGAATCAAACGGTGGACGATCAAGTCTGGATAACGGCGGATTGGTGCAGTGAAGTGCGTGTAAAATTCCGTAGATAAGCCGAAATGACCTAGGCTCTCGTCAAAATATTTCGCCTGTTGCATCGAACGGAGAAGCATCGTGGATATGACGGTCTCTTCCGGTAATCCTTCAATCGATTCAACGATTTCCTGCAATGCACGTGGATGGACTTTATTCCCCGTCCCTTTAACGACAACGCCGAAATTCGTTAAGAATTCAAAGAAGCGTTGTAGTTTCTCTGCTTTCGGATCTTCGTGAATCCGGTAAATGAAAGGCACTTGCAACCAATGGAAGTGCTCGGCTATGGTTTCGTTCGCCGCCAACATGAATTCCTCAATGAGTCGTTCCGAAACAGTTCGTTCCATAATGACAACGTCTGTCGGCCATCCTTTTTCATCCACAAGAATTTTCGATTCCTTGAAATCAAAGTCAATCGCGCCGCGGTCCATACGTTTCTGTTTCAAAATCGCAGCAAGTTCGGCCATATGGTTAATCATTGGAACAATATGGGCATACTTCGTAGATAGTTCTTCATCTTTTTCTTCGATGATTTTATAGACATCGGCATAGGTCATTCGTTCTTTCGACCGGATGACACTTTCAAAAATTTCATGGTCAGTCACTTTACCATTGCGATCGATCGTCATTTCACATGACAATGTCAACCTGTCGACACCCGGGTTCAATGAACAGATACCGTTCGACAACTTATGCGGCAACATCGGAATGACACGGTCCGTCAAATAGACACTTGTCCCGCGGTCAAAAGCATCCTCGTCCATCGGCGAGTTTTCTGTGACATAATAACTGACATCTGAAATATGGACGGATAACAAATAAGAACCATCGTCATTTTTAACAACAGAGATGGCGTCATCCAAGTCTTTTGCATCTGCACCGTCAATCGTGATTGTCATTTCTTCCCGGAGATCACGGCGTTTGAACAAATCATTTTCCTGTACTTCTTCGGGAATCTTATTGGCCTGATCCAACACTTCTTGCGGGAACTCGACTTCAATGCCATGCTTATGGATAATGGATATGATGTCCACACCAGGGTCGTTTTTATGGCCCAAGATCTGTGTCACCATACCGGTTGCCGATTTTAAATCACTTGGCCAATCCGTTATTTCCACGACTACTTTATGGCCATCCACCGCGTCAAGTGCATTTCCTTTGGCAATGAATATATCCATCGGCAATTTTTTATCATCTGGGATGACAAAGCCGAATCCTTTGTTATCCTGATAAGTTCCGACGATTTTCGTCGTTTTGCGTTCCGCGATGCGAATTATCGCACCTTCTCGTCTGTCGCCTGACGTGCCGTTCGTAACGCGGACAAGTACGATATCCCCGTTCATGGCCCCATTTACTTCATGCGGCGGGATGAAAATATCATCCATCCCCTCGGTCTCGGGCGTAACAAAACCGAATCCTTTTGCGTGTCCGATGAATTTTCCACGGACAAGGTTCATACGCTCAGGTACACCATAACGGTTCGTTCTTGAACGGATGATCTGCCCTTTTTGCTCAAGGTGCACGAGCATTTTGACAAGTTCTTTAAATTCAGCTGCTTGTTCAAACCCCATCAATTCCTGGATTTCCTGTACAGTAAGCGGCTTATAGGATTCTTCCTTCATAATCGACAGCAATTTTTTTTGCATGTCCTGATCAAAACTATCCAACTGCATCCCTCCTTCTACATCTATAGCATGGTCATTTTTTCAAACTTTCACACGGACCAATCGAGCGATTCAAGGAATTCGAAAATAGCTTCGTGAAGCTGCTCTTTTTCCGGCCCAAGTGTAATGACATGCCCTGAATTTTCATACCATTCGATTCGTTTATCTTCCGATTCAGCCTCATTGTAAATGATCGTTGCAGAATCCGTGTCAATCACCTCATCTTTTGTCGCTTGAACGACGAAAAGCGGTGCATACACATGATCGACATGATCGCGGACGTCATGGATGAGTGCGCGAAGATCTGCGAGTGATGGCATCGTCTGGTTCTGCAATGCCTCTACTTCTTTTTCGATTTCTTCATCGCTTTTTCCTTCAAATTTCTTATAATCACGCGCGTATTTCAGGACGCCCTCAAACATCAGTTCAGTCGTCCGCATCGTCATCGGTGCACACATCGTGATAATTCCTTTCACAGGCATGTTATACCCTACTTTGAGGGAAAATACGCCTCCAAGTGACAATCCTGCAACTGCGATTTCTTCAAATCCCGCTTCTTTTAATTGATTGTAGCCCGCGAGAACATCTTCCCACCATTCTTCCGGTCCTGTATGTATTAATTCTTCCGGCGGTACGCCATGCCCTTTATAATGTGGTGCCAATGACGTGTAGCCTTTTTTCTCCAGAAATCGGCCTAACATCCGAACGTCGGCGGAATTCCCCGTAAATCCATGTAGAAGCAAGACCGCACGCTTTCCAGATTCAAAGAAAAATGGTTTCGGCTGTGCAATTCTCATTTTATCCATCCTTTCTTAGATAAGCATAAGGCATCGTTTAGCTCCGGCTAGCGCTGGAAGGCCTGAAGAGTAAGGTGTTCTTTGCCTTTATCTGCAGGACTGAAGCGACTCGAGAGGCTGATGCCCGGAGTCTAGACAATCGAAAAGCGTAGGGCGCCCGAAGTCTAGCCATGATTTCTAAAAAAAATGCCCGACCAGTCGGACGGTCAGGCGATAGTAGTCTATTCAATGTTTAAATACTAGTAATATCATACGAATTTCATGATAGCGATTGACAATACAATAAACAAAACTGCCAGTACAACTGTTACCCGTTGAAGAACGAGATCAAGTCCACGCGCTTTTTGTTTTC
Organism: uncultured Caryophanaceae bacterium; assembly: GCA_963843665.1. Classification (GTDB taxonomy): domain Bacteria; phylum Bacillota; class Bacilli; order Bacillales_A; family Planococcaceae; genus Sporosarcina. The sequence goes on from CAWJLH010000009.1 coordinate 114,823, forward strand.
CGAAAAGTTGTTCGGCTCCACCGGAGATTGCTCCTGACAGACCTGCACTTTTCCCGGATTGCAATAATACGACAACGATCAATGAGAGTGCTACGATTACGAGCAGAGTCGTCAGCAAAGCGTGCATTTTGTTCCACCTCCTGATTCGAACTTCACAACAAGTTCCATTTTACCAAAGATAGGCTATCGTTACAACCTATTGCTCTTATTATTGCTAGTTGTGGAAGCATGGAACCTATACAGCATGCACACCTTGCAACAGCAAAACCCGCCGAGGCGGGTTTGCGTTTTCTTATTTTTTTAAGTTATAAAACGTCTTCACACCTAAATATTCCGCTGTTTCATCCAATTGATCTTCGATACGGAGCAATTGGTTATATTTCGCAACGCGGTCCGTACGTGACGGTGCGCCTGTCTTGATTTGACCGGCGTTTGTTGCCACAGCGATGTCCGCAATTGTTGTATCTTCGGATTCACCTGAACGGTGGGAAATGATAGCTGTGTAGCCAGCGCGTTTCGCCATTTCGATTGCATCGAAAGTTTCCGTCAATGTACCGATCTGGTTCACTTTGATCAGAATCGAGTTCCCGATTCCTTCTTCAATGCCGCGCTCCAATTTCTCTGTATTCGTCACGAACAAGTCATCTCCAACGAGTTGGACTGTCTTGCCTAGACGTTCTGTGAGTAATTTGTGGCCCGCCCAGTCGTTTTCATCCAGACCGTCTTCAATTGAAACGATTGGATATTTCTCGCATAGCTCTGCATACCAGTCAACCATTTCTGCAGAAGTTTTGACAATGCCTTCGCCTGCAAGATTGTATGTGCCATCTTCTTTGTTAAAGAACTCGGAAGATGCAACGTCCATTGCAAGAAGTACTTCTTCGCCCGGACGATAGCCTGCTTTCTCAATGGCTTCAATAATCGTAGATAATGCTTCTTCGTTGGAAGCCAGGTTTGGAGCGAATCCGCCTTCATCCCCAACGGCAGTGTTCAAGCCTTTCGATTGAAGAACGGCTTTCAGGCTATGGAAGATTTCTGCGCCCATCCGAAGACCGTGACGGAATGATTCCGCACCGACCGGCATGACCATGAACTCTTGGATATCGACGTTGTTATCCGCGTGCTCGCCGCCGTTCAGAATGTTCATCATCGGTACTGGCAATTGTTTCGCGTTAACGCCGCCAAGGTATTGGTACAATGGAATATCGAGGTAATCCGCTGCTGCACGAGCAACTGCCATCGAAACGCCTAGAATCGCGTTCGCGCCTAATTTCCCTTTGTTAGGCGTACCGTCAAGCTCAATCAGCGCTTTGTCAATCGTCACTTGGTCAAGTACAGAGTAAACCTCTTCCAATTCTTCTGAAATGACTTCGTTGACATGATCGACCGCTTTTAAAACACCTTTACCAAGGTAGCGTTCTTGGTCTCCATCACGTAATTCGACTGCTTCGTATTCACCAGTCGACGCACCGGATGGAACGATTGCCCGGCCGAATGCACCGCTTTCTGTAAACACTTCTACCTCAACAGTTGGATTTCCTCGTGAATCAAGAACTTCTCTTGCCTGGATAATTGAAATGATCGGCATGTCAGTCTCCCCTTTTTAAAATAATGGTTTGCCGGTCATTTCGACCGGTTGTTCGAGCTTTAACAATTTTAGCATTGTTGGTGCAAGGTCTGCGAGTATTCCATCTTCCCGCAGGGCAACATTTGGATCCGTCACGATGACAGGGACAGGATTTGTCGTATGTGCCGTCATCGGTGCACCGTCTTCCGTCGTCACTTCATCGGCGTTGCCGTGGTCTGCCGTCACAATGGCCGCACCACCTTTTACAAGAAGCGCATCGATGATTTTCCCTAAGCAGAGGTCGACCGTTTCGATTGCCTTGATGGTTGGCTCCAGCATTCCGCTATGCCCGACCATGTCCGGATTGGCAAAGTTCAGAATAATGGCGTCATAACGGTCTGCATTGATCCCTTCAAGCAGTGCCTCTGTCACTTCAAAAGCACTCATTTCTGGTTTCAAATCATAGGTGGCCACTTTCGGGGAAGCGATCAAAATCCGTTCTTCCCCCTCGAAGGTCTCTTCCCGTCCACCACTCATGAAAAAAGTGACGTGCGGGTATTTTTCGGTTTCTGCAATGCGCAGTTGGGTCAGCCCATTTTGGGAAATGACCTCGCCAAGGGTGTTTTCAAGATTGTCATTGCTATAAGCGACGTCGGCAACGACTTCCTCACTATAATGCGTAAACGTGACAAACTTCAAGTCGGTGAACTTTTTCGTTCCGGTGTCAAAACCGTCAAACTGAGCATCCGTGAAAGTACGCGATAACTGGATTGCACGGTCAGGACGGAAATTGAAGAACACAACCGCATCCCCGTCTTCCACAGTTGCAACCGGTTGGCCAAGTTCTTCAATGATGAACGGAACGACAAATTCATCATGTACGCCACGCTCATAAGAAGCGAGGACACCCGCTGTCGGAGTGGCAGCTGTCAATGCTACACCATTGACAATGGCATTGTAGGCCTTTTCGACACGCTCCCAGCGCTTGTCCCGGTCCATCGCATAATAACGCCCCGAAATCGTTGCAAACTTACCGACTCCAACTTCCTGCATGACCGATTCAGTCTGTTCAATATAGTCAAGAGCAGTCTGCGGTCCTACATCACGGCCGTCCAGGAAGCCATGGACAAAAACTTTGTCAATGCCGTTCAATTTCGCAAGTCGGAGCAGGGCAAATAAATGATCATAATGGCTATGTACGCCGCCATCAGAAAGCAATCCCATCAAATGGAGTGCAGAATTGCGTTCCTTTGCGTGGGCAACTGCACGAAGAAGCGCTTCGTTATCGAAAAAGTCCGCTTCCCTAATTGACTTATTAATGCGAGTCAAATTCTGATAGACGATGCGGCCGGCACCGATATTCAAATGCCCTACTTCGGAGTTCCCCATCTGCCCATCAGGAAGACCCACCGCTTCCCCACAAGCTGTCAGCGTTGCATGGGGGTAGTTATTCCATAATAGTTCATAATTCGGCTTATTTGCCTGTGCAACCGCGTTCCCAAGATTATCGTCCCGAAGGCCGAAACCATCCAAAATAATAAGGGCTATCGGACTTTTACTCATTTGCGCCCGCCTCTAACAATTTCAAGAATGAAGCGGGTTCCAAACTTGCCCCACCGACCAATGCACCGTCGATATGTGCCATAGCCAGCAATTCAGCGATATTTTCCGGCTTGACGCTACCGCCGTATTGAATGCGGATGGAATCTGCCACTTCTTCATTGTAAATTTCAGCGATTGTCGAGCGGATAGCACCGCATACTTCGTTCGCATCTTCTGCCGTTGCCGTTTTCCCCGTTCCGATGGCCCAAATCGGTTCGTAAGCGATGACCGCTGATTTCGCCAAGTCTGTGCTGATGCCTGCGAATGCTTTCTGTCACTTGGTTTGCTACCAGTTCAACTGTCTTGCCGCTTTCACGGTCTTCAAGTGATTCTCCGACGCAGACGATTGGCGTTAGCTTATACTCGAATGCAGCATGGACTTTGCGGTTGACGGATTCGTCCGTTTCGTTGAAATATTGACGACGCTCGGAGTGTCCAAGGACCACGTATCCGACACCAATCGAAGACAACATTGCCGGACTTACTTCGCCTGTGTAGGCGCCTTCGGTAGCATCGTGCATCGTTTGTGCGCCAATTCCGAGTGGGGACTCCTTTGTCAGTTGAACAAGCTCGGACAGATAGAGTGTTGGCGGACAAATAACTGCTTCCAAGTAATCTGAAACAGGTATCTCTCCTTGCACATCCTTCACAAAGCTTTTCGCTTCCTCGGCTGTCTTATACATTTTCCAGTTTCCTGCAATGATTCGTTTACGCAAAACGTTTCCCTCCATTTAGTTATCGTTCAGTGCTGAGACACCCGGCAAGTCTTTCCCTTCCATGAACTCAAGGGATGCACCTCCGCCAGTAGAGATATGATTCATCTTATCGCCAACACCGAACTTTTCAACAGCCGCAGCTGAATCGCCGCCGCCAATGATTGTGTATCCTTCCGTATCCGCCATCGCCTGTGCGACGCGTTTTGTGCCGCCCGCAAATGGTTCCATTTCAAACACACCCATCGGCCCGTTCCAAATGATCAATTTCGATTCTTCAATCACTTTCGCATACAATTCAGCCGTTTCTGTTCCAATATCAAGACCTTGCCAATCTTCAGGGATTGCATCCATTCTCACAACTTTCGTATTGGCATCTTTCGAAAAGTCATCTGCAATAACAGCATCAACCGGCAAGTACAAGTTCACACCTTTGTCTTTCGCCTTTTGAATGAAAGATTTTGCCAACTCGATTTTATCTTCTTCAAGCAATGATTTTCCGATTTCATAGCCTTGCGCTTTCGAGAAAGTGTACGACAAACCGCCGCCAATGATCAGATTATCCACTTTATCCAATAGATGATCGATTACGTCGATTTTATCTTTCACTTTTGCACCACCGATTATGGCTGTGAATGGTCGCTCAGGAGTGGATAACGCCTTGCCAAGTACATCCAACTCTTTTTCAAGCAAGAGCCCTGAAACCGCCGGTAGATGTTCGGCAATACCTGCAGTGGATGCGTGCGCACGGTGTGCAGCTCCGAATGCATCATTGACGTACAAGTCTGCCATCGCAGCAAATTGTTTGGCCAACGAAGCATCGTTTTTCTCTTCTCCTGCATGGAATCTGACATTTTCAAGTAGGACGATATCACCATTGTTCATCGTCGAAATCGTTTTCTCCACGTCTTCCCCGATGGATGTATCGAGCTTTGTTACTTTCTTACCTATCAATTCCTCAAGTTTTTCCCCAGCAGCAGTGAGACGCATGTCCTCGTTCACTTCGCCTTTTGGACGGCCCAGATGGCTTGCAAGGATTACTTTCGCACCATTTTCTGTCAAATATGTAATTGTCGGGATGGCTGCACGGACCCTGGTATCATCAGTCACTTTACCTTCTTCCATCGGGACATTGAAATCCACCCGGCAAAATACCCGTTTCCCTTCAAGCTGCATATCTTTCATCGTCATTTTCGACTTCATGAAAATGCCCACCTCCACAATGATTATAAGAAACAAAAAAATAAGGAACGGGGTAACTCCCCGTTCCTCTTACCCAACTACATTATAAGCTGTATTGTTGTTTGTGGCTATAATTAACTTGGTTTGCTAGTCGGCGCCAGTATACGGTACTGGGTCCGTCTACTTTTACAGGCCTTTTTGGTACATGTGAAGGGCAAGATCGATACAACGGGCAGAATATGCAGATTCGTTGTCATACCATGCAATAACTTTCACCATGTTGTTTTCAAGCACCATTGTCGATAAGCCATCTACTGTTGAAGATGATGTGTTGCCGTTGTAATCTTTTGAGACAAGCGGCAGCTCATTGTAGACAAGAACACCTTGCAATTCATTGTCTGCCGCATGTTTGAATGCGTTGTTCACGTCTTCCACTGTCACATCTTTGTCAAGTTCAGCAACGAAGTCAACGAGCGATACGTTCGGAGTTGGTACACGGACCGCCATGCCGTCAAGTTTCCCTTTCAACTCAGGAATGACTTTCGTTACTGCCGAAGCTGCACCAGTCGATGTCGGAATCATATTTTCTGCGGCTGCACGTGCACGTCTGTAATCCGAATGCGGAAAATCCAAAATGCGTTGGTCATTTGTGTATGAGTGAACTGTAGTCATCAAACCACGCTTCACGCCAAATTTTCCGTGAAGCACTTTTACGACAGGTGCCAGACAGTTTGTCGTACAAGATGCGTTCGATACAATGTCGTCCATTGCCGGATCGTATGATTCGTGGTTAACGCCCATTACAAGTGTTGTAATATCGTCTTTTGCAGGAGCAGACAAGATGACTTTTTTAGCGCCTGCTTCAAGGTGCTTGCTCAATCCCTCTTTTTTCGTAAATACGCCTGTCGAATCAATCACAACATCTACTCCAAGTTCGCCCCATGGAAGTGCTGCCGGATCTTTTTCTGCATATACTTTCACTTTTTTGCCATCGACAACAAGTGTGTCATTCTCCGCGCTGATTTCACCGTCAAATACGCCATGAATTGTGTCATATTTCAAAAGATGTGCAAGCATCGCTGCATCCGTTAAATCGTTTACCGCCACAATTTCAATCTTCTCTTGTTTCAAAGCTTCGCGGAATACTTTACGTCCGATTCGTCCAAATCCGTTAATTGCAAGTTTCAATGTCATTATAAAAACCTCCGAATAATTTTCATTGTAGTCTGATTCACACTTCCACTAACATCCATTTCAATCTATTCCCTTAAACGGCATGCGACATTCAAATCCGATTATTGATTGATTAAGATCTTCAGCATTTCATTTGCCGCGCCTTCGTCAGTTACTAAGATCGTCTGTTTCGGTGCACTGGCCATATACGCCAATATCGCTTCCGCTTTACTAGCGCCGCCCGCGACCGAAATGATGAGGGGTATTCCCTCAAGATGGCCTGTTTGGATACCGACAGTCCTGATCCGATGAACGATGTTCCCCTCACGGTCAAAATAGTAACCGAACGCTTCGCCTTTCGCGCCTTCCTCTTCAAGTAACACCCGCTCTTCAACAGAAGTGTTACGCACGGAAGCCATCGTCTGAGCATCTCCAATACCGTGGAGTACGCAGTCCGTCGTTTCGTAAAGGGCAAGCATCTTCAGGACAGAAGGTTCTTTCTTAAACGCTTCGTGAGCTTCTTCACTCAACGACTCCGGATAGTAAAAAGTGCTATAAGAGCCGCCGCATGCTTCAGCGAACGATGCCGCAATAACATTGGCCTGCAAACCGATATCATCTCCGACACCACCACGCGCGGCGACAAACAGCAAATCATTGACACTGGCGACTTTTTCAATGTATTTCGGAATCGATGCCATTGTACTTCCGCCAGTAACAGCCACGATTTTCCCTTCACCGATATGAGCATTGAACTGTTTGGCCGCCTCCATGCCTAGCAAACTCTTCGAAGCGGCATCTGCATCACAATTTCCCGAAACGACGTGAATTGCGTGAATGCCGAGCATTTGCGTCAGCCTATTAGCCAAAGCCGCCCGGCCGGACCAGTCTTCCATCACAGATTCAAGTGCAAGTAAAACCCGATTGCCCTCCACCGTAATGGAAGTCCCTTTTTTTTCGATGTAAATAAGGTTTTGCGCTCTTAGCATATCTATTATTGTTCGCGTTTCCCGCTCCGATAAACCGGCCATTTGACCAATTGTCCGTCTGCCGATTGGACCCGCCATCTTCACAAGCCTCAACATTCGATACCTGTGCTGCATCAGGTCCATCATTTCTGGCACAAGCTTCCTTTGCGCCTCCATTACTGCGTCCAACGGGAATCCTCCTCTCGGATACACGGGACGTATTAAGTCCCACCCATCAACAAAACGTCCCACCTGTGGCAAAAAAATATTTTATGTACTTAGTATATACCCCTTTCTACAATAATTCAAACCGAGCACTGGGAATAAATCAAATACGCCTAGGCGTGAGTGCGTCCAGATTTTGAATTGCGAATCGAACAGCGAAGGGTTCGATTTGCCGTATTTCTGCGTTCTTTGCAGAAATTAAGGCACTTTCATTATGTAGCGCACTTAGACTGCCTTCCTTAACTCCCTCCACACTCCGTGACAACCGCTTGAGGCTTTAACAATGAGGATCGGATCCTCATTGTTATAGCAATTCGACAATGTCCACGTAGCCAATCGATCCATAAAGTAGAACGTCACCGTCTTTTTCAATGACCGGGATCATCAGCATATATTTTTCATGACTTGCATCATCCGATTCAATATCCACTTTTGTCCAAGTTAGCGGGAAATCCTCTTGTACAAGTTTTAGCATTAGCTCTGCTTCATCACAAAGATGACAGCCCGGTTTTGTATAGAACGTCACATGCATCTTCCAGCACCTCACTACTTTTTGTCTGACTTTAGTATAATTGAAAAACGGACAGCATGCACAGTGTCGCGTCTGTACATGCTGTCCTCTCTACTCGTCATAGATTACCAACTGCGGCCAGCTCCGCCTCCGCCGCCGGATCCACCTCCACCGGAGAAGCCGCCACCTCCACCGAAGCCACCACCACTACCGCCACCAAATGAGCCTGGGAAGAAAATCGGTCCGCCACCCCTTCTACGGTAACGTCCTGGTCCACCACCTCCGCCTCTGCCTCCGCCATTTCGAAAGATGCGGAAAAGAACATAGATGATGATGAAAACGATGATTGGAAATGGTACCCCAAAATCCGAGTTACTGGCTTGCGTAGTGGGAACAGTGACTGGAGCAACTTCGCCATTCCAGTTGTATTCCGCAGCAATTTCATTGTAGAACGCTTTATAGGCCTCCACGATAGCACTATCAGGCTGTTCTTGCTCCAGGTAAGGATACGCCAATTGATCCATGATCCTTCCGATTTTTCCGTCCGGAAGTGCGCCTTCCAAACCGTAGCCTGTTGTTAAAAAGAACTCACGTCTACCTTCTTCACTATCCCTTTTCTCAGTCGTCACGACTAAAAGGGCCCCATTATCTTCTCCCTTCTTCCCTAATCCATATTTGCGGAGCGCTTTCACCGCAAATTCATCGATTGCTTCGTCACCAATGCTTGGCAATGTCAATACTGCGAGTTCAGCGCCCGTAGCATCGTTCAACTGTCGCCCGTAGCGATTGAGCTCTTCTTTTTGTTCGGCAGACAATACATTTGCATGATCTTGGACATAAGAATCGTTTTTATTCCACGGTGGGACGTCAGCTGCTGACACCGCAATAGGAATAGAGGAGAGAAAAATGAGGCATAGCGCTGCCACGACACGGACAGCTTTTTTTATCATTCTCCGTCCACTCCAAAGTCGACTTTCGGTGCCTCTTTTGCAGCTGCATCCGCCTTAAAGTATTCTTTTTCATCAAATCCGAAAATCGTTGCTACAAGTCTTCCTGGAAAACGTTTCACTTGGCGATTGAACGTTGCAACCGCATCATTGTAATCTTTTCTCGCCACCCCGATCCGGTTTTCGGTCCCCGACAGTTCATCCATCAGCTGACGGAAATTGGCATCCGCTTTTAACGTCGGATAATTTTCCACTACGACGAGAAGCCTGCTCAGCGCTCCAGACAATGCTGCATCAGCATTCGCCTGTTCTTCCGGCCCTTGCGCCCCTGCCAATCTTGCCCGGGCATCTGCAATATCGCCGAGCACTTCTTTCTCATGACTTGCAAAACCTTTTACCGTATTCACCAAATTGGGAATCAGATCGAGTCTGCGCTGCAATTGGTTCTCAACTTGCGCATACGCCTGATCCACATTCTCTTCCTGCGTCACAAGTTTGTTGTAGCTCGGAACCACCATGACGCCGAGTACAACGAGAATAATCACTATACCCGCAATCGGTCCAAGTACTTTTCTCACGCTCACCACTCCTACCTGTTGTTTTCATTTACTTACCCTATTCATCCACTTAGTAAAACTTTTCGTGTTATAGAGTATATTCTGTCCAATCCCGAAATAGTTTCACCAATTCCAATGAAAAATAAAAAATACACATCCCCTTCTGTTTTAAGAATAGGATGCACATTATCAAAGTAGCGATGTACTCGAGCTGTTCGGCATTGAATTGGTTTGTTAAGTAATATTCCCAATCCATTTTGTGAATGACGGTTTGAAGCAATAGACGAGTTTGTGGTTTGTTCTGATTGGTAACACTAAGAATCATGAATGACTGTAACTAGTTGGTTTTGTTGCATGATTCTAGTGTGCGGTATGTAGAAATAGAAAAAACCCGCCATTGAGTGAACAATGACGGGTAAATTCCTTTTACGGTATGCCCTCGGCGGGAGTCGAACCCACATTTCAAGCTTCGGAGGCTTGCGTGCTATCCATTGCACCACGAGGACAAGATATGAACCTGCTTCAGTAGCAGACAAGATTTATTATACTAGTGTATTGAAATGATTGCAAGCCTTAATTTAAAAGCGTTATATTTGACCTTTGTTGACCATACTATGTATGATAAAGTTACAGTTGAGACGTTATCGCGTTTTGACAGACTGACTATACTACCTATCTTGAAGGAGGAAATGGAATGAATCTAATACCTACAGTAATCGAACAAACAAGTCGTGGGGAACGTGCTTACGATATCTACTCCCGTCTATTGAAAGACCGGATCATCATGCTTGGAAGCGGAATCGATGACAATGTTGCGAATTCAATCGTTGCGCAGCTGCTCTTCCTGGAAGCGGAAGATCCTGAAAAAGATATCTCCATCTACGTGAATAGCCCAGGCGGAAGCATTACAGCCGGTATGGCGATTTTCGATACGATGCAATTCATCAAACCAGACATTCAAACAATCTGTATCGGAATGGCGGCATCGATGGGTTCTTTCCTTCTCGCTGCAGGTACCAAAGGAAAACGGTACGCATTGCCGAACGCAGAAGTCATGATTCACCAACCACTTGGCGGTGCACAAGGCCAGGCGACAGAAATTGAAATCGCTGCAAAACGCATTCTCTTCTTGCGCGAGAAATTGAACGGAATTCTTTCAGAGCGCACTGGACAGCCGATTGAAGTCATTGCGAGAGATACAGACCGCGATAACTTTATGACAGCTGAACGTGCGAAAGAGTATGGGTTGATTGACCATATCATCACACGTAGCGATATGAAAGACGTAAAATAAGTAGAAAAAAGACCGTTTCTATTGTCTAACGACAAATGAGAAGCGGTCTTTTCTACTTTTCTAGACTCTGAGTACCAGATGCAACTGGCACCGCTATTCGCTTTTAATTTTCAGTTTCAACGAGTGTTGAAAGTGCATCCAAAGCCTGTTCTTCGTCAACGCCTTCCGAAATCAATGTAACGGTCGTACCACGTGCGATTGCGAGACTCATGACGCCCATGATGCTTTTCGCATTGACTTGCCGTTCCTCTTTTTTCAAGAACACATCTGCTGTAAAGCGATTTGCCTCTTGTACGAATAATGCCGCTTGTCTTGCCTGCAAGCCGGTTTTCATTTTCACTTCAACAGTTTTCTCTGCCATATCGTTACCCTCTCCTATCTATAATCAGCTACCGATTCCCCCGTTACGGAGGTTTGCTGCAATTTCTTCAATTTTTCTTAGGCGATGATTCACACCCGATTTACTTACTGTTCCACCCGATACCAATTCTCCGAGTTCCTTTAACGTAATGTCTTGATGATCCACCCGAAGTTGTGCAATTTCCTGTAGTCTGTCCGGTAATTGGTCAAGTCCAATCGTATTTTGAATGAATTTAATATTTTCAACTTGGCGCTGTGCCGCCCCGATGGTTTTATTCATATTCGCAGTTTCACAATTGACGAGCCGATTTACACTGTTACGCATATCGCGTAAAATCCGGACGTCCTCAAATTTCATGAGCGAGACATGCGCGCCAACAATGCTGAGGAAATCTGAAATTTTCTCGGCTTCTTTCAAATAGGCGATATAGCCTTTTTTGCGCTCGATTGATTTTGCATTCAAATGGTATTTGTTCATCAGTTCAACAAGCGCATCACTATGTTCCTTATAAATCGAAAAAATTTCAAGATGATATGAGGACGTTTCCGGGTTATTGACCGAACCGCCTGCCAAAAATGCTCCGCGTAAATACGCGCGTTGGCAGCATTTCTTTTTCACCAATTCTTTTGATATCTCATTTTTAAATTGAAAAGTGCCCGTCAATATAAGCAAATCTTCAAGAAGCGGTTTGGCGCCGTCCCGTATCCGGCAAATGTACACGTTATTTTTTTTCAAGCGCATCTTTTTTCGGACGAGGAGTTCCACTTTATAAGTATATAGTAATTTCAAATTGGAGTATAATCTTCTGGCGATTGCAGCGTTTTCAGTTTGCACATCGAGACTCAATTGTTTATTCGAAAAAGACAGTACACCATTCATCCGGATGAATGCCGCAACTTCCGCTTTTGTACAGCAATTTCCCACTTCAATCTGTGTCAGTTCTTTCTTTACTTCAGAAGCAAAAGACATGATTCTTCCCCTTTCTCGGCGACGATCACGTCCGTTCCGTATTTATCGCGTTTTCCATGTATTTAATAAGCCATTCCGCGACCTTTGAAGAGTCATGCAACAGGCTGCCTTCCAATCGTATCCCAATATCTTTTACTACAACGTACGGAACGAGCTGTTGCAGCATTTCGATGTCGTTCTCGACTGGCCAAGGTGGTCCTGTCATGCCTTCACTGTCCGGTGAAATAGATAAATCAGCCCCATTTAACAGGATTGCATCAATAAACGCTTCACCTGCATGGTCGTATAATGCCTGTACATGCTCTGATGCCGTGTATCGATACGTTTCACCCGCTTGTGTAGCCAAGTTGCTAATATACACTTTTTTAGCCTCACATGCCAATACGGCTCTGCGTATCGCAGGCACCAGTATGGTCGGCAGTATACTTGTGTAGAGGCTCCCCGGTCCGAATACGATAAGATCAGCATCCATTATCGTCCTGACCGTTTCCGGCAATGGGTCCACCTCTTGCGGGGAGATGAAAACATGCCGTATTTTATGTCCATAAACAGGTATTTTCGACTCGCCAGTTACGATTGTGCCATCTTCCAGCTCCGCATGCAACGTGATCCGTTGATTGGCGGCTGGCAATATTTTCCCTTTAATATTCAAGACACGGCTCATCTGCTCGACTGCACGTGCAAAATCACCTGTAATATCTGTCAATGCTGCCAGCATCAAGTTTCCGAGCGAATGGCCTTTCAAATCTTCCGCTGTTTGAAAACGGTATTGAAACATTTGCTCGATCAGTGGTTCAACGTCTGAAAGCGCTGCCATGACTTTACGGATATCACCGGGTGGTGGAATGTCATATTCATCCAGGAGCCTGCCTGAACTGCCACCGTCATCCGCAACGGTCACCACTGCAGTCAAGTCGATCGGGTAATTTTTCAACCCGCGCAGTATCGTCGATAATCCGGTCCCGCCCCCGAAAACAACGACTTTTTTCAATTTCCTGGACCGTGGCATAGTGTCATTCCTTTCTTTTCTCAATGTCCCGGTGCGTGATGAATGTCCGGTACTCCTCTTTGAACCGGCTTCCGAAAAATTCGGCAAGCGTTACAGAACGATGCTGTCCGCCAGTACACCCAAACGCAATGACAACTTGAGATTTACCCTCATTTTTATATTGTGGAATTAGAAATTTAAACAAGTCCGTTAATTTTTCAATGAGCATCTGTGTGTCGTTCCACTTCAGGACGTATTCGTATACTTCTTTATCAAGCCCCGTTTTCGGTTTCAAGTCCTGAATATAGAAGGGATTCGGTAGAAAACGGACATCGAACACGACATCCGCATCGATTGGCATACCGTGCTTAAAACCGAATGACATGAAATTCAACGTAAATCCTCGATCCTCTTTTGTAGAGAATTCCGACATGATCTTTTCCCGTAACACTCTCGGTTTCAGCCCAGTTGTGTTAATAATCGTACGGGCACGGCCTTTCATCTCCGTTAACAGCAGTCTTTCCTTCTGGATACCTTCAAGCGGCAAGCCGCCCTCCGCAAGTGGATGCGAGCGCCTCGTTTCTTTGTAGCGCCGAACGAGTGTCTCATCGTTCGCATCTAGAAATAAAAGTCTCGAAGAAACACCATCCATGCGCAATAGATTATCCAATGCCCCGATCAGGGAATCGAATAGGTCGCCCCCTCGCGTATCCATGACAGCAGCAATTCGTCTCATACGGTTTTCCGATTTCATCATCAAGTCAAGGAACGTGACCAGTAACTCGGGAGGCAGATTATCGATGCAATAGAAACCCAGGTCTTCGAAACTTTGCATGGCAACCGTCTTCCCAGCACCTGACATCCCTGTAATGATGACAATTTCAACATCGCTATTCGGCGTCTCCATTTCCGTCATTGCCCATCACCTTCCGTAGTGTTCTGAATGTTCTCTTTCAATAACTTAAAATCCTTCGTATAGTGGAACGTCCCATACTGGATACCGGGCGAAGAAACCGCAAAACAAAGGTTCTTCCGGTCCCCTTCCGCCATAGGCAGGGTCTGCAAGCTGTCTATCGGATGCCATTCCAGCACCCCTTCAATCGTCGTTTCAAATGGCTCACCCGATAAGTTATATGCGATAAACGTATGCAACATCCACTCGTCCAACACATGCTCACCGGTTTCATCGGTAATGACCATCGTGTAGACGCCTTTTAAGTGTGGTTCGATTGGCATGGCTCCAGTTTCTTCCGTAAATTCCCTGACGGCCGTTTCATAAATGGACTCGCCGGGATCCATTTTACCACCGGGAGCTACATACCAACCACGCCGTGGTTTTTTCAACAATAAAACGCGTTCGTCTTTCACGACGAGTAAATTTACGATTCTTTGCATTTGTATATCCTCACCTTTATCAGCGCTAGTATTAGTATACATCGTAACATGATTAAACGACATAAAAAAAGAACGAAACCCCCGTTTTCTTACAAATGGCATAAGACAAAACAGGGAACTTTCATTCCGCGTTCAAGTATAAGTATGGACATCACCCTACATGGACAGCAGGACGGGTTATCTATGTACGCCTATCTTATGCAAAAAAGAAGGCTGTCTATCCGCATTTGCCGGAAAGACAGCCTTTCAACATACTGCTTTATCAAAAGGGGGGTCAATTGATAATTTTACTATACCCCTTCGATGTTGCAGCACTGTTACAGCCTTATTAAAGAAACATTAAAGATGCTGTCAGACTTCTGCGCCGAGTGTTTCCATCAGTTCTTCTATATATTTTTGTACGGCTTGCGCTGCGATACTGCCGTCACCTGTAGCAGTCACGACTTGACGCAATAATTTTTCACGGACATCTCCTGCCGCATAGATACCCGGCACGGAAGTCTCCATGTTCTCATTAGTTGGAATATAGCCGTCGTCGTTCAGAATGCCTAGTTTTTCAAACGGGGCAGTCAATGGATCCATGCCGATGTATACGAACATGCCATCCGTTTCAAATTCCCGTTCTGTACCGTCCACTGTAGACACGAGTGTGACCGAACCGACTTTACCATTACTCTCGTTTACTTTTTTCACTGTCGAATTCCAAATGAAGTCGATTTTATCATTGGCGAATGCACGATCTTGAAGGATTTTCTGTGCACGTAGCTCGTCACGTCTATGGACGATGGTTACTTTATCCGCGAAACGTGTTAAATAAGCGCCTTCCTCAACAGCAGAGTCTCCGCCGCCCACGACGACAAGTTCTTTCTTGCGGAAGAATGCACCATCACAAACCGCACAATAGCTGACTCCGCGGCCAGCAAGTTCTTCCTCGCCCGGGATACCGATTTTACGATATTCCGCGCCTGTCGTAATAATGATTGCACGCGCTTTGTATTCTTTCGTCCCAACAACAATCGTTTTATAGTCTCTACCGTCAATGATATCCGTAACGTCACCATAAGCATATTCAGCACCGAATTTTTTCGCATGTTCAAACATTTTCGTAGAAAGATCAGGACCTAATATATGATCGAATCCCGGATAGTTCTCAATTTCCTCCGTGTTCGCCATCTGTCCACCCGGAACACCACGCTCTAGCATCAGTGTCGACAAGCTCCCACGGGAAGTATAGACTGCAGCTGTCATCCCAGCGGGCCCTGCCCCAATTATGATGACATCATAAATTTTCTCGGTTGTCATGTGAATTTCCTCCTTGGTTACAATCAATTACGCCTCGGCGTAATTGCGTCCAATTTTTGAATTGCGCTTGGGGCCTACTTAGAAGAGATGAACTTCATCTTCTCCTAAGTAGGTCATGCAGTCGTTGCGACAGGACGTCGCGCATTTAGACTGCCTTCCTAACTCAATTCAAAATTTATGACATCCGCCGGAGGCAGTGGCCAACGGATGTTGGTCACTCATAGTCAAATCGTATAAGATTAGCCAGCCTCATTCAACTTATTTGCCTATCGAAAGCCTACCTTTTCATCATTTAGGCATCAAATTGCGGAAGAAATTCAATCAGTTCGCCGACATATTTTGTCAAAGTCGGTACTGAAATCCCGAATTCACGGGCGATTGCCGTTTTTGTCACATTGTCATAGCGTGATGACTGGAACATGTAGTCAGCCGCAGCAGCAAGCGCAGCCGGGTTCCGAAACGGATAGGAACGGCTTAGCGCCGTTTCACAAAGCGTGAACCACATTTGGAACAGATGGGTCGCTTGTTTATCCAGTGGACGGTATTTTACATAGAGCAGATCAGTCGTTTCAAGCGCACGAATGAATGATTGATCGAAGTTGGTCTCCGGCATGAATTCATCGTCCAAGCAACTCGTCAAAAAAAGTAGTTCCAGTTTACTTAAATTGTCAATATCGATATAGGATGGATGCGAAATGATTTCTTGCTTATGCCCGGACTTGCCAAGAAGATAGAAACCGAACATCCTCTCGCTTCGATATTCATTGCGGATTTTCCCCAGTAAAAATTCCCGGTCCTGTTCAAGTGAGTCGGCCTGAATATCCTGCTCCACGTCTTTCCACGGTTCATATCCAACTTTCGTCGGATCCAAATCGATCAAACGTGCATAGGCTTCTTTCGCCACATCTTCATGACCTGAAAAGTACGCCGAATGTGAGAGCCAGAAATAATAGCCTGTATCACCTTCAAACCCCCGTTTCTGGAGGCTTCTCAGCCAGTTATAGGCTTCCTTATGTCTGCCGATAAGCGCGAATGTCGCCCCCAGTTTAAAACGGTGTTCAAATTGATAAGGCTTGATTTTCACGAGCAATTCAAGCAAGGATTCCAACTGCTCTTCTTTTTTTTCATAATAATAAAAAACAGCTAGATTGCAGAGGGCATGTATATTGCCCTTATCCTTCTCCAATACCTCATACAGCAGTTCACTAGCCTGCTCGGTTTGTCCGATGTAGAAATAAGCGAGCGCCAAGTTATTATAGGCGGCCCAAAATTCTGGATAATCGACAATGATCGATTCCAACAATTCTACAGCAGTTGTAAAATCCCCCGACTCCATAAGGCGTCTTGACTTCTCCTGCAAAAAAAAGACCTCTCCATCTTCCATGTCATCCCCATCAGTGGACGATTCTTCCTGCTCTGCAAAGTCGATGATCTCCATCGCTTCATCCGCCAGAGGTCCATCCGGAGCCAGCAGTGTATACTTTTCCGCATACTTTTTCGCATCGCGCAACATCCCTAGATGAGCGTGCACCTCCGCCAGATAGAAGATAATTTCCGCCTCGCTTGGCGCAAGGTCATGAGCAACCATCAGTAGCTCATGGGCTTCTTCGAATCGGCCTTCTTCCATAACGAGAACCCCAAATTGCATAAGAATCATCGGGTCGTCAGGACTCAGTTCCGAAGCCCTTCTCAAATATTTGTGTGCATCTTCAAATCGGTCGCGCTGCATCGCTTGAATTGCTTTTTTATAATAAAATTCACCGTCCGGAATGAACGATATGACCTTATTTCCAGAATTTTTTCGTTTGTTGTCCAATCATATTCCCCCGCAAAAAGAAAAAGGAACGTACGATACGTTCCTTCTCGTATTGTTGCCTATTATAGCATAAGTTACATCGATGCTATCTGTTTTCAATGATTTCCACGCTGCCGTTCTTTCATCTGCTGTTCCGTAAAAATGATTTTCACCGGATTCCCCCCCGCAAAAACCCCTGCTGGGATATCGCGGTTCACGAGTGAGGCGGCGGAAACGATTGCACCATCTCCGATTTTCACGCCTGGAAGAATCGTCGTATTCGCACCAATCAAAACGTTTTTTCCGATTTCAACATCGCCGATGCGATACTCATCAATCAAATATTCATGGGCAAGAATGGTGGTGTTAAATCCGATGATCGAGTTGTCTCCGACTGTTATCCGCTCGGGAAACATAGTATCAGGCATTACCATCAGTGCAAAGGACGTTTTTTCACCGACTTTCATTTTTAAAAACGTTCTGTACAAGAAGTTTTTCATCGGCATGAAGGGCGTGTACCTCGATAATTGAATCACCGCAAAATTTTTCACCACTTTAAGAAAAGGGACTGTTTTGTATATATGCCAAAGCGAGTTCGCTCCGCCCTTCGAAGGATAACGTTCGGTACGTCTCACACCTTTTCACCCTGAACGAGTTCTAGTAAATCTGAAATATGTTGCAACATGTAATCAGGATTAAATGATTGGAGGAATTGTTCGCCTTTTGCAGTCCAAGCCACCCCAGCAGTACGGACGCCTGCGTTTTTTCCACCTTCGATATCATGGAAATTATCCCCAATCATTAAGGCTTCTTCTTTAGCCGCACCGAGTCTTTCAAGCGCGAGTAAAATCGGTTCCGGATCGGGCTTCGTATTCGTCACGTCATCCAAACCTATGATGACATCGAAGACGCCTTCCACATCCAGAAGTTTTAACCCTTTCTCGATCATATCGTTCCTTTTCGTCGAAACGATTCCCATTTTCATGCCTGCCGCCTTGAGCAAACGCATCGTTTCAGACACCCCATCGAACTCACTCGCCAGCTCATCGTGCATAGATATATTCCACGCACGATATTCAGCAATCAGTTCCTCCGTTTTTTCAGGGTCAATTGAACCGAATGATTCATGCAAGGTCGGTCCAAGAAACGGTAGAATGTCCACCCGCTCATATTCCCCTGGATAATGGTTACCAAGGACAGCTTGGAAAGTCTGGATGATCAATTCGTTTGTATCAAGCAATGTTCCATCAAAATCAAATAATAATGTCGTAATCGGTTTAGCCATTCGTTATGGGGACCTCCTTCCCTTTCCGTTGTTCACTCCGTTTCCAGATGTATGCGACGATTATAGTTAAAACGAACGCCGTGATGACGCGGATCAGTAGCAATGGCCACACCGGTATGCCGAGTGGTATAAAAATAAGCGTATCTTCGATGACCGCATGACAGGCAACGAGAAAAATGAACACCAGCGTTGCATCCTTTTTACTGACCCCGTCTTCCTGAACAGCTTGGATCATAATGCCCGCTCCAAACGCCAAGCCGATTGTTAGACCGGAGACCAACGTCAACGATGCATTCGGCTGGACACCAATCACTTTTGTCAAAGGCGTCATCTTCTCCGAAAACTTTTGTAAATACTGTCGATCCTTTAAAAATTGAACGACAATCATCAGCGGAATGACGATGAGTGCGAGCTGCAGAACGCCGAAAGTGGCCTTTTGAAGACCTAACAAGCCGATTTCAAGCCACCCATCCGGAATGATTTCGTTTTTCGGCACCATTCCATACTGTGCGATTTCTCCACCACCTGACCACAACAGGTTAATGAGAATTCCGGATAGCATTGCAAGTCCCAGTCGCACAACGAGGATAACCCACAACTTGACCCCCACTTTCACTGCAACCCCCGACTCAATGAACAAGTTATGTGAAAAGGACAGCATCACCGCGATGATGAATACTTCTTTTACAGTCAGTTCAAGCGATAAAATCCCGGCAATCCCCGCATATAAATTAAGCCCGTTTCCAAGAACCAACGGAATGGCTGCTTCACCACTCAGTCCAAATATCCCCATAATCGGGGCAATCAGTTCAATAATCCAAGGCAAGACAGGCGTATGCTGTAAAATGACAACCAGAACCGTAATCGGGAATATGATTTTCCCTAGTGTCCAAGTTGTTTTCAATCCTACCTTCAATCCATTTTGTAAAGTCCCCATTTCCCATGCCGCTCCTTTTTATTTATCTTGGTAAGTGACGTCGATTTTCTGAACATAACGTCTTACGATAAAGACCGCTATCCCCAGCACAATCGTCACGACGGAGACAAGTTGCGCCGCCCGCAGTTCCCCAATTACGTAGAGGCTATCCGTCCGCATCCCTTCGATGAAAAAGCGGCCGATTGAATACCAGACGAGATAAAACAGAAACATTTCACCACGTTTCAAAGCAACTTTCCGCAACAGCAGGATAATGATTAGGCCGACAAAATTCCAAGATGATTCATACAGAAATGTCGGATGATAGGTAACGCCTTGTATCGTCATCTGATCCATGATCCAATCCGGAATGATTGTCGTCTCTAGGAATTTTTCCGAAACAGGTCCTCCGTGCGCCTCCTGGTTCATGAAATTTCCCCAGCGCCCGATTATCTGTCCAATCAGCAGACCAGCCGCAGCAATATCGACCGTTTTCCAAAAAGAAATTCCCTTGCGTTTCGTGTATACATACGTGGTGATGAAGGCACCGATGAGCGCACCGTGAATTGCGATGCCGCCTTCCCAAATACGAATGATTTGTTCCGGGTGGTCTTTATAGAAATCCCATGAAAAAATCACATAGTAGATCCGCGCACTAATGATTGAAATGGGAACGGCCCAAATGAGCAAATCCGTCAAAAAATCCGGATGCATCCCGCGTTTCACCATCTCTTTTTGAACGACAATGAACGCAAGCACGATGCCCAGTGCAATTAGGATTCCATACCAACGGACTTCGAATGGACCGAGCGCAAAAGCAACGGGGTTTATAGCTAGCAATTCAAACATGGGTCACCCGTTCCTTTCTGTGTCTTGCCCAATTAATTCTTGGCTGATGGCAGCATCCAACTTTTTCGTAAATTCTTCCGCTGCATTAATGCCCAGTCTCTTCATCCGATAATCCATCGCCGCCACTTCGATGATGACCGACAAGTTGCGTCCCGGTCGTACCGGGACCGTAAGTTTCGTCAATTCGGAATCCATGATTTTCATTTTTTCATCGTCGATGCCGAGCCGATCGTAAGTCTTATCGGGATCCCATACTTCAAGATCGGCAACTATCAATATCCGTTTATCACTTTTCACGGCACTTGCACCGAAAAGGGTCATCATATCAACAATCCCGACGCCGCGAATTTCAAGCATATGTTCGAGTAACTTCGGCGCATTTCCAATGAGGACATTTTTCGCAACTTGACGGATTTCCACGAGATCATCTGCCACTAGGCGATGTCCTCTCTTAACAAGTTCGAGGGCAATTTCACTTTTACCTACACCGCTTTTTCCCGTTATCAATACGCCGATGCCATACACATCGACAAGTACGCCATGTACAGCTGTCATTGGCGCCAGCCTGCCGCTGAGATAGTTCGTCAGCATGCCGGAAAATCGCGTCGTCGGGGTATCCGTTTTCAATACGGGTATGCCTGCTAGATCCGCCGCTGAAACCAATTCTGGCGGTACATCCATATCATGCGCCACGATGATTGCAGGCGTGTTCGGTGAACAGAGTCTCGTCATCCGATCTTGTCTCTCATCTTCTGTAAGTCCAGCAAAAAATGACAATTCCGTCTTCCCAAGAAGTTGCACCCGATCTTTTAAGTAATAATTGAAATAACCGGCCATTTCAAGACCCGGCCTCGAAATATCACTCGTATGTATTTTCCGCTCAATACCTTCATGTCCAGCAGTGAGCTCAAGGAAAAGTTTTTCCTGAACGTCCTTGACGGTTACAAAAGCCATTAGCCAGCCCCCTCTTCTCTATTTTCAAATTGTCTAATCCCCATTTTACCATGCCATGTTTCAAATGAAATGATTTAGTGTCCGGCATGTCCCTTTCTTCCATCATTTCGTCTATATAAGAGGTAGGGGGCGATTAACATGATAAACATTATGATTGATGCTGGACATGGACCGGAAACAGCGGGAAAACGTTCACCTGATGGGGTGTTACGAGAATTCGGGTTTACAAGTGCTGTTGCGGATCTCGTGAAGCAAATTCTGACCGCCGAAGGGGTATCCATAAGCTTCGCCCACAATGGGCGGGAGGATGTCCCGCTAGCAGAACGGACTAAAAAAGCCAACAACCTGAACGTCGATGCATTCGTCTCCATCCACGCCAATGCATATGGCAATGGATGGAACCAGGCAAACGGTATCGAAACGTATGTCTATCCGACAGCAAGTCATGCCTCAAACGTTCTGGCGCGGCTTGTCCAACAATCACTCCTAACAGCATGCAACAGAACGGACCGCGGCGTAAAAAAGGCCGATTTCGCCGTTCTGCGTGAAACGCGCATGCCTGCAATCCTGATTGAATGCGGGTACATGACAAATCGGGAAGAGGCTGCATTATTGCTGACGAAATCCTATAGGTTGCAATGCGCCAAGGCAATTTCCTTCGCGATCATGTCGTGGGTGTATCGGGAGATGCGGTGATTACACTTATATCCTAAGGGAAACCTGGAAGTTTATTGGCGTTCACCGGTCATATATGGGCGCTCAGGATCAAGTTATCGGCGAATCAGGACTTAAATCCCACACAAAAGAGGACTGCACCTTATCCGGAATTCTCCGGTAAGGCGCAGTCCTTTTCTAGTTATGATTTATGTGTAGCGTTATAGCAGACAAGGACAGTTCCCGTTTTAGCCTCACCAAAAACGTGGAGCGGCGACGTGTTCCCTTCAACATCCTTTTTAAAACGAATGGTTCGCTGAAGCAGTTGGTCTTGCTCTGATGTGCGCTTGACGTCTTCTAGCTGCAAGTCGAGACGACCTATATTAGACGCGATTTCACCGGATAGCGCAACGGTCGATGGAATGTAGATCTCAACCGATCCGCTCATCGTCTTCGCTTCTATTTTCTCTGCCTCTGGATCTGTCGTCGTGACAACGACATGCCCGTTCAACGACTGCGCCTCAACTTCTTTCAAGACACCATCGATATAGACACGGCCATTCAACGTCTCCGCTTCGAGGGTCGTTCCGGTTACGCCATTTAAAGCAATCGCTCCATTCGCCGTTTCGAATTCACCGTTTTTAAACATCAGCCCCGCGACTTCAATTTTTCCGTTTGCCGTTTTTACACGAACCGTTTCCACGGCTGCATCTTTCATTTTGAAAGAGCCGTTCAATAAACGCGCAGAAATCTTCGCATAATCCTTTTTCGGGATAAATAAGTCGACGTTCACTTGGACCATTTTCATATCGCTTGAAATCATCAATTTCGCATCATCTTTCACAAATAATACCTTATCCGAAAAGTCTTGCTTCGCTTTTTCTTCCGATTCACTGTTTACTGTTTTCACAGTGAATTCGGCACGCACTTCTTCCACATCCTCATGATGGATATTCACTTTTCCATTGTCGATATCGATGATGACTTCCTCGATTCCGGCAGCAGGTTTGGTCATCGTTTGGGTGAACGTGACACCATTGCCGAATGGCGAATCAAAATCGAACGTCTTCACTTTTTCAACAGCAGTTTGCATGAAATGCATGAACCGGTCACCTACATGTGTAAAGTCTTTCCGCAAATCCTCCAGGAAATCGTCCATGGATGGCTGCCCTTGCCGTTGACGGTCTTTTCCTTTTTTGTCACCACCGAAAGACTCCTGTTCGGTCTGTTCATCGGCAGCGGGCTTTTTCGCGGGAATAAAGATATCTTCCTGACGTTCCGGTTTTTCCTGTTGTTCAGCATTGCCCAATGTTTCTAGAAGAGTCAGTGCTTCGTCCGTTGTGATTTTTCCGTTCTCCAACATTGCTAAAATCCGTTTCCGTTCATTTTGCATGATGTGCCTCCTAGTATTGTCGTCATCCGGATTGCTCCGTTTTGTTACTTAACTATACGATTGGGCATTCAAAAAGTTTCATTCGACTTTTTTTCGGCAACTTCAATCCGGGTATCCATCCGATCACGGTCGCGTGCTAAAATCGGTTTTAAATAATAACCCGTGTAGGATCCTTCTTTCATAGCCACCTGTTCCGGAGTGCCTGCTGCGATGATTTGTCCACCTTTACCCCCACCTTCAGGACCTAAATCGATAATATGATCGACGGTTTTGATGACATCGAGATTATGCTCAATCACGAGGACCGTGTTGCCTGAATCAACAAGTCGCTGCAGGACCAAGAGTAGTTTTGCAATATCATGCACATGGAGTCCTGTCGTCGGTTCATCAAGAATGTAAAAGGATTTTCCATTCGATCGCTTATGCAATTCGGAAGCAAGTTTCACCCGCTGCGCCTCCCCGCCGGATAACGTCGTAGCCGGCTGTCCCAATTGAATATAACCGAGGCCGACATCGACAATCGTCTGCAGTTTACGGCTAATTTTGGGAATGTTTTCAAAAAACACGAGCGCATCCTCGACCGTCATCTCAAGGACGTCGGCGATACTTTTCCCTTTGTAATGGACTTCAAGCGTTTCCCGATTGTACCGCTTACCATGGCAAACTTCACAAGGCACGTACACATCCGGCAAAAAGTGCATCTCGATTTTGATAATCCCGTCGCCGCGGCATGCTTCACACCGTCCACCTTTGACGTTAAAGCTAAACCGCCCTTTTTTATAGCCGCGCACTTTCGCTTCGTTCGTCGATGCGTAGAGATCACGGACATCGTCGAACATGCCTGTGTATGTTGCGGGATTCGACCTTGGCGTTCTTCCGATTGGCGACTGGTCGATTTCGATGACCTTTTCAAGTTCTTCAAGACCTGTAACCGATTTATATTGACCCGGTTTCTGTTTTGAACGGTTCAGTTTCTGGGCAAGTACCTTGTAAAGTACTTCATTAATCAGCGTACTTTTCCCCGAACCGGAAACGCCCGTCACGGCGATGAATTGGCCCAGCGGAATATCGATATTAACGTTTTTTAAATTATTTTCGGAAGCACCCTTAATGATAACCTTCCGACCATCCGCTTTCCGTCTTTCCAACGGTAACGGAATGAATTTCTCACCACTTAAATATTGCCCTGTCAACGAATTCGGATCATTCATCACCTGTTGGGGGGTACCTGCGGAAACAATTTGTCCCCCTTCCACACCTGCCCCCGGTCCGATATCGATCAAATAATCAGCAGCCATCATCGTATCTTCATCATGCTCGACGACAATCAGTGTATTGCCGATATCACGCATACTTTGCAATGTTTCGATGAGCCGGTCATTGTCACGTTGATGAAGCCCAATCGAAGGTTCGTCCAAAATATAAAGGACCCCCGTCAGCCGTGAGCCGATTTGGGTAGCGAGTCGAATCCGTTGCGCTTCTCCACCCGAAAGCGTGCCCGCGGTCCTCGATAACGTCAAATAGTCGAGCCCGACATTTACGAGGAATCTGAGTCGCTCGGCAATCTCCCGCAAAATAGGATTTGCAATTTGTGTATCCTTTTCAGACAGTTCAAGGTTCTTGAAAAAACGATCTGCTTCCACGATAGACAATTCCGTCACTTTTCCAATATGCGAACCGTTCACTTTTACAGCCAGCGTTTCTCCCTTCAACCGGTAACCATCACATTGTGGACAAGGCCTTTGCGCCATATATTTCTCCATTTGTTCACGTACATAATCGGACGAAGTATCCTTAAATCGCCGTTCCACATTTGAAAGAACACCTTCGAAGTAGATGTTACTATCGCGCGTACCACCAAATTCGTTGGTGTAACGGAAACGGATTTTTTCGTCTCTGTCGCCATGTAACAGTTTAGCGAGACTTTCATCCGGCAATTCACTAACCGGTACATCCATTGCAATGCCAAAGTGGTCCGCTACCGTTTTCAATAATTCGGGATAGTATTGTGAACTTGTTGGTTCCCAAGGTGCGATTGCATGATCGTTCAGAGAGAGCGCTGGATCGGGAATGACAAGTTCCGGGTCCACTTCCATTTTAGTCCCTAAGCCATCGCATTCCTGGCACGCACCAAATGGACTGTTGAATGAGAACATACGCGGTTCCAATTCGCCAATTGAAAAACCACATAGCGGACAGGCGTGATGTTCGCTGAACAGCAATTCTTCCCCATCGATGACATCTATTAACACTGTCCCTTCCGAAAGACGAAGTGCCGATTCAAGCGAGTCGCTTAAACGGGCGGCAATGTCTTCTTTCAAAACAATCCGGTCGATGACCACTTCAATGTTATGTTTCTTGTTTTTGTTCAACTCGATATTGTCATCCAGGTCGATGATTTCTCCGTTTACGCGGATCCGGACATAGCCCTGTTTCTTAATGTCTTCAATCAATTTCACATGTGTCCCTTTACGTCCTGAAACAATCGGTGCCAGCACTTGGATACGCGAGCGTTCCGGCAACTGCATGAGCCGATCCACCATTTGTTCGATTGTTTGGGATGAAATCTCTGTGCCGTGTATCGGACAGATTGGTTTCCCAATCCGTGCGTAAAGCAAGCGGAGATAATCGTAAATTTCCGTTACAGTACCGACAGTCGAACGAGGGTTACGGCTTGTGGTCTTCTGATCGATTGAAATTGCTGGGGATAAACCTTCAATGACATCCACGTCTGGTTTGTCCATCTGCCCTAGAAATTGTCGTGCGTAGGAAGACAACG
Organism: uncultured Caryophanaceae bacterium; assembly: GCA_963843665.1. Taxonomy (GTDB): domain Bacteria; phylum Bacillota; class Bacilli; order Bacillales_A; family Planococcaceae; genus Sporosarcina. Next base: position 141,202 of record CAWJLH010000009.1, read on the forward strand.
ATTCAACATAACGGCGCTGCCCTTCCGCATAAATGGTATCAAAGGCAAGCGAGGATTTTCCGGAGCCCGACAATCCCGTCATGACAACCAATTGGTCACGCGGGATTGTGACGTCAATGTTTTTCAAATTATGTGCGCGTGCGCCTTGTATGACGATTTCCTTATTTTTCATCAAGATTTGGGCCTGCGGAGACTCGTGACTTCAGTCGTGAGGGGAGCAGGCCTACACTTCCTTTCTTTTTCGAATTTCAACAAGTAATGTGCTGGCTTTTTCTACTGCATGTAACTTTTTAAAACTAGCACTTTTGTGGATGCGCGTACCATCTAACTTTCTTAAATCAAAGTAACCTGTTTTTCGTCTGCCAAATATAAAGCATTCGGTGCCCTCGTAATTTACCTTGTCGAATAATTGAAAGCCTTTGACATATTTTCCAGCTTTATTCGCTTTACGATAGCCACCTTTGGCAATCGTCATCTTATGCAATTGGCGATTATTTTGACGAACTTGCTTGTATAAGTAAGTAGCGGTCAACGTCGTTGCTAAAGGGTTTCCGCTTATGCAACGTGCATCCACTATATGCGACTTTTCTAATTTATTTTCAAAACGTGAGCGCTTTGTTTTGTATCCGTAGGTCAACTCAACTTCTGGATATCGTTCTTTCACACCCTTGTAAATAAACCAGCGCATGATCGTCATTTGTGTTGCATCTCGTAAAGGCGATAGGATTCGCACCATTGTATCTTCTAAGTTGTGCTTGTGAATATAAGCGTGACAGGTTTTGCAGAGGGTGATTAAATTGGCAGGACTGTCTCCACCTGTTCGACGACTTTCCATATGATGCACCGTTAAAATTTTGTCGCCGCTCTCACCTTTACAACGTTGACAAGTATGTTTGTCACGAAATAATACATATTCTCTTGTATTCCAAAATCCTATTTGCACCCCTTGCTGATATTCTTTCCCCTGTATCTCAGGATTTTTTAAAAGCTGTGTATCAAACTGGGCCACTTCAATCGTTAGTTGTTTAATCGGAAGTATTTTATAGATTTTGTCGATTATTTTAATATGACTATCTACTTTATGTTGGACAGATGGCGCTAACCATCCTTTTGGCTTCTTTCGATTCAAAAAACGTGGTTTGCGATAGCGTGTCTTTCTATTTCTTCTAGCAGAACGAAGCTCTCGACGGGAAGAAAGTAATTGAACGATATCCGTTCTCAACTGAACGTCAGCTTCGAACAGCACGTTCTTTTCAGTTGTTGCAGAAAGGCCAATGTGCTTTGTGCCTGCATCGACACCCAAAGAAACATCTTGTTTATAGCCGGATGCACCATATAATAGCTGAATTGTAAATGGCGAACGCTCAACGACTTTTGCCTTCTTTTCTTTTAGAAGGTTTCGCGCTTTTCTTGGTTTACACGGCATTAATGGGTCGCCGTGTTTATTTAACACATACACGAGCAAATCGTGCATCTCCTTTCAGAGTAAGATGTTCTTCGTCAATGTTGGAAGGGCTTTTTACATCTGCAACACCGTCCCTACCCAACAGGACTTTTAGTCACAGACGACAGAGCAGACGGCTAGAACACGCACCGAAGGGTGTCATGACCAAACCAACGTAGTTTTAAACTTAGACTAGTCAATATCAGGCTCTTACAAGCCCGTAACTTTAGTGATGGGTTATTGACGAGGCCTCACCTTTCCGCTTTCAGTTCCAAAATGGTATCTCTTAATTCTGCTGCGCGTTCAAAGTCGAGCGCTTTCGCCGCTTCTTTCATCTCTTTTTCGAGCGTCGCCAATAGTGTAACTTTTTCGTCTTTCGAAAGTTTCTTGCCTTGTGTCAATTTCTCTACATACGATTCCGTTTCCTCTGTGACTTGTGTTGCACGGATGACATCCCGGATTTCTTTTTTGATCGTTGTAGGCGTTACACCATGTTTTTCATTGTAGGCAATTTGAATATCCCGACGCCGCTGCGTTTCGTCGATCGCTTTGATCATGGAATCAGTCATCCGATCGGCATACATCACTACATGACCGCTGGAATTACGCGCGGCACGGCCAATGGTTTGTATGAGTGCACGCTCAGAACGAAGGAAACCTTCTTTATCTGCATCCAAAATCGCAACGAGCGACACCTCGGGAATATCGATTCCTTCCCTCAGCAAGTTGATGCCGACAAGGACATCATATGTGCCGAGTCTGAGTTCCCGAATGATTTCAATCCGTTCAAGTGTCTTAATCTCCGAATGGAGGTATTGTACTTTTATGCCGATATCTTTTAAGTAATCGGTCAAGTCCTCGGACATCTTTTTCGTCAGTGTCGTAATGAGGACCCGTTCATTCTTTTTAATCCGATCGTTGATTTCATCGATTAAGTCATCAATCTGCCCTTCAATGGGGCGGACATCGATTGTTGGATCGAGTAACCCGGTCGGGCGGATGATTTGCTCGACCATCTCAGGTGTATGCTCGATTTCATAAGGACCCGGCGTTGCGGATACGTAGATCGCTTCTTTCACATGGCGTTCGAATTCTTGGAATGTCAACGGTCTGTTGTCGAGCGCAGATGGTAGGCGGAAGCCGTGTTCGACGAGTACGTTTTTCCGCGCCTGATCCCCGTTGAACATGCCACGAATTTGAGGCAATGACACATGGCTTTCGTCAATCACCATAAGAAAATCATCCGGGAAATAGTCAATTAATGTATAGGGCGTTGCCCCGGCAGGACGAAGCGTCAAATGGCGTGAATAGTTTTCAATGCCCGAACAGAAACCCATTTCGCGCATCATTTCAAGATCATAACGCGTCCGCTGTTCGAGACGCTGGGCTTCCAGGAGCTTGTCCTGGCCCCGAAGGACTTTCAGCTGTTCCTCCAGCTCGATTTCAATGTTTTCAATCGCTTTCACCAACTTCTCCTCACGCGTGACGAAGTGGGAAGCCGGAAAAATGGCGATATGCTCTCGTTCACCGAGGATTTCACCGGTCAATGCATCCACTTCCCGGATCCGGTCGATTTCATCCCCAAAAAACTCGATACGCAAACATCTTTCATCGCGCGAAGCCGGGAATACCTCAACGACATCGCCTCTGACCCGGAAAGTCCCGCGGATGAAATTGATGTCATTACGCTCGTATTGGATATCGACTAACTTGCGCAGCAGCTCGTTACGCCCGACCTCCATGCCGACACGCAGCGAGACGACCAATTCTCTGTATTCTTCCGGATTTCCTAGTCCGTAGATACAGGACACGGAAGCAACGATGAGCACATCGCTGCGTTCAAATAGAGAGGATGTAGCGGAGTGGCGCAGTTTGTCGATTTCATCATTGATGCTGGCATCTTTCTCGATAAAGGTATCCGTATGCGGTACATACGCTTCTGGTTGGTAATAATCGTAATAACTGACGAAGTATTCGACTGCGTTATCCGGAAAGAACTCTTTGAATTCACTATATAATTGTCCAGCCAATGTTTTGTTATGGGCGATAACGAGTGTCGGTTTGTTGACTTCCTTGACAACGTTCGAAACGGTGAATGTTTTACCCGTCCCCGTTGCACCAAGTAACGTCTGGTGCTTTTCGCCTCTCTCCAGCCCTTCCACCAGTTTCGCAATGGCGGCTGGTTGGTCGCCTTGCGGTGTATAGGGTGCTTGTAAATTGAATTTTTGGACCACACGAAGTCCCTCCCCGATTGAGATCAATTACGCCTTGGCGTAACTTGAGATTCAAGTTATGTCTATCTTATCACTTTACCCATCTTTTTACGAGAAAAAAGCGAACGTACGTTTTAAATGGAGATTTGTACATAAAAAGACGCTGCATGTGACTATACACGCAACGTCTTTTCAACTTTCACTCATTCTCTTCGAGTTTCAATAATCTTTCTGTGTATGAGAGGAATGCCTCTTCGTCCCGGCGATCAAGTGCAAGATCAATGATCTCAATCAGCCTATTTTTCGTTTGCTCTCGATGGATGTGGTTCAGGAACAAATCCATATAAATCTCATTCAGCAATTTCTCAGCTTGAAGCGAAGTACTGTTTCTCCCAACGGCTTTTAAAAATTCGGCATATGAATAGTTTTTCTCCAACTCGCTCACCCCTGATGCCTTTTAGTTAGTATATCGAATTGGACAAGCAGGTTGCAAGTGTTTTTCGGAATATTCTATTTTTATTTTCCTTCATTTTGTACACGGTTACATTTGGCTTGAATCGGCAGAATTCCATGCCGATTCACATCAATTGTATTCTTTTTTTTCACCAGTCAATCGGATTGTCAGCTCGGAAATCAAAAGTACAATTGCACCTATGATAAACGGGGTTACAGCAGGTCCATTTATCAAAATTGCTGCAATCGTGACCGTCCCGGCTTGAATCCATTGGAGAATGCGTACTGTTTTCTTAATCGCGGGTTGGCGTGTATCTTTCTTTTCCGGAAACAGCATATCCATCCTGAATTCATCCCCTGAACGCAGTGCATGGACTAACTGAATGGAAGTGGCGAATGCAAGTGCACCGGCTAAAATAAAGACGACGACCGGGAACGGGATGAAAAGCGCTCCAAGTATGGACAATGCAGTCAACCTCACCCAAAGCCAGAAATTATCGTCTGTCCGCATGAATGTCCGCCTGATCAGGTAAACTTGCGGAACGGTTTTGCCGAACTGTGGCGTTCCGAATAAAAAGCCTAGCCATCCCCTTCTACTGACCGACCCTTTTAAATGGGGCACGTCCGTGAAATAATTGGCGAACCTGTAAAAGCGCATCATCCGGTTCTGTTCAAGTGCTATGAAGTGATCATATGGAAACGGTTTTTTCGACTTCTCTTTCCGCCAATATACACAATACAGCCCGATGAGGAGAAATAGAACGACCGTCAAATACGGATAAGGGCCCAGCCAAGTATAAAATGCGAGCATCGCTAATAGAAAACGGACGCCGCGATCTCCCCACACCCGCTCACCTGCCAGCGTATGCCTAATTGCATATTCTGTTTCTACGAATATCCATTTCAATATGACAATGAAAATAGCAAGCCAAATATAGGATAATTTCGAGCCTGTCCCTGTTGCAGACAGCAAGGGCAAGGCGACGATATACAACACAAGGGGTACAGGCAATTGGGAAAAAGTTGACCAACTCAAAGCCCGTCCCACGTAAAGATCCAACTTATGTTCAAGCGGAAGGAAGTAAACCGTATCCGCCGGCTTCAACAATGTGACAGGCGGGGCATAGGCAAGTGCCGCCGCTATAACGACTGCAGTGAGGAGAGCCGCAGGGAAATCCGCTGGCACTTCTTTCAACCATTCACTATATGCATAGCCCAGTGCCCCGATTGAAAAAACAAATACGATTGCCAGGTGTCCCGTAAAAACATACTTCATATACTTTTGGAGTTCGGTTATATAATGGACGAACCGGGCGCTCCAAATCTCACGCAAGTTGTTCATGATCGGATTCCTCTGTCATTGCGATATATAAGTCGTCCAAGGTTGCCCCGGGACGGCCGAATGCTTTTCTCAAATCATCCATCGTTCCTTCCGCCCGCACGCGTCCGTCATGCAGCAGGATGATTCTGTCACAATATTTCTCGGCTGTCGATAGGACGTGGGTGGACATCAGGACGGATGCACCGTTCTGTTTCCGCTCCGTCATTTGCTCCAATAGTGATTTGATGCCGAGCGGATCCAGTCCGACAAACGGTTCATCGATAATATAAAGGGACGGATTGACAAGGAATGCGCACATGATCATCACTTTCTGTCTCATCCCTTTGGAAAAATGCGCCGGGAACCATTTCAACCGTTTTTCCATCCGGAATTCTCTGAGCAAAGCCTCCGACCGTGCTTCAAATAGTTCTTCATCAAGGCCATATGCCATTGCCGTCAATTCAAGATGCTCCCGAAGCGTCAATTCTTCGTATAGAATCGGAGTTTCTGGGATGTATGTGAACGCCTTCCGATAGGTTTCGGGATCTTCGCTGAATGTGACACCATTCACCCGGATTTCTCCGCTATGCGGATTCATCAGACCGATGATATGTTTGATTGTTGTACTTTTCCCCGCCCCATTCAGGCCGATTAAACCGATAAGTTCCCCTTCACCGATGTTAAACGATAAATCATGCAGGACCGGTTTACGTGTATAGCCGCCTACTACTTCTTTCACTTCGAGTATTGCCATGTCCATCCTCCATTCTTCTTTTCATTTTATCAAATAACAGGACGAAAAGCTTTTATCACCCCGTGCCAGTTCCAGTGACAACCATCTTCATACATCTATCGTTTAAAAATATGCTAAACTTGTCTCATTCATGAAAGGGAGTGCTGAAATGACTGCTTGTATTTTTTGTAACATCATCGAAGGTACTATTCCAAGCGCTAAAATATACGAGGATGAGCATACAATCGCGTTCATGGACATTATGCCCGTAACGAAAGGGCATGTCCTGCTGATTCCGAAAACGCACCGGGAAAATGTCTACGAGTTAACCGAAGAGGAAGCGTCCCGTCTATTCGCAGTTGTGCCCAAAATCGCCAACGCGTTAAAAGCCGAATTCACCCCTGCTGGGCTGAATCTCCTGCAAAATAACGGTGCACCCGCAGGTCAGGCCGTGTTCCATTTCCATTTGCACCTCATCCCTCGCTATGACGAAACGGATGGTTTCAAGCCGACATTCGAATCAAAGGTATCCGAGTTCACGCCGGAACGCATACAGGAAATCGCCGCAGACATCCGGGCAAAACTAGGAAAATAGACTTGCGTATTTTATAGAAAAAGTGTATCATACAAGTAAGTTTTTCGCTGTCGATCATGAGGATACGGCAGGAGAAATGTAGATGAGACGAGGAGAGATGAGAAATGAAAACAAAAAATCTAGTATTGATGTCGCTTTTGGTTGCTGTCGGTGCTGCACTTTATTTAATTATCCCGGCATATGGTGAAGGTATGAAACCAGATTTCATGCTAACCATGATGTTTGTCGGTATATTGCTATTCCCACAGACTAAAAATGTATTTTTACTTGCTGCGACAACGGGTGTCATATCCGGGCTTTTCTCAAGTTTCCCTGGTGGGTTCATCCCCAATATTATTGATAAATTTGTCACGGCGTTTGTAGTTTACGCAATTATTCTCGCGGTGAAGAAATTTGCTGGAAACTTAGTAACCGCAACGGTCATTACAGGTCTAGGTACGATTTTGTCAGGTAGTGTTTTTCTATCCGTCGCGCTTTTTATCCTTGGTGTAACAATTCCTGGATTAGATTCGCCTATGGTGGCTTTTACAACACTATTCACAATTGTCGTCCTTCCGGCAATCGCTATGAACTGTATCGCATTTTTCATCATCTATCCAATCGTGAAGGGCTTAGTGAAACGCTCTTCATTTAAAACAGCATTATCCAACTAAACAATTCAAAAAAACTTTCCGTATAGTCTCGGGAAGTTTTTTTTATTGTCTAGGCTCTGGGCGCCAGATGCCCCGCGCTTTTGTTGTATAGGAAACTCTTAAATCCTACACAGTGTTTCTTGCCCATCCTTCACTTGCATGTTTTAATGGAAGTAGAAAAGGAATACTAGTCATGAATGAAAGGAGCGTCATTTACTTATGAAAGCATCAACTTTTTTCCTCGGAGTCGCAGCCGGTTCAGTTGCAGCGGCCGTTACAGTTTTGTTTTCCACTCCCCAATCAGGGAATGAGTTACGGACTTCCGTAAAGAGCGCATCCGCTGATATGAAGGACAAATTCAAAGACGTGAAAGTGAAAGTCGATCAATTGAAAGAATCCGTATCCCATCTAAAAAAAGAAGTGAAGGTATCGGTGCCTGCCGCTGTTGAAGGCATCAAGGGTTCGGTAGAAAAATGGCAGCAGTCAACGGAACCGAACAAAGATCGATTAGAAAGTGAAATCGAAGCCATTCAGGCAGCACTTGAAAAACTCGAACAAACGCTTACTGAACAACAGAAATGACATCGGCTTGAGGTGGATGCATACAAATACGTATGCATCCGCTTTTCTATTTATCTATGCTTTGGGCGCCATATACGATTCTATTTCATTATCGAATATAAAGTTTTTTTGCAATTCTTACTTTTTTCTTCTTTGCTTTCCTGCTATAATAAAAGAAATGCATATAGAAAGAAGGTATTCCCCGTGATGGATCAGAAATTCTCCCCACAGGAAGCAATGATTTTTAGCCAGCGCGTTGCTCAGATGTCCAAAGCACTTTGGAAGGCTGTCGAAAAAGATTGGCAACAATGGATAAAGCCTTATGATTTGAATATTAATGAACATCATATTTTATGGATTTCCTATCATCTTAAGGGCGCTACAATTTCTGACATCGCCAAATTCGGTGTGATGCATGTGTCGACCGCTTTCAACTTTTCAAAAAAGCTGGAAGAACGAGGGTTTCTAGAGTTTTATAAAAGAGACGATGATCGTCGCAATACATACGTTCAAGTGACTACGGAAGGCGAAGAGCTGTTGACCACCATGAACGACAACTATTTCGACTCCGATCGCGACATACTTGAGGGTTCGCTCCCAATTAAAGGGCTTTACGGTAAATTCCCAGAATTTCTCGAGGTCATGTCTGTCATACGCAATATTTACGGAGAAGATTTTATGGAGATTTTTGAACGTGGTTTCGAGAACCTTAAGGAAACATATGAACATCCAAAAGCTGAAAAGGTTGCAGCTGGCGTAATCCAGGAGTACGATTAACCTGTGAGATTATTTCGTCATGCGGAGGAATAATTATTTCCTTTCACGTTGACTTCTGCTATGATTACATTGGTAAGTTGAAGAGGAGGAATGGACTTGATTTTCATTATTACAATTCTGTTCTCATTATTTTATTTGTACCAAATCAACAAAATGACATATGCGCTTTGCGAATCCCGGGAAATACCGGAAGAGAAGCAACCAAAAATATATAAGACGGTCAATATACTTGTGACGATTCTTATTTTATCTTTTTACGTTGAAATCTTTTTAAAAGCGTAAAAAAAAGCCCGTATCCCTACGAGGGATATGGGCTTTTTTGCTTAGCGTTCAGAAGCCTCACCTTTCTCGTCGTCTAGGCTGGGGCACCCTACGCTTATTCCTCACTTAGTATAAATAGGCTGCGCCAACAATGATCAATAGGATGAACAATACGACAATCAACGCGAAGCCCGAAGAACCTGAACCTTGGTTATATCCGCTCATGGTAGCACCCCCTCTCTATTTGTATCCTATGCTCGGTAATTTCTCGATTGTAGGCATTCATTCCGGGGAACCTTTTTGTTTTAGATACGTTTCTATGATATAGTGACTACTGTCGCATATTAAAATCAGGGGAGAATTCATTATGAAAAAAACTGTTTTAGCACTTACTATGGCTGCATCTGTACTAGCACTTTCAGCATGTAGTGATAAAAATAACCCAGAAGAGGAAATCATTGTGACTTCCAAAATCGGAGACATTACCAAAGCCGATTTATATGATGAGATGAAAGACGCCATCGGGTTGCAAGTGGTCGAAAACCTTATCCTTCAAAAAGCGATTGAAAGTGAATTTGACGTTACAGACGAAGAGTTAAAAGAAGAGATTGAAAAACAAAAAGAGCCATATGGCGATAGTTTCGAATTGTACCTTATCCAAAATGGCGTTACGGAAGAATTTTTTGAGAAGAATGTAAAAGCGCAAATGATTCAAAAGAAAATGCTCGACTCATTGGAAGTGTCAGATAAGGAAATCGAGGCTGGGCTTGCAAATGCTAAAAAAGAGATCCATGCACGCCATATTCTGGTCGAAGATGAGAAAACAGCAAACGAAGTCCGCAAAGAACTAGAAGCGGGCGGCGATTTCGAGAAATTGGCGAAAGAACATTCCACTGAAGAAATAGCACAGGAAACAGGCGGAGACCTTGGCTGGTTCGGTACTGGTAAAATGGTACCTGAATTTGAAGAAGCGGCATTCGCACTTAAAAAAGGTGAAATCAGTGAGCCTGTCAAATCCAGCTTCGGTTATCATGTAATTGAATTGCTCGATACACGCGAAACTGAAACTGAGCAGACAGATGAAGAAATCAAAACGACGGTTGAAGATAATCTCAAACGTGCTAAATTTGAAGAGAAACTGATCAGTTTACTGAAAGATGCTAACATCGATATCAAATCGGAAGAATTCAAAGACGTCCTTGACGGTTATTTACCGAAAGCCGAAAAAGCTGAGAAAAAATAAATCAAAAGAAAAGCTGTCCCTAAATTTGGGGACAGCTTTTCTTTTGTCTAGGCTTCTGCACCAGACGCACTTCGCTTTTCCTTATTGTCTAGGCTCCGGGCACCCTGCGCTTTTCTCATTCAAATGTCGGTTTATAGAACGAACGGTTATCCAGTGGGAAAATCCGTTCTGTAAATTCGCCGGGTGTCGTTTTTCCAAGGGCGCGGTCTAGCATGTTCATCTTGGCGTCAATATTGTCGATGTAATGAAGGATTTCTGCCTCTTTCACCATCGGTCGCTTCGGGCTGCCCCATTCTTCTTTGCCATGATGGGATAAGACCATGTGCTTCAGCAACATCACTTCTTCCCCTTCGATTTCAAGTTCGTCTGCCGCTTTTGAAACTTCGTTCACCATGATAGTGATATGCCCAAGTAAATTACCTTCAACCGTATATTGCGTGGCGATTGGTCCGGATAATTCGACCACCTTCCCGATGTCATGCAGGATGATGCCCGCATACAATAGATCCTTATTGAGCGATGGGTATAATTCAGCTAACGCTTTCCCAAGTTTCAGCATGGACACGACATGATCAATCAGACCCGATACATAGTCATGGTGATTTTTCGTTGCTGCAGGGTAGGTCATGAAAGCCGCCTGATGTTTTTTCAATAAATGACGGGTAATCCGCTGAATCTGCGGATTTTGCATTTCAAAGAAAAACTGCATCAATTCCTCATACAGCACTTCCTTGCTTTTAGCGGAAGACGGCACCAAATCGGCAATGGACACGCCTTCCTCTTCTTTGACGGGACGTATGCTTTTGATGCGCAATTGGTTTTTCCCGCGATAATCATGTACTTCGCCGCCCACTTTAACGATGGAGGCCGCCGCGTAGATCTTTTCATGCTCCTCTTTCGTATCCCATAATTTCGCTTCGATATCGCCGCTTTTGTCTTGCAAAATCAGCGTCATAAACGGACTGCCTTGCGTTGTTACGCCTTTAGTCGATTGTTTGATGAGTAAATAGAGGTCTACCGGCTCGCCCACTTTATATTCTGCTAGTTTCTTCATACTACGTTTGCCCCCTGTCTGTTCCCAATGTCGGAAACATTTAGTATTGTTGCCTGCCGCCATTTCTCTTTCATCTCTTCATGGCATGTGAAGTAAATGAACTGGTGCTTGTGTTGCAACTGATCCAGTAGTTCAATCATACGCGAAAGCCGCTCTCCGTCAAAGTGGACGAATGGATCGTCCATCACGATCGGGAAGGGTGCGGTTTCATTGACAGATGCTGCAAGTGCCAATCGCAGTGCAATAAAGGCCTGTTCTTTTGTCGCTTGGCTTAACTCCATAATGGGGTATCGCAGTCCATTTGTCGATAGTACTTCGAAATAGCCTTGTTCCGTAATGATAAGGGATTCATAGTTGCCTCCTGTCAATTCACGAAACAGTTTCTCTGCAACAGTCAGTACTTGAGGCAACTTTTTCTCTTTCAATTCACGCATTGTCCGCCTGATGGCTTCCGTTATCGCTTTCCGTTCTGACCACATTTTGGCGAGTTCCGCCAGTTCCGCTTTTTTCATTTCAAAAAGTTGTAGCTTTCTCGCATATGCCCCGTCCGAAAGAAGTTTTTCCGTTTTATTGACAAGCGCAGCTTTCTCCTGAATAAGTGTATTCAGCTCCACCTCTAGTATCGAAAGCGACTTCTCCAGTTCTGCCATTTGGGTCGCAAGCAATTCTTCCGTCAGCCCCTGCGGCAACTCAAGCGAATCATGCGCAGCAAACTGCGCGTCCAAATCACGTAGTTGCCCTTCCAGCGATACGCTTTCACGGTGTTGGTCATGCGCCTTGTAAAACGCCTCTTCCGTTTCCGCCCCGACCTCGGCGAATAAGGTCTGCACTTTGTCCGTCAGCGAAGATACGAGTGCCGTCACCTCTTTCAGCGATGCTTCCTGTTTAGTGATTGCACCGCTTAGCGATTTAATCGTTTCCTCCTCCTCTTTCAGGCGGATGAATTCCCTTCTTAATAGCTCATAGATCGCTTCTTCAGGAGCGGATTTTTGTAAAGCCTTTTCAATTTGACCGACCCGTCCCGCAATCTTTTCCTTTGCCATTGTCCGTTGTCCGGTAGCCGCCTCCAACTCCCTTACCACTTCTTGGACTTCCCGGATCATTCGTACTAATTCCGGAATGATTCCCATTGATGGCAGTTCGTCAAATCCATACTGTCGTAGAAACTCCTTGAGCTCCGACTCGGTCTGACGCCGATCCCGATAGGCCTGATCCAGCTCGGATTCCACTATATACTGTTTGCGCTCCAACACTCGTGTACCTTCATGCAAGGCTTCTTTTTCCCTGTTGTAACGAGCCAACCGTTCAATAAGTTCTTCCATCTGGCGCTCGCTTCCCGCATACGCGGCGATGATTTCTTCCATTTCTCGTAACTTCGCATCATCGGCTGGCATTCTTTTTTGGGTGTAAAAGAAAATACCAATCCCTCCAACGAGCCCGCCGATGATCACTACCAACCAATCTTGTTGGATAAAACTTATCGCCATCAGCACAACAGCAACTAAAATGCTTATGAGGGGCAGTACACGTAACGTTTGCTCCGCCGCTTGTCCCCCGAATGCAACATATGCTTTCGCTTCCGCCAATTGTTGGCGGCGTGTGGGCCACTCCTGCGCACGTTCCATTTCTTCCTGGGTCGGAGCCGTTCGTTCGATCAATTCGCGTGCCTGTTGCGCATCCGCCGCTTCATTCTCCAACTGAACGAGCTGGCGATTCATATAGCCGATTTGGCGATCACTCTCTGCAAGGCTGCTCATCAGCTCATGCATCCGCTCTTCTTTCTGTAGCGATACATCGGCCCGTAAAAGGATTTTTTCCGCTTCCTCCCCGTAAAACCCGAGCCCTTCAAATAGCCGCCTTTTTACAGCGGTCAGCTTACCGACGTCTTCTTCCGCCAAGGTAAACGCCGTTTGCCATCTATGCCACTCCGCTTCTTTTGCCAGCAAGATTTCAACTTCAGTCAACCGGCCAGCTGCCTGTTGCTGCGGCATGCTTGCGTTCATCTCCGCGAGGTCTTCGGCCATTCTTTGCATCGTTGTTTCCGCCTCAGTTAATCTCCCTGCAAGTGTTTCGTAACGTCGTATGCCATCAGCCGGAAAGTATGCTGCATGTAATTGTTCGAGTTGCAAAATGATGGTTTGCCGCTTTTCATGAAGTGGGAGAAGCTGACGCATAATTGTCATTTTCCGTGCATCCTGTTGGCGTTTTTTTTCTTCAGTTCGCAACGCCGTTAACCGTTCGTCGATTATTCGGATCCGCTCCATTGCAGGTGCATAGTCATCTATTTTTTCCTGCATTTCCTTCAATTCCACTTCCAATTCTCGGAGCTCCGTCATTTTGACATTCAGCTTGGGAACCTTCCCGGATTTCTTGAACAGCTCGCCCTGCTCTTTCTCCAATTTCTTTTCCAGCTGCACCAATGTGTCCACACCGGTCGTTCCGGATGCAAGCAATGTACGGCTCAACTCATCCTCATCCATTTTCTCGAAACCTTGCAGCTGCAAGAGGGAGAAGGAAAAGATCGATTCAAATGAATGACGATCATATTGCCGAAGAAGAAGGTTCAATTCCGCTTCTCCGCCCTTCTTCCCATCTTCGAAATGGACAGTGACATCGCCTGCCGATTTTCCTTGCACCCGCTCAACCACGCATTTTCCATAGCGTTCATCTTGAACGTGGACCTGCCCGCCGTACTTGCCCCCCGATTTCGGTTCATAGCGCAACAGTGCACTGTTTTTTTGCGGAAAGCCGAAGAGGATATGTAGGATGAACTGCTGGATCGTCGTCTTGCCCGCCTCATTCAAGCCATAGAGTACATTGATACCCGGCCCCAAATCGACGGTGACCTGCTCATGTTTTCCGAATCCATAAATGATTAGTTTTTCAATCTTCACGTCGTTACCTCACTCCATCCCTGCCATTTCCACAGCGAATAATGCTTCCGCGCCGGCCTTGATTTCGCGGATGTCATCCTCTGTCAAGACATCCAGATACTTGACACCTCGTGCATGCTGATATACATCTTTCACGACATCCTTCCAGTCAGCATCCGTCCAGCTGTCCATCATCTCAATGACCGATTGTGAGAGTACGCCCCCTGGCAACGTGGAAAACGTCGCCTGTTTGGCAAATGTAATCTTCTGTACCCAGACGAACGGCTCCTGATCGCCGCATAGGTCGCGGAGCACATCCAGCCACTCTTCTTCCGTCGATTGACCAAACAGATCGGCAGCGCCTCGATCGACATCGATCATCGACAATTCGACGATTCCCTCTCCATGCCGAGAACTGAATGATTCAAGCGCTTCCCTACAAGCCGTCAGCCATTCGTTGGCATGTTGGATACCGGTGCAAGACACGTCCACACGGTCGAAGACGATGACAGATGTCGGGATGAACTTGAGACTAGTTCCATTTTTCGCAAGTGACACTTCGTAGAACCCTTTTTCACCACGCTCATTACGATGCCGCCCTTGTGTATTTCCCGGATAGACAATCGACGGTTCTTCATGCAACTGCTGCCGAAGATGGATATGTCCGAGTGCCCAGTAGTCATACTGTTTCGCAAGTAACTCGCTTTTGGTAAATGGCGCATAGACCGCATGCGTTTCATCCCCCGCCAAACTGCCGTGTAGCATGCCGACATGGAATGCGTCCGGATCATCTGCTTGTGGATAATGGTCAATCATTTTCTCTCGAATATGCCGCTCCTTGTAACTGAATCCATAAATGGAAACCGGATGCCCTTCCACAGTGAGCTGAGCTTTCTCTACAGTTCCACCAAATGCAAACACATTCGAAGGCAGCTCAAAGCGTGTCCATTTTCCACCAAGATGATCGTGATTGCCATGTGATAGAAAAACCGGGATGCCCGCCGAATTCAGCTTGTCCATCCCTTCTTTGAATTTCAACTGCGCACGTAAACTGCGATTCTCTCCGTCGTAAATATCCCCCGCAATGAGTACGAAATCCGGTTTCGATGCAAGCGCATAGTCAATCAGCTTGCTGAATGCAGTAAACGTACTATCCCGTAGACGGCTTAGCCGTTCCGCAGGCATTGCAGTCATCCCTTTAAACGGGCTGTCCAAATGCAAATCAGCCGTATGGATAAATCGAATTGTCGACAACTAAAACCCCTCCTCTATCCAACGAATACTTGTTCCTATTTTATCATATCGACAAACTAGCTCCAAGGAGGTTGTTCTAAACTTCAGCGGCGCTATCTGCTTGTGCTTGCTAACCAATACTTTCGATACATAAAAAGAACCCTGAAAAAATTTCAGGGCCTTCTGTTTGTTATTTTTATTCTTTCCCAAGCTGTATCGCTTTTTTAATATCCTTCAATGACTTCGACGGTCCGTACATCAGAACGGCGCCTCGGTAAACACGGGCACCGAACCAACCGAGGATGAAGATTGTCAGGAGCATGATAGCAATGGATAGAAGCGGCTCCCAAAGTGGCAGTTCCAGCATCCCTACACGCAGGAACATAACAAGTGGCGCGAAAAACGGGAAGAAGGAGGCGTATTTGATATAGGCCATTTCTGGATTGCTTAAACCGGACACAGCTATCAAGAACGCGGCGACAATCAGCAACGTCATTGGCATGATCATTTGTTGGACATCTTCCGTACGGCTAACGAGCGAACCAAGTAAAGCCGCAAGTGTTGCGAACAAGAAATAACCTAAAAGGAAAAACAGAATCGCATAAACGATAGTCCCCACATTCATATTCGAAAAGCCGAAGACTGAGAAGAAACCATCCGCCATTTCGGAAGTGGTCGACTTCAATGCAATATAACCCGCAAGTCCCAATAATACCATCTGCAATAGACCAAGTGATCCGATTCCGGCGACCTTGGCGAACATATGCTTAACAGGTGAAACACTTGAAATAAGAATTTCCATGACACGTGAGGATTTTTCCGTCGCCACTTCGGTTGCAATCATACTCGCATAGATGATTACGGCAAAGTAGATAAGGAACATCAGAACATAGACCAGACCACGCGCCTGGCTCAACTCCTCTTCAGATTTTGCGGAAGGGGAAACCGATTGCTGGTCAAATTGAATCGGCGCGAACAACGTCTGCACTTGTTCCCCGGACAATGATAACTCTTCCGCTTTCAATTCTGTCTGAATCGATTGGAGCGCATCCTGGAGCATCATCGGAAGATTGAATTCCATAGCATTCATTGTTGTGAATTTGGCTTGAATCGTATTCGTATCGTCTAGTGCAAGTGTCAGGAATGAGTCAATCTCCCCTTCCTTCACCTTTTCCATGAGCACCTGTTCCGTTTCGTCGGATTGCTCCACCGTCATGCCGGATTCATTCGCCTCGAACTGCATTTTCAAACGATCAGCCAACATACCGCTCTCATCTTGAACGAATAAAACATCTCCCGATGCCTCTTCACCGCCTGTCACATTCTGAACGGTATCAATGATTTTTCCCATATTCGCAAAGAGGAAGATTGCCGCAATCATCAGTGCTGTCGTAATGATAAACGACTTCGTTTTCGCTTTGGTCACGAATGCCTGATTGAAAATAATCATGAACTCACGCATGGACGTTCCCCACCTTTTCGATGAAAATATCTTGCAGCGAAGGTTCTTCGATTTCAAAATGACGAATCGGACCTGACTTCAATGCCCTAGTCAGTAGCTCATTGGCTACTTGTTCCGATTCAATTTGATAGACTGCTCCTTCAACTGTTTTATGGACGGATGTTACTCCGGAAATCAGTTCGAGTTGGGACAAATCATAATCCGAATGAATCCGAACGTTTTGCTTACTAGAAGATCGTTTCACATCACGAAGTGACCCGCTGACAATCTGTTTCCCTTTATGGACGATACTCAGTTGCTCACACAGTTCTTCGACATGGTCCATCCGGTGACTGGAGAACACGATTGTTGCGCCATCATTCCGGAAATCCAAAATGGCCGCTTTCAACATCTCAACGTTCACCGGGTCAAGACCGGAAAACGGTTCATCGAGAATTAGCAGTTGCGGCTTATGCAGCAAGGATGCAATCACTTGGATTTTTTGCTGATTCCCTTTTGACAGCTCTTCAACTTTTTTATTGACATAATGCGGTACTTCAAAGCGGTCTAGCCATTTACGGAGTTCCCGCTTCGCTTCTGTTTTGCCCATCCCCCGCAGCTGCGCGAGGAAAACAAGCTGATCTTCCACTTTCATTTTCGGATAAAGTCCGCGCTCTTCCGGCAGATAACCGATTTCAGGACTCGTGGCATAGGTAATCGGTTTTCCATTCCAGGTGATGCGTCCCTTATTGGCATTCAACAAACCGAGAATCATACGAAACGTCGTCGTT
Organism: uncultured Caryophanaceae bacterium; assembly: GCA_963843665.1. GTDB lineage: Bacteria > Bacillota > Bacilli > Bacillales_A > Planococcaceae > Sporosarcina. The sequence continues at coordinate 158,827 of CAWJLH010000009.1, forward strand.
TTCCCAGCCCCGTTCGCTCCAAGAAATCCGTACATCGTGCCCTCCCCGACGGACAGCGTCAAATCATTGACAGCGGTAAAATCACCGAACTGCTTTGTTACATTTTCGAGTAATAAAGTCATACTAACGCTCCTTTCACAATGATAACTATACGTATCTAGCATGTTAAAGTTTCAAAAAAGGGCTACGTTTTGAATCCTTCGTGCGAATCCATTCCTCAGGTATGAAAATATCTTCAAGACGGCAATTGAAAAACCGGGCGATTTTGAACACTAAAACAAGAGACGGATTGTATCTACCTTTTCCAAGCGGGATGGTCGTCCGTCTCGAAAATTCCAGTATCTTCGCAAGATTCCCTTGCGGCAATCCCCTCGCAGTCCGCTTTTCCTTGATCAAATTATTCCGAGTCTTTTTTACTGTTTTGTTGTAGAATGGATGAAAGTGCATGGAAAGGGTGATTTTTGTGAGAACTTATAAACTGACGGCATACGAATCGACAGGGAAGTTGATTACAGAAGAGACTTTCACAGCAGAGACAGATGATGCAGCAAAAGAAAAAGGACATGCATTGCTTGAAGAAAAGAATCTTCTTGAACGAACACATCGCCTTGCATCGCCAGCCGGGAAGTTATTACTGTTCCATTCATAAGAAAAACGTGCGGTTAGGTTCATTGAATGGCTTTGCCGCACTTTCGGTTTTGTTTAGCCATTTGAATGTTCACTTCGGACATGGCATGGCTACTTGTTCACCAAAAGTATAGAAGGAGTGTCGAATAATGAACATTGCACTAATCGCCCACGATGAAAAGAAAAATGAAATGGTCAATTTTACAATCGCCTATGAACACATTTTTTCTGAACATACGCTTTACGCGACTGGAACCACTGGAAAAAGGATCATGGAGGAAACAAAACTTGCCGTGAACCGACTCATGTCAGGACCATTAGGCGGGGATCAGCAAATTGGTGCTATGGTCGCTATGGGTAATTTAGACTTAATCATTTTTTTCCGTGACCCATTGACCGCACAGCCACATGAACCCGACGTCAGTGCACTTCTCAGACTCTGCGATGTCTACGGCATTCCACTCGCAACAAACATCGCAACAGCTGAACTTTTGCTACGCGCAGTTGAAAAAGGTGATTTTGCCTGGCGCGAAATGGTCAATAAATATAAATAAGCTGTGTTCGACAGGGTAACCAATAAGCCAACACGGCTCACATAAAATACGAGGTACTTGCTCAATATCCACTTGAGTAAGTGCCTCGTATTTTGATTTATCATTTCCCTGTAAATGTAGGTTTTCGTTTTTCAACAAATGCGCGAATGCCTTCTTCGTGATCAGCCGTTTTCCGCATCGCCATCTGGGCTTCACTTTCCATCTCTAATATGCTTACGAGTTCTTGTGTTTTTTTCTCGTGCAAGATCTTCTTCGTGGCAATCATTGCAGAAATTGGCGAAGCCAGTAGTTTATGGGCGAAGATTTCTGCATGTTCAGCACTTTTCCCTTCTGCCACCATTTCATCGACCAACCCTTTTTCCAACGCTTCTTGACCATTCATCATTTTGCCAGACCAAATGAGTTTTTTCGCTTCCGGTACCCCGATACGCTCTTTCAGGAAAAAATGACCTGCTCCATCCGGCACAAGACCGATGCCGATGAAATTCATGGCGAGCTTACTATTTTCTTCCGAAATAATATAGTCACAGCCGAGCGCGACACTGAAGCCGAGTCCCGCCGCCGCCCCGTGGACGACCGCAATCGTAATTTGAGGCAACGAATAGAGCGCTTTCGCCAGGCGTGAGAGATCGACCATCACTTTGCTAATGTCCATCGGGCTTTCGGGATCAATCATTTCCTTAATATCTCCCCCAGCCGAAAACGCGCGACCCGCCCCTTGGATCAACACGACTTGTACAGCCACATCACTCTTCAGCGCTTCGAAGACATTCGCCAATTCCTTCATCATGACGCTATCCATCGCGTTCATCGATGCCGGCCTGTTCAACGTCAGTCTTGCCAGACGATTTTCTTTTTTCAGTTCAACGGTTGTGTACATAAGAAAAGGCACCCCTTTAAGTAAGAAAATGAATATTGATTCACTTCTTGAACTATTCGGTGCCTTTTCAATATGTCCTTTATTTATTCACAGTCTTTGGAAATATGGTATCCAGATGCGCCAGTTTTTTCTCGATGGAATCTTCAAACGTCAAAATATAGGCAGCCGGATCTTTCGGATTGTAGTATTGCGTGATCTTCCCGGTTTCCGGGTCGATGAACTTGCTCGACGCCCCGCAGCCTACACCGATAATCGTCTGCACTTCTTCCATAATGACGATATTGTAGATGCTTTCTTCACCGGATTTCGCATAGCCGACGTTCTCCAAATTGCCAAGGATGTTCTTCTGACGATACAAGTAATAGGGTTCATAGCCGTTCGCGGCGTTCCATTGTTCGCCCAGCTTCATCATCTGCTCGACCGTCTCCCGGTCTGCCACTTTGTACTTGTCTTTGTTACGCGTCATTTCAGATGCCCGTTTGAATGACAATGTGTGGATCGTCAGCGATTCGGGCTGCATCTTCTCCGTCTCGGCTAACGAATGCTTGAATTCCTCGATGCCTTCATTCGGCAAACCGATAATCAGATCCATATTGATGTTTTTCATGCCCATATTACGAGACAGCCAAAATTTGTCGATCGTCTCCTGAACGGAATGATGTCGACCGATCGCTTTCAACGTTTCATCGGTATATGATTGCGGATTAACACTGATCCGGTCGATGCCCCATTTTTTCAAAACGTCGATTTTCGCAGGCGTGATCGTGTCAGGTCGTCCCGCTTCCACCGTAATTTCACGGACGTTTTCCATGCCAGGGAATGAATCATACATCGTTTCATAGAGCGCATCCATTTCTTCCGCTTCAATGGAAGTTGGCGTCCCGCCGCCGAAATAGATTGTCGTGATTGCCATATCACGTTCCTTCAGCCATTTCCCCATCTCCCGGATTTCTTCATGCAGCCCGTCCAGGAAAGATTCGACCCGTCCATTTTTACGGTTGATCGCATACGCTGGAAATGTACAATATGCACATTTCGTCGGACAAAATGGGATGCCGATGTAAATGCTCACTTCTTTTTTCAAATCATATAAATCAGGCACCGTACGCAATTGGACATCTGCGATTTTCGCGAGGAGTTCACTCTTTTCCCGTGAAATGCGGTGACGCTCCATCAACAGTTCTATCGCATTTTCCTTGCTGTATCCCTGCTGGCGGTACTTGTGATAGAGCTTCATCGGACGGATGCCGGTCAAGATTCCCCAAGATTGCTGCATTCCTGTCGCCTGTTCAAGGGCTTCCAGGAAGATATGCGAATAGATCCGTTTCAATTGTCGGTTTTTCGTTTTTTCATCCCCGTCATCCACAGTTTCAGAAAACTCGGCGGAATACACTTCTCCGTTCCACATAAGACTTGCTTTCCCAATGAGACTACCATCTGGCACTCGGTCTACTGTCAAAGTCGCCAGGATTGCGCCTTCCTCATCCTCGTCGATGACTTTCGATTGTTCGAAGAATAAGTTTGCGAGGTGGGTAAACATCCTGATCCAGTCCTGTTCAAATTTATCTTTGATGATGATTTTTTGCATCATTCATACCCAACTTTCTATAGCTAAATCTAATGATCATACTTTTAATGGAACATCGTTCATTGTAGCAAACTTATGCCTATTATGAACAAGAAAAAACCGGCATAGGCCGGTTTTTCAGATCGATTCGTATAAGTCTTGAACCGGTTTCATCAGAACACGGTTCACTTCCTCGATCAATCCGCTCAATTTCATTTCCGATTCAAGCATTTTCATGATCTTTGGATTTTGCTGGGCGAGCTGTGCTGTCTTTTGGGCATACTCCAATTCCTCAGCGACGATTTCCTCGCCTTTCATCTGTCTTTCCTGAAGCGTCAACTGGATTTTACGAAAGCTCTTGAACAGCTCTAGCGCTTCGTTGTCCTTTTTCACTTCATTAACTGCTTGTTCCACTTCCGCAAATTCTTCTGTCTTGCGGAATGTCGCTTCCAATTTGTTTAAATCATCATAAATATTCACTGTCATATGTCTTTCCCCCTAGGATAGATTTGTCGCAAAGACGATCAGGCCTTGGACGATTCCGATCAACCCACCGAGCAATGCGCCGAGTACTGTAATCATTTTGAACTCGCGCTTTGAAATGCCTAGCATAAGATCTTCCAAAATGGCAACCGGAAATGCATCCACTTGCTCTCTAACCATATCATCTAATTTCAGTTTTCCAAGTGATTTCTCCAATTGGCGCTCCGCTTGATCAAATGCAAAGCTGACCAATTTCGGAGTAACATTGACGGCTGTCCAGTCCGCCCCTTCCGGCCAATAATCACGGATCGTCTTGTCCAGGCGACTTTCCATTGCAAGCTCTTTTTGTGCATACACTTTAATCGACCCGAACAATCCGTCCCAGTCGAAGCCTGCAAATAATTCCTCAACAGGCCGTTTTTGCAACCTTGCCCACTCATTTCCAATCAAACCGTTCACTAAATCGAACGTACCTGGTGCTGCTACGAATTTCAATGTTTCCTTTTGCACTTTCCCGACAAGCGATTCCGATTCCCCGAAAAACATATTTACCATACTGCCTAATGTACCTTTCGTTGCCAGAAAATCATCAATCAGTTTCCGGAACATCGCTTTTCCTTCTTCAGATGCAAAATAAGCCTCCGACTTGCTAAGGATATACGTTGTTACAGCAGGAATGCGCTCTTCCGCTTCACTCCGCCATTTTTCCGGCAGCACCTCTTCCACCGATCGCGACGTCAGTTTTTCACGAACAGCGCTTAGCTGAGCATCCAGTACTTCCATCACCTTTTGCTCCACTTTCCCGGCGACATTTGTCGCACCAGCAATCACAAGCCAGTCGTTCAACGTTTTCCCTGAATGCAAGATTTGCTCTTCCAATTGCTGTTGAATAAAATGTTCCGCTTTCTTCTCCATATCGTTTGTCAGCAATTTCTTGCGAAACGTTTCCGGAGTCAGTAAATAGTTCGTTACCGTCTTACCAAGCTGAATTGCCAATTCGTCGCGCCGCCTCGGGATCAGTCCCGGTGTAAATGGCAAACGCCATTTACCAATATATTTCGCTTCATGCGGCCTGAATAACATTTTGATCGCAAGATGATTGGTAATCCCCCCGATCAACGCGCCGATGAAAGCCATAAATAACAAAGTCCATAAAAAATCCAATCGCTTCACCTTTTTCCGTATCGTTACATTCAATTATAACAGAATGGAACTGAACGGAAAAACGCGAAGACTTCTCACATTCCGTTATACATCGTCGACATGCGGATTGCATGCTCCATTTCATCATTCATGGCGATGAATAACGGATTATACGCTTGTTGAAATGGAACTGTGAGCAACATTTCCTTGTACATTTCAACCCCTTCAAGCTCATCGACCAATGCCCGCTGAACGCACTCTTTCAAGTTATAACAAGGTAGCGGCTTCTTGGGATTTTGAACAAACGCCCCCGTCATCATATAATAGAGTTGTTGGAACATTTCGTAATGGCTTTTTTCATCCTCATACATATGCCGAAGAAAATCCTTCCAAAGCGGGTTATCCGTCAGATCGTACATCGATTTATAAAAATAATAATCTCTGTACTCGCCTTCGATCGCCTGCTTTAATTTATCGACAAACAAGTTAGCACCCTTTCGCATTCTTTTCCCAATTTTATGCGACCGGGCTGTATCTTATGAAAGGAGTTGCTTTAATGCTACAACATTTTAGCTACAAACCAATGTATGCCAACAAACAATTACCCGGTTGGACATTTGCGTTTTTCTTCCGCAACGTCAGATATACCGGTGAATATATGCCTGATGGGACGATTGTTTGGTCTGGGAAAACGCCGCCTGACGAGGAAAATATAAAAAAAATGCTTCATGAACTAATGACTTTTCATGTTTATGATTGATGTCATGAATTCCGGGAATACTAAGCCTAATCATCAAAGAGGAGGCATACGTATGAGCCAAGAGAAATCACCCGAAGAGCTGCGTGTGGAAAAAGAAAAATTAAAAATGGAAAACCAGAAAACCGAAAACGTCTTCGAAGACAAAAGCCGGGTTCCTGACGAACAACATGCTTGGAAAGAAACGCAATTCAAATATGGAGAATGACAAACGCCCTGCACAATTATGTGCAGGGCGTTCTGTTATTCGATTGTTTTATTTTCCTCTATGCGCACAGCATGTCTTGTATCTTCTTCCAGGCTTTTACTGTGGTTCGTGTCAATTGTCCCTCTTGTCATATCGTCATATGGTGTATACATAATGCCGGACTTCCTCTTCTTCACAAGTGATTTGAAAAATGCATAACCGATCAATTATGAAGGCGCTGAATCGCTTCAATGCCAGGCACCGTTTGTTCTTTATCATATTCTCTAAAATTTATACATCAGAAAGTGGAAACTATTTGTTTTTTTCTCGTAAATAATTTATCATTGTCTTAACTAACTATTTTACCACTACAGGAGGTGTACACTTTGTTCTACCCCTCATTCGGGTGCGGGACAAAGTAATTATTTGGAAATTGCCATACGATTGACAGCATTTGCTGTCTTGATCGCCCTCACCGCATTTTTTGTTGCGAGTGAATTTGCAATTGTAAAGGTACGGACAACACGAATTGATCAGCTTATCGCCGAAGGTAATCGTAGAGCGATAAATGCTAGAAAAGTAGTTGGCAATCTGGACGAGTACTTATCTGCTTGTCAATTAGGAATCACCATTACCGCCCTTGGACTTGGGATGCTTGGTGAACCTACCGTCAATCTTATGTTGGCTCCCGTTTGGGAAAGTTTAAATCTACCCGCAAGTACAACAAACATCGTTTCTTATATTATCGCTTTTTCAATCGTCACATTTTTACATGTGGTCGTTGGTGAATTAGCTCCAAAAACGATTGCCATACAAAAAGCAGAAGAAATTACTCTATCTGTTGCAACACCCCTTATTGTTTTTTATCGCATCGCGTACCCTATTATACGAGGAATGAATGGCTCCGCCCAATTCCTTATTAAACTTTTAGGTTTTAAATCCATGTCAGAATCCGAAGTCGCGCATACTGAAGAAGAACTTCGATTGATTTTAACAGACAGTTTAAAAAGCGGTGAGATCAATCAATCCGAATACAAATACGTGAATCGGATTTTCGAATTTGACGACCGGATCGCCAAAGAAATTATGGCTCCACGGACGGAAATGATGTCCATCGAAAAAGATATGACATTGCACGATGTATTTGAAGTGATAGGTGTCGAACAATATACACGTTACCCTGTAACAGATGGTGATAAAGACCATGTCATCGGTCTCGTCAACATGAAAAACCTATTGACTGCGTTCATTAAAGACCCTTCAACGGGTGATCATTCTGTCATTGAATACATGCAGCCAATCATCCGCGTCATCGAGACGATTCCAATCGGGGATCTACTTCTTAAGATCCAGCGTGAACGGATTCATATGGCCGTTCTAATGGATGAGTATGGAGGAACTTCGGGACTTGTAACAATCGAAGATATTCTGGAAGAAATCGTCGGTGATATCCAAGATGAGTTCGATATGGATGAAATACCGGAAGTCCAAAAAATCAGTGAAAATCATTATATTTTGGACGCGAAGATGCTAATTGAAAGCGTCAACACCATTCTCGGCATCTCAATCGATGAAGAGGATATCGATACAATCGGCGGCTGGTTCATGACCCAACGCTTCGAAGCAATCCAAGGCGAGAAGATTGTCGAACAGGGCTATGAATTCATGGTCAAAGACGTCGAAGGCCATCACATCCTATACTTGGAAGTTATCAAACTGGATGAGGAAGAAACAGAAGTTATTCCGGACCTGTCCGTGGAATCCTGACAAAGCGTGACGCTCTTAACACGAGCGTCGCGCTTTTTCTTTGTGTAAACATGATGTTTTGATGTAGCCTGCCTGCTTGAGGATTGTCTACTTTCGATAAAGCGTTATCTTCTTCGCAAATTCAAAAGTTACTCAAATATTCCGCCAAACAATCATTGACAGGCTCAACACGTTTTGCTATCGTTAACCTATCTTACAGAAAGCAGGTGATGTTTTATGGCTACTATTTTTGTACCTATTGTCAAATCGGTCGGATCCATACTTTCACCTGCCATACCTCTGTAAAGCGGTATGCTTATTCTGTTATGCGCGTGAAAGCCGTGGTGTCCGATCGAAGGACCCACGGCTTTTTTTATTGACCAGCTTCGGCACCTAGGCGCTTACGCTTTTCTTTACGTCTAGACTCCGGGCGCTTTTGTTCTATGCACATAACAGGAGGAATTCAAAATGATTAAACTAAACGATTACGGTTGGAATAAAACCCATGAAACAAATTGGGCAGAAATGTACAATCATTCAAAAATGAAGAAATGCGTGCCCGGACGTGTCACGCTTGAACATAAGCGGATGTACCGCGTCATTACCACCGAAGGGGAATGGCTTTGCGTCTGTTCTGGCGCTATGCAACATGACGCGCTTGAACGACGGGACTTCCCCGCTGTCGGCGATTGGGTCGCATTGGAAAAGATGCCCGGTGAAGAACGCGGCATCATTCATGCGATTATGCCGAGAACATCCCTCTTCTCCAGGAAAGCAGCCGGTTCCACTATCGCGGAACAGATCATCGCAGTGAACGTAGACATCGTATTCCTCGTCATGTCGATGAACAAGGATTTCAATTCCAGACGACTCGAAAGATATCTCGTTGCCGCATATGATTCCGGGGCTAATCCCGTTGTCGTCCTGACAAAGAAGGACGTATGTGATGATCCTTCTTCCTATTTGGAGGAAGCGCAGGCTATTGCTTTGGGCGCAGATGTATTGTCAGTGAGCAATGTGACGGGAGAAGGGATTGAGGAGCTGACCGCCTTGCTGAAAGATGGAAAGACTGCGGCGTTGTTAGGTTCATCAGGTGTCGGAAAGTCTTCCCTCGCCAATGCTATTTGTGGCGGTGAGGCGATGACTGTACAAGGCATTCGTGAAGATGACGATAAAGGCCGGCATACAACTACCCATCGGGAACTCATTAAAATCCCTGGTGGTGGCATCCTCATTGATACACCGGGAATGAGGGAATTCCAGCTGTGGGATACGCAGGAAAGTCTTGATTCGGGATTCCAAGATATTGAGGCATTAGCGGATGTTTGCAAGTTCAATGACTGCCAGCATAACAACGAACCAGGCTGCGCCATCCAAGAAGCGCTTACTACAGGCGAACTTCCGAAAGATCGCTACGCGAGCTATGTAAAGCTCCAAAAAGAATTGGCGTTCCTCGATCGGAAAAGGGATCGTGCCGCACAAGGCGAGGAACGTGATAAGTGGAAGAAAATCACAAAAACCTTACGAAAACATCCTTCGAAACAGAAATAAAGCAATCTAATTAGGAGGTGTTCTTTTAGTTGGTAAATCCTTACCTAAAAGAACACCTTTACTTTTGTTTTATTCACGTACACTTAGGACCGCATCAATGAAAAATGGAGGCAGGTCATGTTTCTATTATTAGTCATCATCTTATTTTCCTTTTTAGGATTTATCTTAGTATCGGTAGACCCACTCCTGGCGGGAATTATCGGCTTTGCAATTATTGCTGGAAGTTTGTTTAAAATCATTGATTTGCTGAATGACTTACACAAACTTCTTTCCATTGAAAAGCCTAAAAAGGAATCCGTCCAAGAAGAATTGGATGATAAAAAAGAGTAGTTCAAAAAAGCTGCCACGTATCGCCAATTTCTTCTGGCGCACATGGCAGCTTTTTAGTCTTTCTTATATTCAATATGGTACACGTCATGACGACGATCTTTCAATTGCTTAACCGTGCCATCTTGACGCTGACGACGCAATATTTCCAAGTCGACATCACCGATGAGTACCATTTCTAAGTTGGCATTTGTCTCTCCTACAATACCGTCCCTGGCAAACTCGAAATCGGACGGCGCGAATATGGCTGATTGCGCATATTGGATATCCATATTTTCCGTCTGCGGCAAATTGCCGACCGTTCCGGATATAACTGTGTAAATCTGGTTTTCCACCGCGCGGGCTTGAGCACAGTAACGGACACGCAAATAGCCTTGGCGGTCCTCCGTACAAAATGGCGTGAAAATAATATTGGCACCCATATCCGTTGCAATTCGGGCAAGTTCAGGGAATTCGATATCATAGCAAATCTGAATGGCGATTTTACCACAATCGGTATCAAATACACGGACTGCATCTCCTGCGCTGATTCCCCACCATTTACGCTCGTTCGGGGTAATGTGAATCTTGTATTGTTTCTCGATTGAACCATCGCGTCGGAATAAATACGCGATATTGTATATCTCTTCGTCTTCTTCCTGTACGAAATGGGAGCCGCCGATAATGTTGATATTATAGCGCACCGCCAGATTTGTGAACAACTCAATGTATTGCGGTGTGTATTCCGTCATTCTGCGTACTGCCTGACTTGGTGAAGGTTCATCCAAGAAGGACATGAGCTGGGTTGTGAAGATTTCCGGGAAGACGACAAAATCCGAATTTGCATCCGATGCGACGTCCACGAAGTATTCGCATTGATGGGCCATCTCCTCAAATGATGAGATTTTACGCATCAGATATTGAACGACGCAAATCCGCACGGGGTAGCTCGTTTTGAAATGACGCTTCGTTAGCGGCTTGTAATCTACATTATTCCATTCCATCAGCGTCGCATATTTCTTCGACGCTTTATCATCCGGCAAATAATTCGGATTGACACGCATTAATGTAAAATCATTCATGAGCTGGAACGTCAGGACTGGATCATAGATTTTATGGCGCGATACCGAATCGACATATTCCCGTGGGGACATTTCCGCGGAATACTTGTGGTAGTTCGGAATACGTCCGCCGATGATGATTGACTTCAAGTTGAGTTCGCGCGCGAGCTCTTTCCGCGCTTCGTAGAGACGCTGACCGACTTTCATGCGCCGATAGCCTGGATGCACCATCACTTCGATGCCATACATATTATAACCGTCCGGATTATGGTTCGTAATATACCCCTCATCCGTCACGTCATCCCAAGTATGTCGATCGTCGTACTCGTCGAAGTTAATGATCAAGCTCGAGCATGACCCGATGATTTCACCGTCCAACTCAGCGATGAGCTGTCCTTCAGGAAAAATCGCCAGATGGCTTTTCAGATGACTTTCCTCCCAAGGATCCATCCCTGGAAAACAAAGCTCCTGCATATTCAATATCCGCTTGACATCATCCTCTTTCATCTGACGGATGACCATACTGACTTCAAACGATGACAAATCAAACTCTTTACTCACCGGACGCACCCCTTTCAATCCTATTTTTCTCTATTATAGCCTACCAAACAGATAGTTAATAATATTTTACATGGTACTCGGGACACCCTATAATCAGTATGTAGTCAATTATGTAGGAGGCGGTAGTATGCAGAAGCGGCTGGAAAATGCTCTCATTTTCATTTGGGCTACCGCATTCGTTGCAACGATGGGTTCCTTATACTTTTCCGAAGTGCGGGAATTTGAACCTTGCACACTTTGTTGGTATCAACGGATTCTAATGTATCCGATCGTTCTCATTGCAGGAGTTGCTTTATTCCAAAAAAATGCGCGAATCGCTTTGACGACAGCTGTCTTTGCCGCGGTCGGCGGAAGTATTTCACTCTATCATTATGGAATTCAAAAGCTCACTTTCCTCAGTGACAGCGCGCCGGTATGCGGAAATGTGTCTTGCACTGGCCAATATGTCAATTATCTAGGATTCATCACCATTCCTTTCATGGCACTGGTCGCATTTTTACTGATCTTAATCACAAGCCTTTTCATGTTGAAATGGCAAAAGGAGTCGAACTAAATTGAAGAAATTGCTCATTATCGGAGTTGCCATCATTGCCTTCTTTGCACTCATTGTCTTCCTGTCGAATAAATCGGACGAAGCAAAGCTGAAGGACAATCCATATGGAACAGACAATCTCAAGCCATCCACAATCGCTTTGATTGGCGATGAAAATTATGACAACATCGTCCTGCCAGAAACACTTTTCGAAAAAATCGAATCCGGTGAGTCGGTGACGGCTTATTATTTCCACCCAGAATGTCAATTCTGCATGCAAATGACACCGGTCTCTGATGCCAATCGCTAAAGAAATGGACGTCAATGTACTGCAATACAATATGCTTGAGTTTGAACACACAAGTCAGTGAAAAATATGAGATTCAAATCATGGCCTGCGCTCGTCCACTATGAAGATGGAAAAGAAGTCGGTCGGATGGTAGGTGCACAACCGGAAGAGAACATCCGCGCATTTTTCAAGGAATTCGAAGGTAAATGATGAAATACGTATTGGAAGGAATGTGTTAAATGACGTCATTTCATTATAAAACGCAACAACCGGGGCTAACGGTCGAACAGCTTCTTAAAGAACAATGGCAAGGTGGAAAAAAAACAGTCCACCTGATGCGTATGGCGAAAAGTGTGCTCGATTCGGATGGCAATCCAATAGACGACTGGCGTGCCCCACTTGCCGAGGGGACCGAATTGGTATTCACATTTCCCGATGCAGCGTCCACGTATATTTCAGATGAAAAAAGTGGGCTAAATACACTTTTCGAGGATGAACATATCCTGGCCGTTGTAAAACCCGCGGGGATTGCAACCCATCCCGATGGACCGACTGACACCGGTACACTGATGAATCGCGTCATGGCATATATTCGGAAAAGCGGCGGCAACTATGCTGAACATATCCATCGTCTCGATAAAGGAACTTCAGGTGTCGTTCTCATTGCCAAGCATCCAATCGCAAAATCACTTTTCGACCGGATGATTGAGCACAACAACCTCACAAGAAAATATACGGCAGAGGTAGACGGCTATTTGAAAAGGCCCAGAGGTACGATTAAGCTGCCCATCGGTCGGGACCGCCATCATCCGTCGAAACGGATTGTGTCAACGTCTGGACAAGCCGCCGTCACCCATTTCCAAGTGATTGAACGAAAAGATGAAACGACGATTGTAGAAGCACGGCTCGAGACAGGTCGAACCCATCAGATCCGCGTGCACTTGTCTCATGTCGGCAATCCTGTCAAAGGGGATACGTTATACGGCGGCAGCGAAACGGACGATGGACAATACTGCTTAACTGCAACGACATTGTCATTTATCCATCCGTTTACGGAACAACAGACGACAATTGAACTGAAGACGATGTAGAAAAGCCATGGAGAGTTAATTCTCCATGGCTTTTTTGTACCTTAATACGTATCCGGGTCAGTCCCTGTCCGTTCATTGCGATTAAGTGCATCGATTGTTTGCATATCCTCTAGTGTCAATTCGAAGTCCGCCACTTCGCTATTCGTCTTGATCCGTTCAGCCGTTACCGACTTCGGTATGACAATGAGATCATTTTGCAAATGCCAGCGGATGATAACTTGTGCAGGTGTTTTGCCGAACCGCTCGCCAATCTGCAGAAGTGTCGGTTCGTCGAGCAACCGTCCACGTGCAAGCGGTGACCAAGACGTTACCGCAATGCCATGTTCACGGCAAAACGCGCGTAGCGGTTCCTGTGTCAAGCGTGGATGGACTTCAATCTGATTGACCATCGGCGCGATGTTCGCTTTTGTAAAAACCTTTTCTAAATGATGGGCATGGTGATTCGAGACACCTGTTGCCCGAATCAATTTTTCATCGTATAACCGCTCGATTGCCCGATAGGTGTCTACGTATTTTCCGGTTACCGGCCAATGGGTCAAATATAAATCCAAGTAATCAAATCCAAGCTTCTCTAACGAAGCTTCAAATGCGCGAAGTGTCTCATCATACCCCTGATCGGTGTTCCACACTTTCGATGTGACGAACAGTTCCTCCCTCGGGACGCCTGAATGGCGAATCGCCTCGCCGGTTTCCTTTTCGTTCTCATAAATGGCCGCGGTATCGATTGCACGGTAGCCTGTTTCGATTGCATATGTAATGGCCTCGATGGTCTGTTCGGGTTCGGTCATTTTGTAAACGCCCAGCCCGAATTGTGGCATAGCGATTCCATTTGCAAGTTGGATTGTTTCTTTCACTACTTTTGACATTTCCATCTTCCCCTTTCGTCCACGCTACCCCAATTGTACAAGTCACATTCGAATTTTACGAGTTTTCTAATTCAACTTGACAGTTGAATTTTGCTGTAAAAACGAATATTATTGTTAATGTAATTCATTTCGTTCGTATTTTGAAAGGGGTATCCTTGTGTTTCGTCTAAAAGAACAGCATACAACTGTTAAAACTGAAGTAATTGCCGGCTTTACTACGTTCTTAACGATGGCTTATATCGTCATTGTCAATCCAATCATCCTGTCAGATGCGGGTGTGCCATTTGATCAAGTATTCCTTGCAACCATCATCGCCGCCGTCATCGGAACATTGTGGATGGCTCTCTTCGCCAATTATCCGATTGCCATTGCGCCGGGTATGGGCTTGAATGCTTATTTTACATCGGTCGTCTTGGCGTCCGATGGACAACTCGATTACATGGCCGCTTTTTCTGCGGTGTTTATCGCTGGGATATTGTTCATCCTATTATCCTTAACATCTTTCCGCGAAAAACTAATTCAATCCATTCCGGAAAGCTTGAAACTCGCTATAACTGCGGGAATCGGTTTATTCATCGCCTTTATCGGTCTCCGATTATCGGGTCTTGTCGCGCCACATGAATCGAATCTCGTCATGCTTGGGGATCTCACTTCAGCGCCTGTACTGCTGACGCTGTTCGGGCTCCTCGTAACAATTATCCTGATGACTTTGAATGTCTACGGCTCCATTTTCATCGGCATGGTCATGACGGGGATTGTCGCAGTTGTGACCGGTCAACTCAAATTCGAAGGCTCTCCATGGCAATTGCCGCATCTGCCGGAAGGGATTATCGTCTGGAATCCAATCCATGCAGTTGGCGATGTCATTTCGCATGGTCTGTACGGTATTGTTTTTGCATTTCTCGTTGTTACGTTGTTTGACACGACCGGCACGATGATCGGTGTCGCCAAACAAGCTGGGCTGATGAAAGGAAATACGCTGCCTCGTGCACGCCAGGCTTTACTCGCCGATTCCGTTGCCGCTACAGCTGGGGCAATGTTCGGGACAAGTCCGACATCCACTTATGTCGAATCCTCGTCAGGAGTCGCCGTAGGGGGACGTACCGGTTTAACCTCATTGACGGTTGCCATCCTTTTCATCATCGCCGCGTTTTTCGGTCCATTTGTCAGTGCCTTGTCCGGTGTGGCTGCGATTACCGCCCCAGCACTGATTATCGTCGGAAGCCTGATGATCGGCTCCGTCAAACATATCGATTGGGATTCATTCGACGAAGCTTTCCCGGCATTCCTTGTTATTTTGACAATGCCACTCACTTCAAGCATTGCGACGGGAATTGCTCTAGGTTTCATCACATATCCGCTGTTAAAAGTCGTCAAAGGGAAAGGGAAACAAGTGCCTGTCCTGTTATACATTTTCGCAGTGTTGTTCACCTATCAGCTATTGTTTTTGCCACATTAATTAAAAGCGTAGGGCGCCTGCTTAGATGCGACAGGCATAAGGCGAGTCGACGGCGTGGCATTCTTTGCCACAGAGTCGGCTTGACTTATGACCCGAGCATCTGGCGACTGGAGTATAGACATTAAGAAAACGCCCTTTCCGCTTTACGCGGAAGGGCGTTTTCTTTTATCATGACGGATTGCGTTGTGACGTCAGTGCCGAAAAGAACAGGACGACTGCAGTAAGTAGATGCATGAACCAACCGATAAGTGGGATGGCACTCACAACGCTCGTCACGAGGCCCAGAATCGATGCACCTTTTCCTTGTCGATCCCGGATTGACAGAATCAGTGTAATCGCATGGAGTATAAACATGACTCCTAACGCCGAATAGCCTGTCCCGATGACCAATGCACCACCAATAATTGGAATCGCTAGAAAGCCTTCTGCAATTGCCGTAATCCATTTCATAGCTGTAGAATAGTTCATCTATTTTTTTCCTCCGAATCATTAGGACTTTCTTAGCGTGATGTACGCTAAAATAATCTCTCGAAAATGTTGTTAGATACTTTACGGATAGATACGCGGAAAGTTTCAACTTTCCCGTCTTTGTCACAATATTTTCAAACAGTCATTTCAATTCCTATCCAATTGGGGTATACTTGAAAGAGATTGTAACGATTTTACGGGAGGTACATACCATGAATCTAATTCTTATTATTGCTGTTAGCTTCGCATTCCTATCCGCGATTCTTACAGGTGGTTATGAAGACAAGCCTGGTAAAGTTAAAAAATAAGCACTTCAAACGGGATCAGCTTTCGGGCTGTCCCGTTTTTTTCATGTCTAGGATGGGCGACTTCACTCCGGATTATTCGAGTCCCGGGTAATTCTGTTGCCTTAACGCTTCGTATATGAGGATCGCGGCCGTATTCGATAAATTCAGCGATCGGATGTTGTCATTCATCGGGAGTCGCAGGCATCGCTCCTTATTCTCCTGTAGCACGTCTTCTGGAAGCCCAGTTGTCTCCTTCCCGAATACGAAAAATAGATCTTTTTTGGAATCGGAATAATCGTGTGACGTATGCGGTTTGTCGCCGTGTTTCGTCAAGAAATAAAAGTCCGCTTCCGGGTAGGCAGCAAACAGTTCACGGATTCCCTCATGATATGTAATATCGACGTGTTCCCAATAATCGAGCCCCGCCCTTTTCAACATCTTATCATCCGTCGAAAATCCAAGCGGTTTGATCAGATGAAGTTTTGTTCCTGTTCCTGCACAAGTCCGCGCAATATTTCCGGTATTGGCAGGGATGAGCGGTTCAAACAATGCAACATGTATGGCCATACTAATTTCCTCCTAATCATCAAATAAACCTCGGCGTAGTTGTGACCAGATTTTGAATTGAGCTCGAAGCCATCTGAGGAAAGATTGAACTACATCTTTCCCTAGTTGGTCATGCAGTCGTTTCAGGACGTCGCGAACTTAGACTGCCTTCATTGACTCCTTTCAAAATCTACTACATTCCCCGGAGGCTGTCTAACTTTATTCGCCAGGAGTCCACACGCTAAATAAAGTTAGACTCTTTCTCTCCAGTTATCAAGCGCTTTGACTAATTCACCATGCACTTCTGGATCTTGCTCCTTCAACAACGCTTCCTCGATCGCCTGATAACCTTCTTCTGTGCTTATTTCACCTAACGCCCATGCAATCGTTCCACGAATGACAGGCCTCGGATCTTTATCCAGCATATCAATCAATTCAGGTACCGCCGATTCATCTTTGAAATGTGCCAATGCAATAATCGCATTCCGTTGAATCGGATTTTTTCCGCGCCATGAGCCGGATACATGTCCATATTTCTCTTTAAATTCGCGGTTTGAAAGGCGAAGGATTGGTTGCAAAAGCGGTTTAGCGAGTTCCGGATCCGGCTGGAAGGCACGTTGGTGCAAATTATGCTTCCCCTTATTCTTCGGACAAATCGTTTGGCACGTATCACATCCATACAACCGATTCCCGATTTTTGCACGGAACTCCTCAGGGATTGGCTTTTTCGTCTGTGTTAGAAATGCGATGCAACGCTGAGCATTCAATTGCCCTCCTTGGATCAATGCCCCCGTCGGACAAGCATCGAGGCAAAGTGTACAATCCCCACATTCATCTTCCATCGGATCATCCGGTGCAAATGGAATGTTCGTAATCATTTCACCTAAATAGACATACGAACCGAACTCCGGTGTGATAATTGAACAGTTCTTTGCCGACCAGCCGATTCCCGCCCGTTCTGCGACAGCACGATCGACCAGTTCCCCCGTATCGACCATAGACCTGACTTTGGCATGGGGTACATTTTTTAAAATGAATTCCTCCAATAGCGCTAGCTTTTCCCGAAGAACTGTATGATAATCGATTCCCCATGACGCCCGACAAAATATCCCGCGCCGCTCGCCTTTCTTCCCTTTAGGCGAATTCGACATCTTGGACGGATAGGCAATTGCAATTGAAATGATGCTCTCTGCCTGATCAAGCAGTAATGCTGGCTCGGTCCGCTTATCAAGATCCTTTTCTTCAAATCCAGATTGGTAGCCGAGCTCCTGCTGCCGCTTCAAACGGTTTTTCAGTTCCCGGAAAGGGGCAGCTGTGGTAAAACCGATCTTATCGATGCCAATGGACTGTGCATACTCCCTGACCGACTGCTGTAATCGAACAGCATTCACACCGTACCGCCTCCTCTATGATAAGATTAACTTAAAATTAATTATAAAAAGGGTGTTGTCAATGAAAATTGAAATGGATGAGCAACTTTTAGAAACCATGCCCGGCTTAAAATTGGGCATTAACCATTATACCAAAATTACGGTATCAGAATCGCCTCAAATGCTAAAAGGGCGCTTACAATTATTTCAAGAACAACTTTTCTTTGAACTTGAAGACAAAGCGCTTACTGATTTTCCCGGTATTCAAGAATGGCGTTCAGTATGGAAATCCTTTGGAGCAGATCCAAATCGTTACCGGCATTCCACAGAAGCACTTATGAAACGGATCAAAAAACAGAACTATATCCAACCATTCCACTCCGCCGTAGATTTGAATAATTTCTTCTCATTACAACATGAAATCCCAGCTGGCATTTATGACTTTAGTGAAATCGTCGGTGATGTCACCGTTACATCTGGCACTAAAGATGACGGCTACGATGGATTAAATGGCCGCTTTAATTCACTATCCCATATTTTATTATTGAAAGATGACTATAGCTCCTTTGGTAGCCCTTTTGTAGACTCTGTAAGAACCGCTGTAACAGAAGAAACGACTGAAGCACTCCACATCTTCTACCTACGGCCCTCTATGGACGCTACAGAAGCGCTCGAATTGACAACCGCATGCGGAAACTTGTTCACGAGCATAAGCGGTGGTGACGTAAAGTCATCTATTTTGCATAAGGGACAAACTTCCATTACACTGAGTTAATATTGTGCTAGAATCGGAGGAATGAACAGATGGCCACCATTACACTTGCTGAAGCGGTGAAATTGAAAAGCATTTTGACAAAGCGTATCCACGAGTTGGAAGTTGAAATGAGACGTGTCGCGTTCACTACTGTAGAAAAAGGCAATTCGCCCGAAAAAGGTCCACGTACGCTTCGAGATGTTGAAACCGAAATGGATGAAGTGCGCTTGGATAGTCGGACACTCGATCGCCTGATGTATCGCGCGAACATTGATCATGAAATCAACTTCCAAGGCCAACAGCTCGCCATTGTAGAAGCGATAGAACTTGCCACCCAATTACGTGCCAAATCCCGTTTTTACAAAGAGCTTGCTTCGTCTGAAAAAGAAGAGATCCAATTTGGTTACGCTGAAAGTACGACAGTATACCGAGTTGCCTTATTCGAACCTGAAGATTACCGGTTAAAAGCATTGCAAACTGAAAAAGATGCCCATAAATTATCCAACCTTATTAATGCAAAAAACTATTCCATCACCTTAGTGTTTGATGATACAAAATACTTCTGACACCTTGGGAAGGTGAGACTCCTTCCCAAGGCATAGTATGGGGATCACATCAATTTAAATGCGACAAACCAATGACCTGTACCCATTTACTTTGTTACCAATCTCCAATGACCAACTAAGGCAATTGCAATGGACAACCCTTAAGAGTGTCACCGGGTCCCCTCTATGAAAATCGCTCCTTCCGCTTCGGCGGTTAGGAGCGATTTTGTTTTTATTTACATAGACATCTGTCATGAAACTGCTAGACGGATTACGCGGAAAATGGAAAAAGACACAACCGAAGTTGTGTCTTTTTCACTTGATACCCGAGGCCGGACTTGAACCGGCACGCCTCGCGGCATCGCATTTTGAGTGCGACGTGTCTGCCATTCCACCACTCGGGCATATTATTAAATTCTTCTCTTTTTGCGGGTCACAAGAAAATTGGAGGCGGCAACCGGAATCGAACCGGTGGTAAGGGTGTTGCAGACCCGTGCCTTACCGCTTGGCTATGCCGCCGTAGAAAAAGTGGAGCGGAAGACGGGATTCGAACCCGCGACCCCGACCTTGGCAAGGTCGTATTCTACCACTGAACTACTTCCGCAAAAACTGGGGTAGCTGGATTCGAACCAACGAATGACGGAGTCAAAGTCCGTTGCCTTACCGCTTGGCTATACCCCAAAAAACAAATGGGGCGGACGAGGGGAATCGAACCCCCGAATGTCGGAACCACAATCCGATGCGTTAACCACTTCGCCACGACCGCCATACTAACTATTCATTTTAAAAATCATGGGGCGACTGAGGGGAATCGAACCCCCGAATGTCGGAACCACAATCCGATGCGTTAACCACTTCGCCACAACCGCCATTATAATGAAATTGTGAAAATTGGCAGGGGCAGTAGGAATCGAACCCACACCAAAGGTTTTGGAGACCTCTATTCTACCGTTAAACTATGCCCCTGTATGGTGGTGGGGGACGGATTCGAACCGCCGAACCCGGAGGGAGCGGATTTACAGTCCGCCGCGTTTAGCCACTTCGCTACCCCACCAAAAAGGTCTATCTATGGTGCCGGCGAAAGGACTTGAACCCTCAACCTACTGATTACAAGTCAGTTGCTCTACCAATTGAGCTACACCGGCACGGTGAATTAATGGTGGCTCAGGACGGAATCGAACCGCCGACACAAGGATTTTCAGTCCTTTGCTCTACCGACTGAGCTACTGAGCCACATGTATATTCTTTTCTAAAAAAATGGCGGTCCCGACCGGGATCGAACCGGCGATCTCCTGCGTGACAGGCAGGCATGTTAACCGCTACACCACGGGACCATTTGGTTGCGGGGGCAGGATTTGAACCTGCGACCTTCGGGTTATGAGCCCGACGAGCTACCACTGCTCCACCCCGCGACAATATTAGTTATTCATCTTATAGAGATAATGGTGGAGGATGACGGGCTCGAACCGCCGACCCCCTGCTTGTAAGGCAGGTGCTCTCCCAGCTGAGCTAATCCTCCTGGGTAAGTATTTCAATCTACTTATTTCACTTTTTATTACATCTTTTAAATTAATATGGTGACCCCTACGGGATTCGAACCCGTGTTACCGCCGTGAAAGGGCGGTGTCTTAACCGCTTGACCAAGGGGCCATACTATACAAATATAAACTGGCGGAGAGCAAGGGATTTGAACCCTTGAGACAGCGTTAGCCGCCTACACGATTTCCAATCGTGCTCCTTCGGCCACTCGGACAGCTCTCCAATTGGCTCCGCAGGTAGGATTCGAACCTACGACCGATCGGTTAACAGCCGATTGCTCTACCACTGAGCTACTGCGGAATAATGTACTGAATCGTACAATCAATCCTATATCTGAGAATTGACAGCCCAGCGATGTCCTACTCTTGCAGGGGGAATCCCCCAACTACCATCGGCGCTGAAGAGCTTAACTTCCGTGTTCGGTATGGGAACGGGTGTGACCTCTTCGCCATCATCACTGGACTTTTCTCACAAGACATTAACTATTATATCATGTCTAGCAGATATTGCAAGCGTTTTTACAAAATAATTTATTTTGTTCGCTCAAAACCGGATAAAATAGACATTTTGCAAAAACCAGGGCCAACCGTGCCCTTTTTAATTAAGGTTAAGTCCTCGATCGATTAGTATCTGTCAGCTCCACACGTCGCCGCGCTTCCACCCCAGACCTATCAACCTCATCTTCTTTGAGGGATCTTACTTACTTGCGTAATGGGAAATCTCATCTCGAGGGGGGCTTCATGCTTAGATGCTTTCAGCATTTATCCCGTCCACACATAGCTACCCAGCGATGCCTTTGGCAAGACAACTGGTACACCAGCGGTGTGTCCATCCCGGTCCTCTCGTACTAAGGACAGCTCCTCTCAAATTTCCTGCGCCCGCGACGGATAGGGACCGAACTGTCTCACGACGTTCTGAACCCAGCTCGCGTACCGCTTTAATGGGCGAACAGCCCAACCCTTGGGACCGACTACAGCCCCAGGATGCGATGAGCCGACATCGAGGTGCCAAACCTCCCCGTCGATGTGGACTCTTGGGGGAGATAAGCCTGTTATCCCCGGGGTAGCTTTTATCCGTTGAGCGATGGCCCTTCCATGCGGAACCACCGGATCACTAAGCCCGTCTTTCGACCCTGCTCGACTTGTAGGTCTCGCAGTCAAGCTCCCTTATGCCTTTGCACTCTACGAATGATGTCCAACCATTCTGAGGGAACCTTTGGGCGCCTCCGTTACACTTTAGGAGGCGACCGCCCCAGTCAAACTGTCCGCCTGACACTGTCTCCTGCCCCGATAAGGGGCATGGGTTAGAAGTCCAATACAGCCAGGGTAGTATCCCACCAACGCCTCCTCCGAAGCTGGCGCTCCGGAATCTAAGGCTCCTACCTATCCTGTACAGGCTGCATCGGAATTCAATATCAGGTTACAGTAAAGCTCCACGGGGTCTTTCCGTCCTGTCGCGGGTAACCTGCATCTTCACAGGTATTATAATTTCACCGAGTCTCTCGTTGAGACAGTGCCCAGATCGTTACGCCTTTCGTGCGGGTCGGAACTTACCCGACAAGGAATTTCGCTACCTTAGGACCGTTATAGTTACGGCCGCCGTTTACTGGGGCTTCAATTCGAAGCTTCGCTTGCGCTGACCTCTCCTCTTAACCTTCCAGCACCGGGCAGGCGTCAGCCCCTATACTTCACCTTGCGGTTTTGCAGAGACCTGTGTTTTTGCTAAACAGTCGCCTGGGCCTATTCACTGCGGCTCTCTCGGGCTTTAACACCCTACCAGAGCACCCCTTCTCCCGAAGTTACGGGGTCATTTTGCCGAGTTCCTTAACGAGAGTTCTCTCGATCACCTTAGGATTCTCTCCTCGCCTACCTGTGTCGGTTTGCGGTACGGGCACCTCCCGCCTCGCTAGAGGCTTTTCTTGGCAGCGTGAAATCAGGGACTCCAGGGAATACTCCCCTTGCTATCACAGCTCAATGTTATAGGAACGGGATTTGCCTCATTCCACACCTCACTGCTTAGACGCGCATAACCAACAGCGCGCTCACCCTATCCTACTGCGTCCCCCCATTGCTCAAACGGCGGGGAGGTGGTACAGGAATATCAACCTGTTGTCCATCGTCTACGCCTTTCGGCCTCGACTTAGGTCCCGACTAACCCTGAGCGGACGAGCCTTCCTCAGGAAACCTTAGGCATTCGGTGGAAGGGATTCTCACCCTTCTTTCGCTACTCATACCGGCATTCTCACTTCCAAGCGCTCCACCAGTCCTTACGGTCCAGCTTCAACGCCCTTGGAACGCTCTCCTACCACTGACACCTTAGGTGTCAATCCACAGTTTCGGTGATTCGTTTAGCCCCGGTACATTTTCGGCGCAGCGCCACTCGACCAGTGAGCTATTACGCACTCTTTAAATGATGGCTGCTTCTAAGCCAACATCCTGGTTGTCTGGGCAACGCCACATCCTTTTCCACTTAACGAATACTTGGGGACCTTAACTGGTGGTCTGG